>NZ_CP076023.1:663392-1326785 GCF_018623035.1 Cellulomonas dongxiuzhuiae
AGCAAGGTGGGCATCCCGTACGTGTACGGCGGCTCGGGCCCCGACGGCTACGACTGCTCCGGGCTGACCAGCCAGGCGTGGCGCGCCGCGGGCGTCAGCATCAACCGCACGTCGCGGGACCAGTACAAGCAGGTCCTCAAGATCGGCTACGACCAGCTGCGCCCGGGCGACCTGGTGTTCTGGGGCGACAACCCGAACGACCCGAACAGCATCTACCACGTGGCGATGTGGGTCGGGAACGGCCAGATCATGGAGGCGTCGAAGCCCGGCGTCCCGCTGCGCGTGACGTCGATGCGCTGGTCGAAGACGATGCCCTTCGCGGGACGTCCCTGACCGGTCACCTCACGCGGCGACGCCCTCCCACCCGTGAACGGGGGGAGGGCGTCGGCGTACGCGGGTCAGTGGTTGTAGTACCCCGAGTCGATCGCGCGCTGGCGCGACCTCTCGATCTCGGCCTCCGCCTCGGCACGGCCCGTCCAGTGGGCGCCCTCGACGGACTTGCCCGGCTCCAGGTCCTTGTAGACCTCGAAGAAGTGCTGGATCTCCAGGCGGTGGAAGTCGGAGACGTCGTCGATGTCCTGGCGCCACGCCGCGCGCTGGTCACCGGTCGGGACGCACAGCACCTTGTCGTCGCCGCCCGCCTCGTCGCGCATGCGGAACATCCCGAGCGCGCGGCAGCGGATCAGGCAGCCGGGGAAGGTCGGCTCCTCCAGCAGCACGAGCGCGTCCAGAGGGTCACCGTCCTCACCGAGGGTGCCCTCGATGAACCCGTAGTCGTCCGGGTAGCGCGTCGAGGTGAAGAGCATGCGGTCGAGACGGATACGCCCCGTGGCGTGGTCCACCTCGTACTTGTTGCGCTGCCCCTTGGGGATCTCGATCGTGACGTCGAACTCCACTGTGCTTTCCTCCACGCGTCCCCGCCCGTCGGCGGTGGGGGTCGATCGGCCTGTGGGCGCGTCGTCGTCCCCGGGCGCCGCTGTCTCGGACAGTAGTCTGACGCACCGATGCGGCGGTACCGGAACCGCGCTCCGACGAGACGGGTGACGATGACCACAGCGGCACGGGTAGCGGGGGTGGGCACTCTCGTGGTGGTCCTCGCGGCCGGTGGCTACGCGGCGGCCGACGCGTACGACGTCGTGCCCGGCATCGTCACCCTCGCGCCGCCCGTCCCGGACCCGCTGCCCTTCCCGACGGCGCCGGGCGCCGTCGAGCCCACGGCGGTGCCGCGCGCCGTGGGGGACCTGGACCCGCAGGTCCCGCTCCCCGCGCCGGACCAGGTCCAGGCGCTGGTCGACGCGCTCGTCGCGGACCCGCGGCTCGGCCCGAGCGTGGGCGTCACCGTCGTGGACCAGCTGACCGGCGAAGTCCTGGCGGGGAGCACGCCGCAGGTCGGACGCGTGCCGGCGTCCACCGCGAAGGTCCTCACGGGCGTCGCGGCGCTGACCGCCCTGGACCCGGACGCGACGCTGGCGACCCGTGTGGTGCGCGTCGACGACGGCACGATCGCGCTCGTCGGAGGCGGCGACATGATGCTCGCGGCCGGCGCGGGCGACCCCGCCGCGACCTACGGCCGGGCCGGGATGGCGGATTTGGCAGCGCGCACCGCCGCGTCCCTGGCGCTGCAGGGCGTGACCAGCGTGCGCCTGGTGGTCGACGACGCGCTGTTCACCGGCCCGGCGGTCAGCCCGACCTGGGACCCCGCCAACGTGGGCGAGGGGTTCGTCGCACCCGTCACCGCGCTCGCGGTCGACGTCGGCCGCCTGCGCGAGGGCGAGTACGCGCCGCGGTCCGCCGACCCGTCCCTGCAGGCCGCCAAGGTCTTCGCCGAGCGGCTGTCCGAGGTGGGCGTGACCGTCGAGGGCACCCCGGTGCGCGGCGCGGCCGGCGACGGCGCCGAGCTCGCGCGCGTGGAGTCCGCGCCGGTCGTGGACGTCGTGCACTACTTCCTCGAGACGTCCGACAACTCGATCACCGAGGTCGTCTCGCGGCTCGTCGCGCTCGACGCCGGCCTGCCGCCCAGCTTCGACGGCGGCACCCAGGCGGTGCTGAGGCAGGTCGCGACGCTCGGGGTGGACGTGTCGGGCGCACGGCTCGCCGACGCCTCGGGCCTCGGGGACGGCTCGTCGCTGTCGCCCGCGCTGCTGGCCGACGTCGTGCGCCTGACGACGGATCCCGCCCACCCCGCCCTGCGGGACGTGGCCGTCGGCATGCCGGTGGGCGGCCTGACGGGCACGCTGGCGGACCGCTTCACGTCGTCCGGGGCCAGGGGTCTCGTGCGCGCCAAGACGGGGTCGCTGCCGCACGTGACGTCGCTGGCCGGCACGGTCCTGGACTCCCAGCGCCGTCAGCTCGTGTTCGCCGTCATGGCGGACCAGACGCCCGACGGCGGGCAGTGGGCGCCGCGGCAGGCGATCGACGGGTTCGTCGCGTCGCTGGCGGGCTGCGGCTGCCGCTGACGGCCGCCCGCTGCGCCCCGGCGCCCCGGCGTCCCGCGGGTTACCGTGAGCCGGTGCAGCCCACCGCCCCCGGCCCCGTCGACTGGCGCGCGGCCGCGCGCCTGGCCGGTCGGGTCGCCGCCCCCGGCCCGGTCGCCGACCGGGCGACCCTCGTCGAGCTCGTGACGGACCTGCGGCTGGCGGCCGCGGTCGCGGCCCGGCACGTCGCCGGCGCGACCGGTCTGACGCCCGCCGACGGGCGCGACCCCGCCCACATCTCGCGCGTCCTCGTCGTGGACCGGCCCCGCTGGGCGGCCGCGAACGCCGAGATGTTCGCCGTCATGGCGGCGCCCCTGGCGACGCGCCGCGACGGCACCCCGGTCGAGGTGCCCGACGCGGCCCGGCTGGCCGCCGCCGCGCAGGTCGGCGGCGTCCTCGCCCTGCTGTCCGGGAAGGTCATCGGGCAGTACGACCCGTTCACGGCCGAGCCCGGGCAGCCGGGGCGTCTGCTGCTGGTCGCTCCCAACGTGCTGGCCACCGAGCGTCAGCTCGGCGTCGACGGGCACGACTTCCGCCTGTGGGTGGCGCTGCACGAGCAGACGCACGCCCTGCAGTTCGCGGCCGCGCCCTGGCTCGCCGCCCACCTGCGCGCACGCTCGGCGGAGCTGCTGTCCGACCTGGCGGACCTCGCGCCCGGCGCCGACCACGAGCGCCTCGGCCTGCCCCGGCTCGACGACGTCCTCGGCGCGCTCGTGCGGGCCGTCACGGACGGTGACGGCGGCGTCCTGGCGCTGCTCACGCCGCGGCAGCGCGAGGTGTTCGACGAGGTCGGCGCCGTCATGGCCCTGCTCGAGGGGCACGCCGACGTGATGATGGACGAGGTCGGCCCGCGCGTCGTGCCGACCGTGCGGGCCATCCGGCGCGCGTTCGAGCGGCGACGCGACGCCGCGGCGAGCGCCAAGGGCGTGGACCGCCTGCTGCGGCGCGTGCTGGGCATGGACCTCAAGCTCGCGCAGTACCGCGACGGTGCGGCGTTCGTCCGGGCCGTGCGGGGACGCGTGGGTCTCGACGGCTTCAACGCGGTGTGGAGCGGCCCGCAGGCGCTGCCCACCGCCGCCGAGATCAGCGACCCGGTGGCGTGGGTCCGCCGGGTGCACGGATGACCGCGCACGGATGACGGCGCACCCGTGACGGGCCCGGCGCCGGCCGTCGCGGCCGTGCGCGTGGCCGTGCGGCGCGCGCTCGCCGACGTCGCTCCGGGCCGGACGGTGCTCGTGGCGTGCTCGGGCGGCGCGGACTCCCTGGCCCTCGCGGCCGGGCTGGCGTGGGAGGCCCGCGCGGGCGACACGTGGCGCGCCGGGGCGGTCGTCGTCGACCACGGCCTGCAGCACGGCTCGCACGACGTCGCCCGGGACGCCGCCGCCACCTGTCGCGCGCTCGGGCTCGACCCCGTGCGGGTCGTCCGCGTCGACGTCGGGACGGCCGGTGGGCCCGAGGCCGCCGCCCGCACGGCCCGCTACCGCGCGCTCGAGGCCGTCGCCGACGAGCTCGACGCCGCCGCCGTGCTCCTGGGTCACACGCTCGACGACCAGGCCGAGACGGTCCTGCTGGCGCTCGCCCGCGGGTCGGGGGAGCGCGCGCTGGCGGGCATGCGGCCCGTGCGGGGGCGCCTGCGCCGGCCCCTGCTGGGGCTGCGGCGCGCGGACACCGAGGCGGCCTGCGCGGCCCAGGGGCTCGTGGCCTGGCACGACCCCACCAACGGCCGGCCCGCCCACGGCCCGCCCGCCGCCCTGCCCGCCGTGCCCGCCGCGGACCTGCCGCTGCGCAGCCGCGTCCGCACCGAGGTGCTGCCGGTGCTCGAGGCGGTCCTCGGGCCGGGCGTCGCGCAGGCGCTGGCGCGCACGGCCGACGCGCTCGCGGACGCGACCGACGCGGTCGACGCCGCGGCCGCCGCCCTCCTCGCGGAGGCCCTCGACGAGCGCGCGCCCGACGCTCGCCCCGGGGACGTCGTGCTCGACGTCGCGCCGCTCGCGGACGCCCCCGCCGCCGTCCGACGACGTGCGCTGCACGACGCCGCGGTGCGCGCCGGATGCCCGCCCGGTGCGCTCGTGCGCGTCCAGGTGCTGGCCGTCGAGGCGCTGGTGACCGCGTGGCGCGGGCAGGGCCCCGTCCACCTGCCCGGCGGCCGGGTCGCGTCACGTGCGTGTGGCAGGCTCTACCTCGTCCTGCCGAACGCGGGCGGCGACGAGGCGGGTGACGCCCGCCCACGCACGGGGACCGGCGGGCCGCGGCCCGCGGATCACGACGACCAGCACGACGACCGGGAGTGAGCGGTGGACGCGGCGGACATGGGTGACGACCTCGAGCGGGTGCTCCTCACGGAGGAGCAGCTGCACGCGCGCCTCGACGAGATGGCGGCGCAGATCGACGCGGACTACGCGGGTGAGCGGCTGCTGCTCGTCGGCGTGCTCAAGGGCGCCGTGATGGTGATGGCCGACCTCGCGCGCCGCCTGCACGGCGACGTGTCGATGGACTGGATGGCGGTGTCGTCCTACGGGTCGGGCACCAAGTCGTCGGGTGTCGTGCGCATCCTCAAGGACCTCGACTCCGACCTCACGGGCCGTCACGTGCTCATCGTCGAGGACATCATCGACTCGGGCCTGACGCTGTCGTGGCTGCTGTCCAACCTGCGTTCGCGCGGACCGGCGACGGTCGAGATCGCGACGATGCTCCGCAAGCCCGAGGCGGCGAAGGTCGAGGTGCCGGTGCGGTACGTCGGGTTCGACATCCCGACGGAGTTCGTCGTCGGGTACGGCCTGGACTACGACGAGCGGTACCGCAACCTGCCGTTCGTCGGGACGCTCGCGCCGCACGTCTACCAGTCCTGACGAGGCCCCGGCACGCGGGTCGCGTGGCCTGTGCCCTGGGCGAACACCGCCGGGGTGCCGCAGGTCCACCGTGTACTTTCAAGGGCAGTGTCCCGTCGAGCGGAGGATGAGGGGCCACGCCCCGATCGCCCATGAACTTCAAGCGTCTCTTCCGCGGCCCCTTCATCTGGGTCGCCCTGGCCGTCGCCCTGTCGCTGGCGGCCTTCGGCATGCTCCAGATGCCGTCCGTGCAGCAGGTCGACACGTCCGTCGGTCTCGAGCTGCTCCAGGACGGCAAGGTCGAGCAGGCCCTCGTCACCGAGGGGACGCAGCGCGTCGACCTCACGCTGAGCGAGGCCTACGACCCCGACCCGGACGAGCCGGGCGACCTCGGCACGCAGGTCTACTTCTTCTACGTGACGCCCCAGGGCCCGCAGGTGATCGACGCGATCACCGCGGCGGACCCCGCGGACGGCTTCACGTCCAAGGTCCCGCAGCCGACGTGGTGGGGCAGCCTGCTGAGCCTCGTGCTGCCGTTCGTCATCATCCTGGGCCTGTTCTGGTTCCTCATGTCGAACATGCAGGGCGGCGGCTCGAAGGTCATGAGCTTCGGCAAGTCCAAGGCGAAGCTGGTGAGCAAGGAGTCGCCCAAGGTCACGTTCGCCGACGTCGCGGGTGTCGACGAGGCGGTCGAGGAGCTGCAGGAGATCAAGGAGTTCCTCGCCGAGCCGGCCAAGTTCCAGGCCGTCGGGGCCAAGATCCCCAAGGGCGTCCTGCTGTACGGCCCCCCGGGGACGGGCAAGACCCTGCTGGCGCGCGCCGTGGCGGGCGAGGCGGGTGTGCCGTTCTACTCGATCTCCGGCTCGGACTTCGTCGAGATGTTCGTCGGCGTCGGGGCGAGCCGCGTGCGCGACCTGTTCCAGCAGGCCAAGGAGAACAGCCCCGCGATCATCTTCGTCGACGAGATCGACGCGGTCGGCCGCCACCGCGGCGCCGGCCTGGGCGGCGGGCACGACGAGCGCGAGCAGACGCTCAACCAGATGCTCGTCGAGATGGACGGCTTCGACGTCAAGACGAACGTCATCCTCATCGCCGCGACCAACCGCCCCGACATCCTCGACCCCGCGCTGCTGCGCCCCGGCCGCTTCGACCGGCAGGTCGCGGTCGACCCGCCGGACCTCAAGGGCCGCGAGCGCATCCTCGCGGTGCACGCGCAGGGCAAGCCGATGGCGCCGGGCGTCGACCTCGCGGTCGTCGCGCGCCGCACCCCGGGGTTCAGCGGTGCCGACCTGGCCAACGTGCTCAACGAGGCGGCGCTGCTCACGGCCCGCACCGGCGGGCAGGTCATCGACGACCACGCGCTCGACGAGGCGATCGACCGCGTCATCGCCGGCCCGCAGAAGCGCACGCGCGTCATGAACGTCAAGGAGCTGAAGATCACGGCGTACCACGAGGGTGGCCACGCCCTGGTGGCGGCCGCGCTGCGGTACACCGACCCCGTGACGAAGGTGACGATCCTGCCCCGCGGGCGGGCGCTCGGCTACACGATGGTCATGCCGATGGAGGACAAGTACTCCACGACGCGCAACGAGCTGCTCGACACGCTCGCGTACGCGATGGGCGGCCGGGTCGCCGAGGAGCTCGTGTTCCACGACCCGACGACGGGTGCGAGCAACGACATCGAGAAGGCCACGTCGACGGCCCGCAAGATGGTCACGCAGTACGGCATGAGCGCGCGGCTCGGCGCGATCAAGCTCGGCGGGGAGTCCTCCGAGATGTTCCTCGGCCGCGACGTGGGCCACCAGCGGGACTACTCCGAGGAGGTCGCGGGCGCGATCGACATCGAGGTACGGGCGCTCATCGAGCGCGCGCACGACGAGGCGCGCGACATCCTGGTCGAGTACCGCGACGTGCTGGACGCCCTCGTGCTCGAGCTGCTGGAGAAGGAGACCCTGAACCAGGAGCAGCTCGCGACGATCTTCGAGCCCATCACCAAGCGTCCCCCGCGCGAGGTCTGGGTCTCGGGCGACGAGCGCACCACCGACCGCGGTCCCGTCATGACCCCGGCGGAGCAGGCCGCGCTCAACGGCCACCCGGTCATCCCGCAGGACGAGGCGGCCGCGGCCCACACGGAGCGTCCCCCGACCGCCGTGGTGGAGCTGCCGCCGAGCGGCACGCCCGACGCTGACGGGCCGCGCTGACGTGACGGACGCGACGGTCCCCGCGGCCGACGGTGCGCGCTCGGTCATCTCCCCGACCCGTGTCGGCGGCGGCCGCGCCGTCGGGCCGTACGACGAGGAGCGCGCCGCGCGGGCCGTGCGCGAGCTGCTGCTCGCCGTCGGCGAGGACCCGGACCGTGAGGGTCTGCGCGAGACACCGGCGCGCGTCGCCCGGGCGTACCGCGAGATCTTCGCGGGGCTCACGATGGACGCGCGCGACGTCCTCACGACGACCTTCGACCTCGGGCACGAGGAGATGGTCCTGGTGCGTGACATCGAGGTGTACTCGACGTGCGAGCACCACCTGGTGCCGTTCCACGGCGTCGCGCACGTCGGCTACATCCCCGGCGCGAACGGTCGCATCACGGGCCTGTCGAAGCTCGCGCGGCTGGTCGACGTGTACGCGCGACGCCCGCAGGTGCAGGAGCGGCTGACCTCGCAGATCGCCGACGCGCTCGTCGACGTGCTCGACCCCCGGGGCGTCCTGGTCGTCGTCGAGTGCGAGCACCTGTGCATGTCGATGCGCGGCGTCCGCAAGCCGGGTTCGCGGACCGTGACCTCCGCCGTGCGTGGCCAGATGCGCGACGTCGCGACCCGGGCCGAGGCCATGAGCCTGGTCACGGGGCGCTGACGGGGCCGACGTGGAGACGCGGGTGAGCACGCAGGGTGCCGACCGGCCCGGGCCGCGGCTGACCGCGCTGCCGGCCGCGCTGCGGGCCCCGGCGCGGACGCTGGTGATGGGCGTCGTCAACGTCACGCCGGACTCCTTCTCCGACGGCGGGCGCTGGTTCGACGTCGCCGCGGCGGTCGAGCGTGGGGCGGCGCTTCTCGACGAGGGCGCCGACCTGCTCGACGTGGGCGGCGAGTCCACGCGGCCGGGCGCGGCGCGCGTCCCCGTCGAGGAGGAGCTGGCCCGCGTGCTGCCGGTGGTCGAGCAGCTCGTCGCGCGCGGTGCGGTCGTCAGCGTCGACACCACGCGCGCGGTCGTCGCGGCGCAGGCCGTCGACCGCGGCGCCGTCCTCGTCAACGACGTCTCGGGCGGCATGGCGGACCCCGACATGGCGTCGGTCGTGGCCGGCACGGGGGCCGCGTACGTGGCCATGCACTGGCGCGGGCACGCCGACGTCATGGACGCGCACGACACGTACGACGACGTGGTGGCCGACGTGCGGCGCGAGCTGGCGGAGCGCGTCGCGACGCTGCGGGCCGCGGGGGTGCGCGACGAGCAGGTCGTGCTGGACCCGGGCCTGGGGTTCGCCAAGACCGGGGAGAGCAACTGGCCGTTGCTGGCGCACCTGCCCGAGCTGGTCGCCGACGGGTACCCGGTGCTCGTGGGGGCGAGCCGCAAGCGGTTCCTCGGCCACCTCATGGCCGGGCCCGACGGGACGCCCGCCCCCCCGGCCGCACGCGACGACGCCACGGCGGCCGTGACGGCACTGGCGGCCGCGGCCGGCGCCTGGGCGGTGCGGGTGCACGAGGTGGCCGCGTCGGCCGCGGCGGTCCGGGTCGCCGCCCGCTGGCGCGACGCGCAGGTCGGCACGGCCGGTGGTGCGGCCGGGCACGTCAGGACAGAGCACGCCACGACGCGGCACGCGACGACGGGTGCGGCACAGGAGGGAGCACGGTGAACGTGCAGGACGACGTGCACGACGAGGGCGGACGCCGGCTGGACCAGATCCGGCTCACGGGCGTCACCGCCACGGGGTACCACGGGGTGTTCGAGCACGAGCGGCGCGACGGGCAGACCTTCGTCGCCGACGTCGTGGTGCACGTGGACACGCGCCGTGCCGCCGCGGGGGACGACCTGGTGCACACGGTCGACTACGGCCAGGCGGCGCAGCTGGTGGCCGCCGTGCTGTCGGGCGAGCCGGTGGACCTGATCGAGACCGTCGCGGAGCGGATCGCGGCGACCGTGCTCGCGCTGCCGGGCGTGCAGGCGGTCGACGTCGCGGTGCACAAGCCGCAGGCTCCCATCCCCGTGCCGTTCGGCGACGTCGTCGTGTCGATCCGCCGCGACCGCACCAAGCTGCCCGCCGCGGAGCCGTACCGCCCCGCGACGGGTCAGGTCCGGCGGTCCGCCGACACGGGGCTGCGCCCGCGCACCGCTGCGCTCCCGCTCGCCGCGGGGCCGTCGTCCCCGCCCGCGCCGGAGCTGCCGCCGCCGTCCGCCCCGGCCGTGCCCGTGCCGCCGGCGCCGCTGCCGGTGCCCGGGCCCCCGTCGCCGCCGCTCGGTGCCCCCGCCGCCCCCGCGCCCGCCGCCGCCTCCACCCCCGCACCGGACGCGTCGCGCCTCGGCCACGACGCCGGGCCCGACGGGGTCGGTGCCGTCGTCGTCGGACCGGCGCCCAGCGGTGCCGTCCCCACCGGCGTGATGCCCGCGGTGGCCGCCGGGCCGGACGCCGCGCCGGACGGCGCCCGCACCGAGCTCATGGCGCCGGTGCCCGACGTCGTCGACGGCGAGCTCGTGCTGGACGCCCTCGACGAGCCGCCCGCGCAGCCCGTCCGGTGCGTCCTCGCCCTCGGGTCGAATGTGGGGCCCGCGCAGGAGACGCTGCGCCAGGCGGTCGCCGAGCTCGCCGCGACCCCGGGCGTCGAGGTCGTGGCGGTCTCGCCGCTCGCCCGCACGGCCGCCGTGGGCCCCGAGCAGCCGGACTTCCTCAACGCCGTCGTGCTCGCGCGCACCACGCTCGCGGCGCGGGACCTGCTGCGGGCCGTGCACGCCGTCGAGCAGCGCCACGGGCGCGAACGCGTCCAGCGCTGGGGGCCGCGCACGCTCGACGTCGACATCATCGTGTACGGCGACACCGTGGCGGTCACGGACGACCTCGAGCTGCCGCACCCGCGTGCGCACGAGCGCGCCTTCGTCCTGCAGCCGTGGGCGCAGGTCGACCCCGAGGCGCAGCTGCCGGGCCTGGGCGGCGGTCCGGTCGCGCAGCTCGCGGCGACCGCGCCCGACCGCGACGGCGTGCGCTGGATGGCCCTGGACTGGCTCACCGCTCCCGTGCCGGCGGCCAACCCCGAGCCGGAGGGCGCGAGCGCGGGCGAGGCGCACCTGCCGTGAGCGCGACCCGCGTCCGCACGCTCGTCCTGCTGGCCGTCGGCGTCGCCGCCGTGACGTGGTGGGCGATGCGCATGATGGTGGGCCGGGGGGCCGCCACGCCGCCCGACGTCCCGTGGCTCGTCGTGGTGGTCGAGCTGGTCATCGCGGGCGTCGTGCTGTCGATGGGCTGGGCCGTGCGGCAGTACCAGCGCGGCAAGCGGCCGCTGCTCGACCCGGTGCGGGCCGCACGCACCGCCGTCCTGGCGAAGGCGTCCTGCTACACGGGCGCGCTGCTCACCGGGTGGTACGGCGGGCAGGCGCTGTCGCTGCTGACCGACGCCGACGTGCCGGGCAGCACGACGCGCGCGGCGGCCGCGGGGCTCGCCGTGCTGGGGGCGGTCGCGCTGACGGTCGTGGGCCTCGTCGTCGAGCACTGGTGCCGCATCCCGCCGCCGGACGCCGAGGAGCCCGCGGTGCCGCGCGGGGCCGACCTCGACCCGTCGGTCGGCTGACCCGGCCGGAACCACCCGCGTCGCCCGCTCGTCCGCGCGACCGCACCGCAGGGCTCCCGCCGTGCGGGAGGATGAGCACATGACCACCACCCCCGGGACGCAGGGCGTCGCGTCCGGAGCCGACCCGTTCGACCTGCACGACGTCGCGTGGACCGCGGTGTCACCGCGGCTGGCCACGGCCCGGCTCGTGGTGCTCGGGGTGTGGGCCGTCGTGCTCCTCGCCCCGACCGTCGCGCTCGCGGCCGCGCTCGACGTGGCGTGGCTGTGGGCCGTGCCCGCGGTGCTCGCCGCGGCGCTGCTGTGGGGTGCGCTGCTGGTCCACCGGCAGGTCCGCACGCTGCGCTACGCCGAGCGCGCCGACGACCTCCTGATCCGCAAGGGCATCATGTTCCGCTCGCTCGTCGTGGTCCCGTACGGCCGCATGCAGTTCGTCGACGTCAGCTCCGGGCCCCTCGCCCGCCGCCTGGGCATCGCGACCGTGCAGCTGCACACCGCGGCGCCGGGCACCGACGCGACGATCCCGGGTCTGCCGCCGGCCGAGGCGGCGCGCCTGCGCGACCGGCTCGCGTCGCGCGGTGAGGCCCGCTTGGCGGGGCTGTGAGCACCGCGCTGCATCCCGTGCCGGAGTCCGCGGGCGAGGAGGGCTACGACTGGCGCCGCCTGCACCCCGTGACGCCCGCGCTGCGGGGCTGGAAGGCGCTGGTCGCGTTCGTCGCGATCATCGGGTTCCAGATGTCCGACATGCTGCGCGACATCGCGGACGCGCTCGGCCCGGGCCGTGCGTGGCTCGTCATCCTGGGCGTCGTGCTGCTGGTCGGCGTCGTCGGCTTCGTGTACTCCGCCCTGGCGTGGCGGGTCATGCGGTTCGCCGTCACCGACAGCGCGGTCCACCTGCGCACGGGTCTGCTGTTCCGGCAGCAGCGGCAGGCACGCCTCGACCGGCTGCAGGCCGTGGACGTGGTGCAGCCGCTGCTCGCGCGGCTCCTGGGGCTCGCGCAGCTCAACCTCGAGGTCGCCGGTGGCGCAGGGTCCGCCGTGCAGCTGGCGTTCCTGCGGGAGTCCGAGGCGACGGCGCTGCGTGCGCAGATCCTCGCGCTCGCCGCGGGGGTCGGTCCGCAGGCGGCGGTGGCAGCACCGTCCGGTCCCGTGACCGACGGCGACGCCGCGTCGCCCGCTCCGGCCCAGGGCGACACCGGCACGGTGGCCGCCGCACCGGTCTACGCGCCCGCGCCCGAGCGGCAGGTGTACGAGCTGCCCATGCCGCGGCTCATCCGGTCCATCCTGTGGTCCGTCCCGCCGTGGTTCGTGCTGGTCGCCGTGGTCGTCGCGGTCGTCGTCAGCGTCGTCGCCGGTGACATCGGCGGCATGTTCGTGCTGATCCCGGCAGTCCTCGGCGCCGGCGGCTACGTCTGGGGTCGCATCAACACCGGCGCGACCTTCCGCGCGGCGGCGTCACCGGACGGCATCCGGCTGCGGCACGGCCTGACCGAGACCCGCACGCAGACCGTCCCGCCCGGGCGCGTCCAGGCGGTGCGCATCAGCCAGGGCCCGCTGTGGCGCCGCTCCGACTGGTGGAAGGTCGAGATCAACGTCGCGGGCTACGGCGCGGACGCCGAGGCGCAGAAGGGTTCGGTGCTGCACCCGGTGGCGACCCGGGTCGAGGTCGGGGTCGCCCTGTGGCTCGTCCTGCCCGACCTGGGCGTCGACGACCCGGCGCGCATGCTCGACGCCGCGCTCACGGGGCTCGACGCGGACGGTGGCTTCACGCCCGCGCCCCGCAGCGCCCGGTGGGTCGACCCGCTGAGCCGCCGCCGGCACGGCGTGCTGGTCACCCGCACCGCGCTGGTCATGCGGTCGGGGCGGTGGTGGCGCAGCGTCGTGGTCGTGCCGCACGAGCGCACGCAGAGCATCGCGCTCGAGCAGGGACCGCTGCAGCGGCGCCTGCGCCTCGCGTCCTTCGTGACCCACTCGACGCCCGGGCCCGTCTCGCCGCGCGTCGACCACCTCGACGAGCACGTCGCGGCGGAGCTGCTCGAGCTGCAGTCCCACCGCGCCCGGCAGGCGCGCGCCGTCGCCGGCCCCGAGCTGTGGATGCGTGCCGCGGCGGCCCCGATCGGTGATGCGGGCGAGGTTGCGGGCGCCCAGCCGCCGCAGGCCGTGGCCGCCCTCGCCCCGCGGGTGCCCGACGCCGCTCCGCAGGCGCCGCCCGTGCTCGGCGAGCCCCGGACGTGAGCGCGGACCCCGCGTCCCGGCCCGGGCGTCTGGGTGTCGGCGTCATCGGCGCCGGACGCGTCGGCGCCGTCCTGGGCAGCGCCCTGCGTGGCGCCGGCCACCCGGTCGTGGGCGTGTCCGCGGTGTCCCAGGAGTCGCGCGAGCGCGCGGCGATGCTGCTGCCCGGTGTCCCCGTGCTCGAGGTCCCCGAGGTCGTGCGGCGTGCCGAGCTCGTCCTCCTCGCCGTCCCCGACGACGCGCTGGCACCCCTGGTGCGCGGCCTCGCGGAGACCGGTGCGTGGCAGGCCGGGCAGATCGTCGCGCACACGTCGGGCCGGTTCGGCACCGCGGTCCTCGCGCCCGCGCGCGCGGCGGGCGTCATCCCGCTCGCGCTGCACCCCGCGATGACGTTCACGGGGACGTCGCTCGACCTGGCGCGGCTCGTCGGCTGCGCGTTCGCCGTCACCGCGCCGGGCCCGGTGCTGCCGATCGGCCAGGCGCTCGTCGTGGAGATCGGGGGCGAGCCCGTCGTCGTCGGCGAGGAGCAGCGCCCGCTGTACCACGCGGGCCTCGCGCACGGCGCGAACCACCTCGTCGTGCTCGTCGCGCAGGCCGCGCAGGCGTTGCGCGCCGCCGGCGTCGACGAGCCGGGGCACGTGCTGCGGCCCCTCCTGGAGGCCGCCCTCGACGGCGCGCTGCGCGCCGAGGACGCGGCCGGCGACGGCGGCCCGGGCGCCATCTCCGCACTGACGGGGCCCGTGCGGCGCGGGGACGCGGGGACGGTCGCCGACCACGTCGCGGTGCTGACGGCGCTGGGCGCGACCACCGGTGCGGTCGACGTGCCGGCGGGTTACGGTGCCCTGTCGCGCGCGGCGACGGCACGCGCGCTCGGTGCCGGGCTGGTGCGGCCGGAGGCTGCGCGGGACGTGCTCGACGCGCTCGCGGGCATCAAGTCGGCCCCCACGGCGTTGCACGGTGAGGACCACGGATCGCCGCCCCCCGGGGACCCCGGGCGGGACGGCCCGGGACAGGACGGCGGAACCCCGCCGCAGGAGGACGCATGACCACCACCCACCCCGCGCTCGTGCGCGACCGCGACGCGCTGGCCGCCGCGCTGGCCGCGCAGGACGCCGCGTCGCTGCCGCGCGCCGAGGCGGACACGGACCGGCGGCCGTACCGGCGCGCCGTGGTGATGACGATGGGCGCGCTGCACGCCGGTCACCTCGCGCTCGTCGAGCACGCGCGCTCGCTGGCCGACCTCGTGGTGGTGACGATCTTCGTCAACCCGCTCCAGTTCGGCCCCACCGAGGACCTCGCGCGCTACCCGCGCGACCTCGAGGGCGACCTCGCGCTGCTGTCGGGCCCGGGCCTGCTGCGGCCCCAGGACGTGGTGTTCGCGCCGACGGTCGACGTCGTGTACCCCGACGGCGACCCCGTGGTGCGCGTCACGGCGGGGCGGCTCGGCGAGGTGCTGGAGGGGGAGTCGCGCCCCGGCCACCTCGACGGTGTGCTCACGGTCGTGCTCAAGCTCCTGCACCTGACACGTCCCGACGTGGCGGTCTTCGGCCAGAAGGACGCCCAGCAGGTCGCCGCGGTGCGTCGCCTGGTGCGCGACCTCGACGTGCCGGTCGACGTCGAGGTCCACGCGACCGTGCGCGAGGACGACGGGCTCGCGCGCTCGAGCCGCAACGCCTACCTGACGCCCGAGCAGCGCGAGCGCGCGCTGGCACTGTCGGTCGCGCTGGACGCCGGTCGCCGCGTCGCCGACGCGGGACACGGCCCCGACGCGGTGGTCGCCGCCGCGCGGGCGGTGCTCGGCGAGCGGCTGTCCGACCAGGACGCCGTGGACTACGTCGCACTGGTCGACGCGGCGACGTTCGCGTCCGCCGGTGCCGGGACGTCGCAGGCCGTGCTGCTGCTCGCGGCGCGGGTCGGCGCGACGCGGCTCATCGACAACGCACCGCTGACGCTGCACGGCACGCCGGCGGGCCGGGGCGGCGCACCCGAGCGCGGCGGGCGCGCGGCCGGCCCGACGGGCGGAGGTGCCGCGTGACCACGCTGCAGCGCACGATGATGACCGGCAAGGTGCACCGTGCGACGGTCACGGCGGCCGACCTGCACTACGTCGGCTCGATCACGATCGACGCCGACCTCCTCGCGGCGGCCGACATCCTGCCCGGGCAGCAGGTCGACGTCGTCGACGTCACCAACGGTGCGCGCCTGACGACGTACGCGATCGCCGGTGAGCCGGGCGAGGGCCAGGTCTGCGTCAACGGGGCGGCGGCGCACCTGGTGCACCCGGGGGACGTCGTCATCGTCATCGCCTACGGCACGATGTCCGACGCGGAGGCGCGCACGTACACGCCGCACGTCGTGCTCGTCGACGCCGACAACCGCGTCGTCGAGACGGGCGACGACCCGGGGCAGGTCCCCGACGGGTGGACCGAGCGGACGGGCCTGGTCGCCTCGGGCATCCCGATGTCGAGCGCCCGCGCGGCGCTCGACCGCACGTCCTGACGCCACCGCGGGACCGGAGCCACGGGGCGGCGGCCACCGCGCGCGACCGGCTGCGCGTCCGCGTCCCGGCGCGACGGCGGTGGGCGCGGGCCGGGGCGCTAGGGTCCCCCTCGTGCTCGTGACGCCCGACCTGCCGTCCGTCCGCCTCGCCACCCGCCTCGCGGCGCCCGAGCCGGGCTGGACGGTCCACGCCGACGCGGTCGTCGTCGGCTCGGGGATCGCGGGCCTGACCGCGGCGCTCGAGCTGCGCACGCGCGTGCGGCGCGTCCTGCTCGTCACCAAGGGCGTGCTGTCCTCCGGGTCGACGGTCTGGGCGCAGGGCGGCATCGCGGCGGCGCTCGACCCGACGGACTCACCCGCGGCGCACCTGCACGACACGCTCGTCGCCGGCGGCGGCCTGTGCGACCCCCGGGCGGTGGAGACGCTGGTCACCGAGGGCCCGCACCGCGTGCGCCAGCTCGTCGCGCGCGGGGCCGTGTTCGACACCACCGCGGACGGCGAGATCAGCCTGACGCGCGAGGGCGGGCACCTGACGGACCGCATCGCGCACGCGGGCGGCGACGCGACGGGCGCCGAGATCTCCCGCGCGCTCGTCGCGCAGATCGAGGCGGTGCGCGACGACCCGGGCATCGAGGTCATCGAGCACGCGCTCGTGCTCGACGTCCTCACGGGCGCACCGGGTCCGGACGGCGCGCCGGGCGCCGTGGCGGGCGTGACCCTGCACGTCATCGGGGAGGGGTCGCGCGACGGCGTCGGCGCCGCGCTCGCGCCCGTCGTGCTGCTGGCGACCGGGGGCATCGGCCAGGTGTACCGGTCGTCGACCAACCCGGCGCAGGCCACGGGGGACGGCATCGCCGCGGCGCTGCGCGCGGGTGCGCTGCTGGGCGACCTGGAGTTCGTGCAGTTCCACCCCACGGTGCTGTGGCTGGGCACGGGCGTGAAGGGCCAGCTGACGCTCGTGAGCGAGGCGGTGCGCGGCGAGGGCGCGCTGCTGCTCGACACCGACGGCGTGCGGTTCATGCCCGACGAGCACCCGCTCGCGGAGCTCGCACCGCGGGACGTCGTCGCGCACGCGATCGTGCGGCGGACCGCGGCGACGGGGTCGGACCACGTGTGGCTCGACGCGCGGCACCTGGGTGGTGACTTCTTCGCGCGGCGCTTCCCGACGATCCACGAGCGCCTCGCCGAGCACGGCATCGACCCCGCCACGGACCTGGTCCCGGTGGCACCGGCGCAGCACTACCACTCGGGCGGCGTCGTGACGGACCTCGACGGGCGGTCGTCGCTCACGGGCCTGTACGCGGTGGGCGAGGTCGCGTGCACGGGTGTGCACGGCGCCAACCGCCTGGCGTCGAACTCGCTGCTCGAGGGGCTCGTGTTCGCGCACCGCGCGGCGCGCGACGTCGCCGCGCGCGTCGAGGGCGGGTTCCTGCCGCGCGTCGACCCCGTCCCCCGCCCGGGGCCCGAGGCGCTGGTGGCCGCGGCGTCGCGCGCGCGCGTGCAGCGCGTGGCGACGGACGGGCCGGGCGTGCTGCGCTCCGGCGACGGGCTGCGCCGGGCGCTGACGTCGCTCGCGGCGATCCCGACCGACGCCCAGCAGCGGCGGGACGACGGCCGGCCGCTGGGTGTGCCGCAGCTCGCCGAGTGGGAGACGACCAACGTGCACCAGGTGGCCACGGTGCTCACGCTGGCGGCGCTGGTGCGCGAGGAGTCGCGCGGCGGGCACGCGCGGAGCGACTTCCCGCTCACGGAGGAGGAGTGGCGTGTGCGCGTCGGGGTGAAATCGGGAACGGACGGATCGGTCGAGATCGGGCCTCGCCCGGTCGGATAGTCCGGTGAGCACGTTCCCAAGGGTCGAAACTTTCTCCAGACGTCGGATGACTTGGCTGCATCTGAACGGGTGACCAGGTCTGCCGCTTTCCCTCGCTGCTCCGTAGGTTGAGCGGTCCGGCCCCGGAAGCGGGGGGTGCTGTGCTGCGCAAGGGAGCGACGATGCACGTCAAGAGGCGCCGAAAGGTGCACGAAAGTATCGGTGTGGCGGCCGCTGTCGTGGCCCTGGTCGCAGCCCCGATGGTCGGGACGACGCTGTCGTCGGCGACCGCGGCGGCGCCCGAGGTCGTGGTGTCCGCGAGCTTCGACGACGGCACGCTGGGTGACCTGTCGGTGAGCGGGGACGGTGTGGGGCCGGTCCTCGCTCATGTCGTCGAGGGCGACGGCAAGGCGCTGAGCGTCACGCAGCGCGGGGCCACGTGGCACACCGTGCAGTCGGGCACCGGGATCTTCGCCTCGGGCGTGGAGTACACGTTCAGCGCGCGGGTCAAGCTGCTCGCGCCGGACCCGGGCGCGGTCGGTCGCTTCACGATGTACGACGGTGCGTACACGCCCGTCGGCCCGCAGACGCTGACCGCCGGTGAGTGGACGACCATCGGCGGCACGTACACGCTGCCGGCCGGTGCGGACGCGAGCACGGTGAAGTTCGCCGTGGAGGCCGGCACCTGGGGCAGCTCGGAGGTCGCCGCGACGTTCCCCGACTTCCTCGTCGACGACGTCCTGGTCACCCGTCCGGCGACGGCGACCCCGCCGACGACGACCGTCGTGGTGTCGGCGGACTTCGACGACGGCACGCTGGGTGACCTGTCGGTGAGCGGGGACGGTGTGGGGCCGGTCCTCGCTCATGTCGTCGAGGGCGACGGCAAGGCGCTGAGCGTCACGCAGCGCGGGGCCACGTGGCACACCGTGCAGTCGGGCACCGGGATCTTCGCCTCGGGCGTGGAGTACACGTTCAGCGCGCGGGTCAAGCTGCTCGCGCCGGACCCGGGCGCGGTCGGTCGCTTCACGATGTACGACGGTGCGTACACGCCCGTCGGCCCGCAGACGCTGACCGCCGGTGAGTGGACGACCATCGGCGGCACGTACACGCTGCCGGCCGGTGCGGACGCGAGCACGGTGAAGTTCGCCGTGGAGGCCGGCACCTGGGGCAGCTCGGAGGTCGCCGCGACGTTCCCCGACTTCCTCGTCGACGACGTCCTGGTCACCCGCGCGACGGGTGCCGCCGACCCCGTGGACCCCGTGGACCCCGGGGCCCCCGTGACCGTCCTGGCGTCGGACTTCGAGTCCGCGCTGACGCCGTGGGTCGCCCGCAACGCCACCGTCACGCGCACGACGACGGACGCGCACACCGGCACGGGTGCGATGCTCGTCGCGGGTCGCACCGACGGCTGGCACGGCGCGCAGACACCGATCAACCCGATCTTCGCCACCGGTGGCACCTACACCGTCTCGGCGTGGGTCAGGCTGGCGCCGGGCGAGACGGCGACGACCATGAAGATGACGGTGGCCGAGACGCCCGTGACCGACACCTCCTACGTGGAGGCGGCACCGGCGGTCACCGTCACGGACGGCGCCTGGGTGCAGCTCACCGGCTCCTACACGCGCGGCCCCGGCGTCACCGGTGGTGACCTCTACTTCGAGGCCGCCGGCCTCACGACGAGCTTCCTCGTCGACGACGTCACCATCCTCGGTCCGCCGGTCGCCACCGGCCCCGGCGACGGCTGGGTCCCGGACCTCGAGGGCTTCGTCCCCGGCGGTGCGGTCGACCCGACGACCACGCCCGTCACCACGGCCCGCACGGTCGAGGGCGCGACGAACACCGCCGCGCTGACGTTCGACGACGGCCCCAACGGTGCCGACACGGCCGGGCTGCTGGACTTCCTGGCGGCGAACGACCTGGTCGCCACCTTCTGCGTCATCGGCCAGAACGTCACGGCATCCGGTGGTGCCGCGACGCTGCAGCGGATCGTGTCGGAGGGGCACACGCTGTGCAACCACGGCACGTCGTACGCGGACATGGGCGGCATGACCAAGGCGCAGGTCGAGGCCGACCTCAAGGCGAACCTCACGATCATCCGCAACGCGCTCGGTGACCCGAACGCCCCGGTGCCGTACTTCCGTGCCCCCAACGGCAGCTGGGGCCAGACGGCCGCCGTCGCCGTCGCGCTCGGCATGCAGCCGCTCGGCGTGACCAACACGATCTCCGACTGGGAGCCCCTGGACGAGGCGACGCTGACTACGAACCTGCGGGCAGCCATGCAGAACGGCCAGATCGTGCTCGTGCACGACGGCGGCGGCAACCGTGCCGCGTCCGTCGCCGCGACGCGGACGGTCGTCACCGAGAAGATCGCCGCCGGCTGGGCGTTCACGCTGCCCACGGGCGGTGCGGACGGCTCGTACGTCCCGTCCGGCAGCATCGACGCCGACTTCGAGGACAACACCCTGCAGGGGTGGACGGGCCGCGACGTCGGCAACGGCCCGCCCACGGTCGACGTCGTCGAGCCTGGTCACGCGTCGAGGTACGCGGCACGCATCTCGAACCGCGACGGCCACGGCGAGGGTCTGATCGCCGACGTCACGGGCATCTTCGAGGGCGGCGCCACGTACGACTTCTCGGCGTGGATCAAGTTCGAGGGCGCGCCCGGTGACGTCTCCCTGACGGCTGACGTGGACAACACGTACCCGAACCTGGTGCATCTGACGGGCATGGCGAACGACTGGGTGCAGGTCTCCGGGACGTTCGCGATGCCGCCGTACACGACCAGTGCGCGGCTGTACTTCGAGACCCACTACGCCGGCGGCAACACGTCGACCTTCCTGGTCGACGACATCACCTTCACCCAGCGGCCGGACCCGAAGATCCAGAAGGACCTGCCGGCGCTGTTCGACTCGGTCGACGTGCCGCTCGGTGTGGCCATCGACGCCCGGGAGACCCAGCGGTCGGCGGCGGAGCTGCTCAACCAGCACTTCGAGCAGGTCACGGCCGAGAACTCGATGAAGCCGGAGAACTGGTACAACGGCCGCACGTTCGCACCGAACGCGCAGACCAAGGCCATCATGGACTACGCCGTCGCCAACGACCTGCGGGTGTACGGGCACGTGCTCGTGTGGCACGCGCAGACGCCGGCCTGGTTCTTCCAGGACGACGCGGGCGCGGCCCTGCCGGTCAACGACGCGAGCGCGGTGATCGTCCGCCAGCGGATGGAGGACCACATCGAGAACGTGGCCCGCTGGATCGCCGAGGAGTACGGCGACTTCGGCTCGCCGACCAACCCGGTCGTCGGCTGGGACGTCGTCAACGAGGTCATCTCCGACCAGGACCCTGACGACGGCATGCGTGCCAGCGACTGGTACAAGTACCTCGGCGAGGAGTTCGTCGACAGCGCGTTCGAGTACGCCGACACGTACGTCAACGGCGTGTACCTCGCGCCCGGGGCGGACCGGATCCCGCTCTTCATCAACGACTACAACTCCGAGCTGAAGAGCAAGCAGGACCGGTACTACGCGCTGGTCGAGCGGCTCCTCGAGCGTGACGTCCCGATCGACGGCGTGGGCCACCAGTTCCACGTCTCGCTGTCGGTGCCGGTCTCGTTCCTCGAGGGTGCGCTGGAGCGGTTCTCCGGTCTGGGCCTGCTGCAGGCGGTCACGGAGTTCGACGTCACCACGGGCGCCCCGGCGACGGAGGCCCTGTTCATCGAGCAGGGCTACTACTACCGGGACGCGTTCGAGGCCTTCCACCGGTACGAGGACCAGATGTTCTCGATCACCGTGTGGGGCCTGTACGACACCCGGTCGTGGCGGAACTCCAGCGGTGGGCCGCTCGTCTTCGACGAGGGCATGCAGGCGAAGCCGGCCTACCACGGCATCGTCGGCGGCGACCTGCCGGCGCGGATCCGCACCGCCAGCTCGTTCGCCGGGGACGTGGCGCTCGACGCCGACGCCGCCGCCGACGTCGCGTGGCAGCAGCTCCCGCTGCACGACGTGGAGGGGGAGGTCGGTTTCCAGACCCGCTGGGCGCCGGACCACCTGACGGTGTACGCCGCCGTGCAGGACGCCTACGACACCCTCGAGGTGCAGGTCGGCGACGAGACCTACGCGTTCTCGCGCACCGGCTCCGGTGACGTCGACGGCGTCGTGTCCGACACCGCCGACGGGTGGGCCGCCGTGGTCCACGTGCCGGTGGCTGCCGAGCTGGGCGACGTCCTGCAGTTCGACGTCCGGGTCGTCGACGGCGACACGGTGGTCGGCTGGAACACGCCCGGTCACCTGGGCGAGCTCTCGCTGGTCGACCCGCTGTCCACGGTCGAGGTCGTCAGGACGGCGGCCGAGCCGACCGTCGACGGGGAGGTGGACACGCAGTGGCAGGACGCGGCCACGGTCTCCACGGGCAAGCAGGTCGACGGCGCGCCCGGTGCGACCGCCACCGTCCGGACCCTGTGGAAGGGCAGGACGCTGTTCGTCCTGGCCGACGTCGTGGACGCCACACCGGACACCTCCGCCACGGCGGCCCACGAGAAGGACTCGTTCGAGATCTTCCTCGACGCCGGGAACTTCAAGAACCCGACCTTCCGGTACGACGACCTGCACGTGCGGGTCGACGCGGCGGGCGGGGTCACCATCGGTCAGGGTGACCAGGGGTTCCACATGGCCCGGATCCAGGCCGAGGTCGTCACGACGGCCACCGGGTACCGCGTGGAGGCGGCCGTCGACATGCTCGACCAGTACGTCGGCCTCGGCACGTTCCACGGCCTGGACTTCCAGGTGAACGACGCGACCGACGGCGAGCGCACCTCGGTGCGCACGTGGGCGGACCCGACCGGTCTGGGCTTCCAGTCGCCGCAGCGCTGGGGCGTGGCACAGCTCGTGTCCGCTCTGACGCCGCCCGTCGACGGCGTCGAGCCGGAGCTGTCCCTGTCGACGCCGGACGTCAAGGCCGGCGGCGCTGTGGCGGTCACCCTGACCGGGTTCACGCCCGGTGACACCGTGACGATCGGTCTGGTGGGCCCTGCGGGTACCACCGCGCTGGGGTCGGTCCTCGTGGCCGGCGACGGCACGGCGTCGCTCACGGTGACGATCCCGGCCGGGACGGCGGCGGGCGCGTACCGCATCGCCGCCGCGGTCGACGGCGACGTCCTCGCGGAGGGCGCGCTGACCGTCCTCGCGGCGGACGCGGCAGCGGGCGCGGGTGGCACGGCGGCGACGCCGACGACCCGCGGCGGCAGCCTCGCCACCACGGGTGCCGGTCTGGGCCTCGGTCTGCTGGGCCTCCTGGTCCTGCTGACCGGCGCGGTCCTGCTGGTCGTCCGCCGACGCGGCCGCCTGGCCGCCGAGCTTGGTGGCACGCTGCGCCGCTGACGGACCCGACGGAGCCCCACCGGCAGGTATCCCCCTGCTCGCCGGTGGGGCTTCGTCGTGCCGGCCGCACCCTTCCGGGTGACACCACAGAAAGTTTCGGGTCCTGATGAGGTGGTCATCCGCAGATTGCGACCGCTTCCCCCTGGTCGGATGACCAACTGTGTGCGTACCGTGGGTCCGAATCGGACTTTCCGTGCGCAAGGGAGCGTCAATGAGTCGGACCCGGCACCACCGAGTGCTCGAAACTGTCGGATTCGGCGCGGTGGCAGCTGCCCTCGTCGCCGCCCCGCTCGTGGCGATCGGCCCCGCGGCCGCCGCCGCCGAGTCCGAGGTCGTCCTCGGTCTGGACTTCGACGACGAGACGACCGGCGACTGGACGCGCAGCGGCGAGCCCGTCCTCGGGTACGTCGACGCCGACGGGGGCAAGGCTCTCGAGGTCGCCGACCGCACGACGGACTACGACGGCATCTCCTCGCCCGAGGTCGCCTACGAGGCGGGTGTCGCCTACTCGTTCACGATGCGCGCCCGGCTGCCCGAGGGCACCGAGGGCACGGCAGGCATCCGCTTCGTCGTGGCCGAGGACTACACGTGGGTCGGCAGCACCACGATCAGCGACGACGCGTGGACGACCGTCTCCGGGACGTACACGCCCGCCGAGGACGTGACGCGTGCGGTCTACCTCGGTACGGGTGACCTGTCCGGCACCGAGGCCGGCACGCCGTACACCTACCTCGTCGACGACATCGAGATCACGCGCGAGGGCGAGGGCGCCGAGCCCGAGGTCGTCCTGGCCAGCGACTTCGAGGCGGACGTCGCGCCGTGGGTCGGCCGGGGCGCCGCCACGATCGCGCGCACGACGGACGACGCGCACGCCGGCGAGGCGAGCATGCTCGTGTCCGGCCGGACGGCCGACTGGCACGGCGCGGCGACGCCCATCGCGTCGCTGTTCGCCGCGGGGTCGACGTACGACATCTCGGCGTGGGTCAAGCTCGCGCCGGGCGAGGCGGCCACGACCGTCAAGGCGACCGTCGCCGAGACCCCCGAGGCGTACACGCAGGCCGCCCCCGCGGTCGACGTGACGGACCAGGAGTGGGTCGAGCTCACCGGCACGTACACGCGCGGCGCGGCCGTCACCGGCGGTGACCTGTACCTTGAGGCCGCCGGCGCGACGACGAGCTTCCTCGTCGACGACGTCGTCATCACCGGCCAGACCGTCACCGACGACTGGGAGCCGGACCTCGAGGGCTTCGTCCTCGGCGGCGCGGTCAACCCGACCAGCACGCCCGTGGGCGCTGCGCGCGGCACGGGGAACGTCGCCGCCCTGACGTTCGACGACGGCCCCAACGGCGACGACACCGCCGAGCTCCTCGACTTCCTCGCGGAGAACGACCTGCCGGCGACGTTCTGCGTCATCGGCTCGCAGATCACCGCGCCCGGCGGTGCCGACCTGCTGCGCCGGATCGTGTCCGAGGGCCACACGCTGTGCAACCACAGCAGCGGCTGGGCCGACATGGGCGGGTACACCAAGGCGCAGGTCGAGGCGGACCTCAAGGCCAACCTGCAGATCATCCGTGACGCGCTCGGTGACCCCGAGGCGAAGGTCCCGTACTTCCGCGCCCCCAACGGCTCGTGGGGCCAGACCATCCCCGTGGCGGTCGCGCTCGGCATGCAGCCGCTCGCGGTGTCCAACACCATCAACGACTGGGCCACGCAGGACGAGGCCGAGCTGACGGCCAACCTGCGTACCGCCATGCAGCCGGGCCGCATCGTGCTCGTGCACGACGGCGGGGGAGACCGGGCGGCCTCGATCGCGGCGACCAAGACGGTCGTGACCGAGCGCCTGGCCGACGGCTGGACGTTCACGCTGCCCCAGGGCGGCGCGGACGGTGCGGGCTCCGGTGTGGAGCTGTCCTTCGACTTCGAGGACGGCACGCTGCAGGGCTGGGCGCCGCGCGCCACCGAGGACGGCGCCGCGACGGTCGCCGTGGCCGAGGGCGGGCACGACTCGGCGCACGCCGCGCAGGTGTCCGACCGCGTCCACCAGGGCCAGGGCATCCAGTACGACGTCACCGGGCTGCTGGCCGCGGGCACGACGTACGAGTTCGAGGCGTGGCTCCGGTTCGACGGCACGCCGGGCGACATGACGCTCAGCGCCCGCACCGAGACCGGGGGCACGAGCACCTACGGCAACCTCCTGTCGATCACCGGCGTCACCGAGGAGTGGACCCGCGTCACCGGCAAGTTCTCGCTGCCGGCGTACGAGACGGCCGCCGAGGTCTACTTCGAGACCGCGTGGGACAGCGGCAACCCCGGCAACACGTCGACCTTCCTGGTCGACGACATCACGTTCCGCACGCCGCCGCCGGCGACCATCGAGGACATCACGCCCCTCAAGGAGACCGTCCCGTTCCCGATGGGTGTCGCGATCGACAGCCGTGAGACCCAGGGCGACCCGGGCACCCTCACGCAGCGGCACTTCAACCAGATCACGGCCGAGAACCACATGAAGCCCGAGGCCTGGTACGACGCCGAGGGCGCCTTCCGGATCCACCCCGAGGCGACGGTCCTGATGGACTCGGCCGCGGCGAACGACATGCGGGTCTACGGCCACGTGCTCGTGTGGCACAGCCAGACGCCCGCGTGGTTCTTCCAGGACGAGGCCGGTCAGCCGCTGACGGCGGACGACGCGGGCCAGGCGGTGCTGCGTGAGCGCCTGCGCACGCACATCTTCGACATCGCCGGGAACCTGGCGGGCACCTACGGTGCGTTCGGGTCGGACACCAACCCGCTCGTGGCGTGGGACGTCGTCAACGAGGTCGTGTCCGACGGGGCGGAGAACCCCGACGGGCTGCGCCGCTCCGAGTGGTTCCGGATCCTCGGCGAGGACTTCATCGACCTCGCGTTCCAGTACGCCGACGAGGCCTTCAACGAGGAGTACGCGGCGCCGGGCACCGACCGCCCGGTCGCGCTGTTCATCAACGACTACAACACCGAGCAGTCCGGCAAGCAGGACCGCTACTTCGCGCTGGTCGAGCGGCTGCTCGACCGCGGGGTGCCGGTCGACGGCGTGGGCCACCAGTTCCACGTCAGCCTGTCGCTGCCGGTCTCGGCGCTCGAGGCAGCGATCGAGCGGTTCGAGGCGCTCGACGTGGTCCAGGCCGTCACCGAGCTCGACGTCGCCACCGGCCTGCCGGTGACCGACGCCAAGCTCATCGACCAGGGCTACTTCTACCGCGACGCGTTCGACATCTTCCGGTCGCACGCCGACTCGCTGTTCTCGGTGACCGTGTGGGGCCTCAACGACGGCCGCAGCTGGGTCAACGACAACGGCGCACCGCTGCTGTTCAACGACGACCTGCAGGCCAAGCCCGCGTACTACGGTGCGGCCGGGCAGGACCTGCCGGACCGCATCCGCACGGCAACGGTGTTCGGCGGTCAGGTCGCGCTCGACGAGGACGCGACGTCCGCGGTCGAGTGGCAGCAGCTGCGGCTGCTGGACATCGGCGAGGCGGGCGCGTTCCAGCTCCGCTGGACCGCGGACACCCTCACGGTGCTCGCCGACGTCGACGGCGACGCCGACGCCCTCGAGGTGCAGGTGGGCGACACCACGTACACCTACGCCCGCGACGGCTCGGGGGATGTCGACGGTGTCGACGCCGACCGGACCGGCGGCTGGCGTGCCGTCGTGCACGTGCCGCTCGACGCCGCGGCGGTGGGGACCATCCTGTCGTTCGACGTGCGGGTGGTCGACGGCGACGACGTCACCGGGTGGGCGAACGCCGGCGCGACCGGCACGCTGAGCCTCGTCGAGGAGCTCTCCTTCCACGAGGCCCCGCAGGCCTCGACGGCGCCGGTGGTCGACGGCGACGTCGACGGCGTCTGGGCGGACGCGGAGCCCGTCACGACCTCCAAGCAGGTGTCGGGCACGGGCACGGCTGTCGCCGAGGTCCGGACGATGTGGTCGGACGACACGCTGTACGTGCTCGCCGAGGTCACCGACCCCGACATCGACGTGACGGGTTCCGACCCGTGGATCCAGGACTCGGTCGAGATCTACGTCGACGCCGGCAACTACAAGAACGGCGCGTACCGCCCGCAGGACATGCAGATCCGCGTCTCTGCGGACAACGTCGTCTCGTTCGGCACCGGTGACGAGGCCGCGCAGCGGGCGCGCGTGCAGACCGCGACGTCGCGCACCGACGAGGGCTACCTCGTCGAGCTCGCCGTCGACCTGCTCGACGAGGGCGGCCTCGACACCTTCCACGGCGTGGACTACCAGGTCAACGACGCCAGCGCCGGAGCGCGCCTCGGCATCACCAACTGGGCCGACCCGACCGGTGCCGGCTACCAGTCGAACGCCCGGTGGGGCGTCGTCCGGCTCGTCGCCGCGGAGCCCGCACCGGGCCCCGCGACGGGCGTGCCCGCCAAGCCGCTGCTGTCGCACGACAACTGGGACGGTGACGGCTCCTTCACGGTGACGTCGACGGTGTGGTGGGGGCAGAACGCCCACACGCTGACCCTCCTGGAGAACGGCGCACCGATCGCCACGCAGCGCGTCGTCGACGCGACGCCGAAGGCCCAGACCGCGACCTTCGAGGTCACGGGCAGGGCCAACGGCTCGTACTCCTACGAGGTCGTCGCGACCAACCAGCACGGCTCGACCACGAGCCGCGCCCTCGTCGTGCGGGTCGTCGCCGCGAACCCCGGGATCCCGGTGGTCGTGCACGACAACTGGGACGGCAACGGCAGCTACACGGTGTCGATGCACATGTGGTGGGGCACCAACGCCGACACGTACCGGCTCTACGAGAACGGTGTGCTGGTCGACACCCAGACGCTGACGCCGAACGGCCGCAACCCGCAGCACGCGGGGACGCGGGTCACGGGCCGCGCCAAGGGGATCTACAAGTACACCGTGGAGCTGTCCAACGCGGCGGGGACCACCCGCAGCATGCTCTCGATCCCCGTGGTCGTCTGGCGCTGACCCTCCCGACCCGGCCGGGGTGAGGGCACGACCTCACCCCGGCCCTCCCCGGAGCCCCTCCGGCTGTCCCCCCCGACAGCCGGCGGGGCTCCGTCATTTCGGGACGAACCACCGTGTCCCGTCACCCGAACGGACTATTCTCGAAAGTTGTCGATCTCGATTTTGCAACCATCCGCACAACGGTTCGGGCGCCCCCTGGTCTTTGCGCAGTTCGCCGCATACGGTGGCCCAGCGAATGAGACTTACTGCACGCAAGGGAGCGTCAATTGAGTCAGACCCGGCACCGCAAGGTGCTCGAAACTATCGGCGTCGGGGTGGCAGCCGCGGCTCTCGTCGCTGCGCCGCTCGTGACGATCGGCTCCGCTGCCGTCGCCGCGCCCACCGAGGTGCTGAGCAGCACCTTCGAGACGAGCGTCTCGCCGTGGGTGGGGCGCGGTGACGCGACCGCGGTACGCACGGAGGCGGACGCCCGCACGGGCGCCGGCAGCATGCTCGTCTCCGGCCGGACCTCGAACTGGCACGGCGCGGCGACGTCCATCGCCCCGATCTTCGTGAGCGGCGGGACGTACGAGCTGTCGGCCTGGGTGAAGCTGGCCCCGGGCGAGGCGGACACGACGATCAAGGCCACGGTGGCCGAGATGCCCGAGGCGTACCGGGGCGTCACTACCGACGTCGCGGTGACCGACGACGCGTGGGTCGAGCTCACGGGCACCTACACGCGGGCCGCGACCGTGACCGGCGGTGACCTGTACTTCGAGGCCGCCGGTGCCACGACGAGCTTCCTCGTCGACGACGTGGTCATCGTCGGCGAGGCGCCCGTGGTGACGCCCCCGACTGAGACCGTCGACAAGACGTTCGACTTCGAGGACGGCACCCTGCAGGGCTGGGCCCCGCGCGCGACGGCCGAGGGGCCCGCGACCGTCGAGGTCGTGGACTCGGGCGCCCACGGCGGCACCCACGCGGTCCGCGTCAGCGACCGCGTGAGCCAGGGCCAGGGCCTGCTGCTCGACGTCACCGACGTCCTCACAGCCCACCAGCAGTACGAGTACGAGGCGTGGGTCCGGTTCGACGACGAGCCGGGCGACATCGTGCTCAGCGTGCACACCGTGACCGACGGCGAGAGCACCTTCAGCAACATCGCCACGTCGACCGTGACGACCGACTGGACCCGGATCTCGGGCACCTTCACGATGCCGAGCTTCGGCACCGCGGCCGAGGTGTACTTCGAGACGCCGTACGCCAGCGGCGCTGCGGGCGACACGTCGACGTTCCTGGTCGACGACATCCGGATCACGAGCCCCGAGCTGGAGGTCCAGGACCTCACGCCGCTGCACGAGACCGTGCCCTTCCCGATGGGCGTCGCGATCGACGACCGCGAGACGGTCGGTTCGCCGGGCCAGCTCGCGGCGCGGCACTTCGACCAGATCACGGCCGAGAACCACATGAAGCCGTATGCCTGGTACGCCGCGGACCGCTCGTTCCGCATGGACCCGGTCGCCCGGACCCTCCTGGACACGGCCGTCGAGGAGGACCTGCGGGTCTACGGGCACGTGCTCGTGTGGCACGGCCAGAACCCGGGCCAGGTCGACGCCAACGACGACGGCATCCCGACCACCCCGGGCTGGATGTTCTACGGGGACGACGGCGAGCTGCTCACGTCGAGCGAGGAGGACCAGGCGACCCTGAGCGCGCGCATGCGCACGCACATCTTCTCGGTCGCCGAGGCGATCTCCGACGAGTACGGCCTGTTCGGCTCCGACACCAACCCGCTGGTCGCGTGGGACGTCGTCAACGAGGTCATCGCCGACGGCGGCGAGAACCCCGACGGCCTGCGTCGCTCGCAGTGGTTCAACGTCCTGGGCGAGAACTTCATCGACCTGGCGTTCCAGTACGCGGACGAGGCGTTCAACGAGGAGTACGCGGCCGAGGGCACGGACCGCCCGGTCACGCTGTTCATCAACGACTACAGCACCGAGGCCGTCGCCAAGCAGGACCGGTACTTCGCGCTCGTCGAGCGGCTGCTGTCGCGTGGCGTGCCGCTGGACGGGGTCGGCCACCAGTTCCACGTCAGCCTGACCACCCCGGTCGCCGCGCTCGAGGCCGCGCTCACGCGGTTCGAGGCGCTGCCGGTCACGCAGGCCGTCACCGAGCTCGACGTCGCCACGGGTACGCCCGTGACCGAGGCCAAGCTCGTCGAGCAGGGCTACTACTACCGCGACGCGTTCGACCTGTTCCGCGCCAAGGCAGACTCGCTGTTCTCGGTCACGGTGTGGGGTCTCTACGACTTCCGCAGCTGGGTCGTGAACAACGGCGCGCCGCTGCTGTTCGACGACAACCTCCGGGCGAAGCCCGCGTACTACGGCGCGGCCGGGCTCGACCTGCCGGGTCGGATCGCGTCCGCCGAGTCCTTCGGCGGCGAGGTCGCCGTCGACGAGGCAGCGGTGGACGCACCCGAGTGGGAGCAGCTGCCGTTCGAGCCGATCGGCGAGGAGGGTGTCGCCGGGGGTCTGCAGACCCGCTGGACGGCGGACGCGCTGACCGTGCTGGCCGAGGTCCCGGCGACCACGGACGCCCTGCGCGTCACGCTCGGCGAGGCGACGTACGACGTCCCGCGCAGCGGCGAGGGTGACCTGCCGAGCGTCTGGGCGGAGCACGGCGACGGCCTGCGGGTCGTGCTGCAGGCGCCGCTCGACGGCGCCGACGTCGGCGACGTGCTCGCGTTCAACCTGGGCGTCGTCCAGGGCGAGCAGGTCACGACCTGGTCCGGGGGCGCCGGCTCGCTGTCGCTCATCGAGCCGCTGTCGTACCTCGAGGTCCCGGCCGCGTCCGCGGGCGTCCCCGAGATCGACGGCACGGTCGACGACGCCTGGGAGGGCATCCCTGCCGTCACGACGTCCAAGCAGGTCAACGGTGCAGGGACGGCCACGGCCGCTGTCCGCACGGTCTGGGACGAGGACACGCTGTACGTGCTCGCCGAGGTCACCGACCCCGACGTCGACGTGACGGGTTCCGACCCGTGGATCCAGGACTCGGTGGAGGTCTACCTCGACGCCGGGAACGCCAAGAACGGCGCGTACCGCCCGCAGGACACGCAGATCCGCATCTCGGCGGACAACGCCGTGTCCTTCGGCACCGGTGACCTGGCCGAGCAGGAGGCTCGCGTGCAGACCGCGACGTCGCGCACCGACGAGGGCTACCTCGTCGAGCTCGCCGTCGACCTGCTCGGGTTCGGTGGCGCCAACACCGTCCACGGCGTCGACTTCCAGGTCAACGACGCCACTGGCGGTGGCCGCATCGGCATCACCAACTGGGCCGACCCGACGAGCCAGGGCTACCAGTCGACCGCCCGCTGGGGCGTCGCCAAGCTCATCGCCGGTGAGGTCGAGCCGGTCGAGCCGAGCATCACGCTGAGCCCCGGCCAGGTGCGCGCGGGTGAGCAGGTGCAGGTCACGCTCGCCGGCTTCGAGCCGGGCGCCGAGGTCGCGATCGCGCTCGGTGCGGGCGTCACCGCGACCGGTGCGCTCGGTGGTCCGGGTGCCGCGGTGGCCCCGGAGGGCACGACGCTCCTGGGCACCGTCGTGATCGGCGAGGGCGGCACTGCCGTCACCACCGTGACCGTGCCGGCCTCGACGGCGGCCGGCACCTACCTGGTGAGCGGTTCGGTCGGCGGCACCGTCCTGGCGGACGCCGTGCTCAGCGTCCTCGCGGCGGCACCGGGGGCCGGGTCCGGCACGGGTGCAGGCGCAGGCGCAGGCGCAGGTGCCGGGACGGCGGCCGGGGGCAACCTCGCCGTCACCGGTGCGGGCCTCGGCCTGGCCGGCCTGGCGCTCCTCGTCATCCTCGCCGGCGTCGCGCTGGTCGTGGCACGCCGCCGCGGGATGACCCTCGAGGGGGTGCGCGCGACCCTGCTGCGGCACTGACCCGCACCAGCGGGCCGGGGTGACACGTCACCCCGGCCCACACGGAGCCCCGCCGGCTGACCCCCCCCGACAGCCGGCGGGGCTCTGCCACGCCCCCGTCCGTCCGCGGTCGCCGCCCGGCACCGGGAGCCCCGAGGGAGAGTGCCGCTACCGTGTGGCCCGTGACCGATGCGCAGCTGCCCGCGGACGATACCGACACCGATCGGCGGCCCGACGGCCCCTTGCTCCCCGGCGACCTCGGCCCCGAGCCGCTCGCGATCACGCGCCTCGTCGCGGTCGCCCTCGACGAGGACCTGGGCCCCGCGCCCGGGCGTGACGTCACGACGCAGGCCACCGTCGCCGCCGACGCCCGCGGCCGCGCCGACGTCGTGGCGCGCGAGGCCGGTGCGATCGCCGGGCTCGTCGTCGTCCCCGAGGTGCTCGACCAGGTCGCCGACCGGCTCGACCTGCCGCGCGCCACGGTGACGTGGCACGTCCACGACGGTGCGGTCGTCGAGGCCGGCACGGTCCTGGCCACGCTGGACGGGCCCACGCAGGTGCTCCTCGTCGCCGAGCGCACGCTGCTCAACCTGGTCTCGCGCGCGTCGGGCGTCGCGACACACACGCACCGCTGGACGCAGGCCCTGAGCGGCACCGGGGCGCGCGTGCTCGACACGCGCAAGACGACGCCCGGGCTGCGCGCGCTCGAGAAGTACGCCGTGCGCTGCGGCGGCGGCACCAACAAGCGCATGGGCCTGTTCGACGTCGCGATGGTCAAGGACAACCACGTCGTCGCCGCCGGGTCGGTCGCCGCGGCCGTGCGGGCCGTCCGCGAGCGGTTCCCCGACGTCGCCGTGCAGGTCGAGGTCGACCGGCCCGAGCAGGCCGACGAGGCCCTCGACGCGGGGGCCGACTTCCTGCTGCTCGACAACATGGGGACCGCGACGCTCAGGGCGACGGTCGCGCTCGTCCGCGCGCGCGAGGGCAGCGGCGGGCACGTCGAGCTCGAGGCCACGGGCAACCTCACGCTGGACCGCGCACGCGAGGTCGCGCTGACGGGCGTCGACTACCTCTCCGTGGGGGCGCTGACGCACTCGTCGCCGATCCTCGACGTGGCGCTCGACCTCGACCCGCGATCCGTGACCGCACCCGTGGACGTCTCCGCCGACGTCCCGGCCGGTGCAGCGTCCGCCGCCCCGGCACCCGCCCGGGAGCCGGCTCCGCGCCCGTAGAATCGCCGGGTGACCGCACCCACCGAGCCCGCCACGACCGTGCAGGACCCTGACGCCACCCACCCCGCCGTGGACGACGTCCCCGAGCAGATCCGGGTCCGCAAGGCCAAGCGCGAGCGGCTCCTCGAGGCGGGCGTCGACGCCTACCCGGTCGCGGTCCCGCGCACCCACACCATCGCCGAGGTGCGCGCCGCGTACCCGGACCTCGAGCCGGGCGCCGAGACGGACGACGTCGTGGGCGTCGCCGGCCGCGTCGTGTTCCTGCGCAACACGGGCAAGCTCGCGTTCGCGACGCTGCAGGACGGGGCCGGGACCCGCCTGCAGGCGATGCTCAGCGAGAAGGAGATCGGCGCCGACGCCCTGACCGCGTTCAAGGCCGACGTCGACCTGGGCGACCACGTGTTCGTGCACGGGCGCGTCATCGCGTCGCGGCGCGGCGAGCTCAGCGTCATGGCCGACGAGTGGCGCATGGCGGCCAAGGCGATCCGGCCGCTGCCGAACCTGTACGAGGGCACGGAGATGTCCGAGGAGGCGCGGGTCCGGCAGCGTTATGTCGACCTGATCGTGCGTCCGGGTGCGCGTGAGATGGTGCGGCTGCGTTCGGCCGTCGTGCGGTCGCTGCGCGAGAACTTCTACCGGCGCGGATTCCTCGAGCTCGAGACCCCCATGCTGCAGGTCCGACCCGAGGGTGCGGCGGCGCGGCAGTTCGAGACGCACATGAACGCCTTCGACATCGACCTGTTCCTGCGGATCGCGCCCGAGCTGTTCCTCAAGCGGGCGGCCGTCGGCGGCGTCGAGAAGGTCTTCGAGATCAACCGGAACTTCCGCAACGAGGGCGTCGACTCGACGCATTCCCCGGAGTTCGCGATGCTCGAGGCGTACGAGGCCTACGGCGACTACGACACGATGGCGGCGCTCACGCAGGACCTCGTGCAGACCGCCGCCGTGGACGCGCTCGGCACGACCGTCGTGACGCTCGCGGACGGCACCGAGTACGACCTGGGCGGGCAGTGGACGTCGCTGACGATGTACGGGTCCCTGTCCGAGGCGCTCGGCGAGGAGATCACGCACGACACGTCCGACGAGCGCCTGCTGGCCCTGCTCGCTGCCGCGGAGATCGAGCTGGCGCCCTCGCAGCGCAACCACGGCAAGCTCGTCGAGGAGCTGTGGGAGCACCACGTGGGCTCGACGCTGTGGGCGCCGACGTTCGTGCGGGACTTCCCCGTCGAGACGTCGCCGCTGACCCGCGACCACCGCACCGAGCGCGGCCTCGTGGAGAAGTGGGACCTCTACGTGCGCGGCATGGAGCTGGCCACCGCGTACTCCGAGCTCGTCGACCCCGTCGTGCAGCGCGAGCGCTTCGAGGCGCAGGCCCTGCTCGCGGCCAAGGGTGACGACGAGGCCATGCGGATCGACGAGGACTTCCTCACCGCGATGGAGCACGCGATGCCGCCCTCGGGCGGGATGGGCATGGGCATCGACCGCCTGCTCATCGCCATGACCGGTCACGGCATCCGTGACACGATTGTCTTCCCGCTCGTGAAGCCGCAGGTCTGATGTTGTCATTGATGGAGGTCTCGTGAACGGGTGGGGTGCAGTTCTGGCGGCGTTGCTGCCGTCGGTCGGTGTCGGGCTGATCTTCTGGTACGGCATGCGGGCGATCATCAACGCTGACCGTTCGGAACGTCAGGCGCTCGCGCGCATGGACGCGGACGAGTTCCGGACGGACGTCAAGGAACCCTGAGAATTCGCCGCTCCGTTTGACGCGAACAATCGGGGGTGCGACAGTGGTGATGTCAGCATTTTCCCCATGTCCGGGAGCATTTCATGGCACAGAAGGTGCAGGTCCTGCTGGTCGACGACCTCGACGGCGGGACGGCGGACGAGACCGTGACCTTCGGTCTCGACGGCGTGACGTACGAGATCGACCTCACGTCCGACAATGCCGCCAAGCTGCGTGACGCGTTCGCGCAGTGGGTCGCCAACGCGCGCAAGGTGAGCGGCCGGTCCTCCGGTCGCTCGGCGGGCCGCTCCACGTCCTCGTCGTCGTCGTCGCGCGGTGCGCGCTCGAACGAGGCGCAGGAGATCCGCGAGTGGGCGAAGGCGAACGGGCACCAGGTCTCGGAGCGGGGTCGTATCTCCGCCGAGGTCAAGAAGGCCTACGACGCCGCTCACTGAGCGGGACGTCTCGCGTCACGTCGGGGAGGCGTGACGCACGCGAAGGGGCCGGCACCGCACAGGTGCCGGCCCCTTCGCCGTCCCCGCCCCCTCCCCGGCCCCCCAGGGTGGTCAGAGAGCGATCCAGTTCGCGGTCAGGCCGGGCGGTCGACCGTCAGCTCGCGGGCCGCGGCGTACTGCTCGCGGACGACCGGCGTCGGCTCACCCGTCATGACCTCGGCGCCGGACGACGCCGACCACGCCGGCGGGGCGTCCTGCCCGGACAGCACCCACGCGGCCTGCCGTGCGGCACCGTCGGCGACGTACTCGCCGGGCGTCGGCACCTGCACGTCGACACCCATGACCGACGGGATGATGCGGCGCACGGCCTCGGACTGCGCCCCGCCGCCGATGAGGAACACGCGCTCGACGGGCACGCCCACGGCGCGCATGGCGTCGATGCCGTCGGCGAGCGAGCAGAGCATGCCCTCGACCGCGGCGCGCGCGACGTGCGCGGGCGTCGTGTTCGCCAGGCGCATGCCGTGCAGGGCGCCGGTGGACATCGGCTTGTTCGGGGTGCGCTCACCCTCGAGGTAGGGGATGTGGACCAGGCCGTCGGCACCCGCCGGGGCGGCGAGCGCGAGCTCCGAGAGCCCCGGGTGGTCGACGCCGAGCATCCGGCACGCCGCGTCGAGCACGCGCGACGCGTTGAGCGTGACCGCGAGCGGCAGGTAGGAGCCGGTCGCGTCGGCGAACCCGGTGACGAGGCCGGTGCCGTCGGCGATCGGCGCGGACGCGATGGCCGAGACGACCCCCGAGGTCCCGAGCGACACCGCGACGTCACCCGGCAGCAGGCCCAGCGCGAGCGCGGCGGCGGCGTTGTCACCGGCGCCCGGGCCCAGCACCGGCTTCTTCGCGAACGCGGGCGCGACAGGGCCGGCCTCGTTCGCGGCGAGCACGCGCGGCAGGCGCGGCACGCTGCCCAGCGCACGCTCCAGCAGGTCCGTGCGGTAGTCCTCGGTGAACGGCGACCAGTAGCCCGTGCCCGACGCGTCGGACCGGTCGGTCACGAGCCCGTCGAACCCGACCTCGGCCATGCCGCCCGCGAGCTTCCACGTCAGCCAGTCGTGGGGGAGCGCCACGGCGGCCACGCGCGCGGCGTTCTCCGGCTCGGCGTCGCGCAGCCAGCGCAGCTTGGTCACGGTGAGCGAGGCGACGGGGACGGACCCGATCGCGTCGGCCCACGCCTGGGCACCGGCCACGGCGTCGCCGTCACCGAGCTCGGAGATGAGGTCGCGTGCGGCCTGCGCCGAGCGCGTGTCGTTCCACAGCAGCGCCTCGCGGATGACCTCGCCGTCGGCGTCGAGCACGACCATGCCGTGCTGCTGCCCGCCGACGCTGATCGCCTCGACGTCGTCGAGACCGCCCGCGTCGGCGATGGCCGCCTGCAGCGCGTCCCACCAGTGGTGCGGGTGCACCTCGGTGCCCTCCGGGTGCCGGGCGCGGCCCTGCCGCACCAGCTCACCGGTCCGTGCGTCCCGCACGACCACCTTGCACGACTGCGTGGACGAGTCCACACCTGCCACGAGCGTCATCGCGTGTGCTCCCTTGCGCCAGATGCCCGGCGCTGCCGGGCGTGAGGTGTCCGAGCGGTCGTCGGGCCGGCCCGCTCGGACGTCGGGTGCCGGGACGGGCGACGCCCGGGGAGCGCGAGGCTCCCCGGGCGTCAGGTGGTGCTCAGGTCAGCCGCGCGCGCCCATGGCGTGCTCGACCGCGAGCTGGTTGAGGCGCACGAAGCCGAAGCCGTGCTTGCCGGCCTCCTCGACGTCGAAGTCCTCGAACGCGGAGCGGTCCGCGAGGAAGTCCTCGAGCGACTCGCCCTCGTTCAGCGTGGGCTTCGCGAGCTCGAAGACGCCGGCTGCCTCCATGGCCTCCTGGACCTCGGGGTCGGCGCGGAACGCCTGCGCCCGCTCCTTGAGCAGGATGTACGTCGACATGTTGGCGGCGGCCGAGGCCCACACGCCGTCGAAGTCCTCGGTGCGCGAGGGCTTGTAGTCGAAGTGCACCGGGCCGTCGTACTTCGGGCCGCCGCTGGGGAAGCCGTTCTCGACGAGGTCGACCGTCGCGAACGCGGAGAACAGGTCGCCGTGGCCGAAGACCAGGTCCTGGTCGTACTTGATGCCGCGCTGGCCGTTGAGGTCGATGTGGAACAGCTTCTCGGCCCACAGCGCCTGCGCGAGGCCGGTCGTGTAGTTCAGGCCGGCCATCTGCTCGTGGCCCGTCTCCGGGTTGAGGCCGACGATGTCGCCGTGCTCGAGCTTGGCGATGAGGCCGAGCGCGTGCCCGATCGTCGGGAGCAGGATGTCGCCGCGGGGCTCGTTGGGCTTGGGCTCGATCGCGATGCGCAGGCCGTAGCCCTTGTCCTTGATGTACGCCGCGACGGTGTCGATGCCGTCGGCGTACGCCTGGTGCGCCGCGTAGAGGTCCTTCGCGCTGTCGTACTCGGCGCCCTCACGGCCGCCCCACATGACGAACGTGTCGGCGTCGAGCGAGGCCGCCAGGTCGACGTTGCGCAGGATCTTGCGCAGCGCGTAGCGGCGCACGCGACGGTCGTTCGACGTGAACGCGCCGTCCTTGAAGACGGGGTGCGTGAACGTGTTGGTGGTGACCATCTCGACCGTGATGCCGGTGTCGGTCAGCGCGCCGCGGAAGCGGTCGAGGATCTTCTCGCGCTCGGCGTCCGAGGAGCCGAACGGGACGACGTCGTCGTCGTGGAACGTCACGTGCGAGGCGCCGAGCTCGGCGAGCTTGTGCACGGACTCGACCGGGTCGAGCCACGGGCGCGTGGCGGCGCCGAACGGGTCCTGCGCGTTCCAGCCGACGGTCCAGAGACCGAAGGAAAACTTGTCTTCAGGGGTGGGCTTGCGAACCATGGAGGCCTCCACGTCGAGTGCGGACCGGGCGCGCGTCACCGAGCGACCGGATTTTGTTCTCGGGATGAATTTATCCCCGGGAGTCGATAGGGTCAAGCCATGCCGAGGGAGGACGACGAATCCGGCGCTCGCGCCGTCGCCGTCGCCGCCGCAACCCCGCAGGTGCCTGTGCCCGCCACCTCGGACGACGCTCCCCGGACGCGCGAGGGCCGCGCGGCCGAGCGGGTGCCGGACCGCGCCCGGGCCGCGCGGCAGGCCCAGATGCGCACCCACAACCTGTCCGTGACGCTCGCGCAGATCGTTGACGCGCTGTCGCCGCCCTCCCGCGCGCAGATCGCCTCGGCCACGGGCCTGGCGCGCGGCACGGTCACCGGCCTCGTCGACCTGCTCATCGAGGCCGGTCTCGTCCGTGAGCTCGACCCCGTCGTCGTCGCCCGTGCCGGACGCCCTGCCGTACCGCTCGCGCCCACGCCCGGTCGAGTGGCGGGCGTCGGCATGGAGGTCAACGTCGACTACCTCGGGCTGCGGGCCGTCGACCTCGCGGGCGGCGTGCTCGTCGAGACCGTCGAGCGCGCGGACCTGCGCGGCAGCGACCCCGACGCCGTGCTCGACCGGCTCGCGAACCTCGCCGCACCGGTCCTGGCGTCGCTCGCGGCCGACGGCGTCCGCGTCGCGGGCACCGCGCTCGCCCTGCCCGGGCTCGTCGACCGCATCACCGGGCCGCTGCGCTACGCGCCGAACCTCGGGTGGCGCGACGTCGACGTGGTCGGACGCCTGGCGGCGCACCCCGTGCTCGCGGACCTGCCGCCCCGCGTCGCCAACGAGGCGAACCTCGCCGCACGCGCCGAGGCCCACGCGCGCCGCGGGCGCGTCGCGCCGTCGTTCCTCTACGTGTCGGGCGAGGTCGGCGTCGGTGGTGCGCTCGTGCTCGACGGTGAGATCTTCCTCGGCCGGCACGGGTGGGGCGGCGAGATCGGGCACGTCGTCGTCGACGGCGGGCCGGACGGCACGCGCCCGGTGTCGCTCGAGCAGCGCGCGGGCCAGGACGCCATCGCCCGGGCCGCCGGCCTGGCCCCCGGTGCCCCGTTCGCGGACGTCGTCGCCGCGCTGGCTGCCGGTGACGCCCGCGCGCGGGACGCCGTCCGCGGTGCCGCACGCTGGCTGGGCCTCGCGGTCGCGACCGTCGCCAACGTCGTCGACGTCAGCGAGGTCGTGCTCGGCGGGACCTTCGGGCTCGTCTTCGACGAGGTCCAGGACGTCGTGCGCGACGCGCTGGCCGACCGCGTCATCTTCGCCGACTGGTCGGCTCCGTCGGTGTGCCGCTCGGCAGCGGGGGACTACCCGGCGATGACCGGCGGCGCGCTCGCGGTCCTGCGCACGGTCGTCTCCGACCCGACCCCCTGGTTCGCGACGACCTCCTGAGACGAGGCGGGGCGGGGCGGGTCTGCGTAGGGTCCTGACGTGAGCGCGAGGACACCCCTGTGGATCGGCACCTTCCCGCACGCCGGCATCGGGACCGCGGCCGGCCTCGGCGAGGGGGTGTGGCGCGTCGACCTCGACGAGACGACGGGCGCGCTGGGCGAGCCGCGGCTGGTCGTCGAGACCCCGGCGCCGACGTTCGTCGCGACGCACCCCGGCGGCCGGTGGCTGTACGCGGTGGGGGAGAGCGACCCCGGGTCGGTGACGGCCTTCGAGGTCGACGACGACGGCGGCCTGACCGCGCGCGCCACCGTCGCGTCCGGCGGCGTGGCGCCCTGCCACCTGCTCGTCGTCGACGACACGCTGTACGTCGCCAACTACGTCGACGGCGTCCTGGGCGTCGTGCCGCTGACGCCCGACGGTGCGTTCACCCCCGAGGTCGCCGCGTCCGGACGTCCCGCGCAGACCTTCCACCATGCCGGGACGGGGCCGGAGACGGACCGGCAGGAGGGCCCGCACGCGCACTTCGTCGCTCTGACGCCGGACCGCCGGCACGTCCTGGTCGCGGACCTCGGCACCGACGAGCTGCGGCGGTACGCCCGCGGCGACGACGGTCTGCTCACCCCGGACGGCGTCGCCGCGACGCTCGGCCCGGGCACCGGTCCCCGGCACGTCGTCTTCGCGGGCGACGGCGCGAACCTCTACGTCGTCGGCGAGCTCGACGCGAGCGTCCACGTGCTGCTGTGGGACGCCGCCACCGCCACGGGCACCGCGGTGCAGCAGGTGCCGGCCGTCCCCGCGGAGGAGGCCGCCGACGGCGTGCGCCGCTCGCCCTCGCACGTCCTGCTCGACGGGGACCGGCTCCTCCTGGGCGTGCGTGCCCTGGGGCTGCAGGGTCCGGACGTCCTCAGCGTGTTCGACGTGCACGCCGACGGCTCGCTCGCGGAGCCCCGCACGCAGCCGCTCGGCGGCCCGACGCCCCGTCACCTCGAGGTCGTCCACGGCTGGACCGTCCTCGCCCTGCAGGACGCGCACGCGGTCGTCGTCCACGACCCGCACGGTGCCCAGGTGTCGCGGGTCGGCCTGCGCTCGCCGGCCTGCGTGGTGCCGGTCGCGCCCCGCTGAGGTGGCCCCCGCGCCACGCGGTGGCGTCGCGCGCGGCGGTCGCCGTGCCGTCGCACGCACGCATCGGCGTGTCCCTGCGCGTCATGGCCGACACCGAGCGTGCACGCGGTCGCGTCCCCGTCGCGCGCGGCTGAGCGGCCGTCGCGGCCACCGGGCGCCTGCGGCGTGGCGCTGCGGCGCGGGTGACAATGGTCCGGTGACCACCGACCGAGCGCCGCGCGTCGCCATGCTCTCGGTGCACACCTCCCCCCTCGACCAGCCCGGGACGGGCGACGCGGGCGGCATGAACGTGTACGTCCTGGAGCTCGCGCACGCGCTCGCGGCCCGCGGCGCGCGCGTCGAGGTGTTCACGCGCGCGACGCGGTCCGACTCCCCCGAGACGGTCGTGCTCGACGGCACCGACGCGCAGGGCCGCGCGCTCACGGCCGACGACGCGCGCGAGGTCCTCGTCGCCGACGACGTGCCGCCCGGCGTCACGCCGCCCGTGCTCGTGCACCACGTGCCGGCCGGTCCGTTCGAGGCCCTCGACAAGAACGACCTGCCGGGCGTCCTGTGCGGCATGGCCGCCGGTGTCCTGCGGTCGGAGGCCGCGCGCCGCCCCGGGTGGTACGACGTGGTGCACTCGCACTACTGGCTGTCGGGGCAGGTCGGGGCGATCGCGGCGCAGCGGTGGGAGGTGCCGCTGGTGCACACGGCCCACACGCTCGCGAAGGTGAAGAACGCGAGCCTGGGCCCCGGTGACACGCCGGAGCCGAGCGTGCGCGTCGTGGGGGAGGAGCAGGTCGTCGCCGACGCCGACGCGCTGGTCGCGTCGACGGTCGTGGAGGCGCGCGAGCTGGTCGAGCTCTACGGGGCCGACCCCGCGCGGGTGCACGTCGTGGAGCCCGGCGTGGACCTCGACCGGTTCCGTCCCGGTCCGCGCGGTGCCCGCGACGAGGCCCGCCGCCGGCTCGGCCTGCCGACGGACCGGCCCGTCGTGCTGTTCGCGGGGCGCGTCCAGCCGCTCAAGGCCCCGGACGTCCTGGTGCGCGCCGTCGGGGCGCTGCGAGCGAGCGGGCGGCCCGTGCCGCTGCTCGTGGTGCTCGGGGGCCCGTCCGGCCGCCTGACCGCGGTGCGTGAGCTGCGCGCGCTGGCCGTCACGCTCGGGGTCGACGACGACGTGGTCGTCCGTCCACCCGCGCCACGCGACGAGCTCGTCGCGTGGTACCGGGCGGCCGACCTCGTGGCGATGCCGTCGCGCTCGGAGTCGTTCGGGCTCGTGGCCGTCGAGGCGCAGGCCAGCGGCACACCCGTGCTCGCGGCGGACGTCGGGGGCCTGCGCACGGTCGTCGACGACGACGTCTCCGGCCGGCTCGTCCCGGGCCACGACCCGCGGGACTGGGCCGACGCGATCGCCGACGCCCTCGCGGACGACGAGCGCCGCGCCCGCTGGGCCGTCGGCGCCCGTCAGGTGGCCGAGCGCTACGCCTGGCCGACCGCCGCCGACCAGGTCCTCAAGGTCTACGGCGTCGCCGCCGAACCCACCCGCTGACGCCCCACCCCGCCCCCCGCCCACCCCTCACCACCTGGGACCGGGGGACGGACGTCCCTGCGGCACCTGCCGCCCTGCGGCAGGATGAGGGGCATGACCTACACCCTCGTGCTGCTCCGCCACGGCGAGAGCGAGTGGAACGCCAAGAACCTGTTCACCGGCTGGGTGGACGTGCCCCTCTCCGAGAAGGGCGTCGAGGAGGCCAAGCGTGGCGGCACGCTGCTGACCGACGCGGGCGTGCTCCCGGACGTCGTGCACACGTCGCTGCTGCGCCGCGCGATCACGACCGCCAACCTCGCGCTCGACGTCGCGGACCGCCACTGGATCCCCGTCAAGCGGTCGTGGCGCCTCAACGAGCGTCACTACGGCGCGCTGCAGGGCAAGAACAAGAAGGAGACGCTCGCGGAGTACGGCGAGGAGCAGTTCATGCTCTGGCGCCGCTCGTACGACGTCCCGCCGCCGGAGATCGAGCTCGGCTCCGAGTACTCGCAGGACGCCGACCCCCGCTACGCGGGCGAGCCGATCCCGCGCACCGAGGCGCTCGCGCAGGTCCTCGACCGCGCGCTGCCGTACTGGGAGGCCGAGATCGTGCCGGACCTCCAGGCGCGCAAGGTCGTCCTCGTCGCCGCGCACGGCAACTCGATCCGCTCGATCGTCAAGTACCTCGACGACGTGGACGAGCAGACCATCGCGGGCATCAACATCCCCACGGGCATCCCGCTGCTGTACGAGCTGGACGAGGAGACGCTGAAGCCGGTCACCGCCGGTGGCACCTACCTCGACCCCGAGGCCGCCAGGGCCGCCATCGCGGCGGTCGCCAACCAGGGTCGCTGACCCGGGACTCGACCCGACCACGACGAAGAGAGGCGCCCGCTCCCTCCCCGGGACGGGCGCCTCTCGCGTGCACGGGACCGCGACGGGCCCCGCGTTCAGGGTGTCAGCGCACGCGCATCGCGGCCGGGTCGAGCGCGTCGGCCACGTCGCCCGTCACCAGGTAGACCATGCGCCGTGCCACGGACACGCCGTGGTCGCCGAACCGCTCGTAGTACCGCCCGAGCAGCGTGACGTCGACCGTCTCCTGCGTCGTGCGGTCCCACGGGCCCGAGAGCATCGCCGTGAACGTGCCGGCGTGCAGCTCGTCGAGCAGGTCGTCGTCCTGCTGGATCGACTCGGCGAGCGCCATGTCCCGCGTGCCGAGCAGCGTGGTGACGCGCCGTGCGACGCGCACGGCGGCGTCCTGCATCTGCGTGAACGTCTCCTCCATGCCCGTCGGGACGGCCAGGACGGGGTAGCGGGCGCGCGTCACCTGGGCGACGTGCCGCGCGAGGTCGCCCATGCGCTCGAGCGACGCGCTCATGCGCAGCGCCGAGACGACGACCCGCAGGTCGGTCGCCACGGGCTGCTGCTGGGCCAGCAGGCGCACGCACCGCTCGTCCAGGTCCTGCTCGAGCGCGTCGATCGCCAGGTCGTCGGCGATCACGGACTCCGCGAGCTGGAGGTCCCCGGTCAGCAGGGCGGTGCCGGCGCTGCTGATGGCCTGCTCGACCCGGCCGCTCATGGCGACCAGGTCGTGACCGAGCTGGGTGAGCTCGGCCTCGAAGATGTCCCGCATGTGCTCCCTCTCCTCGGACGTTGCGACGGCCACCGTCGCACGCGCCGGTGAACGACCGCCCCCCGGCAGGTGAACACGCGGCGGCCGTTCGGCGTCCGCAGCCGACGTCGGTGCGGGGCCTCCGGGGCCCCGGCCTAGTGTGGACGCCGTGGACTGGATCCTGGACGCGGCGCCCCTGGTCGCCGGACTCATCGGCGTGCTCGTCGGTGCGGTCGCGATCGGGGCGTTCCGCTGGAGCGAGCGAGAGCAGCACACCGTGCCGCCGCAGCCCGAGCCGGAGCTCGACGACGGCCTGGTGCGCACGCTCGCGGTGCTGCGCTCGGCCGCCGTCGTCCTCGACGCGCAGGACCGCGTGGTGCGCGCGAGCCCACCCGCGCACGCGCTGGGCGTGGTCCGCGACGGTCGGCTGGTCCACGCGTCGATGCGCGACATGGTCGCCGACGTCCGCCGCGACGGGGTCATCCGCGACGAGGAGCTCGACGTCCCGCGCGGGCCCGTCGGCCCGTCGCGCCTGCTGCTGCAGGTCCGCGTCGCGCAGGTGACGCCCGACCACCTGCTGCTGCTCGCCGAGGACCTCACGCAGGCGCGGCGCCTCGAGGCGGTCCGCCGCGACTTCGTCGTCAACGTGTCGCACGAGCTCAAGACGCCCGTCGGCGCGCTGTCGCTGCTGGCCGAGACGGTGCAGGACGCCGCCGACGACCCGGAGGCGGTGCGCCGCTTCAGCGCACGGATGCGCTCGGAGGCGGCACGCCTCTCGGCGCTCGTGCACGAGATCATCGAGCTGTCCCGGCTGCAGGTCGCGGGGGCGCTCGAGGACGCCGAGGAGGTCGTGGTCGACGACGTGGTGCAGGAGGCCGTCGACCGGGCGCGCACCGCCGCCGACGCCAAGTCCGTGCGCATCGTGTCGGGCGGGGACCCGGGCGTCGTCGTCATCGGGGACCGCAACCTGCTGGTCACGGCCGTGCGCAACCTGCTCGACAACGCGGTCGCGTACTCGCCCGCGGGGACGCGGGTCAACGTCGGCGTGCGCCGGCGGGGCGACCTCGTGGAGGTCGCGGTGGTCGACGAGGGCGTCGGGATCGACGCCGCGGACCAGGAGCGCGTCTTCGAGCGGTTCTACCGCGTGGACCCCGCGCGCTCGCGGGACACCGGCGGCACAGGGCTGGGCCTGTCGATCGTCAAGCACGTCGCCGCCGACCACGGTGGCGACGTGTCGGTGTGGTCGCAGCCGGGTCGCGGGTCCACGTTCACCCTGCGGCTGCCCGTCGCGACGCCCGCGGCAGCGCCCGCCGCACCGGACGCACCGACCACGCCCGCCGCGTCCGCGGACGCGCGCACGTCCACCTCACCGTCCCGGCCCGGTCCGGCCACGACCCCCACCAGGAGCAGCACGTGACCCGCATCCTTCTCGTCGAGGACGAGGAGTCCTACCGCGACCCGCTGTCCTACCAGCTCACCCGCGAGGGCTACGAGGTCGTCACGGCGGCGACCGGTCCGCAGGCGCTGGAGCAGTTCGCCGAGCACGGTGCGGACCTCGTGCTCCTCGACCTCATGCTGCCCGGCCTGCCCGGCACGGAGGTGTGCCGGCGGCTGCGCCTGGAGTCCGACGTCCCGGTCATCATGCTGACCGCGAAGGACGACGAGATCGACAAGGTCGTGGGCCTCGAGCTCGGCGCCGACGACTACGTGACCAAGCCGTACTCGTCGCGCGAGCTCCTGGCGCGCATCCGGGCGGTGCTGCGGCGCCGCGACGCCGGCGCACGCGCGGTCGGCGAGGACGACGGCGACACCGTCCTGGAGGTCGACGGCGTCCGGATGGACGTCGACCGGCACACCGTGCACGTGCACGGCGAGGTGGTGCCGTTCCCGCTCAAGGAGTTCGAGCTGCTCGAGATGCTGCTGCGCAACCCCGACCGGGTGCTGACGCGCGGGCAGCTCATCGACCGCGTGTGGGGCTCGGACTACGTGGGCGACACCAAGACGCTGGACGTCCACGTCAAGCGCATCCGGGCGAAGATCGAGCGCGACCCGTCCGTGCCGACGCTGCTGACGACCGTGCGCGGGCTCGGGTACAAGCTCTCGGGCGCCCCGGAGTAGCGCGCGAGACGGTCGACGAGCGTTCACCCGGGGTTCACCCGGAGCCGTCGGAGCGGTCACCTGCCCCACCTAGCGTCGGCGTCGGCCGCGCACCGACCGGTGCGCGCAGACGTTGACAGGACGGGACACAGTGAAGCTCACTCCCCACAGCCGTTTCGGTGCCGTCGCCCTCACCGGTGCGCTGGCGCTGACGCTCGCCGCGTGCAGCTCGGGCTCCTCGGCCGAGTCGGGCGCGACGGGTGCAGGTGACGGCTCCGCCGAGCTGAGCGGCTCGCTCGCCGGTGCCGGTGCGTCCTCCCAGGAGAAGGCCGTCGCCGGCTGGATCGCCGGGTTCAACGACACGTACCCCGACGTGGCGGTCAGCTACGACGCGGTCGGCTCGGGTGGCGGGCGCGAGCAGTTCCTCGCGGGTGCCGTGCAGCTCGCCGGGTCCGACGCCGCGCTGGAGGACGACGAGCTCGAGGCCGCGGCCGAGCGCTGCGAGGGTGGCGAGGCGCTCGAGCTGCCCCTGTACATCAGCCCCATCGCGGTCGTCTACAACCTCCCCGACGTCGACGCAGATCACCTGCAGCTCTCGGCGGCCACGATCGCGAAGATCTTCAACCGCGAGATCACGACGTGGGACGACCCGGCGATCGCGGCCGAGAACCCCGACGTGACGCTGCCGTCGACCGGCATCATCCCCGTGAACCGCTCCGACGAGTCGGGGACCACGGAGAACTTCACCGAGTACCTCGAGGCCGCCTCCGACGGCGCGTGGCCGCACGAGGCGTCGGGCGACTGGCCGCTGTCCGGCGGGCAGTCGGGCCAGGGCACGCAGGGCGTCATCGACACGGTCTCGGGCGCGGAGGGCGCGATCGGCTACGCCGACGCGTCGCGCGTGGGTGACCTGGGCACGGTCGCGCTGAAGGTCGGCGAGGAGTACGTGCCGTTCTCGGCGGAGGCGGCCGCGAAGGTCGTCGACGCGTCCCCGCGCGCCGAGGGTGCGACGGACAAGCGCCTGGTCGTCGAGCTGGACCGCACCACGACCGAGGCCGGCGCCTACCCGCTGGTCCTCGTCTCGTACTCGATCGCGTGCTCCACGTACGCCGACGCGGCGGACGCGGCCAACGTCAAGGCGTACCTCACCTACGTGGCGAGCGCCGCGGGCCAGGACCGCGCCGCCGACCCGGGCGTCGCGGGCTCGGCACCCATCTCGGACGACCTGCGCACCGAGGTCCAGGCGGCGATCGACTCGATCGCGGCGGCCTGACGACCTCACGACCGCATCACGCCGGGCCGTCCCGGGACGGGCACGACGCCCACCCCGGGACGGCTCGCGCGGCGCCCCCACCCTCCCCGACCGACGGAGCAGCAGTGGCTGTCACCACCACCCCACCCCCGCGAGGCGCCGCCCCGCGTCCCTCGTCCGACGCCGGCGACGCCGCCGCCGCCGCGCGCGCGGCCTCCACCGGGCGGCTGGCGGGCCGCGTGTTCGGTGCCCTGTCGACCGGCGCGGGCGTGCTCATCCTCGTGACGCTCGCCGCGGTCGCGGTCTTCCTCGTGCTGCGCGCCTGGCCGGCGCTGACCGCGTCGCGCGAGGAGCTCGAGGCCATCTCGTGGTTCAACGGCGGCTCGGTCGCGCAGTACGTCGGACCGCTGGTCTTCGGGACGCTCCTCGCGTCCGTCCTGGCGCTGCTGCTCGCGGTGCCCGTGTCGATCGGCATCGCGCTGTTCATCTCGCACTACGCGCCGCGCCGTCTCGCGCAGGGCCTGGGCTACCTCATCGACCTGCTCGCGGCCATCCCGTCGGTCGTCTACGGCCTGTGGGGCGCGCTGTGGCTGATCGGGCGGCTGGACCCGGTCTTCGCGTGGCTGTCGTCGAACCTGGGGTTCGTGCCGCTGTTCGCGGACTACCAGGCGCCGGCCAAGAACATCATGTCGGCGTCGGTGGTGCTGGCGGTGATGATCCTGCCGATCATCACCGCCGTCTCGCGCGAGGTCTTCCTGCAGACCCCGCGCCTGCACGAGGAGGCGTCGCTCGCGCTCGGCGCGACCCGCTGGGAGATGGTCCGCCAGGCCGTCCTGCCGTTCGGCCGCTCGGGCGTCATCAGCGCCTCGATGCTCGGTCTGGGGCGCGCGCTGGGCGAGACGATGGCCGTGCTCATGGTCATCTCGCCCGGGTTCCTCTTCTCGTTCTTCCTGCTCAAGCCGGGTCAGCAGCAGACCATCGCCGCGAACATCGCCTCGAAGTTCCCCGAGGCGAGCGGCCTGAGCGTCAGCGCGCTGATCGCCACGGGCCTGGCGCTGTTCGTCATCACGTTCGTGGTCAACTTCGCCGCGCGCTGGGTCATCGCACGCCGCGCCGAGTTCTCGGGGGCCAACTGATGAGCGCCGACGCCACCACCGCTCCCGCGACGACCGCGGGCCTGCTGACCGACGACGCGTACCGTCGCCTGCCGTCGTGGAGCCCGTGGGCCTTCGCGGCCGGCGCGCTGGCCACGGCGCTGCTGGTGCTGCTCGCCCTCGGGGCGGTCTCGACGGCGGGCGTCGTCGTCCTCGGTGCGGTGCTCTTCGTGCTGTCGTCGAGCATCACCTCGCGCGTCGTGGAGGGGCCGCGGCGCGCCGCCGACCGTCTCGCGACGACCCTCGTGACCGGCGCCTTCCTGCTGGCGCTCGTGCCGCTGGTCTCCCTCGTCATGCTCGTCGTCACGCGCGGCGCGTCGTCGTTCGGGTGGGCGTTCCTGACGACCGACATGGTCGGCGTCTTCGGGGAGATGACGTCCGGCGGCATCGCGCACGCGCTCGTCGGGACGCTCCTGGTCACGCTGGCCGCTGCGGTCATCTCGGTGCCCGTCGGCCTGCTGACGGCGATCTACCTGGTCGAGTACGGCCGCGGGCCGCTCGCGCGGGGCATCACGCTGCTCGTCGACGTCATGACGGGCATCCCCTCGATCGTCGCCGGCCTGTTCGCGTTCGCGCTGTTCACGCTGGTCATGGGCCCGGCGTACCGCGCCGGGATCATGGGGGCGGTCGCACTGGCCCTGCTCATGACGCCCGTCGTCATCCGCTCGGTCGAGGAGATGCTGCGGCTCGTGCCGAACGAGCTCCGTGAGGCGTCGTACGCGCTGGGCGTGCCGAAGTGGCTGACGATCGTCAAGGTCGTGCTCCGCACCTCCGCAGCGGGCATCGTCACGGGCGTCATGCTCGCGGTCGCGCGCGTCATCGGCGAGACGGCGCCGCTCCTGCTCACGGTCGGGCTCGTCACCCAGACCAACACCGACCTGTTCGACGGGCGCATGGCCACGCTGCCCGTGTTCGCGTACCGCCAGTACGAGCAGGGCGGGACGGGGATCGACCGCGCGTGGGCCGCGGCCCTCACGCTCATCCTGCTCGTCATGCTCCTCAACCTCGTGGCCCGGCTCGTCAGCCGCTGGTTCGCCCCGAAGGGCGCCCGCTGACGCGGGCCGCACCGACCCCAGGAAGGACCCCCATGTCCAATCGGATCGACGTCTCGGACCTCGACGTCTACTACGGCGACTTCCTCGCCGTGCAGGGCGTGAACATGACCATCGAGGCGCGGCAGGTGACCGCGCTCATCGGACCGTCGGGCTGCGGGAAGTCCACGTTCCTGCGCACCCTGAACCGCATGCACGAGGTCATCCCGGGTGCGCGCGTGCAGGGCAAGGCCCTCATGGACGGTCAGGACCTGTACGGCGCGGACGTCGACCCCGTCACGGTGCGACGCCTCGTCGGCATGGTGTTCCAGCGACCCAACCCGTTCCCGACGATGTCGATCGCGGACAACGTGCTCGCGGGCGTGCGGCTCAACAACCGGCGCATGTCGAAGGGCGACCAGCAGGAGCTCGTCGAGCAGTCGCTGCGCGGGGCGAACCTGTGGAACGAGGTCAAGGACCGCCTCGCGCGCCCCGGCTCGAGCCTGTCGGGCGGTCAGCAGCAGCGGCTGTGCATCGCGCGCGCGATCGCCGTGAAGCCGCAGGTGCTGCTCATGGACGAGCCGTGCTCGGCGCTCGACCCGATCTCGACGCTCGCGATCGAGGACCTCATCGCCGAGCTGAAGTCGCAGTACACGATCGTGATCGTCACGCACAACATGCAGCAGGCCGCGCGGGTCTCCGACCGCACCGCGTTCTTCAACATCGCGGGCACGGGCAAGCCGGGACGGCTCATCGAGATGGACGACACCTCGACGATGTTCTCCTCGCCGCGCGAGCAGGCCACGGAGGACTACATCTCGGGCCGCTTCGGCTGACGGCGCCGTCGACGGACGCGGCCACGACGCACGCGACGCACGCGGCCACGACGCGCGAGGGGCCGACCACCGGGGGGGTGGTCGGCCCCTCGTGACGTGCGGGGTCGGACGGGCGGGGTGCTACTCGCCCTGCTCCTGCTCCTGCTGCTGCGGCTCGGACGCATCACGCGTGGCGTCGTCGGTCGGCGTCGCGGTGGCGGTCGCCCCCCCCGAGATCGACTCGAGCAGGGCCGCGTACTGCGGCTGGGCGGCGTCGAGGACGGGGACCGCGAACTCGACCGTGCCGCCGGTCGACGTGGTGACCTTGAGCTGCGTGAGCCCGCCCGGCCGCGTGTCGACGGCGGCCACGGGGACGTCCTGCGTCGTGTAGCGCGGGGGGGCGTCGCTGACGCCCAGCAGCACCGTCTGGCGGGCGCCGACCTGCACGCTCACCGGCTCCGCGTCGCCGACGGTGAGGGTCACGTCCTCGTCGTCGGACGAGCCGTTGGCCAGCGCACCGGTGAGGACGCCCGGCGCGCCCTCCTCGGCGGAGACGACGACCATGTTGAGGACGCGGACCTCGCCCACCGACGCGCCGGCACCGTCCGAGGCCGCGTAGTCCCAGGTCGTCGTGATCGGGTTGGTGGCCGAGCAGCCCGTCAGCGTCAGGGCGGCGGCGGCCACCAGACCGGCGGCGGCGGTCCGGACGGAACGGGGACGGAGGCGGGTCACGAGGGCTCCTGCTGGTCTCGCGCGCGCAAGGCGGCGGGTGCGGGTGGGGCGCTGCCTCTGCACCCGGTCCGACGGCGCGGACCCGACGCAGGGGGAGTCGCAGGTCAGCCTACCGTCGAGGGACCGAAGGGGACCTCCGTCCCTGGCGGGACGCGACCACCGCACTCCGCGGGGGACCCGGTCGGCACGTCGGCTCGTCGCCGACCGGCCGCTGACCAGCGCGGACGCGCCCGGACGACCGGATTCCGCGGGAGGGGGGCGTGATACCATACACGTCTGCGAAAGGGGACACCGACAGATGACTTTCACTGTTGGGGAGACCGTCGTCTACCCGCACCACGGTGCAGCCAAGATCGAAGAGATCAAGAGCCGGACCATCCGGGGCGAGGAGAAGCTCTACCTCAAGCTCAAGGTCGCCCACGGTGACCTGACGATCGAGGTGCCGGCGGAGAACGTCGATCTGGTCGGTGTCCGGGACGTCGTCGGCCAGGAGGGCCTCGACCGCGTGTTCGAGGTGCTCCGCGCCCCGTACACCGAGGAGCCGACCAACTGGTCGCGACGTTACAAGGCCAACCTCGAGAAGCTGCAGTCCGGCGACGTCATCAAGGTGGCGGAGGTCGTCCGCGACCTGTCGCGCCGTGACGCGGACCGCGGCCTGTCGGCCGGGGAGAAGCGCATGCTCGCCAAGGCCCGTCAGATCCTCGTCTCGGAGCTCGCGCTCGCCGAGAAGACCGAGGAGGACAAGGCCGAGGCCATCCTCGACGAGGTCCTCGCCTCCTGATCCGCACGCACGACGGCCCGGGTGCAGACGCCCGGGCCGTCTGCTGTGTCGGGGGAGCGCCGGGAGCTGCCACGGTGCACGATGCACACATGACGATCGCCGCTGTCCTCACCGCCGCCGGGAGCGGGTCGCGCCTCGGGCTCGAGCTGCCGAAGGCGGTCGTCCCGGTCGCGGGCGAGTCGCTCGTGGTCCACGCCGCGCGCGCCCTGCTGGCCGCGCGCGCGGCGGACGGGTCGGCCGTCGGCCAGCTCGTCGTCACCGCGCCCGCCGCGCACCTCGACGAGGTCGCCGTGCTGCTCGCCGACGTCGTCGAGGCCGCGGACGTCCGCCTCGACGTCGTCGGCGGGGGACGCACCCGACAGGAGTCCGTCGCGGCAGGCCTCGCGGAGCTGGCCGACGACGTCGACGTCGTCCTCGTGCACGACGCCGCCCGTCCGTTCGCCCCGGTCGAGCTGGTCGCGCGGGTCGTCGACGCGGTGCGCGCGGGCCACCCCGCGGTGGTGCCGGGGCTGCCGGTCGTCGACACCGTGAAGCGTGTGGGCACCGGGGACGGCACGGGACGGCCCGTGCTCGAGACCGTGCCGCGGTCCGACCTGGTCGCGGTCCAGACCCCGCAGGGCTTCGACCGCGAGGTCCTCGAGCGTGCGCACGCGGTCGGCTCGGGCCTGGGCGCGCACGAGGCGACAGCCGCGTCGGACGACGCGGCGCTCGTCGAGGCCGACGGCGTGCCCGTCTGGGTGGTCCCCGGCGACGAGCGCGCCGCCAAGGTGACGACGGCCCGCGACCTGCTGGTCGCACGGGCCCTGACGGCGGGAGCCCTCGCGTGAACGTCCGGACCGGGATCGGCATCGACGTGCACTCCTACGACCCCGACCCGGCCCCCGACGCCGTCCTGCACCTCGCCGGCCTGGAGTGGCCGGGCGAGCGCCCGCTCGCGGGCCACTCCGACGCGGACGTCGCGGCGCACGCCGCCGCCGACGCCCTGCTCTCCGCGGCGGGGCTGGGCGACCTGGGTCTGCAGTTCGGCACCGACGACCCGCGGTGGGCGGGTGCGTCGGGCGCGGCGCTGCTCGCCGAGGCCGCGCGGCGCGTGCGCGCCGCAGGGTTCACGATCGGCAACGTCGCGGTGCAGGTCGTCGGCAACCGTCCCAAGCTGGGTCCGCGTCGGATCGAGGCGCAGGCGGTCCTGTCGATGGCGTGCGGCGCGACGGTGACGGTCGGTGCGACCACGACGGACGGCCTCGGCCTGACGGGCCGCGGCGAGGGTGTCGCGGCCATCGCGACGGCACTGATCACCCTCGACGAGGTCTGAGCCCCCGACCCCGCCGGCGAGTGACCGGTCAGGCGGGCTCCGCTGGCGCGGTCGCCGCCGGCGCGGTCGCCGCCGGGTCCGCGGTGCGCCGCTCGGCGGCGGACGACGGCGGCGGCGCCAGGGTGCGGCGACCCGTGCTGCCCAGCAGGACGCCGCCGACCACGAGCGTGCCCAGCGCGAGCTCGGCGGGCCGGGTCGGCTCGTGCAGGAACAGCCACGAGGAGCCGATCCCGAAGACCGGGACCAGCATCGAGAACGGCGCGACCACGCTCGAGGAGTGGCGGGCCATGAGCCACGTCCACAGGCCCGTCCCCACGACGGTCGCGACGAGCACCGTGAACGCGAGACCGCCGAGCGCGGCCAGGCCGGTGGGCGTCGTCAGGCCGTGGAACGACGCGGCGATCGTCGCCGGCCCCTCCACCAGCAGCGACAGCGCCAGCATCGGCAGGGGCGGGACCACCGTCATCCACATCATGAGCCGGAAGGGCGAGTCGGCCTGCGCCTGGCGGTTGCACAGGTTGCCGAACGCCCACCCGAGCCCGCCGCAGAGCGTGAGGACGACGGGCACGAGCGCCGCACCGCCGTCGAGCCCGGCACGGTGGACGGCGATCCCGCCGAGCCCCACGACGGCGATCGCGACGCCGAGGCCCTGCCGCACCGTGAGGCGCTCGCGCAGCAGCACGGCGGCGAGCAGCACGGTGAACGGCGCGGAGGACTGCAGCACGAGCGACGCCAGGCCCGTCGGCATGCCGGTGTCCATCGCCAGGTAGAGGAAGACGAACTGCAGCACGCCGAACCCCGCCCCGTAGCCGAGCAGCCACCGCCACGCGACGCGCGGGCGGGGGACGAGCAGCAGCGTGGGGACGGCGATGACCGCGAAGCGCAGCGCGACCAGCAGGAACGGGGGGAACTGCTGCAGCGACAGGTGGATCGCGGGGAAGTTCAGGCCCCACGTGACGGCGACCAGCACGGCGAGCAGGACGTGACGGGGTGGCACCCGGCGAGTCTGTCTCCCGCGACGCTCGGGTACCAGTCCTTTGCCGCGAGCCGGCGGCGATCCGGGTCCACGGGCACCGTGTCACGATGTGGGCACGCGACCACCCGGGCGGGTGAACTGTCGGAACGGATACCGAAAGTCACGCGCCGCAGGCGTCCTGGAACGTCGCTATCCGGACGAATCGCCGGTACCGTCCGTCCCCGTGACTGTGCCATCCACCGACAGCGAGCGCGTCCCCGTGCGCGCAGCGCCCGCCCCGGAGCGCGTTGCGCCGAGGGCGGAGCGCCCCGCGCCGGGGACGGGGGCGCAGGGCCTGCCGCGGCGCGCGGCGAGCCTGCCCGTCCGCCAGCGCAACCGGGTGGCGCTGGAGACGCTGGAGGCCACGTTCGCCGGCCTGCAGCAGGTGGACGAGGACGCGCGTCCGGCCGCACCGCTCGCCCCGCCGGCGGACCTGTGGCCGCCCGCGACGGGGAGCCACCCGCTCGTCACGGGCGGCCAGCCGCGCGTCAGCGGGTGACGAGCACCAGCTTCCCGCCCGTGTGACCGTCGCGGCTGCGCACGTGCGCGGCGGCCGCCTGCTCGAGCGGGTACGTGCCCGTGACCAGCACCTCGACGGACCCGTCGGCGGCCAGGGTCGTCAGCTGGCTGCGTGCGGCCTCACGGACGTCGTGACCGGGGTCCGCGCCCGCCCCGTGACCCAGGGCGAGCACGCCGAGCCCCGCCGCGCGTTCGAGGGCGACGAGCGTGGCGACCCGCCGTCGGTCGCGCACCAGTGCGACCGACGTGTCCAGCGACTCCCGCGTGCCCACGGCGTCGATCGCGACGGTCACGCGCCCCAGCGCCGGCTCGAGGTCACGGACGCGGTCCAGCAGCCCTGGTCCGTACGTCACCGGCTCGGCGCCGAAGCGCCGCAGGCAGTCGTGCGAGGCGGGCGAGGCCGTCGCGATCACCCGTGCGCCGCGCAGCACCGCGAGCTGCACCACCATGCGTCCGACACCCCCCGACGCCCCGTGCACCAGGACGACGTCCTCGTCGTCCACGCCCGTGGCGTCCACGGCGTGCACGGCGGTGACGCCCGCGGCGAGCAGACCGGCGGCACGGACGACGTCGAGCCCGTCAGGGCGCCGCACGACGACGCGCTGGGGTGCCGTCACCACGTCGGCGTACCCGCCCGTGACGGGCCACGCGACCACCTCGTCACCCGGGGAGTACCAGCGCACGCCCGTCCCGACGGCCTGCACGACGCCCGCGACCTCGAGCCCCAGCCGCACGGGCGGGCGCCCGCCCGAGCCCGGGGCGTACGACTTCCAGTCCCAGGGGTTGACGCCCGCGGCGTGCACGCGGACCTGCACCTCGCCGGGTCCGGGCGGCGTCACCTCGGCCTCGACGAGTCGTAGCACCTCCGGCCCGCCGAGCGCGGTCGCCACGACCGCCCGTCCCATGTCCGCCATCGGGCCAGCCTGACGGCGGAAGGTGCCGGAGACCAGGGCGGACGGGTCCCTCGTTCGCCTGAACCGCGGGCGGCGTCAGCCCGCGGGGCCGAGCACGTGGTCGACGTACGCGTTGCGGAAGGTGCCGGTGGGGTCGACGCGCGCGCGGACGCGGTTCGCGCGGGGCAGGTGCGGGTACAGCTCGGCCAGGCGCTCGTGGTCGAGCCCGTGCAGCTTGCCCCAGTGCGGGCGGCCGTCGACCTGCGCGACGATGCGCTCCACGGCGTCGAAGTACCGGCGGTGCGGCATGCGGTGGTACTGGTGGACGGCGACGTACCCGGTCGCCCGGTCGTGGGCGGTGGACAGCCACAGGTCGTCGGCGGCGGCGAAGCGCACCTCGCCGGGGAACGGCACGGGCTCGCCGGTGCTGCGCAGCCACGCGCCGACCTCGCGCACGACGTCGGCCACGTGCTCGCGCGGCACCGCGTACTCCATCTCCCGGAACCGGACCCGGCGCGGCGAGACGAACACGTCCGAGGACGACCCGGTGTAGGTGCGGGCCGTGAGCGCGCGGCAGGCGAGGGCGTTGATCCGCGGCACGACGCCCGGCCGGGCGGCCGCGAGCCGGTTGAGCGCCGCGAAGACGCCGTTGGACAGGACCTCGTCGTCCACGAGGTGCCGCAGCGGCGACAGGGGGCGCTCCGTGTCGTCGGCGACGCGGTTGTTGCGCTTGATCAGCGCGCCGTCGGCGTGCGGGAACCAGAAGAACTCGAAGTGGTCGTTCTCGTCGACGAACGTGTCGAGATCGTCGAGCACGTCCTGCAGCGCCATCGGCTCCTCGCGCGCCAGCAGGCGGAAGGCCGGCACCACGTCGAGCGTGACGGCCGCGAGAACCCCCGCGGTCCCCAGCCCCAGCCGCGCGAGCTCGAACAGGTCGGGGTCCTGCGTCGGCGAGACCTCCACGACGTCACCGGCCGCCGTGACGAGGCGGCAGGCGGTGACCTGGGTCGCGAGCCCGCCGAGCCGCGCTCCCGTGCCGTGCGTGCCGGTGCTGATCGCTCCCGCGATCGACTGCGCGTCGATGTCGCCGAGGTTCCGCAGCGCGAGGCCGCGCGCGGCGAGCCCCGCGTTGAGCGCGCGGAGCCGCATGCCCGCACCGACCGTCACCCGTGCGGACCCGTCCGTCCGGGTGACGACCCGCTCGAACCCCGCCAGGGCGTCGAGGTGCACCTGCACGCCGTCGGTCACGGCGGCTCCGGTGAACGAGTGGCCCGCGCCGACGGCGCGCAGCCGCGTCCCTGCCGCCGTCGCGGCGCTCACCTCGCGGACGAGCTCACCCAGGTCACGTGGACGTGCGACCCTGCGCGGGTGGGCGCTCTGCGTCCGTGCCCAGTTGTGCCATGTGCCTGCTCCGGACCCGCCGGGGCGACGCCCTCCCATCCTGGCAGGATCGGCTGGGCGCGTGTCCAAGTCAAGTGCGCGAAATCCTTGACTATCGTCATGACAAGCGATGAGATGACCCTGGAGACGCATCGACCGCACCCGGGGGGGTGTGCCGGCGATGCGTCCGGAGGAGGAAGCAATGAACCGTCTGCCGGTCGCAGAGCGTCGCGAACAGCTGATCGAGGCAGCACTCACCGTCGCCAGTCGTGAAGGGATCGACGGTGCCACCGTGCGAGCCGTGGCCGCCGAGGCAGGCGTGTCGTTGGGGGTGGTCCACTACTGCTTCCGTGACAAGGACGAGCTCCTGCGCGCGATGGCCCACACGATCACCGAGCGCAACCTGGGTCGCGGCGTGGCCGCGATGCCGGAGTCGGCGCCCGCGCGCGACCTCGTCATGGCGGTCCTGGACGAGCTGTGGTCGAACATCCGCGCCACGCGTGGGCCGCAGCTCCTGACGTACGAGCTCACGACCACCTCGTTGCGGCACCCCGAGCTCCAGCAGGTCGGGGTCGACCAGTACGTCGTCAGCTGGGCGGCCGCCGAGCGCTTCCTCGAGGAGGTCGAGCGCGCCGCGGGCATCGTCTGGCGCGTGCCCCGCCACCTGGTGGCACGCTCGATCATCGCGACGATCGACGGGTTCTGCCTCGCGTGGCTCGTCGACGGCGACGACGACGCGGCCTACCAGGGCCTGCGCCTGTTCGCCGAGCACCTGTCCTCGCTCGCGGTGCCCGTCGACGAGGCCGCGATGCTGGGCGGGACCGCCGACGACGACGACGAGCCGCGTGCCGAGGTGCACCCGTTCGCCGCACCGTCCGTCCCGTCCGGGGTGTCCGCCCTGGCATGACGAGCCCGCGCGCATGACCGTCCCGACGGCGGCCCGCCGCACCGCTGCGGACGGGTCGCCTCGGGTGGACGTGCGCACCCTCGGCCAGCGGCTCGACGCGGCCACGGCCGGCCTGCCCGCGCCGCTGGTCGTCGTGGACCTCGACGCGCTCGACGCGAACGCGGACGACGTCGTGCGGCGCGCCGCCGGCACGCCGGTCCGCGTCGCGAGCAAGTCCGTGCGCGTGCGGCACGTCCTCGAGCGGGTGCTCGCGCGCCCCGGGTTCGCGGGAGTCATGGCGTACGCGGCCGCGGAGGCGCACTGGCTCGTGGGCCACGGCGTGCAGGACGTCCTGCTCGGCTACCCGACCGTCGACACCGTGGCGGTCGACGCCGTGGCCGCCGACCCCGACGCGGCGCGCGCCGTGACGTTCATGGTCGACGACACCGCCCAGGCGGACCTGCTCGCCGCCGCCGCGCACCGTCACGGGCGGCGGCTGCGGGTCTGCCTCGACGTCGACGCGTCGCTGCGTGTCGGGCGGGGGCCGCTCACCGTGCACCTCGGCGTGCGCCGGTCACCCGTGCGCACGCCGCGCGACGCCGCGGTCCTCGCGGCCGCCGTCGAGCAGCGCGGCTCGCTCGAGGTGCGCGGCGTGATGTTCTACGAGGCGCAGGTCGCCGGGCTGCCCGACACCTCGGCCGCGGTGCGGCTCGTCAAGGCCGCCTCGGTCCGCGAGCTCGCGCGCCGGCGCGCCGACGTCGTCGACGCCGTGGCCGCGGCGCTCGGCCGCCCGCTCGACCTCGTGAACTCCGGGGGGACCGGGTCGCTCGAGGTCAGTGCAGCGGCTCCCGCGGTCACCGAGGTCACGGCGGGCTCGGGGCTGTTCGTCCCGACGCTGTTCGACGGGTACCTCGCCTTCGAGCCGCGCCCCGCGGCGTACTTCGGCCTCGACGTCGTCAGGGTGCCGGGTGAGGGGTGGGCGACGGTCTTCGGGGGCGGCTACGTCGCGTCGGGGCCGGCGACGCCGAGCCGCCTGCCCCGGCCCGTGTGGCCGACCGGGCTGCGCCTGGGCGCGCGCGAGGGCGCGGGCGAGGTGCAGACGCCCCTGCGGGTCCCCGCGCGCGCGGACCTGCGCATCGGGGACCGCGTGTGGTTCCGGCACGCCAAGGCCGGTGAGGTCATGGAGCGGTTCGCCCGGGTGCACCTCGTCCGCGGTGACCGGGTCGAGACGACCGTGCCGACGTACCGCGGGGAGGGTGTCTGCGCCGGTTGAGCGCGGCGCCACCGCCCGACCGGTCGGGCGTGCGTCCCGTGCGCCGGTAGCCTGGTCCGGTGAGCCTGCGGCTGTTCGACAGCGGCACCCAGTCGGTGCGCGACTTCGTCCCTCTCGTCGAGGGCGAGGTCGGCATCTACCTGTGCGGTGCCACCGTGCAGTCGCCGCCGCACGTGGGGCACGTGCGCTCCGCCGTCGCGTTCGACGTGCTGGTCCGCTGGCTGCGCCGCAACGGCGTGCGCGTCACCATGATCCGCAACGTCACCGACATCGACGACAAGATCCTCGCGAAGGCCGCCGCGGCGGGCACCGAGTGGTGGGCGTGGGCGCTGAGCAACGAGCGCGCGTTCGCGTCCGCCTACGCCGCGCTCGGCGTGATCCCGCCCGACTACGAGCCGCGCGCCACGGGCCACGTGCCCGCGATGCTCGACCTCATGGACCGCCTCGTCGAGCGCGGGCACGCGTACGCGGCGGGGCCGGGGGACGTGTACTTCGACGTCCGGTCGTGGGCGCAGTACGGCAGCCTGACCAACCAGCGCGTCGACGACATGACGGACGTCCCCGAGGACGCGGGCTCCGGCAAGCGCGACCCCCACGACTTCGCGCTCTGGAAGGCCCCCAAGCCCGGCGAGCCGACCACCGCCTCGTGGGACACCGCGTACGGGCGCGGACGCCCCGGGTGGCACCTCGAGTGCTCCGCGATGGCGCACCGCTACCTCGGCGAGGCGTTCGACATCCACGGCGGCGGGCTCGACCTGCGCTTCCCGCACCACGAGAACGAGCAGGCGCAGTCGCGCGCCGCCGGGTACGGGTTCGCCCGGTACTGGCTGCACAACGGCTGGGTCACGCAGAGCGGCGCCAAGATGAGCAAGTCGCTCGGCAACGGCCTGCTCGTCACCACGGTGCTCGAGAAGGCCCCCGCGGCGGTCGTCCGCTACGCGCTGACGGCCGTGCAGTACCGCTCGATGCTCGAGTGGACCGACGACACCCTGGCCGAGGCCGAGGCGACGTGGGACCGGCTCGCCGGCTTCGTGCAGCGCGCCACCGAGCGGGTCGGCTGCGCGTCCGAGGCCGAGGTCGCCGAGGTCGCCCTGCCGGCGGCGTTCGCCTCCGCGCTCGACGACGACCTCAACGTCCCGGCCGCGCTCGCAGTCGTCCACGAGACCCTGCGGGCGGGCAACACCGCCCTCGCAGCAGGCGACGACGACGCCGCGCGGCGGGCGATGGTGACGTTGCGTGGCATGCTCGACGTGCTGGGGCTCGATCCCGGTTCACCGCAGTGGAGCACCGCCGGGGGCGACAGCCGTACCGCGGACGCCCTCGACGCGCTGGTCCGTGCCGAGCTCGACGCACGCGCCGCCGCGCGTGCCGCCCGTGACTGGGCCACCGCCGACGCGATCCGCGACCGGCTCACTGCTGCAGGCGTCGTCGTGGAGGACTCCTCGACGGGCGCGCGCTGGGCGCTCGCTGCGCCCGCGACCGACAACTCGGAGGAATGATGGCCGGCAACTCCCAGCGCCGTGGGGCGACCCGCACCCCTGGATCGAAGAAGGGCGCCCGCGTCGGGACCGGTGGTCACAGCCGGCGCGCGCTCGAGGGCAAGGGCCCGACGCCCAAGGCGGAGGACCGCCCGTACCACGTCGCCCACAAGCGCAAGCTCGCCGCCGAGCAGGCGGCCGCCGCCCCCGGGGGCTCGGGTCGCCCGTCGCCGCGGGCCGCCCGCGGTGCGCAGGGCAAGCGCGGGGGCAAGACGAGCTCGACGCACGAGATCGTGTCGGGCCGCAACTCGGTCCTCGAGGCGCTGCGCGCCGGCATCCCCGTCGCGACCGTGTACCTCGCGGCGCGCCTGGAGGCGGACGACCGCACCCGCGAGATCATCTCCATCGCCGCCGACTCCGGCTACCCCCTGCTCGAGGTGGGCCGCGCCGAGATCGACCGGCTCACCGACGGCGCCGTGCACCAGGGCGTCGCGATCCAGGTCCCGCCGTACGAGTACCTCGACCCGGACGACCTGCTGGACACCGCCGAGTCGTCGGCGACGGCCCCGCTCGTCGTCGCGCTCGACGGCATCACCGACCCGCGCAACCTCGGGGCCGTGCTGCGCTCCGCGGGTGCGTTCGGTGCGCACGGCGTCCTCGTGCCGGAGCGGCGCGCGGCCGGCGTGACCGCCGCGGCGTGGAAGGTCTCGGCCGGCGCCGCCGCGCGCGTGCCGGTGGCGCGCGCCACCAACCTCACGCGTGCGCTGCAGGACTACCGCCGGGCCGGCGTGTTCGTCGTCGGGCTCGACGCGGGCGGCGACGTGCCGCTCAGCGGTCTGCCGTTCGCCGCCGACCCGCTGGTCCTCGTCGTCGGCTCGGAGGGCAAGGGCCTGTCGCGCCTCGTGCGTGAGCAGTGCGACGCGATCGTGTCGATCCCCATCGCGTCCGCCGTCGAGTCGCTCAACGCCGGCGTCGCGGCCGGGATCGCCCTGTACGAGGTCGCCCGGCAGCGCGCCTGAGCCGCGCCGTCGGCGTCAGCCGATGATCTGGTCCGGGTCGAACGCGTCGTCGTCCGACCCGGACGGACCGGGCTCGCCGTCGCGGAGGTCCTCCGCGCGGGTCCCCAGCACCGCCTGCTCGTCGGGCCGCGTCGGCAGGATCGTCGCGACGTAGCTCCGCGCGACCTCCGGCATGGGGACGTCCCGGTGCTGCTGCTGCGAGAGGTACCAGCGGTGGTCGAGCAGCTCGTGGTAGATCTGCGCGGGCTCGAGCTTGCCGCGCAGCTCGCGCGGGACGCTGCGGACCGCGGGCTCGAAGATGTCGGTCACCCAGTCGTGCGCGACGAACGCCTCGTCGTCGGCCTGCCGGTCGGTCGCGGCGCGGAACTCGTCGAGGTCGTTGAGCAGGCGGCGGGCCTGGTTCTCCTGCACGTCGAGCCCCGTGAGGCGCATGAGCCGGCGGGAGTGGTGGCCGGCGTCGACGACCTTCGGCTGGATCCGCACGGACGTGCCGTCGAGGTCCGTGGTGATCGCGAGCTCGCCGACGTCGAACCCGAGGTCGTTGAGGCGGTCGATCCGGGCCTGCACGCGCCAACGCTCCCCGAAGCCGAACGACTCGGTCTCGGTCAGCGCCCGCCACAGCTCCTCGTACCGCACCACGAGCGCCTCGCCGATGCCGACGACGTCCTCGTCCTCGTCGAGGAACTCGCCGGCCTGCAGGTCCATGAGCTCGCCGATGATGTTGACGCGGGCGACCTCGAGGTCGTACCCGCGCTGCCCGGGGGTCAGCACGTCGTGCAGGTCACCCGTCTCGGCGTCGACCAGGTAGGCGGCGAACGTCTCGGCGTCGCGGCGGAACAGCGTGTTGGACAGCGACACGTCGCCCCAGTAGAAGCCCGCGAGGTGCAGGCGCACGAGCAGGACGGCCAGCGCGTCGATGAGACGCGTGGCCGTGTCGGGCCGCAGCGACTGGCTGAACAGCGCACGGTAGGGCAGCGAGAACTGCAGGTGCTGCGTGATGAGCACCGCCTCGAGCGGCTCCCCGTCGGGGGCACGGCGTCCCGTGATGACGCCGACGGGCTCGACGCTCGGGACGTCGAGCTTGCGCAGCTGGCGCAGCAGCTCGTACTCCCGGTAGGCGACGCTCTCGCCGATCTCCTTGATGGCGACGACCCGCCCCGACATCCGGGCGAACCGCACGATGTGCCGGGAGATGCCGCGCGGCAGGGCCGCGAGGGTCTCGGTCGGCCAGTCCTCGAGCGGGATGTGCCAGGGCAGGTCCAGCAGCGCGGGGTCCGGGTTCGCCGCCGTGATCTGCAGACTCTGTGCCGTGACGCTCATGCTCCGATCCTCTCAGGTCCGGCCGGCACCGTCCGCGCGCCACCCGTCGACGAGACGCACGAGGCGGGCCCGGCGATGCCGGACCCGCCTCGTGCGTGTGGTGCTGGTGTCAGGAGATGCGCTCGCCCGAGCCCGCGTGGAACAGGTGCTGCTCCGTCGGGCGGATGCGGACGTAGATCGTCGCGCCCTTCGGCGGGACCTGGCGGGGGTCGACGCGCACGATGATCTGCGCGTCGCCGGCGCCGGAGTGCACCGCCGCGGCCTGGCCGAAGTCGTTGGTCAGCGCGCCGTACACGTACGCGTCGGAGCCGAGCTCCTCGACGATGTTGACGATGACCGGGAACGAGTCCGGCGTGCCCTGCGGCACGACGTCCAGCGACTCGGGACGGAAGCCGACGGTGATGTGGCCCTTGTCGTCGTCGGTGAGGCCCGTGATGGCCTCGCGCGGGAGCACCAGGCGCGACGAGCCGACCGACGCGGAGCCCTCGAGGACCGGGAACGTGCCGATGTTCATGGCCGGCGAGCCGATGAAGCCGGCGACGAAGACGTTGGCCGGGGTGTCGTACATGTCACGCGGCGTGCCGACCTGCTGCAGGATGCCGTCCTTGAGGACCGCGATGCGGTCGCCCATGGTCAGGGCCTCGGTCTGGTCGTGCGTGACGTAGACCGTCGTGACGCCGAGGCGGCGCTGCAGCGACGCGATCTGCGTACGCGTCTGGACGCGGAGCTTGGCGTCGAGGTTCGACAGCGGCTCGTCCATGAGGAACACCTGCGGCTGACGCACGATGGCGCGGCCCATGGCGACGCGCTGACGCTGACCGCCGGAGAGGGCCTTCGGCTTGCGGTCCAGGTACTGCTGCAGGTCGAGGATCTTGGCAGCCTCCTCGACGCGCTGGCGGATCTCCGCCTTCGGGGTGCCGGCGATCTTGAGCGCGAAGCCCATGTTGTCGGCGACCGTCATGTGCGGGTACAGCGCGTAGTTCTGGAACACCATCGCGATGTCCCGGTCCTTGGGCTGCACGTCGGTGACGTCGCGGTCACCGATGAGGATGCGCCCGGCGTTGACGTCCTCGAGACCCGCGAGCATGCGCAGGGAGGTCGACTTGCCGCAGCCGGAGGGGCCGACGAGGACGAGGAACTCGCCGTCCTCGACGTGGAGGTTGAGGGCGTCCACCGCGGGACGCTCGGTGCCCGGGTAGATCCGGGTCGCGTGGTCGAAGCTGACCGTAGCCATGGTTGTACTTTCCCTTCACCGGCAGGTACGTGCCGGACGATCCGTCGTGAAGAGTGTCAACGCAGGTCCGCGGGGGCCGCGGGACTGCTGAGCCCATGTGTCTCCGCTGACACGGATCGAGGGGGGTCCGTCGGACCTCCCCCGGCCGCCGTCAGTATGGCACAGGTCACGCCACGGCCGGGGGCGTGCGACGTTCAGCCGAGAGCGTCGTGCAGCAGCGCCAGGGCGGCCACGCCGGCCTCCGGGTCGGCCACGCGGTAGCGCGCGACGGTCTGCCCCGGGCCGACCTTCAGCGTCACGTCCTGCTCGTCGAGCGCGGCGAACGCGTGCTCGTCCGTGACGTCGTCGCCGGCGTACAGCACCACCGGCGCGCCCAGCTCGTGGCGCAGCGCCTGCAGGGCCGTGCCCTTGTCCGCCGCCAGGACCGTGAGCTCGACGACGTCCTTGCCGTGGAGCGTCCCGACGCCGAGCTCGGTGCCCAGCGCGAGCGCCTCCGCCTCGGCGGGTGCCGCGTCGTCCGGCTCCGCGAGGCGCGTGTGCACCACGACCGCCGTCGGCTTGGTCTCGACCCACACGCCGTCGCGACCGCGCGCCACGGCGGCGGCACGCGCCCCCAGCGACGCCAGCAGGTCCGCCTGCGCGTGCGTCAGCTCGACGACGTCGCGGTCCAGGCCGAACTGCGTGACCCGGGCGCGCTCGGCGCCGTGGCTCCCGACGAGGTAGGTGCCGGCCGGCACCTGCGCGAGCGCGTGCAGGTCGGCCATGGCGCGGCCCGACACGAGCGCGAGCTCGACACCGTCCCGCGCCGCGAGCGCCGCGAGCACCTCGACGCCGGCGGGCAGGATGCGCGACGCCGCCGGGTCGTCCTGCAGCGGCGCGAGCGTGCCGTCGAAGTCGAGCGCGACGAGCAGGGGCCGCGCGGCGGGGTCGCCGCCGAGCGCGACGAGCCGGTCGCGCAGGTCGGCGGGCACGTGGGTGCCGGGCGCGTGCGCGTCAGCCACGGTCGCCCCTCACGGGGACGGCCGTCAGGGCCGAGAGGAACTGGTCCGACCACGCGGCCACGTCGTGCGTCAGCACGCGGCGCCGCAGCCGCCGCATGCGCTTGCGCGCCTCCTTGGGGTCGAGGTGCGCGGCGTACGTGATCGCGTCCTTCATGCCGTCGATGTCGTGCGGGTTGACCAGCACCGACCCGACCAGCTCGTCGGCGGCGCCCGTGAACTCGCTGAGCACGAGGCAGCCGCGCTCGTCCGAGCGGGCGGCCACGTACTCCTTGGCGACGAGGTTCATGCCGTCGCGCAGCGCCGTGACGAGCATGACGTCGGCGGCCAGGTACAGCGCCGCCATCTCCTCCATGGGGAACGACTGGTGCAGGTACTGCACGGGTGCGTGCCCGACCTGCCCGTGGTCCCCGTTGATGCGGCCGACGAGCAGCTCGACGTCGTCGCGCAGCTGCTGGTAGGCGCCGACGTTCTCGCGGCTCGGGCTGGCGACCTGCACGAGCGTGGTCTCGGTCGCCGAGAGCCGGCCGTCCTCCAGCAGCTCTCCGTACGCCTTGATGCGGTGCCGGATGCCCTTGGTGTAGTCGAGCCGGTCGACGCCCAGCAGCAGGTACTGCGGGTCGCCCAGCTCACGGCGGATCTCCCGCGCGCGCTCCTGGACGGCGTCGGTGCGGGCCAGGTGGTCGAACGCGTGCGAGTCGATCGAGATCGGGAACGCCTGCGCGCGCACGTGCCGCTGCGTCGGGGTGTCCTCGTCGACCGTGATCATCTGGCCGCGCGTCGTCAGGTCGGTCAGCCGCCGCACGATCCGCACGAAGTTCGCGGCGTCCCCGCCGCGCTGGAACCCGATGAGGTCCGCACCGAGCAGGCCCTCGACGACCTGCTTGCGCCACGGCAGCTGCGCGAAGATCTCCAGCGGCGGGAACGGGATGTGGTGGAAGTACCCGATGCGCAGGTCCGGCCGCAGCGCCCGCAGGAACGCCGGCACGAGCTGCAGCTGGTAGTCGTGGATCCAGACCGTCGCGCCGTGCGCCGCGTTGGCGGCGGCCGCCTGCGCGAACCGCTCGTTGACGCGGCGGTACGCGTCCCACCACTGCCGGTGGAACTGCGGGGGAGCGATGACGTCGTGGTAGAGCGGCCACAGGGTGTCGTTCGAGAAGCCCTCGTAGTACCGCTCGACGTCCGTCTCGGTGAGCATGACCGGCACGAGCTCGGTGCCGTCGACCTCGAACGGCTCGAGCTCGAGGCCCGGGGCACCGCCCCACCCGACCCAGGCGCCCTTGGTGTTGGACATGACCGGAGCCAGCGCTGTCACGAGGCCACCGGGCGACCGTGTCCAGGTCGGTTCGCCCTCCTCGTCCAGCGTGACGTCGACCGGGAGGCGGTTCGCGACGACGACCAGGTCCTGGCCGTCGCGCGGCGCGTCGATGGGCACCAGATCAGCTCCTTGCGGGTCTCGACCTCCGACCCTAGTCGTCCCAGGGGTGACACGCTCGGGCGCTGACGCCTCCCTGCCGCCCCGTGACCGGCTAGGTTTCCCGTCATGGAGCGGAGCGGTCTGACGCCGGGGTCCCAGATCGGGGGCTACACCATCGTGGCCCCGCTCGGCTCGGGCGGCATGGGGACGGTGTACCGCGCCGTGGACGGCGGCGGTGACGCGGTCGCGCTCAAGCTGCTGCACCCGCACGTCGCGTCGGACGCGGTCGTGCGGACGCGGCTCATGCGCGAGGTCGCCGCTCTGCAGCGCCTGCGTCACCGTGCGGTCGCGGCCGTCCTGGACGCCGAGGCCGACTCCACCGAGGCGTTCCTCGTCACCGAGCTCGTCGCGGGGGACACGCTCACCGAGCACGTGCGCGAGCACGGCCCGCTCGACGCCGACGAGCTCGTCTCGCTCGCCGAGGGCCTGCGCTCGGCGCTCGCCGCCGTGCACGCGGCGGGCGTGGTGCACCGCGACCTCAAGCCGTCCAACGTCCTGCTGACGGCCGACGGGCCCGTTCTCATCGACTTCGGCCTCGCGCAGGGCGTCGACGACGACGCCAACCTCACCACCGCGGGCTTCGTGCTCGGCACGCCGGGCTACCTCGCTCCCGAGCTGCTCGACGGCGGCGAGCCGGGCCGGGCGACCGACCTGTGGGGCTGGGCGGCGCTCCTGGCGTTCGCCGCGACGGGGCGCGACCCGTTCGGCACGCGTCCCGTCGAGGCCGTGCTGGCGCGGGCCCGCGCCGGTGAGGTGGACCTCGAGGGCGTCGGACCGCTCACGCGTGCCGCGATCGCGGGAGCACTGCGCCCGGAGCCCGCGGACCGCAGCGACCCCGAGGACGTCGTCGCGGCCCTGCGGACGGTGGCGGAGCAGGGCGAGCTGCCGCCGGGCGCCGTGCCGACGCTCGCCCTGGGGACGGGTGCCACGTCCGGCGCAGCCGTGGCCGCGGCGGGGGCGGCCGGAGCGGCGGGCGCCGCGGCGCTCGGAGCGGGTCTCACGGCGCCGGCGGGTGACGGGGACGACGGGGACGACGGGGACGACGGGGACCCGGACGACGACGAGGACGACGAGGCGGTGCCGGACGCCGACGAGGACCTGCTCGACGAGGCCGAAGGCGAGGCGCTCGACGAGGACGAGGACCTGCTCGACGACGACGAGGACCTGCTCGACGACGACGAGGACCTGCTCGACGACGACGAGGACCCGGTCGACGATGACGACCCGCTCGACGGCGACCACGGCGACGGTCCCGACGAGGACGACCTCGCGACCGAGCTGGTCGCCCAGCGCGAGCCGTCGCCGCAGGACGGGCTGCGGACCGTGGCCGTCGGGACGTCGGCAGGCGCCGCCGCCGCCGTCGTCGCGCCGCCCTCCCCTCCCGTGCGCGACGGCCTCACGGTCGCGGTCCCGGTCCGGGGTGCCGCCGCGCCGACCGTCGAACCCGCGTCGCACCAGTGGGCCGACGACACCCTTGACGACGGTGACGACACCCACGACCCCCGCCACGACGGCGGCGACTGGCTCGAGGAGGACCCCGAGCAGACGGAGGGTGACGAGGGCGAGGGACCCTGGTACGAGCGCCCGCCGGCGCGCCGGCGCTGGGGCTCGCTGCTCGCCCTCGGGCTGGTCGTCGTGCTCGCCGGGATGCTCTACCCGGTCCTGACCCTGGCGACCGTCCTCGTGCTCGTCGTGGTGGTGCGGACCGTCGGTGGCACCGTCGAGGCGATGCACGGGCGGCGCGAGCGTCGGGGGGTACGCCGCGGGGACGGGCTCGTCGCGGTCCTCTCGACACCCTGGTACCTGCTGCGCGCCGTCCTCGGCGTGCTGCCGTCGCTGCTCGTCGGCGGGGCGGTCGTGCTCATCGTCGGCGGGCTGGGCTGGTGGTTGCTGGGCTCGGGACGCTGGGAGATCGGCGGGTCGCCGCCGGGGCAGGAGCCCCAGGGGCAGACGGCGATGCTCGTCGTGGCCGTGCTCGTGGCGATCGCCGTCGCGTTCCTGTGGTGGGGGCCGCTGTCGCGCATGACGCGCACGGGCGCACGCCGCACGCTCGCGGGCGTCGCACCGGGCCCGGTGGGGGCGCTGGTCGTGGTCGTCGTCGCGCTCGTCCTCGGGGTGGTGCTCGCCAACCAGGTGCTCGACGTGCAGCCGATCAGCTGGTCGCCGCTGCCGACGCCGACCCTGCCGCGTCCCTGACCCCACCCCGGGCGCCCGGCGTGGGGGCGGGTGACCCCGCGGTCGTCGGGCCCTACCCTGGTGCCGTGCGTGCGACCTGGACGACGTGGGCGGTGGCCCCGGTGGCTCGGCGCGCCCGCTCGCGGTCCGGGCCCCACCTGGTGCGCACCCACCTGCTCGGTGCCCTCGGCACGGCGCTCGCCGTCCTGTCCGTCGTCCTGGGGGTGCAGGGGCGCGTGCTGCTGCACCAGTGCGTCGTGGCCGACGGCCCGCTGGCGGGCCTCGGCGTGCGGATGGCGCTGCTGCGCTCGGCGTCCGAGTGCCCCGACGGGGCCCTCGGGCTCGGCGCGGCGTCCACCGGCGCCGTCCTGCTGCTGAGCGTCGCGCTGCCCGTCGTCGCGACCCACGTGCTGCTGACGGCGTGCGGCCTGGGCCTCGGGGTCGTGACACGGCGAGGCGTGGTGGCCGTCGCCGCGCTCCTCGCGTCCCACCTGGTCCCGCCCCTCGTCGTGGCGGGCACCCCGGTGCCCACCGCCCGCCCGCTGCTGCTCGCGGGTGGTCCCGTCGTGCGTGTGCGGCGCGACCGCGGGCACGACCCCGCGCGGCCGCGCCGCGGACCCCCGGCGCGCTGACGCGCACCCCGACGCCCAGCACGTCGCCCCCGCACGTCCCCAGCACGCCACCGCCGGTCGGACCGGCACCCGAGACCAGGAGCACCCATGCCCACCAACGACCCCCGACCCACCAAGACGCAGCGGCGCGACGACGCGCGCGCGAAGGCGCTCCAGATGCGCCAGGAGCAGGAGCGCAAGGCGAAGCGCACCCGGCTGATCGCGATCGGCGGCCTCCTCGCGGCGGTCCTCGTCCTGGGCGCCGTCGTCTTCGCGATCGTCCGCCAGGGACAGGCCAACGCGGAGGCCTACGGCGACGTGGTCTTCGCCGGCGGCACCGAGAACACGCTCGTCCCGGCGTTCGACGACATCGACACCCCGGACGCCGCTGACGAGACCGGCGGCATCCCGATCAGCGCCGCGGGCGTCGGCGAGGCCGGTGGCGACGACGACGTCGTCGTCGAGGTCTACTTCGACTTCATGTGCCCGTGGTGCGGGAAGTTCGACGCCGCGAACTCGGGCGAGCTCGACGCGCTGGGCGAGCAGGAGGGCGTGACGGTCGTCTACAAGAACATCGCGTTCCTCGACGGCAACTCCCAGGGCACGTTCTACTCGACGCGCGCCGCGAACGCGGCGGCCGCCGTCGCGGCACAGGACCCGGAGCACTACACGGCGTTCGTCACCGCGCTGTACGCCAACCAGCCGGAGGAGGGCACCTCGGGCCTCAAGGACGCGCGGATCGCCGAGATCGCGACCGAGGTCGGCGTCCCGCAGACGGTCGTCGACACCTTCACCGAGACGGTCGACGGCACGTACGAGGTCGCGACGTCCGAGGACGAGAAGGAGTCCCGCGACGGCACGTGGCGCCGCTACGCGCCGTTCGTCGCCGCGACGACCCAGCAGGCCGCGGCCGACCTGGGCGGGCTGAGCACGCCGACCGTCCTCATCGACGGCGAGAAGTGGGAGGGCGACCTCTACACCACCGGCCCCCTCACGCAGGCGGTCCTCGACGCGGTCGCCGCCAAGGGCTGAGCCGCACGCGCCACGGGCGTCCGTCCCCCACGAGGGGCGGGCGCCCGTGGCGCCCCGGCCGGTACCCTGGCCGCCTCGCCTCCTTAGCTCAGCTGGCCAGAGCAGCTGTCTTGTAAACAGCAGGTCGTCGGTTCGAATCCGACAGGGGGCTCCACCTAGAGGCCGAGCGCCTCGCGCAGGTAGGCGATGTCGTCGGCCTGCGTCTCGGCTGGCGTCTCGACGACGACGTCGCAGCCGGCCTCGCGCACGACGTGGGCGATGAGCTCGCGCGGGATCGTGCCGTCGGCGAAGCCGGCGTGCCGGTCGCGGCTGGACCCGTGCGGGTCGCGCGACGAGTTGGCGTGCACCAGGTCGACGCGTCCGGTGATGGCGGTCAGACGTTTCACGATCGTCTCGAGGTCCTCGCCCGCGGCCCACGCGTGGCACGTGTCGAGGCAGACGCCCACGTCGTACCCGCCGATCGCGTCCCACAGCTGCGCCCAGCGGTCGAGCGTGCGGGCGCACGCGTTCTCGCCGCCCGCGGTGTTCTCGACGAGCACGCGGACGGGGAACGTCGCGCGCTCGAACGTCTTGCGCCAGTTCTCGATGCCGACCGCGACGTCGTCGCCGTCGCCGACGTGGCCGCCGTGCACGACCAGCCCGCGCGCGCCCAGGTCGGCTGCGGCGGCGGCGTGCTGGGCGATCATGTTGCGGCTCGGGATGCGGATGCGGTTGTTGGTCGACGCCACGTTCACCAGGTACGGCGCGTGCGCGTAGATCCCCAGCTCCGCGGCGATCAGGTCGTCGGCGTCCGGGCGGCGCACGGGCTTCTTCCAGCCCTGCGGGTCGGCCAGGAACACCTGCACGGCCTGCGCCCCCACCCGCTGCGCCTCGACCAGGGGCTCGGCACCGCGCACGTGCGCACCGATCAGCACCACGACGTCCTCCTCGTCCTCCCTGTGCGTGCGCGCGGGCCGCGCGCGGCGTTCACAGGGACGGCCCAGTCTCCTCCAGCAGTCGCAGCGCGGCGCTCACGCGGGGGTTGCGCGCCGGCTCGGCGTCGATGCCGAGCGTCGCGTAGACCGCGTACACGTGGTTCTGGACGGACTTCTCGGTGATCTCCAGCCGGTCGGCGATGCCGGAGTTGGACAACCCCTGCGCGAGCAGCTGCAGCACCTCGTACTGCCGGTGGGTGAGGCGGGACACAGCCGATCCGGCGCGCGGCGAGACCCGCTGGAGCAGCGCCGGGTCCAGCACGGTCTCACCGGCGGCGGCGGCGCGGACCGCGTGCACCAGGGCCTTCTCGCTCGTCCCGCTGTTCTTCGACAGGTAGCACCAGCCGTGCGCGACGTCGCGGGGCAGGTCGAGCAGCAGGTTCATCGCGTCGTGCGCCGACAGGAGCAGGACGCCCAGGTCCGGCTGCGCGCGCCGCAGCGTCACGCCCAGCGCGATGCCGTTGCCGTCGGGCAGGTCGATGTCGAGGACGACGACGTCGGCGACCCCCGGCGTGAGGACGGCGCGAGCCTCGGCGACGGTGCCGAGGGCGGCCACGAGCTCGAGGTCCGGCAGCTCGGCGAGGGTCCGTTCGAGCATGGAGCGGAACAGCGGCTGGTCCTCGACGAGGGCGACGCGCAGGCGGCGGGACGTGGTGGGAGTCATCACGGCCAGTATGGTCACGCCGAGGGCGCTCCACCCGGGACCTGTACCGGGACCTGCACCGGCGTTGCCCGGCGGGACGCGCGGGACAGGGACGGGGACGGGGACACAGTGGTCGACCGTGACGTGACGTCTGCGGCCGTGCGCCGCCACGACCTCGTGGCGGACCGGCTCATCCTGCTGCGCGGCACGGGGCTCGTCGCCGTCGGGTACGCGGTCGGTGCGTCCGTGCAGAGCGCGTGGATCTACTCGACGCTCGTGCCGGAGTGGGCGCAGGTCGACCTCTGGCGGCGTCTGACGGCGAACGGGGTGGGCGTGCTCGCCCTCGTCGTGGGGCTGGGGGTGCTGGGTGCCCACCGCGCGCAGGGTGCCCTCGCGCTCACGACCCGGATGCTGGCAGCTGCGCTGCTCATGGGCGTGCTGCGCGTCGCGGTGCAGGTGGCCCTGGGCGTGCACCCGCCGGACGACACCCAGTCCCTGCTGGCCGAGGCCGTGGTCGGAGCCTTCATCGCGTTCGTGTCGGCCGGCATCGGGGTCTGGGCCCTGTTCTCCCGTCGACGCATGCGGGTCGCCACCCGGGCGGCCGAGCGGCAGGCCGTCAGCGTCGAGCTGGCGCTGCGGGAGCTCGAGATGGAGGAGGTCCGCGTGCGACGGCAGGTCGCCGAAGGGCTGCACGGGACGGTCCAGCAGCGGCTGCTGCTCGTCGACGCACGCCTGGCGAAGGTCCAGGAGCGGGTCGCCGACGCGGCCCCGGACGTCGCCCAGGACATCGTCTGGGCGCGCGCCGAGCTCGCGGAGTCCCGTGAGCGGGACGTGCGCCAGATGAGCCGGCTGCTCTACCCGGAACGGCTGGAGATGGGCCTCGTGCCCGCCGTCCGGGCGCTGCTGGGGCGGCTGCCGACGTCGATCGCGACCCGTCTGCAGGTGGGCGACGAGCTGCGGAGTCTGGACGACCCGTCGCAGGTGGGTCTGACGGTCGCCGAGCGGCTCCTGGCGGTGCGCGTGGTCGAGGAGGCGGTCTCCAACGCGCTGAAGAACGGCCCGCCGGCGCTCGTGGAGGTCCGGCTCGACCTCGTGGGCGACGAGCTGCAGATCGTGGTCTCGAACGACGGGAACCCGTACGTGCCGCCGGCTGCGCCGGACCCCGAGTCCGGGACGGCGCGCCTCGACCGGCGGCTGCGGCTCGTGGGAGGTGGGCTGCGGGTCGTGGGCCGCCTCCCGACGGGCGCTCGGCTCGTGGCGACCATGCGGCTGGGGGTCGCGCCCGACGAGCCGACGCGCTGACACCTCGTCCGTGCCGGGGCGTGCTGTGCGCAACTGGGCCGGGTGAAGGACTCGGGCATTCACCCCAACCGCGCGGGAAGCGCGGGCGCTCGCCGGGCGGGGCCGGAGCGGACGTGTGCATCCTCCGAGGAGCGTCCTGGACGAGTGTTCAGACGGTCGTCCGACTCTCGCGGTCCCACGTCGGGCGACTCCGCTGCGCCACAGAGGGCAGCTGCAGGGACCGCAGCAGGCCGACGCCGTGACGGCGTCGGCGAGGGCTGATCCGGCCCGCCCCGTACCCACCAGCACCGGTCCACCACCGTGCCGCTGCCCGCAAGGAGCCACCATGAGCGAGTTCACCCCCACCCCCGCGCCCGAGCAGACCGAGAAGCGCCGCCGTGGCGGGGCGTTCCTGCGCGTCGGCCTGGCCGGCGTCGCGGTGCTGGGCATCGGAGCGGCCGCCACGAGCGCCGCGTGGACCGACCAGGCGTGGTTCGCCGGCAGCGCGAGCGCCGTGACGGTCGAGCTGCAGGGCAGCCTCGACGGCGAGACGTGGATCGACGCCGACACCTCCGACGCCGGCGTGGCCGTGGAGATCCCCTCGGAGACGTTCGACGGCATGAACGAGGGGGACTCGACCGAGCTCACCCTGCACCTGCGGAACGACGGCAGCGTGCCGCTGACGCTCGGCGACGGCACGGTGGCCGTGACCGGCACCATGTTCAGCGGTCCCGCGGCCGCCTCCGCGACCGTGAGCGCTCCGACCGGGCTCAAGCTCGAGCCCGAGGGTGAGACGACGGTGACCCTGGAGGTCACGACCCCGGACGAGTGGCCCGTCGAGTACCAGGGCAGCACGGGCGATCTCACCGTCGTCTTCACCGCCCAGTCCTGACCGACGCCGGGACGGGCGAGGAGCACACCGTGATCCAGCGCACCACAGGCGCGTCGCAGCAGGGCGAGGAGCCCCGCCGCCGCGCGGGGGTGTTCCTGCGCTTCGGTCTGGCCGGCATCGCGGTGCTCGGCATCGGCGCGGCCGCCACGAGCGCCGCGTGGACCGACCAGGCGTGGTTCGCCGGCAACGCCACCAGCGTGACGGTGGATCTGCAGGGCAGCACCGACGGCAGGACGTGGGCCGATGCGGACACCTCGGCCGCGGGCGTGGTCGTCCAGGTCCCCGCGGCCGCCTTCGACGACCTCAACCAGGGTGCGGACGTCACCGTCACGCTGCACCTCAGGAACGCCGGCACGGTGCCGCTGACGCTCGGCGCCGCCGACGTCGTGACGGACCGGCACAGGTCGACCAGCATCTTCGCCGGCACCACGCCGGCCACCGCCACGGTCGCCGGTCCCGTCCCGACGCTCGCGGCCGGGGCGACCACCACGGCGACGCTGCGCGTCGTCACGCCGCGCGACTGGCCCGCCACGTACCAGGGCAGGACCGGCACCCTCGCCGTGACGTTCACCGGCCAGTCCTGACCGACCAGTCCTGACCGGCCAACCCGACCAGGTGTGAGCACGCGCGTCCGCGCGGCCACGCCGACGACCCGGAGGTGATGGAACGTGCGAGCACTGCAGATCGCAGCCGACGTCCTCGTCTGGGCGCTCGCCGTCCTCGGCGTCGTCAGCGCGGGTCTGTGGGTCGCCGGTGCCGTCGGCCTCGTCAAGCCGCTGGTCGTGATCTCCGGGTCGATGGAGCCGGAGATCATGACCGGCGACCTGCTGCTCGCCACACCGGTGCCCGTCGACGAGGTCGAGGTCGGTGACGTCCTGTCGCTGCCGAACCCGGTCACCGGGGCGCTGGTCACGCACCGCGTCGTCGACGTGGCGCAGCAGGCCGACGGGGCGTGGCACGTGTGGATGCAGGGCGACGCGAACGACGCCGCCGACGGCGGGGCGTACGTCGTCACGGACGACACCGTCCTGCGCCCGCGCTGGCAGGTCGGGGGGGCCGGTACCGCGCTCGTGCGGCTCACCACGCCCGGCACGGCCGTCCCGCTCGTCGTGGCGCTGGTGGCGCTGCTCGGGCTGAGCCAGCTGCCGCGCTCGTCGTCCGGCCCCGCCCGGGGGCGGCACGCCGCCGCGTCGACCACGGCGGCCCGGAGCACCTCGGTCGCGAGCGTCCCGGAGCCGCACGCCGTCGCCGACCCGACCGATCCCACGAGCGCCCAGGAGGACGCATGCGACCCGCTCGTCGACTCGTCGCGGCCACGCTCGGTGCGCTGACGGTCGTGGGCGCGAGCCTGCCGACGGCGGCCGTCGCGGCCGTCGACGTCATCCCTGTGACGTTCGGGCTCCTCGACCTGGTGCCGGGCGAGCACCGCTCCCGCGACCTGACCCTGGACGTGCGGGAGGACGCGACGGTCACCGCCGTCGACCTGCGCAGCGACGGTGCTCCGACGTTCGCGTGGGACGCGCGGCTGTGCGACGCGCACAGCGCCTGCCGACCCGTCGACGGCGCGCTCGTCGGCCTGGAGATGGCACCCGGCACGTGGACCCTCACCGTGACAGCCGCGGCCTCCGACGACCTCGCGCCCGGCGACCGGTCCGACATCGTCGGGCGTCTCGTGCTGCAGGGCGGTGACGTGTCGACGGCCGTCGGGACCGGACGGCCGGGGCCGCAGGACGCGGCGCGGGAGGCATCCGACACGCTCCCGGCCGGCCGGACGGGACCGCTGGCCCTCACGGGGGCCGCCGCACCGGCGTGGCTCGCACTGGCGCTCGCCGCCACGGCGACCGGTGCCTGGCTCGTCGTGCTGGCCCGGCGACGACGCGACGACGCGACGCCGGAAGGAGCAGTGCCGTGACCCGCCCCGCTGCGCGCACGCGGCTGGTCGTCGCGGCCGTCGTCATCGCCGTGCTGCTCGCCCTCGGCGCGGTGACCTCCCGGACCACGGCAGCATGGACGGACACCGCCGTCTTCACCGCACCGGCGAGCTCGGGCACCTGGGGCCCGCAGGAGTCCTGCGAGATCCTGTCGGCCACCTCTGCGGTGCTCGGTACGTGCCAGATCGTGTCGGTGACGAAGACGAACGAGTGGTCGCAAGCGGCTCCGGGAACGGTGCCGCGCGACGGCGGCGTCCAGATGGCGATCGCGCTCCAGGGGTCGCGGCTCTCGTCGGGCAGGGTCCGTCTGACGGTCGACCTCTCCCGGCTGCAGGGCTCCGCCCACAGATGGAGCTGGTCGTCGGGAGACGTCACCTCGTGGGACGCGGTCGTCGAGCGCTGGGAGCCACCGATGCTCACGCTCCGCACCTACGACGTGGGCAGGACGCCGGTGGCCGCGCAGTTCAGCGTCCGGCAGGGCTGACCCTCACTCCACCGACGTCGGCACCGGACGCTTCGCGGTCAGCAGGTCGCCCGACGAGCGCCGCTGCAGCCGCCGCGTCGCCCACGGGTACGCGTGGTCCCGCAGCCACCGGGCGTCGGCGCGGGCCCGCTCGAGGCGCGGCACGGGCGGCAGCGGCGCGAGCGGGTCGTCCCAGTCGGCGCGGTCGGGCGCCTGGCCCAGCGCCACCAGCGCACCCTGCGCGACGCGCGTGTGCCCCTCGGTCGTCAGGTGGATGCGGTCCTCGGACCACATGCGCCAGTCGAGCAGGCTGCGCATGCCCCACGGGTCCAGCACGTACGCGCCGTGGCGGCGCGCGATCGACCAGATGTGCGCGTTGTAGATGCCGACACGCGCCCGCGTCGTGCGCACCAGCGGGTTCCCCCGCACGTCGAACCCGGTACCGAGCAGCACGTCGACGCCGCGCGACCGCACGCCCGCGACGACGCGCTCGAGGTCCGCGGCGACGCGGTCGACGTCGACCGACGGGCGCAGGATGTCGTTGCCGCCGCCGATCACGCTCACCAGGTCCGGCTCGAGCGCGAGCGCGGCGGGCACCTGCTCGTGGAGGATCGGGCGCATCAGGCGGCCGCGGACCGCGAGGTTCGCGTACTCCAGCGGGTCCAGGCCCGCCGCCGTGCGGCGTCGCGACAGGTGCGAGGCCAGCTGGTCGGCCCAGCCGCGCAGCGGCGCGTCCCGACCGTCCGGAGCGTCCCACAGCCCCTCCGAGAAGGAGTCGCCGCAGGCCACGTAGCGGGTCCAGCGCGGGGGGTCGACGGGCAGGGCCTCGGTGCCGGCGGTGGTGGGGCGTGCCCCGTCGTGCGACGTCATCACCACATCATGCGACGGATCGCCGCGCCACGGACCCGATCGGGTGACGATCCGCGGCAGGGCCCGTCACGGCAGGCGCCAGTCGACCGGGTCGCCGCCCTGCTCGCGCAGCAGCGCATCGACCCGGGAGAAGGGCCGCGAGCCGAAGAACCCGCGCGAGGCCGACAGCGGGCTCGGGTGCGGGCTCGCGACGACGGGCACGTCGCCGAGCGCGGGGCGCAGCGACTGCGCGTCCCGCCCCCACAGGACCGCGACCAGGGGTCCGCCGCGCTCGACGAGTGCCGCGATGGCCCGGTCGGTGACCTGCTCCCAGCCCTTGCCGCGGTGCGACGCGGGTGCGCCCGGGCGCACGGTGAGCACGCGGTTGAGCAGCATGACTCCCTGCTCCGCCCACGGCGTCAGGTCGCCGCACGTGGGGCGCGGCACGCCGACGTCCGCGACGAGCTCGCGGAAGATGTTGTCCAGCGACCGCGGCACCGGGCGCACGTCCGGCTGGACGGAGAACGACAGCCCCATGGCGTGCCCGGGCGTGGGGTAGGGGTCCTGGCCGACCACGAGCACGCGGACGTCGGCGAGCGGCCGGTGGAACGCGCGCAGGATCGCGTCCGATGCGGGCAGGTACTGCCGACCGGCGGCGACCTCGTCGCGCAGGTACTGCCCGGCGGCGCGCAGCGCAGGCTCGACGGGGGCGAGCGCGCGGGCCCAGTCCGGCGCGACCAGGTCCTGCAGGGCGGCGTTCACGTCGCGGAGGCTACCCGCGCGACGGACGGGCCGCACCGGCCGGGCGGGCGCCGGACAGGTGGTCCGGCCGTGTGCGCGTCATCCGCACGCGCGAATGACACCCGTGTGGTTCGCCGCGTACGATGCCGGGCGGAGCACCCGCGCGCGAGGAGGAGAGCCATGGACGGCACAGCCGGCACGGCGACCCAGGTGGGCGTCGAGGACCTGCGCGCGGACGAGCGCGGCGCCGACGGTCTCAGCGAGCGCGACCGGCAGGTCCTGGCGTTCGAGCGGCAGTGGTGGAAGTACGCGGGGGCCAAGGAGCAGGCCGTCCGCGAGCTGTTCGACATGTCCGCCACTCGGTACTACCAGCTCCTCAACGCCCTCATCGACGACCCGGCGGCGCTCGCGCACGACCCGATGCTCGTCAAGCGGCTGCGGCGCATGCGCTCGTCCCGTCAGCGCGCCCGCACGGCACGCCGCCTCGGCGCCGACGCCTGAGCGTCGCGTGCCCGGTTCGCACCGCTCGCTCCCGGATCGCCGCAGGTCGGACGGCGGGGCAGGCCCTGGGCGTCGCGTCGAGCAGCTAGCCTTGCGGCCGTGAGCAAGGCCGACTACCCCTACCCCGAGGACGAGTTCGACGCGATCTCGCCCGACGCGCCGACCGGTGTCCACCGTGCACCCCGGTCCGCGTGGAGCCGGTGGTGGCCGTTCGTCGTCGTCCTCGTCGTCGTGCCCGTGCTGGCCTACGGCGCCGTGGCCTACCTGTCCCGCACCGGCGACCTGCCGGTCGTGGGCAGCCCGACGCAGGGCCAGGACGCGCCGGTCGCGCCCGACGACGGAGCGGTCGACGAGGGCGCCGGTGAGGAGGACCCCGCGTTGGCCGAGGGCGAGCCGACCCCCGAGGCCGAGCCGACGGCACCGGCCGCGGAACCCGTGCTCACCACCCCGGTGGCCGTCCTCAACGGCGCGCGCGTGGGCGGTCTCGCCGGGCGCGTGGCGGACGAGCTGGAGGCCGCGGGCTTCACCGCCGTCTCACCCGACAACGCGACGGGCACCCCCCCGGCGACGTCCGTCGTCTACATGGCGGGCGAGGACCTGCGCGCGACGGCCGAGCTGGTGGCCACGACGGTCGGTGTCACCACCGTCGAGGTGAATCCCGCGCAGGCCGGCCCCGGCATCACGGTGCTCCTCGTCACCGACCCGGACGCCTGAGGCCGAGCCCCACCCGGGGGGCCGCGGAGGGCCTGCGGAGGGTCCGGCCGACCCTGGTCGCGGGAGCGCGTCGCCACTAGGCTCCACGCACCGGGGCGACGGTGGAGCGGCCCGGTCCACCGCACCTCGAGGAGCACCGGATGGCCCAGGGCACGGTCAAGTGGTTCAACGCGGAGAAGGGCTTCGGCTTCATCACCCCCGTGGGTGGCAGCCAGGACCTCTTCGTGCACTTCAGCGCGATCCAGGCGGACGGCTACCGCACCCTCGAGGAGGGTCAGGCCGTCGAGTTCGAGGTCGGGCAGGGCACCAAGGGGCCCCAGGCCGAGCAGGTCCGACCCGTCTGACGTCCACCGGCGCGCCCGTCGCGTCCGCGACGCGACGGGCGCGTGGCGCAGGCGCGTGACGCGGCTCAGGTGTCGCGGGTGCCCAGCGCGTCGATCGCGAGGAGCACGCACGCCGCGCTCCAGCCCAGCGGTGCCACCGCGGCGGGCGTGCCGTCCGCCAGGAGCTTCTCCGGGATCGCCCCCGACGACGTGCGGTGCCGGTCGACCACGCCCAGCCAGTGCTCCGCACGGTCCACCTGCCCCTGCTCCGCGGCCACCCACGCGTACAGCGTCGTCTGCGGCGTCCACGACACGCCGTCACGCCGCCAGCCGCCCCCGGGGGCCAGGCCGTCCGCGGGCCGCAGCATCGACGGCACGGACGCCCGCCACGCGGCGTGCGCGCCGGGGGCCGGCTCGGTCCAGAACGGGGGCAGCACGAAGGCGCTCGCGGCGTCGGGCACCGTGCGGGTGGCGTACCGGCCGTACCCCTGGGGGGCGAACGCGTCGACGACGGACCGGCGCGCCGCCACCGCGCCCGCTGCCGCCGCGGCCGCCGGACCGGGCCGCCCGGCGGTGTCCAGCACGACCACCGCCTGCTCCAGCCCCGCGACGAGCGGCGCGGCGGTCCCCAGCGTGACCTCGCGCTCGGGCACCTCCCAGTAGTCCGGCGACGCCGGCGGCAGGCCCCCGGCGACCAGGGACAGGGCGCGGACCGCCGACCGCTCCACGAGCGGGGCGAGCCGCCGCGCGACGGCAGCGCGGTCCGCGTCGTCGACCTCGGCCAGGACGAGGCCCGCCGCCCACATCGCCCAGCCCGTGCCGTCGGTCTGCACGCCGCGGGCGTCCGGCGGGCCGGACCCGTCCGTGAGGTAGCGCGCCTGGAACGACCCGTCGGGGGACTGGACGCGCGCGAGGAAGTCGAGCACCGCGAGGGCGTCGTCGACGTGACCGGTGCGGGCCAGCGCGACGGCCACGAACGCGGAGTCCCGGGGCCACACGTAGCGCCACATCGACGACCAGCCCGCGACGACGACCCCGTCCGCGACGGTCAGCGAGTGCAGGTCGAGCAGTGCGGCGCGCGCGAGCGCCTCGTGGGGCCCGCCCGCGCCCGGGACCTGCCCGGCGGCGAGCCACTCCTGCTGCTCGGCGGCAGCGGCAGCAGCGGCGCGGGGCCCCACGACGACGGTCGTGGTGGGCGTCGCGCCGACCGCGGACGCCAGCACGGCAGCCGCCGGGTCCGCGACGCGCGTGCCCGGCAGGTAGACCGCGAGGGCGTCGGAGGGGACACCGGCACGGGCGCCGTCCGGCAGCACGGACACGGCCTGCTGGTACAGGGGGATGTGCGCGTGGGTCCCGGTGTCCACGCTGCCCACGCCTCTGCCCACGCCCCCGACCGCCCCGGCGCCGACCGCGAGGGCCGCCCCGGGCTTCCCGGCCGCCTCGCCGCGGGGTGCCGTGGTCCCCGCGACGGCGAGCAGCAGGGCGGCTCCCAGCACGAGGACCGCGCGGGCGCGGGTGCGCCGAGCGCGGCTCACGACGACGGCGTCGGACACACCGAGCACCTTAGGGCTTCGCGCAGGGCGGACGTCCAGGACGCGTCCGCTGCTTGCACTCGAGGGGGTCGAGTGCTAACCATTGACTTAGCACTCTCCGGTGGAGAGTGACAGAACACCCGGCCGTCAGGTGAGGGTCGTCGCGAGCGGGACGTGAGCGCGCGCGGCGGTCCGTCCGTCGCGGGCACCGACCGGCCACCCACGAACTGGAAGAAGGATCACAGCCCCATGGCCAAGATCATCGCCTTCGACGAGGAGGCCCGACGGAGCATGGAGCGTGGGCTCAACGTCCTCGCCGACACCGTCAAGGTCACACTCGGCCCGAAGGGCCGCAACGTCGTGCTCGACAAGAAGTGGGGCGCGCCGACGATCACCAACGACGGCGTCTCCATCGCCAAGGAGATCGACCTCGAGGAGCCCTTCGAGCGCATCGGCGCCGAGCTCGTCAAGGAGGTCGCCAAGAAGACGGACGACGTCGCCGGTGACGGCACGACGACCGCCACCGTCCTGGCCCAGGCGCTCGTGCGCGAGGGTCTGCGCAACGTCGCCGCCGGCGCCAACCCGATCGCCCTGAAGAAGGGCATCGAGAAGGCCGTCGAGGCTGTCACGACGCAGCTCCTGGCCCAGGCCAAGGAGATCGAGACCAAGGAGGAGATCGCCGCCACGGCCGCCATCTCCGCCGGTGACCCCGCGATCGGCGAGCTCATCGCCGAGGCCCTCGACAAGGTGGGCAAGGAGGGCGTCATCACCGTCGAGGAGTCGAGCGCCCTGGGCCTCGAGCTCGAGCTCACCGAGGGCATGCGCTTCGACAAGGGCTTCCTGTCGGCGTACTTCGTGACGGACCCCGAGCGTCAGGAGGCCGTCCTGGAGGACGCGTACGTCCTGCTCGTCGAGTCCAAGGTCTCGAACGTCAAGGACCTGCTGCCGCTGCTGGAGAAGGTCATCCAGGCCGGCAAGCCGCTGCTCATCGTGGCCGAGGACGTCGAGTCCGAGGCGCTGGCGACGCTCGTCGTCAACCGCATCCGCGGCATCTTCAAGTCCATCGCCGTCAAGGCGCCGGGCTTCGGCGACCGCCGCAAGGCGATGCTGCAGGACATGGCCGTCCTCACCGGTGGCCAGGTCGTCTCCGAGACCGTCGGTCTGAAGCTGGACCAGGTCGGCCTCGAGGTCCTCGGCACGGCGCGCAAGGTCGTCGTCACCAAGGACGAGACCACCATCGTCGAGGGTGGCGGCGAGGCCGGGCAGATCGCCGGTCGCGTCAACCAGATCCGTGCCGAGATCGAGAACTCGGACTCGGACTACGACCGCGAGAAGCTCCAGGAGCGCCTCGCGAAGCTCGCCGGTGGCGTCGCCGTCATCAAGGCGGGCGCGGCCACCGAGGTCGAGCTCAAGGAGCGCAAGCACCGCATCGAGGACGCCGTGCGCAACGCCAAGGCGGCCGTCGAGGAGGGCATCGTCGCCGGTGGCGGCGTGGCGCTCATCCAGGCCGGCAAGGTCGCGTTCGAGAAGCTCGAGCTCGAGGGTGACGAGGCGACCGGTGCCAACATCGTGAAGTACGCGATCGAGGCCCCGCTCAAGCAGATCGCCATCAACGCCGGCCTCGAGGGCGGCGTCGTGGCGGAGAGGGTCCGCAACCTCCCGGCCGGGCACGGCCTCAACGCCGCGACCGGCGTGTACGAGGACCTGCTGGCCGCGGGTGTCAACGACCCGGTCAAGGTCACGCGCTCGGCGCTGCAGAACGCCGCGTCCATCGCGGCGCTGTTCCTCACCACGGAGGCCGTCGTGGCCGACAAGCCGGAGAAGTCGGCCCCGGCCGGCGGCGGCGGTGGCGAGGACTTCGGCGGCGGTTTCTGACCCAGCTGAGCACCACCTGAACGGTCCGACGGCCGGTCGCCCCCAGGGGCGGCCGGCCGTCGGCGTCGTCGGCCCGTGCGCGGTGCCGCACGTGCCGGGACGAGTCAGCGCGGGGCGTCCGGCGCGGGGGGCGCAGCGGGCGGCGCCCACGGCGAGGACGCGCTGCCGGGCGGCGTGCCGGGAGCGTCGGGTGCCGCGCCGAGGCCGGGATCGCCGTGGCCCGGGTCGCCGTACGCGGGGGCGCCAGGGGACGGGACGCCGTACGCAGGCGCGCCGTACGCGGGCGCGCCGTACGCGGGCGCGCCGTACACAGGCGCACCGTAGGCGGGTGCGCCGTAGCCGGTACCGCCGTACGCCCCGGTGGGGTAGCCGGCGGGGCCGTCCACGTACGGTCCGGCGCCCAGCGCGGCGAGCCGCGCCTCGGCCTCGCGCAGCCGTCGCTCGATCGGCCACTCGGTGAACGCGAACATGATGAGGAACACGACGTTGGCGAGCGGCACGAGCATGAGGAGCCCGTGCCACAGGGTCCACCCGGCCTTGCGTGCCACGCGCATGTAGAGGTAGACGCCGAAGGCGATGACGGCGACGTACAGGACGGCCATCAGGGCGACGGCGATGATGCCGCCGACACCCGGTCCGGCGTCGTAGCCGGACGTGGAGCTGCTGATCACGGAGCATGTCCTCGGTTCGCTGGGGCGGCTGGCGCGCCAGGCTACCGCTGGGCGGTCGTCCCCGTGCTCGCGGGACGACGCACGGGCGACGCGCGCCCGGCCGTCAGCGGGGCGTCTGCCGGTACGACGCGAGGAAGTTGCCCATGCGCTCGACGGCCTCGCCGAGGACGCGGGCCTCCGGGAGCGTGACGATCCGCAGGTGGTCCGGTGTCGGCCAGTTGAAGCCGGTGCCCTGCACCAGCAGGATCTGCTCGCTGACGAGCAGGTCGTACACGAGCTGCGCGTCGTCGAGGATGCCGAAGTGCTCGGGGTCGAGCCGCGGGAACAGGTACAGCGCACCGTCGGGCTTGACGCACGAGACGCCGGGGATGGAGTTCAGGCCCTCCCACGCGACCTGCCGCTGCTCGTGCAGGCGACCGCCCGGGGCGACGAGCCCGTTGATCGACTGCACGCCGCCGAGCGCGGCCTGGATCGCGTGCTGCGCGGGGACGTTCGGGCACAGCCGGGTCGACGCGAGCAGCGTCATGCCCTCGAGGAAGCCCTTCGCGTGCGCCTGCGGGCCGGTCACCACGACCCACCCGGACCGGTAGCCGGCGACCCGGTACGTCTTCGACAGGCCGTTGAACGTCAGGCACAGCAGGTCCGGCGCGACGCTCGCGAGCGGGATGTGCTGCGCACCGTCGTACAGGATGCGGTCGTAGATCTCGTCGGCCAGGAGCAGCAGGCTGTGCTCGCGCGCGATGTCGGCGATCTGCTCGAGCACCTCGCGCCGGTACACGGCGCCCGTCGGGTTGTTGGGGTTGATGACGACGATCGCCTTGGTCCGCGGCGTGATCTGCTCGCGGATGTGCTCGACGTCCGGCTCCCAGCCGCTCGCCTCGTCGCACCGGTAGTGCACGGGCTTGCCGTCGGACAGGCTCGTCATGGCCGTCCACAGCGGGTAGTCGGGCGACGGGATGAGCACCTCGTCGCCCTCGTCGAGCAGCGCCTGCAGGGTCATCGTGATGAGCTCGGACACGCCGTTGCCGAGGTAGATGTCGTCGACGTCGAACGTCGGGAAGCCCTCGACGGTCTCGTACCGCGTGACGATCGCGCGGCGCGCCGACAGGATGCCGCGCGACTCGGTGTACCCGTGCGCGTGCGGGACCGCGGCGATGACGTCCGCCACGATCTGGTGCGGCGCGTCGAACCCGAACGCCGCCGGGTTGCCGGTGTTGAGCTTGAGGACGCGCCGGCCCTCGGCCTCCATGCGTGCGGCCTCGTCCAGCGCCTTGCCCCGGATCTCGTACAGGACGTTCTTGAGCTTGGCGGACTGGTCGAGGGGGCGCAGCAACATGTCCTGCAGGGTATCCCCGTGCCCCGGGCGGGCGCTGCGGCCACCTGGCTGCAGGTGGCCTGGTCCCTCGTCCGGCCCCCTCCCGGGCGGGCTCGCTAGGACGCGGGACGGACCAGGGCGCCTGTGGCCCGGCCGGCCGCCGGGACGAGCGCGGCGAGGTCACCGTCGTGGACGCGGGCCGCCGGGCCGCGCAGCATCGTGCCCTCGCGCTCGAGCTGCATGGCCTCGGGGTGGTCGAGGCGTGCGCCCAGGACGAGCAGGGTCTCCAGGCGTCGTTCGGCCGGTGCCCCGACCAGGAGCGGCGCCGGTTCGGCGACGAACGTCTCGGCGAGCAGCGGCCGGTCGTCCAGGCGTGCGCGGATCGTCGAGCGGATGCGACCCCCCGCCGCGCCCGCGCCACCCAGCACCAGCGTCTCGCGCAGCACGACGCGTGCGCCCGTCGCGAGGTCGACGTGCGTCAGCCGCAGGACGTCGGCACCGTCGGCGACGACGATCGGCAGGCTCGGCCACACCAGCACCGCGTCGCGTCCGAGCCGCACGTCGAGCAGCCACTGCGTGCGCGTGCGTCGCACGTCGTGGGTCCCGGTGCCGGTGACCTCGACGATCTCCAGCCCGCGACCGGGTGCGACCTCGACCTCGATCCGCCCGTTGCGCTCTGCGCAACCCGCGGAGACCAGAGCGACGCGCACCCGGCCGCGCTCGTCGGGCAGGCGGCAGGCCTCGAGTGCCTCGCCCGCCACCTCCAGGTCGCCGTCGGCGGTGAGGGCGACGCGCGTGCACGTCGTCCCCGTCGTGCCCGGCGCGTGCTCCTCGGTCATGACCTGCAGGACGTCCACCCCCGTGTGCTCGTGCCGCCGACCTCCGCGTGGGCGGGCAGGCACGGGGCCATCCTCACCGAACCGCGGGGACGGCGCCAACGGGCCGGGCCGCTGCGGCCACGGCCGGGCGGGCGGCGGTGGCGGCCGCCCGGCGCGCGTGCGTGACCGCCGCGGCGAGGTCGCCCGTGTGGGCGTCCGAGCCGAACGTGCGGACCAGCGTGCCGGGCCCGTCGAGCTGCAGCACGTCACCACCGGCCGGCGCGTCGGCGTCGTACCGGGCGCCCAGGACCGTGACCGTGTCCAGGCACCGGGCGCCGCCCAGCAGGGCCGGGTCGGCGCGCGCGGCCGGGTCGACGGTCAGGGTCTCGACGAGGAGCGGTCGCCCGGCCAGGTCCGCACGGGTCGTCGTGGTCAGGTGCCCGCCGGACTCGCCCGTGCGGCCGAGCACGAACGTCTCGCGGAGCACCGCACGCGCCCCCTCGCCCAGTGCGAGGCGGCTCGTGCGCTGCACGTCGGCGCCGGTGGCCACGACGAACGGCAGCGCGTCCCAGACCAGCAGCGCCCCGGCGCCGAGGTGCACGTCGACCGCCCAGGTCGCCGCACCGCCCTGCATGTCGTACGCCACGGTGCCGCCGACCTCGACGACCTCGAGCGCCAGGCCCTCGTCGACCTCCACCGTGATCCGCACGTCGTCGCCCGCGAGCAGCAGGGCCTGCGTCGCGACGAGCGCGACCCGGACCGTCCCCTCCTCGTCCGGCAGCCGCCGGCACGTCAGCAGACCGCCGACGAGGTCCACGCGCGGCCGGCCGCCGCGTGCCCGCGTGACCGACGCACGGGTCCTGCCGGCCGTCCCCCCGGACGTGCTCACACCGCCGGGCGCTCGTGCGCGAGCGCGTGCGGGTGGCGCTCGTGCGGGTGCGCGTGCGTGTGGGACATCCGCTCGTGCGGGTGGTCCGCGTCGTCGTGACCCGCCGTGCCGTGGCTGTGGACGGTGACGTGGCCGTCCTCGTCGGCGTGGCTGTGGGGCGCCATCGGGCCGGGGTCGACGGGGGTGTGGCCCCCGCCGCGAACGAGGGCCGTCATGCGTCGCACCCAGTCGGTGAGCGCGTCGACGGACGCCGGGTCGTGCCGCGACAGCCCGATCACGGGCCCGCCGTCGCGCGCCGCGGACGCGTCGGACAGCATGCGCTCGACGTCGACGTCCACGTAGGGCGCGAGGTCGGTCTTGTTGACGACCAGCAGGTCGGCGCGCGCGATGCCCGGGCCGCCCTTGCGCGCGACGTCGCCGCCGCCGGCGACGTCGAGGACGAAGATCTGCGCGTCGACGAGCGCGGGGGAGAACGTGGCGGTGAGGTTGTCCCCGCCGGACTCGACGAGCACGAGGTCGAGCGGGCCGTGGTCGCGCTCGAGGTCCTCGACCGCGATGAGGTTGGGGGTGACGTCGTCGCGGATCGCGGTGTGCGGGCACGCGCCGGTCTCGACGGCTCGGATGCGGTCGATCTCCAGGACGCCCGCCGCCCGCAGGATCTGCGCGTCCTCGTCGGTGTAGATGTCGTTGGTGACGACGCCCATCTCGATCTCGTCGGCGAGCTCGCGGCACAGCAGCGCGATGAGCGACGTCTTGCCCGTGCCGACGGGGCCCGCGACACCGAGCCTGAAGGCTCGTGCGGGGACGGTGGTCTCAGCCATGGAACAGCCTCCGGGTGGTGCGGGCGTGGGTCTGCGCCCACGCGTCGGTCATCGGTGCCCCGGCCGACGGGATGTCGTCCGGGTCGGTCAGGTGGGCGACGTCGGCCGCCATGGCCGCCACGGCCGGGTGCAGGTCGAGCACCCAGCGCGTCGTCGTCGCGGGGTCCAGCGGCGTGAGCTTGAGCGCGGCGGACGCGATGGTCTGCACGTCGTCGTAGCCGACGAGCAGCGCGACCTGGAGCGCGTCGAGGCCCGTGACCGCGCCGATCGCACCGGCGACGAGCGGCCGCGGGGGCGCCGAGCCGGCCGGGAACGCGCCGTCGAGGTCGTCGGGCCACAGCGCGAGCGCGAGCCGCAGGTAGCCGCGGCCCAGGCGCCGGGCCGCGTCGCGCACCGCGGGGCTGGGCGTCCGCGCCGCCCACGCCTGCTCGACGGGCGCGAGGTCGCGCCGGTCCAGCCACAGGTGGCGCGCGACGACGGCCGCACCGGCCTCGGTCGCGGTCACCGTCCGCAGCCGCGTCGCCGCGAGCGTCGGGATCCTCCCGACGTCCTCACCACCCCTGGGTGGTGACAGAGCGATCCGGTCGCCGGCGCGGTGGGTGGATCGCTCTCTCGCGGGCGGGGTGGCGTGGGCGGTGAGGAGGCCGGCCTGGACCGCGGGTTCCAGGCCGGCCGAGTGGGCGTGCGCGCCCGTGGGCAGGCGCGCGTCGGCGAGCATCGCGAGCACGAGCAGCGCGCTCGCCTCACCGCCCCCACGCCCGCCGACGACGTCCGTCACGTCCACCTCCGACACTCGGTCAGCCGTGAGAGCGAGGGATCCGGGGCTCGGACGCCCCGGAAGCCCGCTCTCACGGGGCTAGAACAGGGAGTACAGCTGCGCGAGCGGCAGGACGTCGGCCGGTGCGGGCTCGACCACGTCGCCGTCGATGCGGATGGTGAACGTCTCCGGGTCCACCTCGATGCGCGGCAGGACGTCGTTGTTGACCATCTGCGCCTTCCCGACGTCCCGTGTGGGCCGCACGGCCTCCAGGCGGCGTCGCAGGCCGAGGCGGTCGGCCAGGCCGTCCTCGAGCGCGGCCGGCGCGACGAACGACACGGACACGTCCGCCCCTGTCGCGTCGGCGAACGAGGGACGCATCAGCACCGGCTGCGGCGTCGGGATCGACGCGTTCGGGTCGCCCAGCGCGGCCCACGCGATCGCCCCGCCCTTGACGACGACGTCCGGGCGGACGCCGAAGAACCGCGGGTCCCACAGCACGAGGTCCGCGAGCTTGCCGACCTCGACCGACCCGACGACGTGGTCGATGCCGTGCGCGACGGCCGGGTTGATCGTGTACTTCGCGACGTACCGGCGGGCGCGCTCGTTGTCGGCGGGCTGCGCCGACGACAGCGGCCCGCGGCGGTGCTTCATGACGTGCGCGACCTGCCACGTGCGCGTGATGACCTCGCCGATGCGGCCCATCGCCTGCGCGTCCGACGACGTGATGGACAGCGCCCCCATGTCGTGCAGGACGTCCTCGGCCGCGATCGTCGTGGCGCGGATGCGGGACTCGGCGAACGCGAGGTCCTCCGGGACCGCCGGGTTGAGGTGGTGGCAGACCATGAGCATGTCGAGGTGCTCGGCCACGGTGTTGACGGTGTGGGGGAGCGTCGGGTTCGTGGAGCCCGGGATGACGTGCGGCAGCGACGCGACCGTGAGGATGTCCGGCGCGTGCCCGCCCCCGGCGCCCTCGGCGTGGAACGCGTGGATCGAGCGGCCCGCGATGGCCCCGACCGTCGACTCGACGAACCCGGCCTCGTTGAGCGAGTCGGAGTGCAGCGCGACCTGCAGGCCCCAGTCGTCGGCGGCGCGCAGCGCGGCGTCGATCGCGGCGGGCGTGGAGCCCCAGTCCTCGTGCACCTTGTAGCCGCCGGCCCCGGCGAGTGCCTGCTCGGCCAGCCCCTCCGCGCTGACGGTGTTGCCCTTGCCCAGCAGCAGCAGGTTGACCGGAGCCGTGTCGAGCGCGCGGTGCAGCGCGCGCAGGTGCCACGCGCCGGGCGTCACGGTGGTCGCCTTGGACCCCTCGGACGGTCCCGTCCCGCCGCCCGCGAGCGTCGTCAGGCCCGTCGCGAGGGCCTCGTGCACCTGCGACGGGGACAGGAAGTGCACGTGCACGTCGATGCCGCCCGCGGTGAGGATGCGCCCCTCGCCGCTGATGACGTCGGTCGACGGCCCGATGCGCAGGTCCGGGTGCACGCCGTCCGCCACGTCGGGGTTGCCGGCGCGGCCCAGGGCCACGATGCGCCCGTCGCGGATGCCGACGTCGGCCTTGACGACGCCCCACCAGTCGAGCACGAGCGCGTTGGTGACGACGGTGTCCGGGGCGCCCTGCGCCCGGGTCGTCGTCCCTTGCGCCATGGACTCGCGGATCGACTTGCCGCCGCCGAACACGGCCTCCTCGCCCCCGACGGTCAGGTCGCGCTCGACCTCGATCCACAGGTCGGTGTCACCGAGGCGTACCTGGTCGCCCGTCGTCGGGCCGTAGAGCGCGGCGTACCGCGCGCGGGAGATCTCGACCACTAGAGCGCACCCCCGTCGGACTTGCCGCGCTGGATGCCCGGCACGCGGCGGGCGCCCCGGATCGCGACCGCGTCGACCGAGCGCGAGGCGCCGGGCTCGAAGCGCTGCGACGTGCCGGACGGCACGTCGAGCCGGAACCCGTGCGCGGCGGCGCGGTCGAACGCGAGCGCCGCGTTGGCGTCGGGCAGGTGCAGGTGCGACCCGATCTGCACGGGGCGGTCCCCGGTGTTCTCGACGACGAGCGTGAGGCGCTCGCCGGCGGTGCGGTCGCCGTTGAGCACGACGGTGCCCGGGCGGGTGCGCACCGCGCCGGGGCCGTCGGCGGACGTGCCTGCCATGGGTCTTCCTCCGGGGGGTCGGTCTGGTGAGGTAGCGGGATCCGGGCCACCGAGGCCCCGATCCCGCTACCTCGCGGTCAGGCGATCGGGTCGTGCAGCGTCACGAGCTTGCGGCCGTCGGGGAACGTCGCCTCGACCTGCACGTCGTGCAGCATCTCGGCGACGCCCTCCATGACCTGGTCGCGGCGCAGCACCGAGCGGCCGTCGGTCATGAGCTGCTCGACGCCGAGCCCGTCGCGGGCGCGCTCGAGCACCCAGGTGCTCAGCAGCGCGACCGCCTCCGGGTGGTTGAGCCGCACGCCACGGGCCAGCCGGTCGCGGGCGACCATGCCGGCGACGGCCAGCAGCAGCTTCTCGGTGTCGGCAGGTGTGAGCCTCATGGACGGCACCCTAGGCCCGTCGACACGTGCGTATCCGCGCCTGTATACGGCCGAAACGCGATGTTTACAGAGGGTGTGCGATCCGCGAAACACGTCCTCCCTAGCGTCCTCGGCCATGGGCACCGGCCTGTATACGCCGCGGGACACAGCGCGGTGGCACGCGGTGGGTCGGGGCCCGGACCAGCACCCTCGCCAGCACGTCTGAAGCGAAAGGCACACCGTTGACCACACACACCTTCCCCCTGCGGACGACCCGGAAGCGCGCGCTCGCCCTGTCGGCCGCCGCGCTCGCGGCCGCCCTGTCGCTCTCGGCGTGCGGCGGTGCGCGCACGGCCGACGCCGCGGACGGCACCGCCTCCGCGTCCGGCGGAGCCTCCTGCGTGGACACGTCCGGGGACACCGTGAAGATCGGGTTCCTCAACTCGCTGTCCGGCACGATGGCCATCTCCGAGCAGACGGTCCGTGACTCCCTCGACCTCGCGGCCGAGGAGATCAACGCCGCCGGCGGCGTGCTCGGCAAGCAGCTGGAGATCGTGGCCGAGGACGGCGCGTCCGAGCCCACCGTGTTCGCCGAGAAGGCCGACAAGCTGATCTCGTCCGACTGCGTCGCCGCGGTCTTCGGCGGGTGGACGTCCTCGTCGCGCAAGGCGATGCTGCCCGTCTTCGAGTCCAAGAACTCGCTGCTGTTCTACCCCGTGCAGTACGAGGGCCTCGAGGCGTCGAAGAACATCTTCTACACCGGCGCGACGACGAACCAGCAGATCATCCCCGGCATGGACTACCTCAAGGAGCAGGGGAAGAAGAAGGTCTTCCTCGTCGGGTCGGACTACGTCTTCCCGCGCACGGCGAACAAGATCATCAACGCCTACGCCGAGGCGAACGGCATCGAGATCGTGGGCGAGGAGTACGCGCCGCTCGGGCACACCGACTTCGCCACCATCGTCAACAAGCTCAAGTCGTCCGGCGCGGACGCGGTGTTCAACACCCTCAACGGTGACTCCAACGTCGCGTTCTTCAAGGAGTACAAGAACGTCGGCCTGACGGTGGACGCGACCCCCGTGGTCTCGGTGTCGATCGCCGAGGAGGAGGTCGGGGGCATCGGCGTCGACAACATCGTCGGCCAGCTCACCGCGTGGAACTACTACCAGACGGTCGAGTCGCCCGAGAACACGACGTTCGTCGCGGCGTTCAAGGACAAGTACGGCGACGACCGTCCGACGTCCGACCCGATGGAGGCGGCGTACACGTCCCTGTACCTGTGGAAGGGCATGGTCGAGAAGGCCGAGTCCTTCGCGGTCGCGGACATCCAGGAGGCTGCGGACGGCGTGTCGTTCGACGCCCCCGAGGGCACCGTCACGGTGAACGGCGACAACCACCACATCGCCAAGACGGCGTACATCGGGGAGATCGGGCCCGACGGCCTCATCTACTCCGTCTGGGAGTCGGACGGCCCGATCGAGCCGGACCCGTTCCTCGAGGGCTACGACTGGGCCGAGGGCCTGTCCTGACCCGCGTCCTGCACGCCAGCACGCACCCCTGAGCGCGGTGGCCCGGTCCGACCTCCACCGGACCGGGCCACCGCCCCGGCGGGTGCGTCGACCACACACGGAAGGCGGCGCCGCATGGACGCCCTGTTCTCCCAGCTCTTCGCGGGCCTGAGCCTCGGCTCGGTGCTGCTGCTCGCGGCGCTCGGCCTGGCCCTGACGTTCGGTCAGATGGGCGTCATCAACATGGCGCACGGCGAGTTCATGATGGCCGGCGCGTACACGGCCTTCGTCCTGCAGGCGTTCATCCCCGACGCGGGGGTCTCGCTGCTCGTCGCGCTGCCCGTCGGGTTCGTCGTGGGTGGGCTGCTGGGTCTGCTCCTGGAGGTCACGCTGATCTCCCGGATGTACCGAAGGCCGTTGGACACGCTGCTCGTGACCTTCGGCGTCGCGCTGGTGCTGCAGCAGCTGGCGCGGGACGTGTTCGGCGCCCCCAACGTCGACGTGCGCGCCCCGGCGTGGCTGTCGGGGGCCGTGCCGTTCCTCGGCATGAACCTGCCGAAGACGCGGCTGTTCATCCTGGGTCTCGCGATCGCGTGCGTGGTCGTGCTGGCCCTCGTCCTGAAGATGACGTCGCTGGGCCGCCGCATCCGCGCGACCGTGCAGAACCGCGACCTCGCGGAGACCTCCGGCGTCTCGACGCGCGCCACCGACCGCCTCACGTTCTTCGTCGGCTCGGGCGTGGCCGGGGTCGCCGGCGTCGCGCTGACGCTGCTCGGGTCGATCGGCCCGACGCTCGGCACCAACTACATCGTCGACGCGTTCCTCGTGGTCGTCGTCGGCGGCATCGGCCAGCTCAAGGGCGCCGTCATCGCGGCGTTCTCGCTCGGGATCCTGCAGGCCACGTTCGAGTACTCGACGACCGCGAGCCTGGCCAAGGTCCTGCTGTTCGTCGTCATCGTCGCGTTCCTGCAGGTCCGGCCGCAGGGCCTGGTCTCGGTCCGCACGCGGAGCCTGGCATGAGCGCGGCGACCGGCACCGGCACGGGCACGGACACGCCCGCCCCGTGGTGGCGGCGTCCCGCGCTGCGCGTGTGGGCGGGCGTCGCGGTCGCCGCGGTCGTGCTCTTCGGCCTGGCGCCCGCGCTCCTGTCGGACTTCCGGCTCAACCTGCTCGCGAAGTTCCTGTGCCTCGCGATGGTCGCCGTCGGGATCGGCCTGGCCTGGGGGCGCGGCGGCATGCTCGTGCTCGGGCAGGGCGTGTTCTTCGGCATCGGCGGCTACCTCATGGCGATGCACATGAAGCTGTCCGACGCGGGCCCCGGTGGCGTCCCCGACTTCCTGCTGCTGTACGGCGACGGCGTCGTGCCGGGCTGGTGGGAGCCGCTGCGCAGCCCGGTCGTCACGATCCTCGCGATCCTCGTGCTGCCCGCCGGCATCGCCGCGCTGCTGGGGCTCGCGGTGTTCCGCCGCCGCGTGCGGGGTGCGTACTTCGCGATCCTGTCGCAGGCGCTCGCGGCCGCGTTCGCGATCCTGCTGGTCGGCCAGCAGAAGGTCACGGGCGGCACCAACGGCCTCAACGGGTTCCGGTCGTTCTTCGGGTACGACCTGGCCGACCCGGTCAACAAGCGGATGCTCTACTTCATCGCCGCGGGCGTGCTCATCGCGATGGTCGTCACCGTGCGGCTGCTCATGGGCTCGCGCTACGGCGAGCTCCTGGTCGCGGTGCGTGACCAGGAGAACCGCGTGCGGTTCCTCGGGTACGACCCGGCGAACGTCAAGGTCGTCGCGTACGCGATCGCCGCGTGCTTCGCGGGCATCGGCGGGGCCCTGTTCGCACCGGTCGTCGGCATCATCTCGCCGGCCGACGTGGGCGTCATCCCGTCCATCGGGTTCCTCGTGGGCGTCGCCATCGGCGGGCGCGCCACGCTGCTCGGCCCCGTCCTGGGCGCCGTCGCGGTGTCCTGGGCCGAGACCGGGCTCTCCGAGCAGTTCCCCTCGTTCTGGACCTACTTCCAGGGCGCGCTGTTCATCCTCGTCGTCGCGTTCCTGCCGCAGGGCTTCGCGTCCCTCGGCGGCCTGTGGCGGCGGCGTCGGGGGACGTCGCAGGACGCCCCGTCCGACCCGCCCGCGGGCGCCGGCACGTCGGCCGTGGCCGATGCACCGCCCGACGACGACGACGACGCGCAGCACGCCGCCGACGCGGCCCGCACCGCAGGGAGGCACGCATGAGCGAGCACACCGACACCGGGCCCGTCGTCCCGCCGGACGCCACGGGCAGCCTGGACCCCGAGGCCCTCGAGGCGGTGCTCGCCGCCCCCGGTGAGCGCTTCCGCCACGACTACCTGGAGATCCGCGACCTGCGTGTCGTGTTCGACGGCTTCGTCGCGGTCGACGGCGTGGACCTGACCGTGACGCAGGGGGACCTGCGGTTCCTCATCGGTCCCAACGGCGCGGGCAAGACGACCATCGTCGACGCGATCACGGGCCTGGCGCCCGCGACCGGGTCGGTGCAGTTCGGCGGCGTCGAGCTGCTCGGGCGGGCGTCCCACAAGGTCGTGCGCGCGGGCGTCGGGCGGACGTTCCAGACCGCGAGCGTCTTCGACGAGCTCACGGTCCTGCAGAACCTCGACATCGCCGCCGGTGCGGGCCGCCGGCCGTGGACGATGCTGCGGCGCCGGCAGGTCGTGCCGCCCGAGGTCGAGGCGGCGCTCGAGACCGTCGGCCTGACGCACGTGCGCGACCTGCCCGCGGGCGTCCTCGCGCACGGGCAGAAGCAGTGGCTCGAGATCGGCATGCTCCTGGTCCAGGACGCGCGCCTGCTCCTGCTCGACGAGCCCGTCGCCGGCATGAGCCAGGCCGAGCGCGAGGAGACGGGCCTGCTGCTGCAGCGCATCGGCGAGCAGCGCACGGTCGTCGTCGTCGAGCACGACATGGAGTTCCTGCGCTCGTTCGCGTCGTCCGTCACGGTGCTCCACCAGGGGCGCGTGCTCTCGGAGGGCACGGTCGCGCAGGTGCAGGCCGACCCGCGGGTCGTCGAGGTGTACCTGGGGTCGGGGGCGCACGGGCGCGGGCGAGGCGCGGCGGCGCAGACGGATGGCACGACGTCCCACCCGGGCGCCGCACCCGCCGCGAGCACGGAGGTGGAGTGATGCTGGAGCTGCGCGGGGTCCACGTCGGGTACGGCCGCACGTCGGTCGTCCACGGGGTCGACGTCGAGGTGCCGGACGGCGCGGTCGTCGCCGTCATGGGCCACAACGGTGCGGGCAAGACGACGCTGCTGCGGGCCGCGGTCGGGCTGCTGCCCGTGCGGTCGGGCACGGTGCTGCTCGGCGGCCAGGACGTCACGCGGTGGCGCCCGCACCAGCGGGTGCGCGCCGGGCTCGCGTACGTCCCGCAGGGGCAGCAGTCGTTCGGCCAGCTCACCGCACGGGAGAACCTGCAGCTCGTGGCCGACGTCGCCGGGTCGGCGGGGGCTCGGCGGCTCGACGAGGCGCTCGACCTGTTCCCCGCGCTGCGCGAGCTGCTGGGGCGGCGGGCGGGGCTGCTGTCCGGCGGGCAGCGCCAGCAGCTCGCGATCGCGCGCGCGCTCATCACCGGGCCGCGCGTGATCGTCCTCGACGAGCCGACCGAGGGCATCCAGCCGTCGGTCGTCGCCGAGATCGAGGACGCGATCGTGCAGCTCGCGGGGGACGGGCTGTCGGTGCTGCTGGTCGAGCAGCACGTGGGCTTCGCGCTCGCGGCGTGCTCGCGCTACTACGTCCTGGAGTCCGGGCGGGTGACGGCCGACGGTGTGGGAGGCGTGGCCCAGGAGGGTGACGTGCGTGCCGCGATGGCCCTCTGAGCGGCATCGTGCGGGTGGCCCCCGGGGTGTGGACCCCGGGGGCCGAGGGGGCGGAGGGCTGACGTCATGAGCATGACCAGCGGGTCGTTGCGCGAGCAGGTGTACCAGCAGCTGCGCGACGAGATCCTCAACGGCCGGGTGTCCCCGCGCGAGCGGCTCACCGAGCCGAAGCTGTCCCGGACGTTCGAGGTGTCCCGCACCCCGGTGCGCGAGGCGCTGTCCCGGCTGCTATCCGACGGGCTCGTCGAGCGCACCGACTTCGGCTACGCGGTCGTCGTGCCGTCGCTCGCGGCGCTGAAGGACCTGTACGAGCTGCGCATCACCCTCGAGCTGCGCGGCATCGCCCGCGCCATCGAGAACGCGCAGATCCGGCACGACCGGGACCTGCTGGGCGCCGAGCTGGCGCGCTGGCAGGAGCTGCGCGACGCCGTCCCCGACCCGGACCCGAGCTTCGTGGTCCTGGACGAGGGCTTCCACCGTGCGCTGTCGCAGGCGTCGGGCAACGCGCAGCTCACCGACGCCCTGGTCACCGTGAACCAGAAGATCCGCGCCGTCCGCATGCACGACTTCATCGAGGACGAGCGCATCACCGCGACCATCGCGGAGCACATCGAGATCCTCGACCTCGTGCTCGACGACCGCCTGGGCGACGCGCTCACGGCGCTGCACAAGCACGTGGGGGAGTCGCTCGAGGTCGTCATGGAGCGCGCGTCGCACGCGATGGCGCGCATGGCGGTCGCGGGCTGAGGCGCGGTCAGTCGAGGATGGCCGAGCAGTCCTCCTCGACGAACGTGACCGTGGTGCCGTCGAGGAACCCGACCCCGGGGAACGCGCTGGGCCACAGCTCGGTGAGGTCGACGCGACGGCCCTCGCCCGACCGGAAGAAGCCGTAGTCCACGTAGTCGTAGCCCGCCAGGTGCTCGCAGATTGCCCGAGCACCCGCGGCCACGTGGTCCGCGTCCAGCACCTGCTCGTCGGGCCACGTGACGGTCATCTTCATCCGGTAGGCGAACCCGTCCAGCCCGGAGCGCGGGGTCACGTCGACGGCGTCCGGCAGCGCCTCGCCCAGGGCGTCGATGACCAGTCGGCTGATGGGGACGCCGTTCTCGTCGACCGGAGGACCGGAGAACTGGTCTCGGGCGGCGTTGCACCCGCCGAGCAGGACGGTGAGCGCGACCGTGACGACGAGGGCGGTGACGAGGCGGGGGCGGGGCATGGAGAGGGGGTCCTCCGGGTCGGACGGCTGGAGCCGCCAACCTAGACGCCCGTCGGGCCACCTCGCGCCGTCCGCGTCGCGCCGCAGGGGTGAAACAGCGCGCTGCCCCGTGACCGGCGCGGGAGGCGCAAGGCTCAGAGGTCGCGACGCACGCCCTCGTCGCGGTCCTCGACCGCGCCGTGCCGCACCAGGCTGACGATCGCCAGGGCCAGGCCGCCCCAGATCACGACCATCGCCACCAGCATCATCACGATCGCGCTCGCGCTCATCGGTGGTCTCCCTCGTCGTGCGTGACGCCGGGTCCGGGGGCCGGGTCCGTGGCGGGTGCCGCGGGGTCGGAGCCCGGTGGTGGCCCGTCCAGGTGGGTCCCGGCCCGCCACGGCATCCGGGCGAGCAGGAAGCCGACGACCGGCAGCAGGACGACCATGAGCCAGCCGAACACCATGAGCAACCAGCCGGGGTAGTCCTCGTACGGAGCGCCGAGGTCGTCGCGGAGCGCGAAGACGAGCACGACGGTCAGGCCCACCGGGGCGACGACGCTCGTCAGGACGCGCCACGTGCGACCCACGCGCGGGCGACCGTGGACGTTGAGGTGCGCGCCGAGGGCGGGCAGGGCCCGCAGCGCCCACGCGACGACCAGCATGCTGACCAGCGCCACCACGAGGATGCCGTACTGGTTGACGAAGTGGTCGACGACGTCGAGGACGTAGATGCCGCTGGTCGTGCTGAACAGGGCCAGGCTCAGCAGGGCGCACGGCACGACGACCACGAGGGTCGCGGTGAGGCGTCGGGTGTCGAACTTGTCGCGGACGGCGGAGATGACCACCTCGATGACGCTGACGAGCGACGTGATCCCGGCGATGACGAGGGACGCGAAGAACAGGACGCCGATGAGGGCGCCGGCCGGGGCCTCGCTGATGATCGTCGGGAACGCGATGAACGCCAGGCCGATGCCGCTGCTGGCGACGTCGGCGACCGCGACCCCGTTGGCCTGGGCCATGAAGCCGAGGGCGGCGAACACGCCGATGCCGGCGAGCAGCTCGAAGCTGGAGTTCGCGAAGCCCACGACGAACCCCGAGCCCACCATGTCCTCGCGGCGGCCCACGTACGACGCGTAGGTGATCATGATGCCGAAGCCGATCGACAGCGAGAAGAAGATCTGGCCGAACGCGGCGGCCCACACGGATGCCGAGGTGAGCGCCGACCAGTCCGGTGTGAAGAGGGCGTCGAGGCCGGCCGCCGCGCCCGGGAGGAGCAGCGCCTGCACGACGAGGGCGGCGAACGCGAGGATCAGCACCGGGATGAAGACCACGGAGCTCGCGCCGATCCCGCGCTGGACGCCGAGGGCCATGATCACCAGGACGCCGAGCCAGACGACCGCGAGCGGCACGAGCACCCCGGGCACCACGTCGGTGGTGACGCGGACGTCGCCGGCCTGCAGGAACTCCCCGAAGAAGAAGCCCTCGGGGTCGGAGCCCCAGGCCTTGTCGAGGGAGAAGAAGGTGTAGCGCAGCGCCCACGCGACCACGGCCGCGTAGTAGACGGCGATGACGAAGCAGATGCCCACCTGCCACCAGCCGAGACCCTCCGTGCTGCGGCGCAGGCGCGCGAAGGACAGGGGCGCGGACCCGCGGTGACGGTGCCCGATCGCGTAGTCCAGCAGCAGGAACGGCAGGCCGGCGGTGAGCAGCGCGACGAGGTAGGGCACGACGAACGCGCCGCCACCGTTCTCGTAGGCGACGTACGGGAACCGCCAGATGTTGCCGAGCCCGACCGCGGAGCCGATCGCCGCGAGGATGAAGACGCGCCGGGAGCCGAACGATCCCCGCCGACGCTCCGTCGCGGCCTGCGCGGCGGCACCCCCCGCTGTTGTGCTCATGCTGCCCCCCGCCGTCGTCGCGCGCCCCGCCCGCGTGGTCCTCCGCGTATCGGACAATACGCCCGGGGGGACGTCCGCGCCGACGTGCCCACGGCGTGGCGCGCGCCCGGCGGATCACCCGGTGCCGCCGCGGACGCAGGTACGTTACGTACCGTTCACGCCTCCGCGCGTCCCCGGCAACAGCGGCTTCCTACGGTCCGGGTGCCGAAGTGCAGACACGCCGGTCCCGACCCGGAGGACGCCGTGCTCGACACCCTGCTCGTGGCCGACCGCGGCGAGATCGCCGTGCGCGTGCTGCGCACGGCGGCCGAGCTGGGCCTGCGCACGGTCGCGGTCCACTCCGACGTCGACGCGGCCGCCCCGCACGTGCGGCTCGCGGACGTCGCGGTGCCGCTCGGGTCGCCCGACGCCTACCGGCACGTCGGCCGGGTCCTCGACGCCGCGCTCGCCACCGGGGCCGGGGCGATCCACCCCGGGTACGGGCCGCTGTCGGAGGACGCCGCCTTCGCGACCGCCGTCGAGGCGGCCGGCCTGACGTTCGTCGGCCCGACGCCCGGGCAGCTCGCCCTCCTCGGCGACAAGCACCGTGCCCGCCGCGCCGCGCACGACCTGGGGATCCCGCTGCTGGACGGCAGCGGTCTGCTCGCGGACGTCGCGGACGCGCTGGCCGCCGCCGAGCGCATCGGGTACCCCGTGATGCTCAAGGCCGTCGGCGGGGGTGGGGGTGCGGGCCTGCGCGCGTGCCGGACGCCCGCCGACGTGCGCGCCGCGTACGCGCACCTCGCACGCCTCGCGGCCGCCCGCGACGGCCTGTTCGTCGAGCGCCTCGTGCGCCGTGCCCGGCACGTCGAGGTGCAGGTGTTCGGCGACGGTGCCGGACGCGTCGTGAGTCTGGGGGACCGCGACTGCTCGCTGCAGCGCCGCCACCAGAAGGTGGTCGAGGAGGCGCCCGCGCCCGCGCTGCCGGCCGACCTGCGCGAGCGGCTCGCGTCGTGGGCCCGCGCGCTGACGGCGTCGGTCGGGTACCGGTCGGTCGGCACGGTGGAGTACGTCCTCGACGTCGAGCGCGGTGACGCCGCCTTCCTCGAGGTCAACCCGCGGCTGCAGGTCGAGCACACCGTGACCGAGGAGGTCACGGGGGTCGACCTGGTCGCGTGGATGCTGCGCCTCGCGCGCGGCGACGACGACCTGCGCACCGAGCTCGCCGCGCTCGCGGACACCGGGCCGCCGCTGCGCGGGCACGCCGTCGAGGCGCGTGTGCTCGCGCAGGACCCGCGCCGCGACCACCGCCCCGGTGCCGGGCTGCTCACCGCCGTCACGTTCCCGCCCGGGGTCCGCGTCGACACGTGGGCGGAGGCGGGCCAGGAGGTGACGACGCACTACGACCCGCTGCTGGCCAAGGTCGTCGTGCACGCCGCCGACCGTGCGGGCGCGCTGTCCGCCGCCGCGGCCGCCCTGGCCGGCACGGCGGTGCACGGCATCGCGACGAACCTCCCGCTGCTGCGCGCCGCGGTCGCTGCCGAGGACGTCCGCGCCGCCCGCCACACGACGACGACGCTGGCGGGCGTGAGGGACGACGAGCCGTGGGTCGAGGTGCTGCGCCCGGGCGTCCTGACGACCGTGCAGGACTGGCCCGGGCGCCTCGGGCACTGGGACGTGGGCATCTGCCCGTCGGGGCCCATGGACGACCTGTCCTTCCGGCTCGGCAACACCGCGCTCGGCAACCCCGAGGGCGCGCCCGGGCTCGAGTGCACGCTCGCCGGCCCGCGGCTGCGGTTCAGCCACGCGAGGGTCGTGTGCGTCACGGGTGCGCCGGCGCCCGTGACGCTCGACGGTGCGCACGTCCCGCTGTGGGAGCCCGTCGACGTGCCGGCCGGCGGCGTCCTCGACGTCGGCACCCCCGACGGGCCCGGCCTGCGGACGTACGTGCTCGTGCGCGGGGGCCTCGACGTCCCGCGCTACCTGGGCTCCTCGGCGACGTTCGCGCCCGGCGGGTTCGGCGGGTACACCGGCAGCGCGCTCGCGACGGGCGACGTGCTGGTCCCCGCGCCTGTCCCGGGCGACGCGCGGCCCGCGGCGCCCGTGCCTCTCGACGTGCGTCCCGGGTTCACGCACGCCTGGGAGGTCGCGGTGCAGGAGGGGCCGCAGCCCGCACCGACGTACCTGACCCGCGAGGACATGACGACCCTGTACGGCGCGACGTGGCGCGTCCAGGCGCACACCGACCGCAGCGGCATCCGGCTGTCCGGGCCCCGGCTGCGCTGGGCGCGGTCCGACGGCGGCGAGGCCGGTCTGCACCCGTCGAACCTGCACGACAACCCGTACAGCGTCGGTGCGCTCAACCTCTCGGGCGACACCCCGATCCTGCTCGGCCCGGACGGCCCGTCCCTCGGCGGGTTCGTGTGCCCGGTGACCGTCGTCGCCGGGCACCGCTGGCGCCTGGGTCAGATCAGGCCCGGCGACACCGTGCGCCTGGTCCCGGTCGACACCGCCGCGGCCGAGGTGCTGCGGACGTCGGTGGTCCGGCGCGCCGCCGCGACGCTGCCCGAGGCCCTGCGCAGCGGACCCGACCGCGACGACGGCGTGCTGGCCCACGTCCACGCCGACGGCGACGACCCGCTGGGGTGCCCCGAGGTGGTCTACCGGCGTGGTGCCGACGACAACGTGCTCGTCGAGTACGGCCCACCGGTGCTGGACCTGGGGTTTCGGCTGCGCGTGCACGCGCTCGGCGAGGCGCTGCGCGCCCGGGGGGTGCCCGGCGTCGTCGACGTCACGCCCGGCGTCCGCAGCCTGCACGTGCACGTCGACCCGGCGCAGCTGCCCGTGGGCGAGCTCGTCGAGGTCCTCGGTGCCCTCGAGGCGGACCTGCCGCCGACCGACGCGCTCGTCGTGCCGTCGCGGCGCCTGCACCTGCCGATCGCGTTCGACGACCCTGCCGTGACCGAGGCCGTCGAGCGGTACACGGTCGGCGTGCGCGCCCGCGCGCCGTGGCTGCCCTCGAACGTCGAGCTGGTGCGCCGCATGAACGGGCTGGCGTCGGCGGACGACGTGCTGGCGACCGTGGCCGCGGCGGAGTACCTGGTGGTCGGCCTGGGCGACGTCTACCTCGGGGCGCCGCTCGCGGTGCCGCTCGACCCGCGGCACCGGCTCCTGACGACCAAGTACAACCCCGCCCGCACGTGGACGGCGGCGGGCACGGTGGGGCTGGGCGGGCAGTACCTCTGCGTCTACGGCATGGACTCCCCGGGCGGGTACCAGCTGGTCGGGCGGACGCTGCCCGTCTGGTCGGCCTACCGCCGGCACGGGCCGTTCGCGGCGGGCGTGCCGTGGCTGCTGCGGTTCTTCGACCGCATCGTGTGGCACCCCGTCAGCGCGTCCGAGCTGACGGAGCAGCGGGCCCTGTTCGCCGCCGGGCGGCTCGACGTGCGCATCGAGCAGGGGGCGTTCTCCGCTCGCGAGCACCGCGCGCTGCTCGCCGCGCACGCGCACGAGATCGCCGCGACCCGCAGCCGGCGCGCGCAGGCCTTCGCGGCCGAGCGCGCCGCGTGGGCGGCGGCGGGCGAGCTCGACGTCCGCGCCGGCGCCGACGTGCCGACCGAGCGCCGCCCCGGGCCCGCGCGGGACGGCGACGTCGCGCCCGCCGACCTGCGACCCGGTCACGTCCTCGTCGAGTCGCCCGTGGTCGGGACCGTCTGGCGGGTGGCGGCCGCGGTCGGCGCCGACGTCCGGGCGGGTGACCTGCTCGTCGCCCTGGAGGCCATGAAGCTCGAGCTGCCGGTCGCGGCGCCCGCGGACGGCCGGGTCGTCCGCGTGCTCGTCGAGCCGGGGCACGCCGTGGCACCGGGCACGCCGCTCGCGGTCCTGCAGGTCCCGGCGTGACGGCGGGCTCAGCCGCCCAGGGGTGAGGGGGCGCGGCGCGCGCGGGCGGTGACGCGCAGGCCCGACGCGCGCAGGCGGCGGACGAGGTCGCGCGTGCCGACGGGCTCGGCGCCCAGCGCGACCACCTCGTCCCACCGCTCGACCGGCACGTCGTAGTGGTCGTGGTCGAACGCGCGCCGCGGGATGCCGGCGCGGGCCGCGAAGGCGTGCAGCTCGTCGTACGAGGTGTCGCTCACGAGGTGCCCCCACACCGTGCCGTGCCGGGGCCACAGCGGGGGGTCGACGAGGACGGTCACCACCCGAGGCTACGAGATGCGGGGGGCGGACCCGTCCGGGGCGACCGCACGCCGGTCCCGTCCCTCGAGCCGACCCCAGGTCCCACCCCGGGCCGGTCCGTCCACCGGCGCGGGAGGGGGCCGCCCGTCGACGCGCCCTGTTCCCTAGCGTCGGGGTGGTCGGTGCCGCGCACGGCGGCACCCCGCACCAGGAGGACGTCCATGAGCAGGTACGAGGTCGACGCCGCACAGCTCGACGGGTCCGCGGCGGCGGTGCTGGCGCGCTCCGCGAGCATCCAGGCCGAGGTCGCCGCGATGCAGCGCCAGCTCGTCGAGCTGCAGGCGACGTGGCGTGGCGGTGCCGCCGGGGCGTTCGGGGCGGTCGTCGCCGAGTGGAACGTGACCCAGGCCCGCGTCGAGCAGTCCCTCGCGCAGATCGCCGCGGCGATGCAGGCGGCGGCGCGCACGTACGCCGACGCGGAGGCGCACGCGGCGCGGCTGTTCGCGCACTGACGTCGGCGCGCGTGGCGGTGTGCCCGCGCGGTGCGCTCCTCAGTCCCGGCGGGTGGACGGCGTCGTGGTCGCGTTCGTCGCGTCCGCCGTGCCGGCCTGCTGCGTGTCAGCGTCCTGGCCGGCCTCGGCCTTCGCTGCCTCGGCGTTCTCGGCCTCGGCCTTCTCGAGGCGGGCGATCTCCTTCTCGAGGCGCTGCAGCTCCGCCGAGACGTTCTGCCGCGCGGGCTCCTCCCAGGGCTGGGCGAGCGGGCTGACGAACAGCGACGGCCGTGCCAGGAGCTTGCGCAGGATGCGCAGGCGCGCGCGCACGTAGTCCGCGACCGGCAGGTGGGCGTACTCGGCACGGACGTCCTGGAGATAGGCCTTGTACCGCTGCGGCTCGGTCGCCAGCATCGCGAGGTCCGCGTCGCACAGGACCGCGCAGTCGGTGTCCTTCACGTCGGGGGAGTGCCGGACCAGCGCGGAGACGAGGTCCGCGACGCGCTGCGCCTGCTTCTCCGGCACGCCCAGCCCGGTGAGCTGCTCGCGGGCCAGGACGGCGCTCGCGGCCTCGTCCTCGCCGCCGCGGTTGGCGTACGCCTTGCGCTCGGCGGAGTCGAACACCGCGCCGTGGTACCAGGCGGCGAGCCGGACGAGCTCGGGGTGGTGCGCCTCCTCGTCGAGCTCGTCGACGCGCGCGAGCACGTCGACCAGGTGCCGGAGGTTGTGGAAGTGGCGCTCGGGCCGGGTCCACCTCTCCAGGAGGTCCTCGGCGGTGCGCCGGACCTGCTCGACCGGTGCGGTGCCTCCGGCCTCGGCGACGTTGCGGGTGAAAGCCGGGACCAGCCAGGCGGGTGCGTCATGGACGCCCATGGATCAGCCTCACGACGTTGACGACGGACCCGTCATCGTAGCCACCTCCGCGGCAGGCGGCGCACCCGAGGGTCGGGATGCGTGAGGGGGACCGGCCACGGGCAGCTCGACACGCACGGTCGCGCCACCGCCGGGGGTCGGGTGCACCGCGACGGTCCCGCCGTGGGACGCGACGATCGCGGCCACGATCGCCATGCCGAGGCCCGACCCTCCCGAGTCGCGCGTGCGCGACGCGTCGATGCGGTAGAACCGCTCGAAGACGCGTTCGGCGTGCTCGGGGGGGATGCCGGGGCCGTGGTCGCGCACCTCGATGACGGCCGTCTCGTCGCCCGCGGCGCCCACGGCGATCTCGACGGGCGTCGCGGCGGGCGTGTGGCGGGCCGCGTTGCCGACGAGGTTGGCCAGCACCTGCCGGAGCCGCTCCTCGTCGCCGACGACGACCCGCGGGGCCGTCAGCCCGTCGAGCGCCACGAGGCGCACCGGACGCTGCGGGTCCAGCGCGCGCAGGTCGCTGACCGCGTCGGCGGCCAGCACCGTCAGGTCGACCGGGCCGATGCTGCCGCGCCGCCCCTCGTCGAGCCGGGCCAGCGCGAGCAGGTCCTCGACGAGCGAGCCCATGCGTGCCGCGGAGCTCTCGATGCGCCGCATGGTGTCCGCGATCTGCTCGGGCGTCGTCGTCGCGCCCATGCGGTACAGCTCGGCGTACCCGCGGATCGCGGCCAGGGGCGTGCGCAGCTCGTGGGACGCGTCGGCCACGAACCGCCGCATCCTCGCCTCGGACGCGGTGCGCGCGTCAAACGCCTCCTCGATCTGCGCGAGCATGCCGTTGAGCGCCGCGCCGAGACGGCCGACCTCGGTGCTCGCCGGCGCGACGGGCACGCGCTGCGACAGGTCGCCCGCGGCGATCTCGGCGGCGGTCCGCTCGATCTCCGCGAGGGGCCGCAGCGACCGCCGGACCGCCCAGCCGCCCGCGACGACCCCCGCCACGACGATGAGCAGACCCGACGCGGCCAGGCTCCAGGCCATCGCGACGACCGTCCCGTGCAGGTCCCGCAGCGGCAGGCCGACGACGACCGACCCGGCCGTGCCGTCCGACGCCTGGAACGGGTAGGCGACGACGCGCCAGGGGGAGCCGGTGCGCGTCGAGGGCACGGTGAACGGCTCGCCGCTGATCGCCGACGCGTCGACCGCCGTCAGGTCGGCGACCCGCGGGATGCCGTACATCTGCTCGGTGGCGGGGCTGACGACCGCGGCCTCCTGAGCGCGGGTCTGCACCCGCACGTAGTAGTCCGTCGGGCCGATGTGACCGCGCTGGCTGGTGAGGTACCCGAGCGCCTCCCCGGCGACGGACTGCGCCTCGGTGGCCAGCTTCTCGTCGACCGGTGCGAGCAGGTTCCGCTCGAGCAGCGTCGTGGCGGTGACCCCGGCGACGACCAGACCGGTCCCGAGCAGGACGGCGGTGATCGTCACCAGCCGCCAGTGCAACGACATGCCGCGCCACACCCTGCGCGCCGCCGCGACGGGCCGAGCGCCGCGCAGCGTGCCCGCGCGTCCGGTCACGCGGACTCGCGCAGCAGGTACCCGACGCCTCGCCGGGTGTGGATGAGCGGGGGCAGCCGGTTGCCCTCGGCGTCGGTGAGGTGGTCGATCTTGCGGCGCAGGTAGGAGATGTAGGACTCGACGATGTTGGCGTCGCCGCCCCACTCGTACTGCCACACGTGGTCGAGGATCTGCGTCTTGGACAGCACGCGCTGCGGGTTGAGCATGAGGTACCGCAGCAGCTTGAACTCGGTGGGGGACAGGTCGACCGCCTGCCCCGCGCGGCGCACCTCGTGGGTGTCGTCGTCGAGCTCGAGGTCGGCGTAGCGCAGCACCGACGAGCCGATGCCGTCGTCCGGGGCCGTGCGCCGCAGGATCGCCCGGATCCGCGCGACGACCTCCTCGAGGCTGAAGGGCTTGGTCACGTAGTCGTCCCCGCCGACGGTCAGGCCCTGCACCTTGTCGGCCGTGTCGTCGCGCGCGGTGAGGAACAGCACGGGGACGTGCTCGCCCTTCTCGCGCAGCCGGCGGGTGACGGTGAACCCGTCCATGTCGGGCAGCATGACGTCGAGCACCACCAGGTCCGGCTCGATGTCGCGCGCGAGTCGCAGCGCGGACATCCCGTCAGCGGCCGCGTGCACCTCGAACCCCGCGAAGCGCAGCGACGTCGCGAGCAGCTCACGGATGTTCGGCTCGTCGTCCACGACGAGCAGGCGGGCCTCGGGCGTGCTGGTCATGCTCCCATTCTCGCGCCGGATCCTGGGAGCCGCCTGGGTGCGGGGCAGGTGGTCGCGGTGCCACCTGGGGGCCTTCTGGACGCGTCGCGCGGGCGGCAGGCGGGCGGATCCGGCAGGACGCAGATCGTTGTGGACACGTGACCTGGACATGCGGCGCAGCGGCCTGACGCCGCTACCGTTGAATCGTGACCGTTCCCTTCAGCGACCACGCGCTCGACGCTGCGGACGCCGGGGCGAGGCCCCGCGTCACCGTCGTGCAGAGCTCCCCCGACTGCGGCCTGGACCGCTTCGCCGAGTGGTGGACGGGGATCGACGTGCACCTCGTGCGCGCCGACCTCGGTGACGCCCTGCCCGGCCCGACCGAGGTGGGTGACGGGCTCGTCGTCCTGGGCGGCCCGATGTCCGCGCACGACGACGCCGCCGCACCGTGGCTCCGGCCGCTGCGCGACCTGCTGGCCGTCGTGAGCGCGACCGACGTCCCGGCCCTCGCCATCTGCCTGGGTGCCCAGCTCCTCGCGGTCGCGCGCGGCGGACGCGTCGAGCTCGCGGCGCCCCCGGGGTGCGAGGCGGGCGTCGTCGACGTGCGCTGGCGCCCCGAGGCCGCGGCCGACCCGCTCGTCGGCCCGCTCGTCCGGCACGCCGGGGCGGCGCGGACCAGCCCCCAGCCGAGCATGCACGGCGACGCCGTCGTCGACCTCCCGCGCGGCGCGGTCTGGCTCGCCTCGACCGCGATGTACCCCTTCCAGGCGTTCCGCATCGGCAGCGCCTGGGGCGTGCAGTTCCACCCCGAGGCCGGGGCCGCGACGATCCGCACCTGGGCGGAGGGGAACGACGCCGTGGACACCGAGGCGGTCGTCGCGCAGATGACCGCGCGCGCCGACGAGCTCGCGACGTCCGGACGCGCCGTCGCCGACGCGTTCGCCGGCCTGGTGCACGAGCGCGCCGCGGCCCACCGCGTGAGCGTCTGAGAACCACGCCGACGACGGCCCCGGTCCCGCGACGTGCGGGGACCGGGGCCGTCGTCGTCCGTCAGGCGTCCGAGGTGCCGGTGCCGATCTCGGGCGTGACCGTCGTCGCCTCGATCTCGCGCGGGTTGGCGCCCTGCTTGAGCGCGGCGAGGCGGGCCTCGATCTCGATCTCGGTGCCGGCCGACTCGAGCTCGGCGAACTGCGCGTCGAGCGACGACGCCGCCAGCTCGGCCTGGCCCGCCGCGTAGGCCTCCTCGCGGCGGACCTTCTCCTCGAAGCGCGCGATCTCGCTCGTCGGGTCGAGCACGTTGATCGAGCCGATCGCCTCCTGCACCTGCCGCTGCGCCTGCGCGGACTTCTGGCGGGCGACGAGGGTGTCGCGGCGCGACTTGAGCTGCGCGAGGCGGTCCTTCATGACCGCGAGGCCGGACTTGAGCTTGTCGACCGTGTCGCGCTGCGAGGCGATGACGGGCTCCGCGTCGCGGACCTCCTGCTCGGCGGCGAGCTGCTTGCCGATCGCGATCTTGGCGAGGTTGTCGAACTTGTCGGCGTTGGCCGCGTCCCCGGCGGCGCGGAACTGGTCGGCGCGCGACGACGCCGCCACGGCCTTCTGGCCCCAGTCGCGGGCCGCGGCGACGTCCTCGTTGTAGTCCTGCTCCGCGAGGCGCAGGTTGCCGATGGACTGCGCGATGGCCTTCTCGGCGTCCGCGATGGAGCCCGTGAAGTCCCGCACGAGCTGGTCGAGCATCTTCTGGGGGTCCTCGGCCTGGTCGATGAGCGCGTTGATGTTCGCGCGCGTCAGCTGCGCGATCCGTCCGAAGATCGACTGCTTCTCGGTCATCGTGTCGTGCCCTCCTGTGGTGCCGACCCGGACCGTCCGCCCGGTGTCACGTGCCGCGCCCGCCGTCGTCGGCGGGCGTGTGTGGTCGTCAGAACCCGCCGCCGCGCCCGCCGCCGCCGAACCCGCCGCCGCCGCCGAACCCGCCCCCGAAGCCGCCGCCGCGCCCGCCGCCGCCGAACCCGCCGCCTCCCCAGCTGCCGCCACCACCGCCCCACCCGCCGCCGCCGCGGCCGCCGCCGCGCAGGATCGAGTCGATGAGGATGCCGCCGAGGATCATGCCGCCCACGTCGGTGCCGCCGCCCTGGCCGCGGTGGTGGTCGTCGTCGTCGTACCGCTGGGCGTGCTCGACGTCGGTGCGGGCGAGCCGCTGCGCCTCGGCGACGAGCTGCTCACCGCGCTGCGCGGTGGCCAGGGCCGCCTCGGGGTCGGTGGTGCGCTGGTCGAGCGCGCGCAGCCGCAGCCGGTCGGCCTCCGCGAGCCGGGTGCGGGCCTGCGGCCCGACGGCGCCGCGGCGGGTGCTGATGTAGTCGGTGGTCGCGCGCACGGCGGAGTCGAGCCGTCCGAGGGTGTCGTCGAGCAGCGCCAGCGCGCGCCGACCGCGCTCCTCGGCGTCGCGTCGGGGTGCGAGCGCGGCGTCGAGCGCGGCCTCGGCGGTCGTGAGCCGGCGCAGCGCGGCGAGCGGGTCGCCCGTGCCGCTGCGTGCGGCCTGCGCGGTCTCGACGGCCGCGCGGGCCTCCTGCGCGTGCGGGGCGACCTGCGGGTCACCCGGCGCCAGACGGGCCGCGTCGGCCAGGTCCGCGGTGATCGACGCGATGCCGGCCTCGAGGCGGGCGCCCGCGGCCGCGAGCTCGCTGTCCGCGGACGCGACCGCGTCGAGCATCGTCGTGGCCTGCGCCAGCGCCTCCTCCGCGGCGCGGGCGAACCCGACGGCACCGCCCTTGTCGCCCTGGGCGGACCGGGCGCGGGCCTGGGTGAGCGCGGCGTCGACGTCGTCGAGCAGCCGGGCGGCCTGGTCCGGGTTGCCGGCGACGGAGCCCAGCGTGTCGGGGGAGTACCTCGCCGCGAGCGCGGTGACGGCGGCCCGGGCGGGCTCGACGCGCGTGCGCAGCCGCTGCGCCTCGCGCTGGTGGGCCTCGATGGCGTCGTCGACGCGGGCCTCGATGGCGCGCAGCCGGTCGAACGCGTCCTTCTGCTGGTCGAGGGCGTCCTCGACCTGCCCGCACAGCCGCAGGATCTGCGCGGACGTGGCGCGCACCTGCTCCTCGGTGTCGGGGACGTCGTCGTCGAGCGTCTGGCGCAGCCGGAAGGCCTCGGTGAGCGTCTGCTTGCCCTGCGCGAGGACCGTCTCGAACTCGCGCGTGGGCTCGGTGCCGAACTGCGCCTGCGCGAACCCCAGCTCCTCCTCGGACGAGCGCAGCGCGTCGTCGAGCGCGACGAGCGCAGACGCCGAGCGGTGGTCCAGCTCTGCGGTCGGCAGGGCCGCGAACTCGTCCGCCGCGCCCGCGACGCGCGTCGCCCCCGCGGTGTCGCGCAGCACGCCCGCGGGCCGCTGGGTGCGGCGGCGCAGGAACGTGAACAGCAGCACCGCGCCGATGACGGCGGCACCGACGAGCAGCAGCGCGGTCAGCGCGCCGCCGGAGATCCCGCCGCCTGACGTGGCGCCGGAGGCGCGCCCGCCCGCCGCCTCGACGATCCCGTCGGCGGCCGCGACCGCGGCGCCGTCCCAGTCGCCGTCCGACAGCTCGGTCCGGACGTCGTCCGCGACCCGGTCGAGCTGCGCGGGCGTGATCGAGCCGAGCGAGGTGGGGGCCAGCGTGTACTGCGCGTCCTCGACGGCGACGGCGAGCACGGCGTCCGACTGCCCGAGCCCCGACTCCTCGGCGGTGCGCTGCACCCACGTCTCCGCGCCGAGGCCGTCGAACGTGTCGACGTAGACCACGGTCAGCCGGTACGGGGTCTCCTGCCCGACGCGGTCCACGGCCTGCTGCACGGCCGCCGGGTCCTGGAGCACACCGGCGCGGTCGACGACGGTCTCGCCCCCGAGGTCGAACGGCGCCTGCGCGGCGGCGCCTCCTGCTCCGGCGACGACGATCACCGCGCCGGCGGCGAGGGCGCAGAGCGGGCGGAGGGCGCGACGGGCCAGGGGCACGTGTCGATCCTTTCTCAGGGTGTCACCCAGGGCAACGCGACACCGGTGCGGGAGGTTCCGGCGGGGTCCCGCGTGTCGCAGCCCGCAGGCCCGGTCAGCGCACCCGGAAGCCGGCGCGGTACAGGTCGCGCAGGAGGCCGACCTCGCCGGCCGTGCGACTCAGCGGACGTCGACGTACCGGTGCCAGGACTGCGTGACGTACGACGTCGTGTAGCCGGAGGACAGGTACAGGTCCGCCGCACCCGTGGGGGAGTCCGCGTCGACCTCGAGCCCGACGTACGCCCGGCCGCGCTCGGCGGCGTCCGTGACGACCGCGTCGAGGAGCGAGCGCGCGACGCCGCGACCGCGGGCCTCCCGCCGGACGCCGAGGTACTCGACGTAGCTGCCCACCGCGCGGCCACCGGCGTCGGTCGACGCGCTCGCGATGAGCACCCCGACCGCCTGCGGCTCGTCACCGTCGACGAGCTCGGCGAGCCACCAGTGGTCCCACCGGTGACCCGGGTCCGACCGCAGCCGGGCGAGGAACTCGTCGAACGTCTCCTCGTGGTAGTTGAAGTGGTCGCCGAACGCCTGCTCGAGGACGTCGTGCGCCGCTGCCAGGTCGCGCGTCCCGGGCATCGCGCCCTCCTCGCGGTCCAGCCGGCGGACCACCACGCCCGGGCCGGTGGGGCGCAGGCCGTGGTCGGAGTCGACCACCGGGCGGCGCATCTGCCACCACGTCCGGACGTGCTCGTAGCCCGCGGCGGCGAGCCGGCGCTGGTGGCGCGCGTCGGGCTCGAAGGCGCCGCTGTCGAGCTGCGTGCGGGTCAGCCCCCGGGCGCGCGCCTGCGCCACACCGGCGCCCTCGGCCCACGCGAAGAGCACCGCCGCGACCTCGTCACCCGTCGCGTCGTCGAGCTCGGGGTCGACGACGACGGCCACGAGCACGCGACCCGCGGCACGGTCCTGCGCGGTCGCCCACCCGCGCGCGGCACCGGAGGCGTCCCGCACCACCATGTGCGCGCGGCTGGCGGCTGCGTCCCCCGTGAGCTCGGCGCGGGTCGCGTCGAGCCCCGCCGACTCCGCACCCCGCGCGGCGACCTCGTGCCGTGCGCGCAACGCGTGCAGTTCGGCCACGTCGTCCGGTCCTGGCAGGGCGGCGTGCCACCCGGCGGGCAGAGCTGTCGACAGGAGGTCAGGGTCCAGCAGCAGAGAGGTCATCGATCCCTAGTTTCTCGCAGGTCCGCGCCCGCGTGCGCCGACCCCGGGTGCGGTACGGCGCCCGCACCGGCGAAGTGGGCACATCTGCGTCGTGCCGAGCATGGAGTGGTCACACGTGCGACCACGTCCGCGGTGGGTTCAGCGGGGCGTGAGCTCAGCGGGCGTGGGGTTCAGCGGGCGACGCCCAGGTCCTCGGCGTCGACGATCGTGTAGGCGTAGCCCTGCTCCGCCAGGAAGCGCTGGCGGTGGGCGGCGAAGTCCTGGTCGACGGTGTCGCGCGCGACGACGGTGTAGAAGTGCGCCGTCTTGCCGTCGGCCTTGGGGCGCATGATCCGGCCGAGGCGCTGGGCCTCCTCCTGGCGCGAGCCGAACGACCCGGAGACCTGGATGGCGACCGACGCCTCGGGCAGGTCGATCGAGAAGTTCGCGACCTTGGACACCACCAGCGTCGTGATCTCGCCCGTGCGGAAGGCCTCGAACAGGCGCTGGCGCTCGCGGACGGTCGTCTCCCCGGTGATGAGGTCGGCTCCCAGGTGCTCGGCCAGGTCGTGCAGCTGGTCGAGGTACTGGCCGATGACGAGCGTCTGCTCACCGGCGTGCTTCGACACCAGCGAGTCGACGACCCGGTTCTTGCCCGCGGCGGTCGCCGCGAGCCGGTACCGGTCCTCGGGCTCGGCGGTCGCGTACGTCATGCGCTCGTGGTCCGGCAGCGTCAGGCGCACCTCGACGCACTCGGCGGGGGCGATGTACCCCTGGGACTCGATGTCCTTCCACGGCGCGTCGAACCGCTTGGGGCCGATGAGGGAGAACACCTCGTCCTCGCGGCCGTCCTCGCGCACGAGCGTCGCCGTCAGCCCCAGGCGGCGGCGCGCCTGCAGGTTCGCGGTCATGCGGAAGATCGGCGCCGGCAGCAGGTGGACCTCGTCGTAGACGATGAGGCCCCAGTCGCGGGCGTCCAGCAGCTCGAGGTGCGTGTAGACGCCCTTCCGCTTGGTCGTCAGCACCTGGTACGTCGCGATCGTGACGGGCCGGACCTCCTTGCGGGTGCCGGAGTACTCGCCGATCTCGTCCTCGGTCAGCGTCGTGCGCTTGACGAGCTCGTCGCGCCACTGCCGCGCGGAGACGGTGTTGGTCACCAGGATCAGAGTGGTGGTCGACGAGCGCGCCATCGCACCCGCGCCGACGAGCGTCTTGCCGGCCCCGCAGGGCAGCACCACGACACCCGACCCGCCGTGGAAGAACCCGTCGACGGCCTGCTTCTGGTACGGCCGCAGCGACCAGCCGTCCTCCAGCAGCCCGATCTCGTGGGCCTCGCCGTTGACGTACCCGGCGAGGTCCTCCGCCGGCCAGCCGAGCTTGACCAGCACCTGCTTGATGTTGCCCCGTTCGGACGGGTGCACGATCACGTCGGTGCTGTCGATCCGCTCGCCCAGCAGCCCCGCGGTGCGCCGCGACTTCATGACCTCGGCGAGGACGGCCGCGTCGAGCGCGTGCAGCACGAGCCCGTGCACCGGGTCCTGGACCAGCTGCAGCCGCCCGTAGCGGGACATCGTCTCCGCGACGTCGACGAGCAGCGCGTGCGGCACGGGGTAGCGGCTGAACTCCAGGAGGGTGTCGACGACCTGCTCGGCGTCGTGCCCGGCGGCGCGCGCGTTCCACAGCCCCAGCGGCGTCAGCCGGTAGGTGTGGACGTGCTCCGGCGCGCGCTCCAGCTCGGCGAAGGGGGCGATGGCGCGGCGGCACGCGTCGGCCTGGTCGTGGTCGACCTCCAGCAGGAGGGTCTTGTCGGACTGGACGATCAGCGGGCCGTCGGGCACTCGGTTCTCCCTGGTTGCGTCGTACTCGCGGGACCGACGGTCCGGACGCGCGCGCGCCCGGCGGTCCCGGTCTCATGAGGCAGGTGTGTCGGCAGGCTCGACGCCCGCGATGCGGTGGACGGCGACGGTGAGCTCGGCCTCGCGCTGCGGGTCCAGCGCGCGCAGCCGGCCGCCCTCCACCCTCAGCGGCCGCACGAGGCGACGCTGCGACCGGCCGTCGGGGCCGACCATCTCGACCCACACGGACGTGCGCGCCTGCGCCGCCTCCCGCAGGACCACCAACAGGTCGGCGGGCTCGGATGTTCCGCCGGCCGCGCGCGCCCGGCCGGGTCCCGCCGCCTCGGCGGTGCGCGGCGCGCGTGCCCGGCGGCTCGCGGCCGTGGCGTGCGCGACGTCGACCGAGCGCGTCAGGTACGAGCCGGGGGCGTCGGTGGCGTGCCGCGCGTCGGGGGTGCGCGACGCGGGCTCGCCGACGTCGCCCCGGCGCAGCGTCGCGACGACGGACGCGGCGCGCTCGGGCAGCGGACGCTCGCGCACCGGGGACGTGCGGGCGGCACGTGCACGGACGCGCCGCTCGGGTGCGACGGCGTGCACGACCGAGCCCTGCGCGTCCTCCGCGACGGGCGCCAGGCCGCGCGCGCGCAGCGCGGCGAGCAGCTCGCTCGGCGAGGCGTCGGCGACGAGCACGGTCGGGGCCAGGAGCCGCAGCCGCAGCGACGCGAGGTGGGGGTCGTCGGCGAGCCCGGCCAGCAGCGCGGGGTCGTCGGCGCGGACGTACGACGACGCCGCACCGGCCCGCAGCCGGCCGTGCCGCCGCGCGACGTCCCGCACCAGGTACTCCAGCGGCTGCGGGACGCGTCCCCGTGCGGCGGCGGACAGCCGCGAGAGCAGGTCGTCCGCCGTGGTGCCCGCGTCCAGCGCGCGCAGCACGGAGTCGGCGGTGAACCGCACCGTCACCGCGCCACCGCGGGACTCGACGACCGCGGCCAGGTCCAGCAGGTCCTCGAGGTCCGCCCCCGGGCGTCCGGGCACGACGCCGGTGAGGTCGCCCTGCAGCAGGATCTCCTCGACGGGCGCGGGCAGGTCCGCGGCGAGCGCCTCGACCGCGTCGTCGCCCGCGAGCAGCGCGCGGCCCGCGGCCGCCAGCGCACCGGCGCCGAGCACGCCCAGGCGCGTCGCGTCGGTGAGCACCGCCTCGACCGCGGACAGCGGCGGCACCGACCGCGGTGAGCGCCACTGCAGCGCCGCGTGGACGTCCGCGGCGGACAGGCCGGCGCCGACGGGTGCGGCCGCCAGCACGTCGAGGACCGCGCGCCGCAGCCGCGGCACCCAAGGCCGGCTCAGCTCGGGGTCCAGCGCGGCACGCAGCGCACCGCGCTCGTCGCGCGCCCCGACGAGCCACGGCGTGCGGGCTGACGCGAGCCACGCGCGCGCGAGCGCACCCCACCGCGGCGCGACGTCCTGCGCGGACCACGCGTCGGCCTCGAGGGTCGGCACGAACGACGGGGTCTCCTCGCCGTCGTCGGCCAGCAGCCCGGCCGCCGCGGCGGTCTCGACGAGCCACGCGGCGTGCGCGTCGTCCACGTCGAGCCCCTGCGCGGTGCGGCGCAGGTCCCGCGCCCCCAGGCCGCCGCCCCGCAGGACGTGCGGCGGCGACTGCTCCCAGCGGGTCAGCAGCTGACGGACCAGGCGCACGGTGTGCTCGGCCGCGCGGGCCGACTCCGCGGCGACGGTCTGCGGGTCCCGCACGGGCGCGTCGGCCGACGTCGGCGCGAGGGCCGGCGCGCGGTGGGTGCGCCCGCCCCGCAGCGCGAGCGCCACGTCCCGCGGCAGCAGCACGTGCCGGCCGTCGCCGCGGACCAGCAGGCCGTGCGCGAGCAGCCACGTCACGGCGTCGGCGGCGGTGGTGCCGGGAGGCGGCACGAGCCCCACGGGCGGGCCCCACGTGAGGGCGTCGAGCACCGGGCCCGCCGCCGGGGGTGCGTCGGCGAGCACCGCGAGCGGCCCGTCGTCACCCGTGGCCGGTCCCGTAGGCCCGCCCGGGCCGTCGACGTCCTCGGTCCCCGGGGCGAGGCCTGCGACGGACCCGCCCAGCGCGTCGACCAGCCCCGGCGCCGGGTGCAGCGCCCCGTCGTCGTCGGGCCACAGCAGCAGGAGCGCGACGGCGTCGTCGAGGGCGCGCGTCACGGCGGACGCGTCGTCCGGGCCCGCCCCGACGGCGGTGAGCACGTCCTGCCGGGAGGGGGCGCCCGTGCGCGGGGTGAGCACGACGACCGCCTCGAGCACCTGCAGCACGAGCGCGTCCACCCAGGTCAGCGCGCGGTCGAGGCTCGAGCGGCTGGTGGCGCGCGCGGCGAGGGACGCCATCGTCGCGGGGTGCGGCGTGGCCAGGTCGGGGCGGCGCACGAGCAGCGCGACGAGCTCGTCGTCGCTGCGTGCGCGCAGGTACCCGGTGAACGTGGCCATCCGCTCCACGATACGTGGGCGTCGCACCTGTGGTCCCGCGCGCCGGGACATGCACCCCGCGAGGGGCACGGACGTCAGGGGGTCGCGGGCGGGCCGGCGTCGCCCGACGGTGCGGTCGGATCGGCCGGCGGCAGGGGCTCCGGCGCGGGGGACGGTGACGCCGGTGCGGGGGACGGCGACGCCGGTGCGGGGTCGGCCGTCGAGGGTGCGGGGGACGGTGCGGCGGGCGTCGGGTCGGCGACCGGCGCGGACGTGGTGCGTGGTGGGGCGCCGGCCGGGCGTGCCGGTGCCCGCGTCGCCGTGGCCCGCGGCGCGGGCGTCCCGGGTGCCGCACCGGGCGGCGTCGCGTCGGGCGTGCTGCCGGACGTCGGCGTGGCCCCGACCTGTCCCACCCGGGCGAGCAGCGTCGCGAGCACCTCACGGTGGGCCGAGGCCTCGCGGTGCAGGCGGCCCGCGTCCTGCGCCGTCGACGGTGCGACGTAGCCGTCGAGCCACGCCTGGGCGGCGTCGACGGCCGCCTCGAGGTCCTCGCGGGCGGACGCGTCGCCCTGCGCCGCACCGGACCAGGTCGCGCGCGCCACCGCGAGGTCGACCCGCAGGCGGCCGATCTCGCGGTCCAGGGACGCCGTGCCCGGTGCGCTCGCGGTCGCGCTCGCGGTCGCCGACGACGTCGCGTCGGCGCCCGTGGCACCGTCGGCCCGGTCGCCGCCCACGAGCGACACCGCGGCCACAGCGGCGGACACGACGAGCGCAGCCACTGCGGCGGCCACCGTCACCGGCCGCGTCCGCACGCCCCGACGGGGGCGGCGACCGCGCGGCCGGCCGGGGTCGCCGGGCGCCGGTGGGGGTGGTGGTGCCGCGGCCGGCGCGGCGCCACGGGGAGGCGTCGACGCCCAGGCGCTGTCCCAGCCCGGGGCGATCGTGACGGGCGCGGGCGCGGGCACGGGCGCGGGCACGGGAACGGGCGCGGGTCCGCGGCCATCGGCGTCGGGACTCGGGGGCACCGGCCCAGGGTAGGGACCGGTCGGGTGGCGACGTGGGACCTCGTGGTCGGCGGACGAGGGACTGCCGATCGTTGACGTCACCCGTGTGGAGCACGTGCTCGACCACCCGTGCGCTGTGGCAGGGTGGCCGCATGCTGCACGACGAGGGCACGACCCGGGACCGGGCCAGCGGGCTGGCCGACGACGTGCTGGCGTCCCTGCGCGACGACGCGCTCGCGGACCTGCCGCGCACGGCGGCGCTGCGCCACGCGCTGCACCGGGTCCCGGAGCGCGGCCTGGACCTGCCGAGGACGCAGCAGCTCGTGCTCGACGCGCTCGCGGACCTCGGCCTCGAGGTGTCGACGGGGCGCGCGCTGTCGTCCGTCACGGCGGTGCTGCGCGGTGCCCGGCCCGGGCCGGCGGTGCTGCTGCGCGGCGACATGGACGCCCTGCCGGTGACCGAGCGGACCGACGAGCCCTTCACGTCCGAGCACGAGGGCGTCATGCACGCGTGCGGGCACGACCTGCACGTCGCGGGCCTCGTGGGGGCCGCGCGGCTGCTCGCGACGCGCCGGGAGCAGATCGCCGGGCCCGTCGTCCTGATGTTCCAGCCGGGCGAGGAGGGGTACCACGGCGCGCGGCTCATGATCGAGGAGGGCGTGCTGGAGGCGGCCGGCACGCCGGTCGTCGCCGCGTACGGCGTGCACGTCATGTCCTCGACGCTGCCGGCGGGCGTCGTCGCGTCCCGCGCGGGGACCTTCATGGCGGCGTCGGACACCGTGCGCGTCACGGTCGAGGGGCGCGGCGGGCACGGGTCCAAGCCGTACCTCGCGGCGGACCCCGTGCCGGTGGCGGCCGAGATGGTGCTCGCGCTGCAGGCGATGGTCACGCGGCAGTTCGACGTGTTCGACCCGGTGGTCGTCACGGTCGGCCGCGTCGAGGCCGGGACCAAGGACAACATCATCCCGGACACGGCCTACCTCGAGGCGACGATCCGCACGTTCAGCCCGGCCACGCACGCGGCGGTGCCCGAGCGGATCGCGCGCCTGTGCGAGCACGTCGCCGCGGCGCACGGGCTGTCCGCGACCGTCGAGTACACGCGCGGCTACCCGGTCACGGAGAACGACGCGGGCGAGGTCGCGCGCGCCCGCCGCCTGACGCAGGGCCTGTACGGCGACGCGGGGTGGGTCGAGGCGGACGTGCCCGTGCCCGGTGCCGAGGACTTCTCCTACGTGCTGCAGCAGGTGCCCGGTGCGTTCGTGTTCGTCGGCGCGACGGCCACGGGGCTGGACCCGGCGGACGCGCCGTACAACCACTCGCCGCGGGCCCGCTTCGCCGACGCGGCACTCGCCCCGAGCGCCGCGGTCCTCGCGGCCCTCGCGCTGGACCGGCTCGCGCAGGACGCGGGCTGACGCCCCCTCAGTACGCGCCGGCGCGTGCCAGCACGCACCGGAAGGTCCGCAGGATGATCATGAGGTCGCCGGACAGCGACCAGTTCTCGACGTAGGACAGGTCGAGCTGCACGCTCTCCTCCCACGACAGGTCCGACCGGCCGCTCACCTGCCACAGCCCCGTGATGCCCGGCTTGGAGAGCAGGCGCCGGTGCACGTCGCCGTCGTAGAGCGCGACCTCGCGCGGCAGCGGCGGTCGCGGTCCTACGACGGACATCGTCCCCACCAGCGCGTTGAGGAACTGGGGCAGCTCGTCGAGGGACCAGGCCCGCAGGACCCGTCCCACGCGCGTGACGCGCGGGTCGTCCGTCATCTTGAACAGCACGCCCGCGCCCTGGTTGCGCTCCTGCAGCGCGGCCAGCCGCGCCTCGGCGTCGACCACCATCGTGCGGAACTTGTACATCGTGAAGAGCTGCTCGTGGTTGCCGACGCGCTGCTGGCGGAACAGCACGGGCCCGCCGTCGTCGAGCTTGATGGCGACCGCCACGGCCAGCAGCACGGGGCCCAGCACGACGAGCGCGGTCGACGCCACCACGACGTCCATGACCCGCTTGGCGACGTACGCGACGCCCGTGTACGTGGGCAGCGACAGGTGCACGAGCGGCATGCCCTCGACCGGACGCAGGTGGATGCGCGGGCCGGCGACGTACGTGAGGCGGCTCGGCAGGATGAGCTCGGTCGCGGCCCCCTCGAGGGACCAGCCGAGCCGGCGGATGGCCGCACGCCCGCCCGGCAGGTCGCCCGCGAGCACGACGGTGGTGACGCGCGGGTGGTGCGCGCGGTCGACCAGCTCCTCGAGGCCGAACGTCTCGACGTCGTCGATGCGGGCGTCGGGCGCGGGGTCGGCGTCGGTGAGCGCGATGCCGACGACCCGGAAGCCCGCGCGGTGGTTGCGGCGTAGGTCGGGCAGGAGGCGCTCGACGTCGCGCCGCGGCCCGACGAGCAGGGCGTTGCGCTTGCAGCGCCCGGCGGAGCGCCACGCGATGAGGCGGTGCCGCCACGCCAGGCGCGTCACCATGAGCCCCAGCAGGCCGAAGCCGAACGCGCCGGCGAGCGTGTCACGGGCGATGTCGGCCTCGCCGAGGAACGCCGTGCTCATCACCGCGCTGAGCGCGAAGACCGACGCGTTGAGCACGCGCTGCAGCTCGGTCACGCCGACGGCGAGGATGAGCTCGGACCGTGACCGCACCGCCGCCAGGGCCACGAGCCACACCGCGACGACCGCGGCGAGCCACGAGACCATGGGCACCTGCGCGCCGAAGAACCTGACGGCCGGGTCGTGGCGCCCCCACGTCCACGCGGCTGCGGCGGTCGCGACGACGAGCACCGCGACGTCGCTGACGAGCAGCAGCGCGTGGAACCGCACGACCCACGCCGGGCGCCGGGGACCGCGGGTGTGCGTCCGCGACGGGTCCCAGCGCAGCGCGTGCGGCTGGGGCGGTGCGGGTGCCGGGGCCGGCGGCGGTGGCGCGGCGGGGTGCACGGCCCGCCCGGACCGCTCGGACCGTCGTCGCGCGGCAGCCCGTGCCTGCGCGGCCGTCTCGTGCTCCACGACCATCGTGTCCCCGTCCGGTCGGGCCGGCGTCGTGCCGGCACGGTGTGCTGGTCTCAGGCGGTCGCGCCCTCACGGGTCGACAGCCAGAGGTCCTCGACGCGCGGGTACACCGCGGGTGCGGCGTACGTCGCGGTGAAGCGTCGGCGTGCGCGCGCGACGATCGACTCGCGCACGTCGTCGTCGGTGGTCACGTGGCGCAGCGCGGCCGCGAGGGCGTCGACGTCGGCGGGCGGCACGACGACGCCGCAGCCGTCGTCGAGCACGGCAGCCATGCCGCCGACGTCGGTGGCGACGACGCACGCGTCGCGGGCCATCGCCTCGAGCACGAACATCGGTAGCGCCTCGTCGCGCGACGGCAGGACGGCGACGGCGGCCGCGTCGAGCAGCGCCATGAGGTCCGCGTGGTCGAGCGCACCGACGAACCGGGCCTGCGGGGTCGTGGGGTCGACCACCGACGGGTCGGGCACGGGACCGGCGACGAGCAGCTGCCAGCCGGCGGGCGGCCCGGCGCGCCGCCACGCCGCCTGCAGGACGTCGACGCCCTTGCGGTGCCCGACGACGCCGCCGAAGACGACGGTGCGCCGCTTGGGCACGGGGGTGCCGGGCGGGACGGCGTTGGGCACGAGGGACACGCGGGAGGCGTCGACGAACCGTCGGACGACCTGCGCGGTCTCGTGCGAGAGCGCGATGACGTGGTCGGCCGCGCCCAGGACGTCCCCGACCAGGCGCGGGTGCGCGGCGGCGAACGCGACGAAGTCGGCGCCGTGCAGGTGCGCCACGACGGGCAGCCCGAGGCGGTGCGCGTACCGCAGGACGACGCCCTCGCGCAGGAAGCTGCCGCGCTCCGACAGGTGGACGACGAGGACCCGCGGGCCGGGCGCCGTCGTCAGGCGCCGCACGGCCCGCAGCGCGCGGACGAGGCCGCGGGCGGCGGCGACGTGGTCGCCCGGGTCGCCGCGGGACTCGATGACCTCGACGTCGCACCGCTCGAACGGCCAGGCCAGGTACGCGTTGACCACCTGCGTCATGCCGCCGGGGACGTCCCCGCTGCGCCCGACGTGGTGGACGACGGCGCGCCTAGCCAACCCGCACCTGCGCCGGGCGGCTCGTGGCGTCGCCGACGTGCGCCGGGCTCGCGGGTGCGTCCGGGCCCGCGAGCAGCCGCACGACGTCGCCGCGGACGTCCTCGAGCCGTTCGCGCGCCACGAGCAGCGCGTCGAGCGCCTCGGCCCGTCGCCCTGCTGCCGTGCGGACGCGCTCGAGCACCGTGTCGGCGTCGAGGCCCCTCGCGTCGACCGTCACGTCGTGCACGCCGACGGTCGACAGGTGCCGCGCGGCCTTGTCCGAGCCGTCGAGCTGCAGGGACACCGGCGCGGCACCCTCGGTGAACGCGGCGATGACGACGTGCAGACGGTCGCTGAGCACGACCCGGGCGCGCCGGTACAGCGCGCGCAGCCGCGCCTCGTGCACGTCGTGCCCGGTGGCCTCGGGCCACCCGAGCACGTGCGCGTCGAGGTCCGCGGCGAGGCGGTGCGAGCGCTCGTCGTCGACGGACACCTGCGTGACGACCCAGGTCTCGAGCCCCTCCTGCGCGGCGTACCGGCGCAGGGCCTCGACGACCGCGGGCGTCGGGTACGGGCGTGGGGCGACCTCGGCGTCGGCACGCAGCGACACGACGAGCACGTCGCGCTCGTCGGCACCGTCGCGCGCCGCCCGCAGCACGGCGGTGCCGGCGCCCTCGGCGTACCCCAGGTCGGGCATCGCGGGCCCGCCGCCGAGGTAGGCGGCGGTCGCCTCGTCGCGCCAGCGCGTGAACGTGGTCAGCAGGATCGAGGGGCGCACGAGCGCGCGCGGCAGGGGCGCGAAGCCGCGGGCCCCGGCCCCCACGCGCAGCACCGCACCGCCGCGCGCCCGTACCAGCGCGACCGCGGGCAGCATGACGAGGTGCTCCTTGGTGCCCACGAGGGTCAGCTGGATCTCGCCGGGCTTGAACAGCGACGACGCGCGTCCGGCCCACGCGGAGCGGACAAGCGCGGCGTACCAGCGCGCGAACGACCGGTACACGACGTCGTCCGGCTCCAGCGCGAGGCCCTCGTCGTACCCGTCGGGGGAGCGGCCGACGTACACGTGCAGCCGGCTGCCGCTCTCGCGCGCCCAGCGCAGCAGCGGACGGCGCAGCAGCACGTCGCCGACGTTCTCGTACTGGCCACGGGCGACCGCGAACACGTCGCGGCGGGGCGTCATGCGAACCTCCGGTGCTGCTGCGGGAGCGGGGGCGTGCGGAGCGGCTCGACGCGGCGGGTCGCGGCGTGCTCGAGGACCTCGCGCGTGACCTGCGGGCCCTCGACGGGGACACCGAGGTCGCGGTCGCGCACGAGGTCGGCGATCTGCGCCTGGTGGTCGTCGACGTGCTCGCCGCGGGCGGCGCACCGGACGGCCTGCACGGGGTAGACGCCGAGCGCCAGGAGGTCGAGCAGGGTGCCTACGCCGCCGTGCGCGACGACGACGTCCGCCTCGACGGCGCACCGGGCGAACTCCTCGGGCGGGAGCTGGTGGACGACCCTGCCGGGCAGGTCGTCGCGGGAGGTGTCCCCGAGCTGCCAGACGGTGCGCTCGTCGGCGAGCCCGGACGCCAGGACGGCGTCGACGGCGGAGTCGAAGCGGTAGCCCTGGATGGTCCCGAGGGTGACGAAGAGCCCGCCGCCGGTGCGCGGTCGGTCGCGTTCGACGGAGCGGTACTCGTCGAGGACGCTGGGGTGGGTCCGCCAGCGTTCGTCGGCCCAGCTCTCGTGCTGCGTGCGCAGCGCGACCCGCGGCACGCAGGCCAGGATGCGTCCGGTGACGGAGGGGCCGACGACCCGGCAGACGGACTCGATGTACGTGCTGGGCACCCCGGCGGCGACGGCGACGGGCAGCGCGCCGACGGCGATCGCGGCACCGGTGCTGACGGCGAGGTCGAAGTGCTCGCGTCGCAGCAGGTCCCGCACCTGCGGCACCGCCCGGAGCGTGCCGCGCAGGTCGCGCGGGCCGATGTACGGCAGGTAGTGCACGCGGCGGCCCTCGAGGAGGGTCTCGCTCTGCGGGGTGCGGAACGTGACCCACAGCGACTCGGGGTCGGGCTCGAACGTCGGGACGAGCCGGAGCAGCTCGTTCAGGTGCCCGCCCGTCGAGGCGATGAGCAGGGCCTTGCCCCCGGTGGGCTCGGTGTGGGTGGACGGTAGAACGGCGCTGGCAGCCATGCGTGCTCCCCCTCGGCGTGCGTCTGTGAGAACCGACGCCGCGGTGGTCCCCACGGTGTCGGCAAGGCCCCGACGCACCATCGAGCGGTTGCCCCCTGTGGGACGATGCTCACATATCCGGGCATTCGAGGCCACCAGTCAGTACCAATGTCGACCAGAGTTCATGGTTTTGTTACGTGGTGTACGCACGGCCCCCTCCCGACACCCAGACCACGCCGCCGACCGACGTCCCCGCGGTCTGCAGCGCGTGGGCGGCCGCACGCACGTCGTCGCGTCGCGTCCGGCCGGGAGCGACCAGCAGCACGACCTCGTCGCACGCAGCCGCCAGCACCGCTGCGGCGACGTCGACCGGCCCGGTGGCGAGGACGACGACCTCGGCGCTCGCGCGCACGTCGTCCCAGGCCTTCTCGGACTGCCGGGACGCGACCAGGTCCGTCCGGTCGCCCTCGGCGTCGCCCGCCACGAGCACCCGCAGGCCCGGCACGCGTGTCGCGTGCGCCGCCTGGACCACGGACACCGCCCCGGCCAGGACGTCCGCCAGCCCCGGACCCTGCAGCCCCAGCCCTGCGGCCAGCCGCGGTGCGGCCAGGTCGCCCTCGACGAGCACGGTGTCGCGGCCCGTGCCCGCGTACGCGCGGGCCAGCGCCGCCGCGACCTCGAGCGACGCCGCCGTCCCGCAGGCCACGAGGGCGACCGACGCGTGGGGGCGCTCGCCCGCCCGCGCCAGCAGCGCCGTGCGCAGGCCGGCGACGTCTCCCGGCGGCTGCGTGAGCGCGTCCGCGAGCGTGCGGCGCGCGGGCACCCGCACGTGCGCGAGCACAGGTGCCGGCGTCGCCGCCGCCAGGTCGTGCTCGTCGTCGACCACCTGGTCGGTGCGGGCCCGCCACGTCAGGAGCAGGGCGGCCAGGAAGAGGCCGACGAGCAGCGCACCCGCCATCGTCAGCAGCGGGTCGGGCGAGCTCGGGCGCTCGGGCTCCGCGGCCGGCGCCACCACCGCGAGGTCGAGCGTCACGACGGGGGCGTCGGGGGCGGTGGGCGTGGGGGCGAGCTGGTCGTCCGCCGCCCGCAGCGCCAGCTGCGCGACCACCGACTCGGCCACGCGCGCGGCCACCGCGGGGTCGCCCAGCCCGACCTCCACGTCGAGGAACGTGCCGGTCGCGGTGGCCTGCACGGCCGTGGCGAGCTCCTCGGCCGTGACGTCCTGCAGGCCCAGGCCGTCGATCACCGGCTGGAGCACCGCGGGCGAGGCCACGAGCTCGGCGTCCTGCGCGGCCCGCGCCGCGGCCAGCGCACCCGCCGGCACCCCCTGGTCGACGCCCGTCAGGCCGGTGACCGCGTAGAGCACGCGCGTCTCGGCGGTCCAGGTGGGCGGCACGAACCGCAGCACGGCCCACCCCGTGGCGAGCGCCAGCAGGACGATCAGGGCGGCCCACACGCCGTGCCGGCGCAGCGTCCGCATCGCGACGTCCAGGTGCATGGTGTCTCCTCTCGGACCCCGAGGGGTCGCAGGTCAGCCGGTGGGCGGCGTGGTCGGGTCGACGGGGCCGACGCCGTCGGACCAGCCGACGCCCTCGACGTGCTCGCCCGCGTCGAGCAGGCGGACCTGGCGCACGGCGCACGGCAGGTCGGTGTGGCGGCCGGGCCGGTCGCCCTCGCCGCGCCACAGGAGCAGCGCGGCGGGAGCGGCGGGCAGGGTGACGGTGAGGCGCACGGCGCCCGTCGCGGTGGTCCGCACGGTGGTGCGCGCGGCGGGTGACACGCGCCCGTCGGCGTCGCGCACGGCGGCCCAGTAGGTGTGCTCGCGGCGGGCGCGCAAGCTGCCGCGACCGTCGCGGCCGTCGGCCGGTGCGGGCTTGGCCAGGGTGGGCGCCGGGGGTGCGCCGGGCGCCGCCACGGCCGTGGCCGACGTCGCCTCGGCGCCCCAGGTGCCGGTGCGCCGGCTCACGGTGAAGCCGCGCGCGACGAGGGCGACGCCCTGGACCGCCTCGCCCACGGGCCCGGCACCGGTCAGCCGGGGTCCCGCGGTGCCGACCCACGTGCCGGGGTCGGCGGTGTCGACGCTCACGGCGCGGACGTCCTCGGCGCGCACCTCGGTGAGGTCGTGGGCCGACGCGACGTGCAGCAGCGGGCCGTGGGCGGCGTCGGCGTCGCGCGCGTCGTGCAGGTGCACCTCGATGCACGCGTCCAGCCGGACCTGGGAGGCGTCGGGCTCGGCGGGGTCGTCGTCGACGAGGATCGCGGGCGTGCTGCCGTCGCGTGCGCAGTAGAAGGCGGTCTGGCGGAACGTCACCTGCGAGCGCCGCACGACGACGGCGGTGTGGTCGCCGATGCTGCACTCCTGGTGCCCGCCCTGGACGAGGACGCCGCTGCAGCGGTCGAGCTCGAGGCGGCCGGTGACGTTGGCGTCGACGACGGCACCGCGGCAGCGGCGCAGGCGAGCGGTGAACAGGCCCGCGTCCGCCTTGCAGCCGCTGATGACCAGCCCGTCGCCGGGCGCCACCTGCTCGAGGAGCGCGCCGTCGCGCCGCTCGCCCTCGCCGTGCCGGGCGTGGCAGCCGGTCAGCCGCGTGCCGTCGCTGTAGTCGTGCCACGTGACCAGGGCGCGCGCGCCGACCATCGTGATGTTGGTGAGCTCGGTCCCGGTGCGGTGCGCGAGGACCAGCCCGGCGGCCGTCCCGCGGCCGTCGAACGTGCCGTCGCGCACCGCGAGGGTCTGCAGCGCGCCGACCGCGTCACCCGTCGCGCGCGTGCCGACGGCGACGTCGACGGTGCCGGCACCCGCGTCCCACGCGCTGCGCAGCGTGTTGGGCCACAGCAGCCAGCGCGTCGTGGGGTCGGGGCGGAACACCTCGCTCGTGGGCAGGTGGTCCCCCGCGACGAGGGTGCCGCCCGCGAGGTCCAGCACGACGCGGGCGTGCGGGTCGCCACCGTCGAGGAAGACCGGCGTGTCGACGAGGTAGTCGCCCGGACCGGGCAGCACGACGTGCCCGCCCGCGTCGAGGTGCCGCTGGAGCGCGGGTCCGTTGTCGGTGGTGCCGTCGCCGACGAGGTCCGCGGCGAGGCGGGCGGGTGCCTCGCCGGGGGTCGGCGTGGGCGTCGGGACGGCCGACGTGGGCTCGGGTGCGCCGGCGCGCGTGCACGCGGTGAGCAGCGCAGCCGCGGCGGCGCCGAGGCCGCCGAGGACGGCGCGGCGCGGCACGCCGGTGCGGTCGCTCGCCCGGGGTGCGCTCATGCGCCGACCTCCGCGGGGGTGCGCGGACCGGCGTCCGCGCGGACGTCGGCACCCGCACCGGCGCGCACGTCGGCGCGCATGCTCGCGACGATGCCGGGGGCCAGGTGGATGAGGACGTACGACGGCGGCGAGGAGAACGCGGCGGCCCCCACCGAGTCGAGCAGCACGAGCACGAGGCAGCACACGCCGCTGATCCGCAGCCAGCGGGTCAGCGCGCTCTCCTCGGGGCGCACACGGCGCAGCAGCACCGCGAGCGCGCACAGGGTCCCCGCCGCGTAGCACGCGGCCCCGAGCCACCCCGTCTCGCCCAGCAGCGCGGGCCACTGGGTGTCCAGCAGGAACGCGCCCCAGCCCTCGGCCCGGCCCAGGCCCCAGACGTGCTCGAACCCCAGGCTGACGTACTCCGGGCTGTAGTGCTCGGCCGCCGTGGCGCTGCCGTAGCGGCCCAGGCCCGCCCCGAGCGGGAAGTCGCGGGCCGCGAGGGCGAGCCCGCCGGCGGTCAGCAGGGCGCGCGCCGAGTAGCCGCCGCCGTAGTAGAGCTGCACGTCGTCGACGACGTACCGCCACGCGGTGGGCCCGGCGACGAGCAGCACGGCGGGCAGCGCGACCAGCACGAGCCGCACGACCCAGGGCCGTCCCGCCCGCAGCACGACGCCCGCGGTGGCCAGGACCAGCCCGACGAACGACTTGACGCGGAACGTCAGCAGCGAGAGCCCGCCCAGCGCGAGGACGAGGGCGTACCCGCGGGCCGACGCGCGCACGACGAGCTGGTAGGTGAGGGTCGCCGCGGCGAGGATGACGGCGATGCGCCCGTACGCGGCGGGCAGGCGGAACGGCCCGACGACCGCCGCGAGGGGTCCGTGCATCTCCGGGGTGGACTGCGCGACCAGCGCCGTCCACGGTCCGGGGAACGCGACGTTGAGCACACCGGTGACGACGAGGACGACGGCGACGACGGTCCCGGCGCGCACGATGCGCGCGAGCTCGAGGTCGCCCCAGTGCAGCTGCGCCGCGGTGTGGCCGACGAGCACGGCCTTGAGCAGCAGCAGCCCGCCCTGCAGCCACAGGGTCGTCGGCACGTCGTGCAGCAGCGACGACGCGACGCCCGCGAGGCCGAACGCGGTGAACCAGAGCAGCCCGGGGAACCGCACGACGTGGCCCTCGCGCACCAGGCGGCGCACCGTGACCACGGCGGCGCCGACGACGATCATGCCCTCGTCGAGCGCGCCGCCCGCGGCGCCGAGCTGCGTCACCAGCAGCGCGGACGCGACCGTCGCGAGCAGGCCCGCGCGCGGGCGCCACCAGAACAGCGCGACGAGGCCCGTCAGCGCGACGGCACCGGCCACGGCGAGGGGCGCGAGCAGCGCCGCCGCGGTGACGACCACCACGACGAGCGCGCCCGCGGGCACCGCGACGTACGCCGGCAGCGTGCGGCGCGGCAGCGGCGGTGCGACCGGGGTCACGGCGCCCGCCGGGACGGGTGGCGCTCGATGACCTCCGCCTGGGACAGGGCCGTGTCGAGGCCGCTGGGCGACGGGTAGCCGGGGCGGCTCGCGACGTAGGCGAGCAGCGTGCCGGTGGTCTGCGACGACGACGCGGCGAAGTACGTGACGTCGAGCCCGTACTGGTCGGCGAGCCGGTAGAACTGCTCGAAGACCAGGTTCCAGCCGCGGGCCGACGCGGCCGACTGCACGCCGCCGGGGCCGCCCGACGGCCAGCCGACCTCGCCCGCGACGCACCGCACCTTCCACTTGCGGCACCACGTGCCGAACCGGTCGACGTCCATGAGGACGGCGTGGTTGCCGGCGAGCGGGTCGAACGTGGAGCCGATCGGCGAGGGGTAGAAGTGCTGGGAGTACATGACCTTGCCGAGCGGGTCGCTCACCCACGGGCCGTCGGGTGCCATGATGTCGAGCCGTCCGCGCTCGCCGAGCATGCGCTGCACCCACAGCGTCTGCTCGGCACCCGCGCCGCGCACGGCGTCCGCGGCGGCCTGCGTGAAGAGCTTGTAGCGCGCGACGGGCACGCCGTCCAGGCGGGTCTCGTTGAGCAGGTCGAACGCGATGACGCGCTCGTCGGCGGCGAACCGCGTGGCCACGGCTCCCCAGACCTTCGCGACGTCGGCGCGCGTGACACCCGCGCCGCACGTCAGGGAGCCTTTGGCGGTGATGTTCGGGTAGCTGCACGCGTTGTGCAGCCCGACGACGGTGCGGATGCCCGCGCGGGCGGCCCGCCGCACCTGCTCCTCGACGACGTCGAGGTACGCCTGGGAGACCGGGGCGTCGAGCCCGGCCCGCAGGTCGCCCGACGCGGGCACCGGTTGCAGCCGCACCCACGACACCGGCAGCCGCGCGACCTTGACGCCCCGGCTCGCCAGGTAGTCCCAGCCGGCCTGGCTCTCGCCGACCTGGCCGGCGGGCCGGTCGCCGCCGAACACGAGGCTGTACACGTTGACGCCGCGCAGGTAGCTGAACCCGTTGAGGTAGGTCCCGGTGCCCCAGCGCTCGCCGCCGGACGCGGGCCGGTGCCGGGCGGGCGTGTTGCCCCCGGACGGGTCGTCGGCGGCAGCCGCGGGCACGGCGGGGACGAGCAGCGCGCCGACGAGCGCGACGAGAGCGGTCAGGGTCGCGGCGACCCGCCGGGTCGCGGTGGCACGGACGTGTGGTTGCTGCACGTGGTTCCCCCCAGTCACGGTGCGGCCCCTGCCGGCACCGGCGGCACGCGCACGTGCCCGGCGGCGGCGTGGATCCGGTCCCCGAGCGCGTCGAGCCGCGCGCGGGAGTCGAGGACGGCGCCGACGACGGTGTCGCGGCTCGCGGCCGCGAGCATGCCGACCGCGCCGTCGACGTCGGTGAGGTCGCCCGGCAGGCACGTGCCGGTGATGCCGGCGGCGACGAGCGTGCGCTCGACCTTGTCGGGTGCGTCCCCGGGGGCGCCTGCGGTGGTGAGGCCGACGGGCACGGCGCCCTCGGTGGCCGCGACCACGGCGACGTGCAGCCGGTCGCTGAGGACGTGGCTGCAGCTCCGGTACACCTCGCGCAGCCGGTCCTCCTGCGCGGCGTGGTCGTCGCCGTCCCACCCGACGTGCTCGGCGCCCAGGTCGCGGGCGATCCGGTCGCCCAGCGGTGCGTCGCGCCCCACCTGCGTGACGACGACGGGCGTCAGCCCCAGGCCGTCCGCGAGAGCACGCACGCGGCCGGCCCACGCCGCGTCCGGGGGGTCGCGGCGCACGGTGCCGGTGCCCTGCCGCACCGAGACGGCGAGCAGGGGCCGGTCCGTGCCCGCGAGCAGCGTGCCTGCGTCCGGCCCGAGCGCGAAGGCCCAGTCCGGTGCGACGCCGCCGACGCCCATGAGGTCCCGGCTGTACGCGTCGCGCCAGGAGACGACGTCGCACAGCCGCAGCACCGCCGCGATGGGGACGCGCCACCGGTGCGACGCGCGCACGCCCGTGCCGACCTGCACGGCCGCGCCGCCGCGCGCGTGGTTGACGGCGAGGAGGGGTGCGAGCCGCGCGTACCGGCGCGCGTACGGGCGGCGCACCTCGGTCTCGCCGCTGTCGAAGCCGTAGAAGGACCCGGCGAGCAGGCCGTCGCGGACGCACCGGCGCCAGGACGCGGGTGCGCGGTGGACGACGTCGCCGGGCTGCAGCCGCAGGCCGGCGACGTAGCCGTCCGGCTTGTCGCCGACGAACACGTGGAGGCGTCCCAGGGGTCGCACGACGTCCAGGTACGCACGGCGCAGCACGGTGTCACCGATGTTGTCGTGCTGGCCGACGGCCGAGACGAAGACCTCCATGGGCGCGGTCCTTCCGGTCGGGGCGGTCATCGGGCGGCCAGCGCGAGCAGCACCCGGTGGGCGGGCAGGGAGCAGCGCGCGGTGAGGGCGAGCGCGAGCCGGCGCGTGTCACCCCGCGCGGCGAGCGCACGCAGCTGTGGCAGACCGATCTCGGCGCGCAGCGTCGCCAGCCGCGCGACGTCGGGCTCGTCGGTCGCGGTGACCAGGTCCTTGACGGCCGACAGCGTGATGAACCGGCAGCGGAAGTAGTCGTAGTCGGGGTCGCCTGGCCCGATGCCGTGCGCGGCGGCGGTCCGGGCCACGGCGTCGCCGACGACGCGCAGCGACTCGCTGCGGCTGCGCCGCGTCGTGATGATCGACCCCGCGCGCAGGCGGTAGTCGTACACGTGCGCGTCGATGCTCACGGCGCTGCGTGCGCGGCCCAGCGCCGCGGCGGCGAGCGCGAGGTCCGAGTGCGTGCGTGCGGTGACGAAGTCCTCGGGGTGCAGCAGGTCGCGGCGCAGCAGCTTGTTCCACAGGTGCCCGGACGCCTCGCCGCGCAGCAGCGCCCGCAGCACGTCGGGCCCGCTGCGGGTGCCGGGCGCGGGCGACGGCACGGGGCGCGCTGTCGCGTCCGGGTAGACGAAGCGCGCGCGTGCCAGGACCACGTCGGCGTCGTCGGCGCGGGCGGCGGCGAGCAGGCGTGCGGCGGCACCGGGCACCACGTGGTCGTCGGAGTCGACGAACCACACGTGCTCGCCACGGGCCTGCGCGACCGCGACCTGCCGCGCGTGCGAGACGCCGGCGTTGTGCTCGAGCGCCACGACCCGCACGCGCGGGTCCTGTGCGGCGACGTCCCGGCAGACGTCCACGGTCGCGTCGCGGGAGCCGTCGTCGACGACGACGACCTCGAGGTCGTCGACGTCCTGGGCCAGGACGGCCCGCAGCGTGCCCGCGACCCACCCGGCGGCCTCGTACGTCGGCATCACGACGGACAGGGCGGTCATCCGGCCGCTCCCGGTGCGGCGAGGCGGGTGTCGAGGAACCCCAGGACCCGCGGCCAGACCGTCTCGTCCAGGAGGTGGGCGCCGTGCGCGTCGCCCTCGACGGTCACCAGCTCGTGGGTCACGCCCGCGGCGGCCAGCGACTGGCTCATGCGCTCGGCGTGCGGCAGCGGGATCGACTCGACGGTCCCGTTGACCAGCAGCGCCGGGCTCGACGCGGGCGTGACGGTCAGCGCGGGCGAGGCCGGCTCACCGACGGGGCACGCGTCGACCTCGGGGCAGCCGAGGTAGGCGAGCGCGGCGCGGACCTCCTCGGGGGCGGTCGTGCCCAGGCTCAGGCCGTCGGCCGTGAGCAGCGTCGCGGCGGACAGCGCGACGACGGCCTTGACCCCGGTCTCGGCGGCGGGCCGGGTGCCGAGGGTGAGGGCGAGGGTCGCGCCGGCCGACGTGCCGAGGACGCCGACGCGCTCGGGGTCCACGCCGTAGGCGGTCTGCTGCGCGGGGTCGCGCAGCCACGCGACGGCTGCGGCGACGTCGTCCACGGGCGCGGGGTACGTGTGCTCGGGGGCGAGGCGGTAGGAGACGGCGAACGCGGCGATGCCGTGGTCCTGCAGGCGCCGCGCGACACCCACCATGCCCGCGCTGTCCTTGGACCCGCCGACGAACGCACCGCCGTGCACGAGCACGACCGCGGGCACGGTCCCCTCGCCGCGGCGCGGCAGGTAGGCGTCCAGGGCGAGCGGCACGTCGTCGGGCGCCGCGTAGGTCACGTCGCGCTCGATCGACGCGGGGTGCTCGTACGCGCCGACGGCCAGGACCGGGTCCGGCGGCCCGGCGCACGCGGCGAGGCCGGCGGCGACGGCCAGCGCCCCGGCGACGGCTCGCCACGCGACGCGGACGGTCGGTGCGGGTGTCATCGGTCCTCCGTCTGCAGCTCGGGTACGGGCGCTCCCGCGGTGGCCGGCGCACGCGGGGCGTCGACGGGCACGTCGGCGGGCACGTCGACGTGCACGGCCGGGACGGCGGCGGGCGCGGCGGGGACGTCGGCCTGCACGTCGGCAGGCACGTCGGCCTGCACGTCGGCAGGCGCGGCGGGAACGTCGGCGGGCACGTGGGGGCGTGCGGCGGGGCGGGAGCGCAGCAGGGACGCGGGCAGCTGCAGCAGGCGCCAGCGGGTCGGCAGGACCTGCGCGACCAGCAGGGAGGCGAGCAGGGACAGCACGGTGACCAGCGCCACCAGCGGCATCCCGCGCGCGGGCGTGCCGTGCAGCGCGGGCACCTGCCGGGCCGCGATGGTCAGCAGCGCGACGGGGTACAGGTGCACGAGGTACACGGGCAGGCTGCGCCGTCCCAGGTCCCGCAGCGGACGCGTCCACCGCCGCTCGCCGAGGAGGTGCGCGGCACCGAGGGCGGCGGCGAGCACGGCGGCCTGGCCGAGCAGGGCCGCGCCGGGCACGCGCCGCGTGAGCGGCACGGCGACGAGGGCGGCGAGGACGAGCAGCACGACGCCGCCGGCGAGCGCCACGCGGCGCCACGTCATCGCGGCGACCGCCCGCACCACCCACGGCCCCGCGTGCACGCCGACGACGTACGGCGCGAGGAACGCGAGCGCGCGGTCCCACGCGAACACCCCGGTGACGACCAGCCCCGACGTCACGGCGCCGCTGACGAGGACCGCCCCGACGACCGACGCGACCGGGTGGCGGCGCAGCAGCCACGTCAGGACGGTCACGGCCGCGAGCGCCCAGAGGAACCAGTAGATGCTGTCGGGCGCGACGAGCACGAGCAGCAGGCGCGAGGCGTCGCGGCCCGAGCGCGGCGGCCCGTCGGACCGCACCATCGGCAGCGCCGTGAAGAACGCGAACCGCACGAGCGACCACACGACGAGCAGGTACACCAGCGGCAGCACGCGCCGCTGCCACACCTGCGCCCAGCGCGTCGTGACGAGCCGGCGCTGCATGACCCCGGCGAGCAGGAAGAACGCGGGCATGGGGTAGAGCTCGAGCGCGAGGCGCGCTCGGCCGAGCGGTGCGACACCCACGTCCGCCGTCTCGAGGAACAGCAGCGCGTGGTACGCCACGACCATGATGATCGCGACGCCCTTGGCGAGGTCCACCCAGCCGTGACGGCCGGCGGTGGCGCCCTCAGCCACGTGACCGGTCCGCCTGCCAGGCGCGGAACCAGCGCGTGAAGTAGATGGGCACCTCGTTGCCGACGAACGGTGGCGTGGTGTGCCCGAGGTCGTGGGTGCGGATCGTCACGTCGGCCCCCCGCTGGCGTGCGCGCTCGTAGAACGGGATGGCGTGGACCTGCGGGGGTGTCACGAGGTCGAGGCCGGTGGTGTGGACGATGCGGATGCGGTCGCCGGCCCACGCGGACGCGGGGTGCCGGGCGGGGTTGGTGCGGTCGACGGTCGCCGTGGAGTACCCGTAGGCGGGGCCGATCTCGGCGCGGCCACCCAGGTCGTACGACCGCCGCACGTCCCAGATGGCGTTGACGAAGTACAGGCCCACGACGTCCGGGACCAGGCCCGCCCCGAGCACCTCGGCGGCGAGCGCGCCACCACCGGACGTCGCGCGCAGGAAGTTCGCCCCGACGTCCGCCAGGGACGACACGTACCGCCACCCGGCGGCCTGCGCGGACATCGCGTAGGGCCCGGCGTACCCGTTGCCGCCGGCGTCCTGGCAGATGCACACCAGGCCGCGGTCCATGAGCTGGCGGGACTCGTACCCGAAGCCGTCGAGCAGCGCCCCGTGGTCGGACCCGGCGCCGTGGTAGAACCACGCGAGGCCGACGGGCTCGTCGAGCCGCAGGCCCTGCGGGACCATCAGCCACGCGCGGTCGCCGGAGATGTCGACCTGGACGGCGTCGTAGCGCGTGCCCGCGGCGGTGCGCTGGTCGGCGCGGCGGCTGATCTCGCCGGGCAGGCGCGGCAGGCTCGCGGCGCGCGCCGCGGGGGCGCCGAGCAGTCCCGCGGCCCCGAGCCCGGCCACGGCGGCACCGGCGAGGAAGGCCCGCCGGCCGGGGTGCGGCGCACGGTGGGTCGTGTCGGTCATCGCGGCTCCTCGTCGGGCGTGCGCACCGGGTGGTGCGGCGGGCGGGCGGCGGGTGCGGTGCTGGTGGCGGGTGTGCGGACGGGGGCGGGCCGGGCGGCGTGGCCGGCGCCCGGTGCCGCGGGCGGGCCGCCGCGTCCCCGGAGCTGGTGGCGCAGGCCGGCGACGGTCCGCAGGTCGCGCCGGTAGGCGGGCACGACCAGCGCGGCGAGCGCGAGCGCCGCGAGGAGCGCGAGCGCACCGGTCGCCAGCGCGGGCCACGTCGACCCGGGCGGGAGCCAGCGGGTGGCCGCCGCGCTCGCGACCAGCGCCCAGCCGTAGACGAGGACCGTGCGGGCGCCGTTGCGCCAGATCTGGCCCACCGGGGCGTCGGAGACGCGGTGCAGCCACCACAGGTTCGCGGGCCACTGCAGCGCGACGGCCGCGGCGTACGCCCACGCGACGCCGTACAGCCCCCAGTGGGCGCCGGCGACGATCATCGCGATCTGCAGGGGCCGCGTCACGAGCGACAGGTGCAGGTGCTCGCGCATCAGGCCCTGCGACAGGTAGACCCAGTAGCAGGCGTAGCCGGCCATGGTGAAGAACCCGGCGATCGACAGGACCTGGAAGAGCCCGGCCGTCTCGAGCCAGCGCGGGCCCAGCGCGACGAGCACGACCGCCGGGGCCTGCGCGGCGGCGAACGCGAGCATCGCGCTGACGAGGTTGAGCATCGCCGTCTGGGCGGTCAGCAGGTAGTGGCGGTAGCGCGGCGGGTCGTCGACGAGGCGCGCGAGCACGGGCAGCGCGACGCGCGTCACGGGCGCGTTGATCTGGTAGAGCGGCAGCACGAGCAGCTGGAACGCGCGGTTGTACAGACCGAGGGGTCCGGCCCCGAGCGTCGAGCCGATGACGACGGAGTCGACGTTGTTGCTCGCGTGGGCCAGGAACTGGCTGCCGACGAGGTTCGCCCCGAACGACACGAACGGCCGGACCGGCTCGTCGCGGGCCCAGCGCCCGGGCAGCCACCGGCACACGACGAGCAGCACGACGAGCTGCGCGGCCAGCTGGACGACCTGCTGCGCGACCAGCGCCCAGTACCCGCCGCCGCCGGCGGCGATCGCGACGGCCGCGGCGAGCCCCACCGCCTGCCCACCGAGCTCGAGCCCGGTGAGCGCCCCGAAGCGCAGGCGGCGCTGCAGGTCGGCCTTGTACTGCGTCATGACCCCGTTGAGCACGAAGGTCACCGAGAGCAGCGCGGTGACCCCTCGCAGTCGCGGCTCGTCGTAGAACGCCGCGAGCAGGGGCGAGACCGCCAGCACGAGCAGGGCGAGGACGATCCCGGTGCCGGTGCTCAGCCAGAACAGGTTGCTGCGCTGGCCGCGGCTCAGGGTGCGGGCCTGCACGGCGGCGCTCCCGAGGCCGAAGTCGCGCATGATGTCGGCGAGGCCGGTGACGGCCATGACCATCGCGAGCAGGCCGTAGTCGTGCGGCGAGAGCAGCCGCGCGAGGACGACGACGCCGGTGAGCAGCAGCACGATCCGTGCGCCCTGCCCGACGAGCGTGACGGCGGCGCCGCGGGAGGCGGACGTGCCCAGGCCCGCCGCGGCCGTCATGCACCACCCCCGTCCCCTGCGGCGCGACCACCGCGGACGAGCGCGAGGGCGGTGCGGTAGGCCTGCACGTGCGCGGCGCCGACGGTGTCCCAGTCGCGCGCGCTCAGGTCGGGGCGGTCGGCCCGCGGCGTGGTGCGCGCACGGTGCAGCCCGTCGGCGAGGACGGCCGCGTCGACGTCGCCGTCGTACTGCAGGACCCAGCCGTCGCCGACCTCGGCCGCGACGGCGGCGTTGGCGGGGGAGGCGGGCACCAGGCACGGCCGGTCGAGGGACAGCGCCGCGAGGAGCACGCCCGAGTTGGTCATCTGCCGGTAGGGCAGCACGACGAGCTCGGCGGAGGTGACGTGCTCGACGAACGTCGCATCGGGGACGAAGCGCAGGTCCGTGCCGATGCGCGGGTCGCGTGCCGCCGCTGCCTCGATCGTGGGGGCCAGGTCCGGCGTCGGCTTGCCCGCGACCGTCAGGCGCAGGTCCGGGTCCGGCAGCGCCGCGAACGCGTCGAGCAGCTCCTCGACACCCTTGTAGGGGCGCAGCAGCCCGATGGTCACGAGGTGGCCGGACGTCGCGGTGGCCTGCGGCAGGGGCGCGAAGACGTCGCGGTAGTGGCCCAGCGGGATCCGCACGCTCGGGGCGCCGCCCGGTGCCGGCGTCGCGGGGGTCAGCAGGACGAAGAGGGTCGTCGCGGCGTCGACGGCCGCGAGCGCGCGGGCCTCGGCGCGGCTGACGGACTCGTGGGGGACCGTGTTGTGCAGCGTCCGGACCACGGGGACGCGACGTGCCCGTGCGAGGGTCAGCAGCAGGCGCAGCGCGACCCGGCGGCCGAGGCGCCGCACGGGACGCGGGTGGCGGACCAGCAGCTCGGGCCAGTGCACGTGCAGCACGTCGTACCCGCCGCGCAGGGCCGTGCGCCACGAGAACACCCGGGCGTCGACGTCGCCGCCCGCTCCGCCGAGCATCTGGTCGACGTAGCGCGTGGTGCCGTCGGGCGGCTGCAGCGAGTGCAGGACGCGGAGCCGGCGCGCGCCCGTGGGGGGCGTGGCACCGTCGGTCGTCGCACCGTCGGTCGTCGCGTCCGGGGTCGCCGCAGCACGTGCGTCGGCCGTGGTCGTGCGTCCCTGCTCCATTCCGTGCCCCCCGCCGGTGGAGTGACCGCACCACGTCCGCAGCGGGCCGCGGCGGACGTACCGCACGGTCGGCGAGGGGGACGGGCGCCATCGTCGATCCGGACGATCATAGGGGCGTGTAACGGGAGAAATAACCCCGTTCTGTGTGAATTGTTCGTTGCGCGGACGAGTCGGGCGAGTCGGGCGCGACGTCGCCGGGGGCGCGCGGCGACCCGGCCGCAGGTCCTCCCGCGGCGTCGTCTCAGGAGTGCTCGACGCAGGTGGTCGCGGTGGGCCGCGCCTCGAGCCGGGCGTCGTCGATCGGCTCGCCGCCCACCGCGCAGGTCCCGTACGTCCCCGCGGCCACGCGCGCGAGGGCCGCGTCGACCTCGACCAGGCGCCTGCTCGCCGCGGCACCGAGCGCGTCGAGCTGGGCGCGCTCGAACGCGATGGTGGCGCCCTCGGGGTCGTGCTCGTCGTCGACGTTGGCGTCGCGCGCGGCGTCGACGACGTCCTGGCGCGCGTCGCCGACCCCGGTCAGCCGCCCCAGGGCGTCGGCGCGCAGCGCCTCCAGCAGCTCACGCGCGCGCTCGTCGTCCACGGCCCCGGTCTACCACCGCGTGCGGCCGCTCACGCGTCGACGGGCGCGTCCGTGGTGGCGGCGTCGGGCCTGCCCGCGGACGCGGTGGCGTCCGGTGCGGCGAGGGACGGGCCCGTCGCCGGCCGGCCCAGCGCCGCGACGACGTGGGCGTGCTGCTCACGGGCCTCCTGCCGCGAGGACTCCACCACCCGGGTGACCTCGGTGATCCGGTCCTGCAGGCGCTTCGCCTCGCGTCCGACGAGCTCCGCACCCCGCGTCGCGCGCGTCGCGTCCTCCCGCGTGCGCCGCACGCGCCGGGCGACGAGCACGCCCGCGGTGATGGTCAGCGCCACGGCCACCGTGCCGTGGAGCCAGCGCAGGTCCGACCCGTCGATCGCGGCCGCGAGCCAGAGCACGGCGGCGCCGACCGCGACGCCGACCGTGGTCCACGTCCCGCGCGGCGTGCGCGGGTGCTGCGGCGTGCGGGCCCTGACCAGCGCCGCGTCCACACCGTCGACGGGGCCGGTCGGGCGGGCCTGCAGCGTGACCCCCATGACGGGGCCCTCGAGGTGGGCGGGCGGCGGCACGTTCGACTCCGTGAGGAACGTGTCCGCGACCGTGACCAGCCAGGACGCGCACGCGTCGCGCGCGGCGGCGCCCGTGGCGTCGCGCCGGGTCAGGGCGTCCTGGCGCAGGAGCGTGAGCAGGTCGCCCGCGGGGGCGTCCCACCCGGGCCCCGGCGCGTCGCGCCCGGTGACGACGGCCTCGAGCTCGGCGGTGCGCGTCATCAGCGCGCGCTCCTCCTCGGCGCCCTCGTCGACGAGGGCGCGCAGCACGGCCACGAGCTCGTCGAGCGTCACGTCACCGGGCACGACCTCGTCCTGCTCGGTGCCGGCGTCACCGGGGGACCCGGCGGGCGTCCCGTACACGGGGACGGCGGCGGGGGCGACGGGCGCGTCGACGAGGGCGCGCAGCGCGGTCAGCGCGGCGGCGGCCTGCCGGACCTGCGGTACCGGCGGGGTGCTCGCCTCGGTGGTTCTGGAGGTCGTGCCGGCGCCGCCGGTGGACAGGCGCACCTCGGCGGTCCACGTGCTGACCGCCTCCTCGACGGTCGTGGCCGGCAGTGCGCCGACGGCGGCGCGCAGCCGCGCGAGGAGCACCGCCCGGGCGTCGTCCCCGAGCCGCCCCTGGGCCGCGGCCACCCAGACGGCACGCTGCGCGCGCGTCACCGGGTGGGCGGGATCCAGGGTGCCCAGGGCGTCGGACGCCCACCGTGCGACGAGGTCGGCACGCCCGCACGCGGCACCAGCCACGGCGAGGAACGTGGCGGTGCGGCGGCGGTCGACCGCGGCGGCACGCTCCGCCGCGCCCTCGTCGTCGGGGCCCAGGGCGCCCAGGGCGTCGGCCAGCCAGTAGCCGGGCGCCAGCGGCGTGCCGCTGACGTCGAGCAGCGGGCCGCCGTCGCGGGGTGCCGTGCCCAGCGCCGCGAGGCGCGCCCGGGTGGCCTGGCGCACGAGCGCGGGTCCCGCGACGAGCGACAGCTGGTCGCGCAGCGAGCTGAGCTCGACGAACGCGTCGAACGCCTCGGTCAGCCGCACGAGCCGCGTCTCGATGGATCCGCGCAGCGACGCCAGGTCGCTGCGGAGCGCGGAGGCGGCGCGGCTGTGCTGACCCAGGGACGACCTCATGTAGTCCAGGTCGTCGGTGAGCTCGCGGATCCGGCGCGACTGCGCGCCGTCCGACTCCTGGATCCAGCCGCCGAACAGGTCGCTCGCCATGTCCACGCTCCTCGGGTTCGGGCGCGAGAGTAGCGGCTCCGTGCACCGCCGGGCCGCCCTCGTCACCCGTGGGTGGTCACCCGTCGGACCGGGCCGCGGTGCTCCGGAGGGAATCGGCGTGCGCAGCCCGGTAGCCTGGTCACCGTCTGCGGGAGTGCTCGTGGACGTGCCCGGCGCTGAAGGAGCAGGAGTGCCCACCGGCAAGGTCAAGTGGTTCGACACCGAGCGTGGATTCGGCTTCATCGCCAGCGACGACGGCGGTGAGGTGTTCCTGCACGCCTCCGCGCTGCCCGTGGGGGTCAGCGACCCCAAGCCCGGCACCAAGGTCGAGTTCGGCGTGGCGGACGGGCGGCGTGGACCGCAGGCCCTGTCCGTCACCGTCCTGGACCCGGTGCCGTCGGTCGTCAAGGCCCGACGTCCTCCGGCGGAGGAGATGGCGGTCGTCGTCGAGGACCTGATCAAGGTGCTCGACAAGATCGGCAACGACCTGCGCCGCGGCCGCTACCCCGAGGGTCAGCGCTCCGCCCAGTACGCGGCGCTGCTGCGCGGCGTGGCCGACAAGCTGGAGGCGTGAGCGTGGCCGCCGTCAAGGACGCCGTCCTCGAGCGAGCCGTCGACCTCGCGCGCGAGGTCGCGCTCGAGATCGCGGAGGAGCCCGAGTACGTCGGCGAGTACCTGGGCGCGGTGCGCGAGGCGGAGCGGCTCGTGTCGCACCGGTTCGCGTGCACGGCGCGCGGCTACCGCGGCTGGGCCTGGACCGTCACCGTGGCGCGCGTGCCGCGCGGGCGCACCGCGACGGTGTGCGAGGCCGAGCTGCTGCCGGGCGAGGACGCGATCCTCGCCCGCACGTGGGTGCCCTGGTCCGAGCGGCTGCGCCCGGGCGACATCGGCCCCGGTGACGTCCTGCCGTTCCGTCCCGACGACCCGCGCCTCGAGCCGGGCTACACCCCGACCGGCGACCCCGAGGTCGACGAGGTCGCGATCGACGAGCTCGCGCTCGCGCGCGTCCGCGTGCTGTCCCCGCAGGGCCGCGACGAGGCCGCCGAGCGCTGGTACCGCGGGTCGCGCGGCCCGGCGACGCCCGGTGCGGTCGCGTCGGCCGCCGCGTGCTGGTCGTGCGGGTTCCTCGTGCCGCTGCAGGGTTCGCTGGGCCAGCTCTTCGCGGTGTGCGCCAACGCGTGGTCGCCCGACGACGGCAAGGTCGTGAGCCTCGACCACGGCTGCGGCGCGCACTCCGAGACGGACGTCGAGCCGGTGCCCAGCGAGTGGCCCGCCTCCGACCCGCTGTTCGACGAGACGGCCATCGACGTCGTCGAGCGCGCCCCGTCGACCGCGCCGGCGACGGGCGGTCCGGCGGCGGCCGAGCCGGCAGCGACCGACCCGGCACCGACCGACCCCGCACCGACCGACCCCGAGCCCGCCGAGCCCGCGCCCGTGCCCACGGACCCCGCGCCGACGGACCCCGTCCCCGGCGAGCCGGCACCTTCCCCGACCGAGCCCGCCGACGAGCTCACCACCGAGGTCACGGACGCCGACGCGCGTCCGTCCGACGGGGCGTGACCACCGACGTCTTCGGCACCGCCGCGCTGCGCGCGGCCGTGCTGGAGGCGTGGCGGGCGTCGCCCGCGCGGCTGCGCGAGGACGCCAACACCGAGGAGGACCACGCCCGCGGGTACTACCGCGACCGCGTGCTGGTCGAGCTCGCGCAGAACGCCGCCGACGCGGCGACGCGCGCGGGCGTCGGTGGCCGCCTGCTGCTGCGCCTGGGCACGGCGGACGACGGCACCGCCGTGCTGGTCGCCGCCAACACGGGCGCACCCCTGGACGAGGCGGGCGTCGCGTCGCTCGCCTCCCTGCGGGCGTCGGCCAAGCGCGACGCCGGGACGGGGACCGTCGGCCGGTTCGGCGTGGGCTTCGCGGCCGTGCGGGCCGTGTCCGACGAGGTCACGGTCGCCTCGACGACGGGTGCGGTGCGGTTCTCCCTGGCCGACACGCTCCAGGTCCTCGAGGAGACCGCCGCGCACGAGGCCGCGCAGGGTCGCGGGACGCTCGCGGACGAGGTGCGCCGGCGGGACGGCTCGCTGCCGGCGCTGCGGCTGCCGTGGCCGGCGGAGGGGCGCCCGCCGTCGGGGTACGACACGGCCGTGGTCCTGGTGCTGCGCGACGAGGTCGTGCGTGACGAGGTCCGCTCGCTGCTGGAGGCCGTCGACGACGTGCTGCTGCTGGCGCTGCCCGGCCTGGTGGAGGTGCTGGTCGACGTCGAGGGGGACGCGCCGCGACGCATCGCGGACGTCCACGTCCGGTGGGACGTCCTGACGGCCGAGGGTGAGGTGCCGCTGGCGCTCGTGGCGGACCGCCCGGTGGAGCAGCGCGCCGCGCGGTCGTGGCGGGTGACGTGGGCGCTGCCGCGCGGCGGCGACGCGCAGGCGGCGTGGCGCGGCGGGTCGCTGCCGGTGCCGCACGTCGTGCACGCCCCCACGCCCACGGACGAGCCGTGCTCGCTGCCCGCGCTGCTGGTCGCGACGCTGCCGCTGGACCCGTCCCGCCGGCACGTGGCGCCGGGGCCGCTGACCGACGAGGTGCTGGCCCACGCGGCGCGCGCGTACGCCGAGCTCGTGGGGCGCGTGGCGGCGTCGGGGCAGGACGCGACGGCGCTGGTCCCGACGGGCCTCGCGGCGGGGGAGGTGGACGCCGTGCTGCGCGAGCAGGTCCTCGAGGCGCTCGTCCGCACGCCGATGCTGGTCCCGGCGTCCCCGCAGGACGGTCTGGTACCGCCGCTGCGCGCGACGACGGTGCGCGACCTGACGGACGGCCCGGCGGCCGCGGCGCTGGGTGCGGTGGTCTCGGGCCTGGTGCGGGTGCCGCCGTCGGGTGCGGCGGCGGTGCGCGCGCTGGGCGTCGAGGAGCGCACGCTCGCGGAGGTCGTCGACGAGCTCCCGACGGGTGGCGACGTCGACTGGCCGGCCCTGTACGACGCGCTGGACGTCGCGGCGCAGGACGCGACCGCGCGCGAGGGCCTGGCGTCCCTGCCGGTGCCGCTCGTGGACGGCCGGGTGGTGCGCGGGCCGCGCGGCGTCGTGCTGCTGGACGACGACGTGACGGCCCTGGCGCCGCGGACGCTCGAGGCGCTGCGCGAGTGGGGCCTGCGGGTCGTGGACCCGGCGGCGGTGCGTCCGCTGCTGACGCGGCTCGGCGCGCAGCGGGTGGACGCCGCGGGCCTGCTGGCGCACCCGGGCCTGCGGGCCGCGGTGCTGGGCCAGGCGGACGACGACGACCTCGAGCACGCCGACGACGTGACCGCGGCGGTGCTGGACGTGGTGCGCGCGGCGGGCACGGTGCCACCGGACGCGGCGGGCTTGCTCGGCCTGCTGACGCTCGACGCGGCGGACGGCGAGCCGGCCCCCGCGCACGGGCTGGTGCTGCCCGGCGGCCCGGCGGCGCGCCTGCTGGACGACCGGGTCCTCGCACCCGTCGCCGTGGACGTCGTCGAGCGCTGGGGGCGCGACGTCCTGGCGGCCGTGGGGGTGCGGGACGACCTGGTGGTGACGACCGTGCCGGACGTCGTGGCGGGCGTGGTCCCGGACGACGACGGCGACGACGGCGCGTCGCTCGCGGCCGCGTCGCTGGACGGCTGGGCGCAGTACGTGGACGACCTCGCGGACGTCCTGGACGTGGGCGCGTACTGCGGCGACGTCCCCGCGGTCGCGGACCTGGACGCGGTCGACGACGGGCGCTGGCCCGAGCTGCTGGTGCACCTGGCGGGCACCCCGGCGCTGCGGGCGGCGCTCGTGACGCGGGTGCGCGGCGAGGGCGCGACGGCCACCGGCCCGTCGTACACGGCGTGGTGGCTGCGCACGCGCGCGGGCCTGCCACTGCCCGACGTGTTCGCGCTGCCCGGGGCGGCGGGCCTGCCGGCGGCGCTCGTGCCGCCGTTGCCGGACGTGCTGGTGGGCCTGGACGCCGAGGTGCTGCGGGCGCTCGGCGGGGTCGGGTCGCTCGCGGACCTGCCGGCGACGCGGTGGCCGGCCGTGCTGGAGCGCCTGGGGCCGGTCGGGACGTCGGTGCCGCTCGACGTGGCCGGGCAGGTGTGGCGCGCGTGGGCGGCCGGTGCCGGGCCGGACGAGCCGCCCGCGGTGGTGGTGGCGCTGACGGCCCCGGGCGTGGCGCACGTCGTCGAGGACGCGGTCGTGGCCGACGACCCGCGGTGGTGGCAGCGCGCGGGTGCGGACGACGTGCCGGTCGTGCCCGTCCCCGCGGCGTCCGACGGCGACGCCCCGGGCCGGGTCGCCGACCTCCTGGACCTGCCGCTCGCGTCGTCGCAGGCGGACGAGGACGTCGCGGGCGACGGCGAGCCGGAGGACGTGCCCGACGCGCTGGTGGCGCTGCTGCCGGACGCCCCGACGGTGTGGTGGCGGCACGACGAGCTGCGCGTGGGCGGTGCGCCGGTCGGCTGGTGGGTGCTCGGTGCGGGCGCCGACGCGCAGGTCCACGCCGTGCACGTCGCCGGGCTGGCCGCGGGGCTCGCGTGGGCGACGGGCCGGTGGGGTGCGCGCGGCGCGGTCGAGGCGCTGCTGACGGACCCGGACGACGGCGACGCGGCGCTCGACCTCGTAATGGGAGGAATCGCCCAGCCGGGTACGAACTACCGATAAAGGTCACGTTCGGGTAACGTCCGCGTGTGCCCGTCGCCCGTCGCCGCGAGATCCGCCGCTGGCGGCAGCGTCGAGCCCACCGACGTCTCCGGGTGCGGCTGATCGGGTCAGCGGGAGTCCTCGTCGTCGCGCTGGCGCTGATCCTGGTCGCTGCACCCGGCGCGTACGCCCCGGCCGAGCAGGTCACGGCCGCGTCGGCGGGGTCCGGCGACCTCGGCGACCGCCGGCAGGACGCGGCCTCGCGCGGGGCGGAGCGCAGCCCGGAGCCGGAGCCGACGACGCCGCTGCCGGCCACGAGCTCGGCGGTGCCCGAGACGACGCCCGAGCCGGTCCCGCCCACCACGCCCGCCGGCACCGCGGACGCCGCCCCGGACCCCGCGCCCGCCGCCCCGGCGCCGCAGCCGCAGGCGGCACCGGCCCAGCAGGCCGCGGCACCGTCGGACAAGGGTGCCGCCATGTCCGCCGAGATCGTCGCGCTCACCAACGCCGAGCGCGCGGCCGCCGGGCTCCCCACGTTCGCGGACTCGGCGTGCGCGACGCAGCAGGCCGCGGCGAGGGCGGCGCTGCTGGTGGCCGAGGGTCGCTTCGAGCACGACCCGCTGGGCCCGGTCCTCGAGGCGTGCTCGGCGCGCACCGTGGGGGAGAACCTGTCGCTCGGCTACGCGTCGGCGCAGGCCGCGGTCACGGGGTGGATGAAGTCGCCGGGGCACCGCGAGAACATCCTGCGGACGTCGTTCTCGCAGATCGGCGTCGCGTGCGCGCAGGGCAGCCGCGGGTGGCTGTGCGCGCAGGTGTTCCTGGGCTGACGCGTCTTCCTGGGCAGCCGCGGCCTGGGCTGCCGCGGCGTCAGCCGCTGACGTCCTGGCGGCCCGGGCGGATCATCGCGCCCGTGCCGTCGGCGGACAGGTGCCCGTTCCTGCGCGCCCACAGCACGCCGATGAGCCCGAGCACCGCACCTGCGGCGCACATGCACGGCCACCTGCCGGGGATCGCGCCCGTCAGCCACAGCACGCCCGTGACCAGCAGCGCGGCCGTCCACACTGCCGTACCGACGCCCATGACGCGCGCGAGGTCCACGTCGATCGGCGGGGGCGGCGTGCGCTGCGGGTGCATCAGGGTGGACAGGACGGTGGGCACGGTCCCGATGGTAGTGGCGGCGGCCGACGCCCTCGGCGCCGCGACGTCCTCGGTGCGGCAGCGGCGTCGGTGCAGCCGCGGCCTCAGTGCAGCAGCGCGGCCGCCAGCGTGTCGACGGCGGGCGCGAGCTCGTCGTACGACGCCCGGTAGACGGCGTCGGAGCCGCCGATGGGGTCGGCGACGTCGGTCGGGCCGGATCCGGCGACGTGCCGCACCCCCGCGGCCAGTGCCGGCAGCGCGCGGACCCGGGCGCCGGGCGTGCCACCCGCGTCGTGAAGGGCCTGCGGGTCGACGTGCGCGACGAGCCGCGCGAGCTCGAGCAGCGTGAACGTGCGCCGCACCGCACCCGGCACCAGCTCGACGATCTCGGAGCGGTGCGTGCGCGTCAGCGCGATGACGAGGTCCGCCTCGCGGATCAGGTCCGCGGTGAGCTGCCGGGCGGCGAACCCGTCGGTCTCGGCCCCCGCTGCGGCGACCAGCGGGATCATCGGCGCCGACACCGCGTGCCCCACGACCGCCCGCGTCCCGGCGGAGGACACCTGCACGTCAGTCCCCGCGAGGCGGGCTGCGAGCAGCCGCTCGACGGCGGGGGAGCGGCAGATGTTGCCGGTGCAGACGGCCAGGATCTGGGCAGGTGCGGGGGGCTCGGACACGGTCGTCATCCTGCCCGACCGTCACGCGGTGGCAGCGCGGCCGCGCCCGCACGTCACCCGACTGACCTGCCGACCACGTGCGCCGCGCCCTGTTTGTCGCCGATGCGTAGACGCGCGGCGCCGGCGCGGGACGGACCCGTCGGCCAGCGTGCCGGCGGTGGAGTTGGCGACGGCGCTCGCGATGCGGGGGTCGGGGCTGGTGGCCCAGATGTTGATGAGCGAGCGCTGCTGCCGGGACTCCGCCGTCAGCGACCACGCGAGCTCGTCGGGCGTGGTCGGCAGGTCGAGGTGCGCGATGACGGGTTCGAGCACGCGGGCTGTGCGCAGTCATGCTCACACCCGATCTGTGGTCGCGCGAAGGGGTTCGTCGGGGATGTTCGGAGTGCCGCGGGCGAGGCACATCGGGGCGGGGTCGGGGGTGCGCGCGTCAGGGTGGTGTTCGTGCGTCATGCGGGGGGCGTCGTACCGGGCGGCTCGCCGATGGATAGGATCGCCGCCGGATGCGCCGGGCCCTATCGCCTGGTGACCGTGCCTCGAAGGGGGCTGCGAGCGTGGCTCATCCCGGTTGGGGACCGGAGTGGACGACGCAGCAGATCCCGGTGGTGCCCGAATCGTCCGTAAAGCCACGTTCCTCGGGCGGGCGCCCCGCGAAGCGGCGGCGCGGGCGGCCCGCCCGCACGCCGTCACGACGACGACGGGGGCGTAGGCAGTTGTCGACGGTCGAGATGATGCGCGAGGCGCACCCGCGCCGCCGGGCGGTGTGGCTGACGGTGATCGGGCTGGCGTTCGTGCTCGGTGGGTCCGTGGCGTGGCTCGGGTGGTCCGCGATGGAGGCCCGCGACGCGCTGCTGGCGGCGCGCACCGAGGTCGGACAGCTGCAGGCCCAGGCCCGTGCCGGTGAGATCGACGACGCTCGGGCGACCCTGACGGACGTGCAGCGGCACGCGTCGCTGGCGCGGGAGCGGACGTCGGGTCCGCTGTGGGCCGTCGCGGGGGCGCTGCCGTGGGCAGGGCCCCACGTGGACGCCGTCCGCGCGGTGGCCGAGGCCGTCGACGAGCTCGCGACGCATGCGCTCCCGCCGCTGGTCGAGGCGACGGCTCTCGTCGACCCGGCGGCGCTGCGGCCGGTGAACGGTCGCGTGGACGTCCAGCCGCTCGCCGAGGTGGCGCCGCAGATCTCCGGCGCCGACACCGCCGTCCGCGCGTCGCTGCAGCGCATCGAGGACGTCGACACCGCTGGCCTGATCGACGCGGTGGCCGGGCCGGTCGCAGACCTGCGCGGGCAGCTCGCCGAGGTCGCCGCTGACACGGCGACGGCCTCACGGGCCGCCGCGCTCCTGCCGGCGATGCTCGGGATCGACGGTCCGCGGACCTACCTGGTGCTCGTGCAGAACAACGCAGAGCCTCGTGCGACCGGCGGGATCGCAGGGGCCGTGCTGCTGCTGCGGGCCGTGGACGGGCGGCTCGAGGTGCTGGAGCAGCGTCGCGGCGGCGACCTGTCGGGTCTGGCGGAGCCCGTGGTCACCCTGAGCGACGCCGAGAAGGACCTCTTCGGCCCCTTGCTGGGCACGGACATGCGCGACGTGAACTTCACGCCGGACTTCCCGCGCTCGGCGCGGATCGCCCAGGCGGTCTGGGAGGCGCAGGTCGGTGGCTCCGTCGACGGGGTTCTCTCGGTCGACCCCGGGGCGTTGGCGCTGGTGCTGGGCGCGACCGGCCCGATCATGCTGCCGGACGGCACCGAGCTCAACGCTGACAACGTGGTCCCGAGACTCCTCAACGAGGTGTATCTGGAGCTCGCGGACCCCGTCCTGCAGGACGAGTTCTTCGCTGCGACGGCAGCGGCGGTGTTCGGTGCCGTCTCGGGCGGGCAGGGCGACCCGGTCAGGGTCGTCGATGCCCTTGCTGAGGCGGCGCGGCGCGGGCGCCTCATGGTGTGGTCCGCCGACGAGGACGAGCAGGGGCGGCTGAGCGGGACGGTGCTGTCGGGCGAACTCCGGGGGCGCAGCGGGGACGACGCCGTGATCGGTCTGTACCTGAACGACGGGACCCAGGCAAAGCTCGGCTATTACCTTAACGTGGATGCTGAAGTCAAGGTTCTGGAGTGCCTGGCGGGTGGTGCACAACGTGTGCGGGTCAGCTCGACCTTCATGTACGCCCCGCCGGATGACGTCGTAGATCTTCCGCGCTACCTGCTGGGCCTGGACGGCATCGTTCCCCTGGGCGACTTTCGAACAAACGTGCTGCTGTACGTCCCGGCCAAGGGCTCCTTGGAAGCGGTGCGGGTGAATAACGAGCCGGCGTCTCTGCACGCCCAGATCCATGAGGGACTTGCCGTCGGCGCTCTGACCTGGACATTTACCCCTGGACAGGTGTATAAGATGGAAGCGGACATTACGACCGGCCCCGGGCAAAACGGCACAGTACAACTGCGTACATCGCCCTTGGCTACAGGTTTCGATCATGTTTCCGCGGTTTCAAAATGTGTCGAGGCGCGCTAGCCTCGCATTGCCGGCAGGAGACCACGCGTCACACTGCCGCACACCATGCAGACTTTTGGGGAGCTCAACGTATGAAGATCAGTCGCACGGTCGCCACGGCCGTCATCGCAGGAGCGCTCGCGCTCGCGCCGACCGCCGCTTTCGCCTACGGCGCCGCGGACTACACGAACACCGGAACGGTGTCGGACACGACTCCGGCTGTGGGTGAGAGCTTCTCGATCACGGTCGTGGGACCGGGCAACACGCCGGTTGCCCTGACCATCACGAGCAATCCGGCTTCAATCCCGGACTCTGCGATCCAGATCGCTGGCACGCGCTCGCTGACCAAGACCACCAACGCGGCTGGAACGGCGGTCTTCACCGTGACGCTCGCACAGGCTGCCACCTACACGGCTGTCGTGACCGACAGCGTCTCGGGTGAGGTTCTGAGCACTCAGACGTTCAGTGCGTCCGCTACTGCCGGGGGGGCCGCGGCTGCTTCCGGGGGGCAGTTGAGCGCCACGGGCTCGAACGCGTTGCCGCTCGCGATGGGTGCCGGTGCGCTGCTGCTCGCGGGTGTAGGTGGCGTGGTCTACGCGAACAGGCGCCGCCAAGGCGCTGGCGTCTGACGAGTCAGAGGGTGCGCAGACGCTCGCCCGTGACGGAGGGCCCTCGCGCAACTGCGGGGGCCCTCTTCCGTGGAACAGCCGCAACGGCTTCTAATGCTCCCTCACCTGGTGACTCTACGTGGTGCAGTTCCGCTTGGCTGATCGATTGGAAGACTTGTGGATCTTAGGGACTATCTGGAAGTGGTCCGAAAGCACTGGCTCTCCACCGTCGCTATAGCAGCGTTTGGAGCGTCAGCGGCACTTGTGGGGAGCATTCTGACTACGCCCGTCTACGTATCGACGACACAACTCTACGTGTCCGTTCAGAGCGGTAGCACGACAAGTGACATGTTGCAGGGTGCCAATTTCACCCGCCAGCAGGTCTCGTCCTATGCCCGCCTCGTCACAAGCCCGTTGGTGCTCGCCCCCGTCATCGACGAACTGGCTCTTGATACGCGCGTAGACACGCTGGCGGCGCGGGTGACAGCCGAGTCCCCTCTTAACTCGTCCCTGATCAATATCGGCGTCAAGTCAGAATCCAGCGCGATGTCGGCGGCGACCGCAAACGCAATCGCGGACCAATTTCGCGCGGTGGTCAGCGAACTCGAGCGCCCGAATGACGGAGGGCCTTCCACTGTCAAGTTGACGGTAGTGCGGACTGCAGTCGCGCCTGAAGCTCCGACAGAGCCGAAGACAACAATTAATGTCCTCCTGGGCGGTCTGGTGGGTGCCGCCCTCGGGGCGTTGATTGCCCTACTTCGCAATCTGCTCGACACCCGAGTTCACGATAGTTCCGTTGCCTCTCAAATCGTCGACGCATCGGTCGTGGGAGTGATCGGCTTCGACAGTGACGCGGCGGATAGTCCGCTCATTGTACAGTCAGACCCGCACAGCCCCAGAGCCGAAGCATTTCGAAGACTTCGCACAAATGTGCAGTTCCTGGGGGCTGGAGGGCGGCGAAAGTCGATCGTTGTTGCCTCGTCCTTGCCGGGCGAGGGTAAATCGACAACCTCAATCAATCTGGCCATCGCCCTGGCGGACGCCGGCGTCAGGGTCGCGTTAGTAGACGCCGACCTGAGGCGCCCCTCAGTCGCACGCTACCTAGGTATCGAAGGTTCTGCCGGCCTGACAACGGTACTGATAGGACGCGCAAAAGTGGGGGACGTCATCCAGCCATGGGGCAATGGCCTACTGGACGTGCTCCCCTCGGGCCAGATCCCTCCGAACCCGAGCGAGCTGCTCGGCTCGAAGCAGATGGCCCAAGTTGTGGCATGCCTCGAGGAGACGCACGACCTCGTCTTGATCGACACCCCGCCTCTGCTTCCCGTGACTGACGCAGCCGTGCTTGCCAAACTCGCAGGTGGAGCCCTCGTCGTTGTCGGCGCCGGCCGGGTGCGTCGCCAGCAGCTCAGTGAAGCCATAGCCGCATTGAACAGCGTCGACGCGCACGTGCTGGGCCTGGTCGTCAATCACGAACCGCGTCGTACTGGATCGGGCTATGACTACTATCGCTATGCTGAAATGTCCGGTCCGCAGAAGTCCGATGCGAGGCGGCATACGGGAAAGCGCAACCAGCGGGGCTGGGGCCGCCGAAACAGCGCGCCGGACACGAACCGTGTAGCTGGCATTGTCCCGCCGGGTGACGTAGGAACAGGTCACGCAGGGACAGCTTGGCCTCCGACGCAGCCGCTGGGCGGTGTCGACGCCGCCGGATCGAGTCCATCGCCAGCGCAGCACGCGCAAACCACTCACTGACGCGGATGGATGCGTTCAGGAGATGTGGAGCTCACTCTCACCAGGCGGCGCTGATATGAGCAGCGCGGCGGGCCCAAAGACCGTCCTCGTACACGAGTGGCTTTCCGAGTTTGGCGGTTCAGAGCGGGTCTTCGATGCTCTCGTTGCGGCAATAGGTGATGCTGACGTCCTTGCGTTGTGGGACGACGCGTCAGGCGGGCGCTATCCGGGCAGACGCCTGCGCGAGACATGGCTGGCGAGCACACCGCTGCGACGCAATAAGGCCCTGGCGATGCCGCTGATGCCACTGACCTGGCGGCTGCGGCGAGGCGACTACGACCGCGCCGTCATCAGTTCGCATGCGTTTGCCCACCATGTGCGCTTCATGGGCGCCAGGCGCCACCTACGAAAATTCGCCTACGTCCACACGCCCGCCCGCTATGTGTGGACTCCTGATCTGGACCGGCGGCACAGCGTTCCGTTTCAATCACTACTCGCCCGGCCGTTTCGCGCGCTCGACAAGAGCCGGGCGCAGGAAATCTACTCGATCGCTGCCAACAGCGAGTACATTCGTAGCCGCATACAGCAGTGCTGGGGTCGCGCATCCCATGTCATCTATCCTCCGGTCGACACGGAACTCATCGGATCGCAGACAGACTGGGCATCACTGCTTGCGCCTCAGGAAGCGGAGATTCTGAACGGCCTACCGGACCAATTCCTTCTAGGTGCGTCGCGTCTGGTGCCATACAAGCGGCTGGATATGGTCATCCAGACGGGCGAACAATTGAGTATGCCGACCGTTATCGCGGGGGGCGGCCCTGAAGCAACCAAACTCGCACTTGCGGGGGAGTCAGCGCGGCAGGAAGTGTTCATGGTGCCGGATCCCTCTGACGCGCTGCTGTACTCGCTGTACCAGAGGGCCTCTGTCCTGATGTTCCCGCCGATCGAGGACTTCGGGATTATGCCCGTCGAGGCGCTCGCTGCAGGCACGCCCATCGTGGTGAATCCGCGCGGGGGGGCCGCGGAGATTCCCGAGCACGGCGTCTCCGGCGTCGTGAGCGCCGGCGATGATGTCGGGAGCTTCGCAGTCGCAGTAAAGCTGGCGCTGACGCTCGACCGACAGGCCTGCAGGGATCGGGCGTCGCGCTTCTCCACGTCACGGTTCATCTCAGAGATAGACCAGTGGCTGGATATGCCGGCTCCGGACAATGAGTACCGGGCTCGTCGGGCATGAGTGATTCAAGGAGCATCAGCGGGTGTTCCGTCGTGCTCGTCGTGAACTACCGATCATCTCACGAGATAGCCCACCTCGTAGATTCAATTGTTGAATGTACGCCACTCGGTCAGCTGGAGAAGCTGTCGCTCTCTGTAGCAGATAACAGTGAGGACCCCACGGAGTTTCGCCAGCTGGAGAAGATAGCCCTGAGGGCCAAGCTCGGTGGCCTGGCGATGCACCTCACGGATAGCCGGGGCAACCTCGGATACGGAGCAGGCAACAATCTGGCTTGGAGTGTGATCAAACATCTCACACCCGATGTTGTCATTGTGGTCAACCCCGACGTGCGTGTGCTGAGGTGGGACCTTAGCCGCGTTCACGACACGCTGCAGCGCGCGCCGGGAAGAATGCTGGGGGCTCCGACGCTGCAGGGCGACCGCTACAGCGGACTGTCAATGCTTGAAATCCGAACCGCGAAGTCGGTCCCAGTCAAATGCGACCACCTGGCAGGTGTGGCAAATGCGAGCGGGCTGCTGTACCCGGGCGGACACTTCCTGGCGATGAGTTCACGGCTCTGGGACGCGATGGGCGGTTTCGATGAGAAGTACTTTCTGTACTGTGAGGAAATTGATCTAGTAATGCGAGCGAGCCGCCACAAATTGTTCTCTCGGGTTGCCTCGAGCGAGGACGTGGCCGTAGCTCACAACGGCGGCGTCACGACCGGCGAGGTTGTGCACGGTAAGCGCGTCCCATCACGGCTCGCAGCGATGGAGGCATTCCGGAGCCGAGTTCTGCTCTATCGGGCGCATCGGCCGTTGCGTCCATGGTTGCCAGCGCTGGTTCTCACCCGGTCCGCCTACATACTGCTCGACCTTCCCAATACGGGCGCGGACGTTGCGTGGGCGAGGGTTCGCGGGTTGGTCGCGGGACTCTTGGGGCGGTCACGCCGGAGCCCAGGGATCGTACGGGAACTTCCGGAGCCATCGTGGTGACGACCGCGCTGGCACTCACGGCCGTGGCGATCATGCTCGTATGCGTCGCAGCCTTCGGCCGCCTGAACTTATTCTCATTAGTTCTGGTCGGGTCGCTTCCCGCTGCGGTGGGCGTTTATCAGATGTCTTCTGAGCGTGGCACCGGAGTGGCTGGGGCGAGTGCCTACATTGGCTGCCTAGTCGCATTCGCAGCGGGCTGGGCGGTCATGCGGACAATAGCGTGGCGTGCATCTCCGCGGGTTACGGAGCAGCCTGCGTCGGATCGCCCGGGGCTCAACGACAACGCAGTTCTAATTACCGTGCTCGTGACAGCCGCGCTTGCTCTGTACCATCTAGCACGGGCCGGTATTCCGCTGTTCGCATCAGACATCGAGGTCTCGCGCTTCGACTTTACGTCATCTGGCTTGTTCGGCATACCCGGGCGCATGTTCCTTTTTGGCACCTCCGTAGCGTGGGCGTTTGCCACCGCCAGCGCACAGCATCGCGGCGCCGTATGGATCCGAGACAGGACGTGGTGGGTGGCGACGCTGTCCCTCGCCCTGACGTCGCTCCTGGGGGGGTACAAGAGCGGCGCAGTTGCGTTCGTGACTACCTTGATAGTGATGGGCAGCATCGTCGCTGGTCGGGAAATCCGCATATCGACAGCAATACGGAAGTTCTGGTGGATGGCGGGCGCAACCCTCCTCTACGCGTTCGCTGTCGCACAGAGGTACGTCACCTACCAGGTGCAGGCCGGCGGCTTCCTATCTCAGCTAGCGAGCCGACTTTCTGTTGTCGGTGCAGAGCCCAAGTGGTACGCCGTAGAGCGTCAGTTCGAAGTTCCAGCGAACGGCTTCTGGAATGATCTGACCTACTATCTGATTCGGTACACCGGAGGCGACACGTCCGGCAGGTACTCGATCGAGAGAGCGGTGTCGGCCGCGATGATTGGTGCCGACCCGGCGAGCGACGCTTGGACGACCCCGGTGACCGTCGGCGCCTTCCCCGAGTTGATTCTGGTGCTCGGCGTTCCCCTGGCGGTGGTAAGCGCGGCATTGGTTGGCGTCGGCGCGGCAAGTCTCTATGTGCGTGCCCCGCAGGGTCCGGCCCGGAATGTTGTGATGGCGGTCGTCGGCCTCGGTCTATCGACGTGGGTCTCCCGCGGCGGCCTGGTCTACTATATTGCTAATTACGCTGCTGTAACGGTCATACTCTTTGGAGTTTATATTGCGGCTGCGGCGTTGGGCAGCCGAATAGATGTGCGATCCCCAGAACGGCCAGGTCGGGCGTTCCGGACGGAACCAATGACGGGGTTGAAATGACGCAGATCACGGCGCTCTCGAGCGCCGAGGACCCTTGGGGTGCGGAGCAGAGTCTGGCGCTGATTCTCGGTGAGTTGGCGGCCGGAGGCATGCACTGCACCATTATCGTCTCCAGTGATGCCGCCGAAGAATTCTTCGGCCGAACCGCGGGTGTGTCAGTTGTGAGGGTGAGCTACCGCGACAATGCGCGGGTCGCGCGTTGGGTGGCTTTCCTCCGAGCAATGCGTCGCACGGGCCGCGCAGATGCGATCATCGTTGCAAGCGTCGACCTCTACATCCTTGGCTGGGTGTGCCGGCTTACCAGCGGTGGCTCCGCCAACGTGATCGCGGACCTGCACGACACGTTTGATCGTGGCATCGACCGTTGGAAGGTCCGCGCCCTACTCTTGGGGTTCAGTAGGGTTATCGCGATCAGCCGGTATGTGGCTACGGAGTTACGGCTGTTGGATCACTGCAGGATTGTCGGAAGACCGACAGACAAAACAGCATGGTCAGGCAGTGAGCCCGGAGTTGGTGGACAAGCGCTGCGCGTGGGCGTTGTGGGGCGGCTTGTGCCTGAGAAGCGCCTTGAGGTGGTCATCGAGGCATTTGATCGCCTGCCACAGGCCGAGTTGCACGTCTACGGTGCGGCGTTTGGGCGTGACGAGGGATACGCGGCGCGTATCGTGCAAGAGATACAGGGCGCCGGGAAGGGTCATTTCTACCATGGCCGGCAGGAGGCAGCCGTCATCTACTCGTCGATCGACGTCCTCGTTGTAGCGAACGAAACGGAGGCAAGCGGCCGGACGGTGGTCGAGGCGATGTCGCGAGGCGTGCCAGTAGTTGTCCCAGATGTGGGCGGTGCTTCCGAGTACATCGTGGCGTGCCCGGGCGGCGGTATTACATGGAGTACTCGGCGAGGTCCTGCTGCGTTACGCGAGTGTATAGAGATCTTGGCCGGCGACCCCGACCGCCTCCGCAGCATGGGCGTGGCGGCTCGGGCTTGGGCCAATGCGGAGCGTTCACCCACTGTGGTGGCGCGGATGTACGCGGCCGCGATCGGTGTGGGCGGAGACTTGGGAGAGGCCGGTTGATGCAGGGGAGAGCGCCTCACGGGCAAGGGGTTGCGCGGGTGTTACGAGTCGGCTGGCTCACCAGCGGGTACGGTGCCTCGGCCCTCGTCACTGCAGTAGGGAGCCTCGCGGTCGTTCCGCTTCTTACGCAAGCAATCGGCCCTGCTTCGTGGGCGGAGCTGGTCGTCGGGCAGGCTGTCGGCGCGATGTGCGCCGTGGTCAGCACCTGGGGATGGGGAATGGTTGGACCCGCTGCCGTAGCTGGCGCACCGCATGGTGAGAGGCGCGCAGTCTTCCGGACGTCTATGCTCGCGCGGGCGTTCCTTCTGCCCGCGGCGGTGGGCGTGGGCGTTCTTGCCGTGGCGTTGATGCCCTTCAGTGACCCTGTCGCCGTGGGCATTGTTTGCCTGGCAGTTGCGCTCCAAGGCCTCACGTCTCCCTGGTATTTTGTCGGAGCGGTCGCACCAGGTCGCCTGCTGGTGCTTGACACGATCCCTCGCACAGGCTTTGCGTTCGCGGGCGCGGTCGTCTCAGCGCTGACAGGCAACGCGGTTCCCTACGCGCTTTCTGTGCTGGCCGGGGTCGGTTTGACAATCGTCCTCACATGTCTATATGTGTGGCGTACGACGCAACGCCTTCCTATGCGATCGCTGAGCGATGAAGCGTCAGCCGCCCTCAGTTCCATCGTGGGTCAGCGGCATGCCGTAGCAACGGCGGCTGTCGCCGCGTTGTACCTCATAATGCCGCTGGCACTGATGCCGTGGATCGCACCTGCGGTGGTTACTCAGTTTGCATTGGGTGATCGACTGTTGAAGTGGTCGATTACTGCAGCGGCACCGTTCACGCAGTTCCTCCTGGGGTGGGTGCCGCGTAGGTCCGCAGCTCCGTCGCGACGCGGGATCGTGGGCATTGCAGGTGCGGGCGCCCTGGGCTTCACTGGGGCGATAGGTTTGGTTCTGCTCGGCCCATCGATCGCACGCACCTTGACCCATGGGACCGTTGATCTGTCGCGAGAAGCATGCTTCGCTGTGGGTGTCTGCGTCCTGATGACGTCCATCACGCGGGTGAGCGGCCCGGCGGTTCTGATTCCTGGAGGACGCGTCAAGTTGGTCTTCACAAGCGCAGTCTTGGGGGCCGTCACCTGCGCAGTAGCCATTGTGCCCCTGACGCTCGCCCACGGATATACCGGTGGCCTCTGGGCAATAGCTCTCGCCGAGACGGCGGTCTGCGTTCTCCAACTGGGCGGCCTCTCGCATGGCAGGCGCGGCGGGATCGCGGGAGCATGATGACCCAGAAGCGCCCATTCGTCGCCGCCGTGGTGACGTACGGCGCGCGTACGGAGATGGCACTTCGCCTCCTGGAGCGGTTGTGTGCTGAAGATGTCGGCGGCCTGATTCTCGTCCTGAACGGGAGTGCACTTGCGGCGGACGACGCGCGACGCGTCGTGGATCAGCGACTAGCAGTGCACACCGAAGTGGTCGATCTTGGGGCCAACGGAGGATCTGCGCGCGGCTTCGCAGGAGCAATCGCGACAGCGCGGGCGAAGTTTGCCGGAGTAGACCTGCTGCTGCTCGACGACGATGCTGTGATCGAGAACGGGATGATGGGCGAGTACCGTCGGCACGCACACGACTTGGGCGTCATGACCGGCGGCCTCTTCGCGTTTGCTCCCTTTAATCCCTCAAACGAGCCCCAGGCGAAGGTCGTCTCCGATGGAGTACCCGCGCCGAGAGCGTTCGCGGTGGTACGTCCGGGCTGGTTCGAGGGATTTGACATTCGCGACCGCATCAAATGGGCACAGCGGGAATCGTCAAGGACCAACATGGCCGCCGGTCTCGACGGGAGGGGGCTCGAAGCGCGTTGGCTTTCGATACCCGTGGCGCCTTACGGCGGTCTCTATCTCTCTGCGCACGCCGTGGCAACCGGAGTCTCGCCAAACCCCGACCTCGTCCTATACTTCGATGACTATGACTTCACCTTACGTCTTCGCGAGGCCGGCGTCGGCCTCTACCTGCAGGCAGCTCTGAGGATGACGACCCTCGAGGACGGGCGGAAGGCGGCAGGGCCCTCGTCTTTCACTGGTCGCGCGGTCTCGACACCCCGGCGTGAAGAGTGGCGGGTATTGTATAGGGTTAGGAACACGGCCTATGTCCAGCGACGGATAGCAGGTTCGGCGGGTGTCCGTGCTCGATTCGCAGTGAACCTCCTGATTCGCTCGGCCGCCTACCTGGCATATGGTTTTGCTTTGGGCCGGCCCGCTGCCGGGATCCGCGCTGTGGCCGCTATCTCGGCGGGCCTGCGCGGCCGTTTGGGGCCCTCGTACTCGCTCCCGGGCCTGGCGTACGACTTGGAGGATTGAGTCGATGTCGAGCGAGCGGGAATCTTCGAAGCGGATGCGAGTAGTGTCCGTCACCCAATTTGCCGGGTACGCGGGCGTGCCACACGCTGGCGGTGAGTTCGTATATCGGCACTATCGTGTTATGCAGGAGTTCGCAGACATCCGTGCGTTTGCATCGGCGGGAGAGGTTGCACTGGCGTCGGCTGGCACGGGCGAGATGAGCAGGGTTTATCAATCGCTCTGGCGGCGGCCCCAGCGACGATTCGGTCGGGTACTGGACTCGACATGGAAGGCCCTGAGAGGCGTCAGCCTCGGCCTGTTTGCGGAACTCGCGGCGAACCGTTCACGCGTTTTTGCTCTCGCATGCTCAGACGCGGACATTGTAGAACTCCAATGGACAGAGGCCGGTGCCCTCTGCAGGTCTCGCCGCTGGCGTGGCACGGGGAAGCCGACAGTTATCTTTGTGCACGACGTCCTGTTCCAAAGGTGGTCCCGTAGGGCGAGCGCGGCCGGTTCCCTTCTTGGCATGGCCTACTATAGGGTGCGGGAATTACAGGCGCGGCGGGCCGAGCGGGACATCTATGCCGATGCGCGCGCCATTATAGTATTCTCTGCAAAAGACCAGGCGCTGATCGAGGGGATTGCGCCGTCGGCGACTGTGCATGTTCTTCCTCCGCCCCTGGGTGCCGTCGGGGGGCGACATTCCCACACTCTCAGAGTCAACGCCTCGGGGCGCAAGACGGTGCTCTTCACAGGTGCTATGAGTCGTCCCGAGAACGACCAAGGAGTGCGCTGGTTCTTGGCGAACGTTTGGCCCGGTGTCAAGCAGCGTGTCCCCCTTGTCGAGTTTTGCATTGTTGGCGCAAATCCATCCGAGAAGCTTCTTGCGTCCGCAGCGGGGGATCCGTCGATCCGAGTCGTCGGGTTTGTCGAGTCGCTCGAGGAATCCTACGCCAGCGCGGACGTATTCGTGGTTCCCCTTCTGTCCGGCGCGGGTGTCAAGTTCAAGACAGTCGATGCGATGTTGCGCGGCATCCCGCTTGTGGCCACAACGATTGGCGCCGAAGGAGTCGGTGACAATGATTTGTACGTGGGCGTCACGGACTCTGCTGAGAGTTTTGAGGATGCTGTTGTAGAGGCGCTTTTGTCGTCGGCGTCTCGTGATGTCGCGGCACGGGCGAAGGAGTGGGCCCGGCGTGAGTACGATCCATCGAGGTACGCACAGCGGCTGCGCGAGATCTACACCACTCTCCTGTCTTCTCGATAACTGTGCCGCGCGTGCAGCCCAGGCGATTCAGCGTGTTCCTGACGGAGGTAATAACGGTTGGCATCGTTATGGCGGAGCTGATGCGCGACCGGCGCGTCACCCGCTGCTCGAGTTTTACCCTAGGCCGGCACTACCGGCGTGCGTTGACACGACGGGAGCCGCGTAGCCGGCGTTCCATCGGCCGCTCCACCACCAGGTGTAGGACGGCCGCGACGCCGATACTCACTAGAGCGGCGCCAAAGATGGGCGCGACGAGCGAGAGACCTGACCACGTCTCTCGGTCGCGGCTCAGCCGTTCAACGACGCTCACGACGACGCCGATCACCGTCAAGTGGGTCAGGTAGAAGGCGTAGGACCACTCGCCGAGCGTCACGAGCCGCGGGTGCGCGAGTGCGCTGGCGGTGCCGCACATGTCGCGTTGAGCCGCGGCACACACGATGATGAGGAAGGGAACAAAAGTGACGGCGGCGGACATGAATGCGACAGGAGCAAACGCTGCCGCAACTATGCTGAGTGCACCGAGAAACACGGCGGGGCCGAGCGGGATTCGCGGCAGGCGGTCGTGCTGAACGATGCGCGCGAGCGCCATGCCCGCGATGAATTCGACCAGTCGGGTCAGCGGCAGGACTGAAGAAGCCCAGTTTCCCGTCGAGCCGCGCTCAACAGGGTGCGCGAGCGCGGCGACGGTCGCCACAGCTATTGCCGTCCCGGCAAGGCATATCCACAGCGATGATCTTGGCATCCGCCGGATCACGCGGATCAACAGTGGAAAGAGTGCATAGAAGAATGCTTCTACGCTGAGGGTCCAGAAGACTGCACTTGTGGCAAAATATGCCGATTCGTCGGGCACCCACGACTGAAGTAGTGTCAGTGCGAAGAGGTCGCGAACAGATGCGCCGTCGCCACTGATGAGGTTAATGGTCATGACGCCCACCCATGCCGCGGCGTATGCGGGGTAGACGCGCGCGAAGCGGCGTCGCCAGAACAGGGGAGCAGTGTCGTCGTCGCGAGCTGTCCACGTGAGGATAAAGCCGCTGAGGATGAAAAAGAACGACACGCCAGCTGCGCCGGGCCGTAGGAAATTGAGCGACTCGTTGGTCATGACGCCAAGCGCCGAGACATGGTGGCCGAAAACAAGCAGTGCGGCGATAAATCTAAGCCCGGTCAGGGAGTCGAGGCGGGGTGCTGCGGTGAGCGGCGTCGGATGCACATGACAAGTGTGCCTCATCAGGCGGTCACGATTCCGCGTCGTTGCTCCCGGTCGGCGGGTGCCGCACGTTGTGCGATTGGTGCGAGGCGGCACGCATTCTCAGCCTCGCGGTGCCGGCCTCTGATGCGTCTCATGCTCGCTGAGGCGAGGGCCAGGTTGTGTCGCGGGCGTGGTGCACCGCCATTACCTTGCGCCTTCGGCTGCCATCATGGCCCGCGCAGTGCGTATGATGATGAGAATATCACCGAACAGGGTCCAATTCTCCACGTAGGCCACGTCAAGTCGCATGGCCGTGCGTGGGTCGAGGTTGGAGCGCCCCGATACTTGCCAAAGTCCGGTGAGGCCAGGTTTGACGAGGAGCCTGCGGTGGGCGGCGCGATCGTATGTTGCGACCTCCGCAGCGATCTGGGGCCGGGGGCCAACCAAGCTCATGTCACCGCTCAGAACGTTGAAGAGCTGCGGCAGTTCGTCGAGGGAGTAGCGCCGCAGTACGCGGCCGATCCTGGTGACTCGCGGGTCATTCCTGGGCTTGTAGAACGCGCCGACGCTCCCGACGCCCTCAGCCGCAAGCACTTCAGCCAGGCGGTCGTGGGCACCCACCTGCATGGAGCGGAACTTGAGCATTCGGAACGTCTTGCCGTCCTTGCCGATCCGCTCCTGCGCGTACAGGACGGGCCCGCGGCTCGTCGTGCTGACGAGGATGGCAAGCATTAGGAGGAGCGGAGCGACGAGCACGGTGATGACGGCGGCTCCGGTCCAGTCGAAGAGGGACTTCACTACGTACTTGGACCCTCGGAACTGCGGAGCGTCGACGTACATGAGCGGAAGGCCGTTGACGGGCTGCATGAGGACGCGGGGGCCTGCGACGTCGGTCAGCGAGAGAGTGAGCGCCAGGTCGATGCCTGTGCCCTCGAGGTCCCAGCCGAGACGTCGGACCACATCGCCCGTCATGGCATCGGAGCCGGCCACCGCCACGGCCGTGACGCCGTGGCGCTTCGCGAGGTCCGCGGCCTCGGCGTGCGTCCCGAGCACGGGCACGCCGCCGATCTCCTTCACGGCCGGCTGCGCGCCCTCCGGCAGGCAGACGCCCACGACCATGTAGCCGGCTCGCGGGTTGCGGTGGAACTCGCCGATGAGCGACGCGGCCTTATGCCACGGGCCGATGACCAGCACGGGATGCCGGTCCATACCCGCGTCGCGGCGGCGGTGCAGCCGCTTCCGCCAGGCCGCGCGGCTCAGCAGCAGGAGCACGAGCCCGAGGGGTGCCGCGATGCCGAGGTACCCGCGACCGATCTCCATCCGGAAGAGGAATGCCACGACGGCAACACCTGCGAACAAGTGCCACGTCACCTCGAAGACTCGTGAGAACTCCGCCGGGCCGGCACCCATGAGGCGCCGGTCCCGGGTGCGGCCGACCGTGAGAACCGTGAACCACGCGAGGAGCAGGGTGACGGAGACGGCGAGGTAGCTGGGGGAGAACTCCCCGGACACCAGGACGGGGCCTTCGTCGAGCGGGAACCGCACGGCATACGCCACTCCGACGGCAACCGCGACGGCCGCCACGTCGGTGATCGCCACCCGGTTCGCGTGTGCCGCGACCCATGAGGTGTCGCGCGGAATGTCGCGCAGCGCGCCGGGCGGCTGTTGGTGACCGGTCGTGACCGCGCCGTCGCGCGTCGTCGACGTCATTTGATAGGCCCCCTCGGGGTTTATCGCCACCAGCTCTGCCGGCGAGGGGACGCTAGCATTCTGCGCCTTCTCTACGCGACGATGGATTCACCATTCGGAACCGGTGCAAATGGTCCGAAAACGGCGTTGTCGCAGGTCAGGCGGCCCGGGCGGGGGACGATTCGCAGCAGATTTAACCTCCCGGACACGCGTCCAGCGGTTCCTGGAGAACGGCACCCGGTGGCTCGCGTGCGCGTGCACCGGGATGGCGAACCGCCAAAAACCGGGCAAATACGATTCCATCCCGGGTGGAGGTGGTCAGGAGTCTCCGGGCGCTCCTCCACGCGTCCCGCACGCCGCCGTGTCATCGCCCCCGCGAGGAAGTCCCGCACGAGCTCCGCGCTCTGCAAGACTTCCTCCCATGTCGACAACTCCGCCCCCCCAGGAGACGCGCGACGACGCACCCGCGGCCCCCCGCAGCGCCGTCGACCGGTTCTTCAAGATCACGGAGCGTGGCTCCACCGTCGGGTCCGAGATCCGCGGTGGTCTCGTCACCTTCTTCACGATGAGCTACATCATCGTGCTCAACCCGCTCATCATCGGCACCCTCCCGGACAGCACCGGGGAGTTTCTCGGCGGCGGCGACGCCCCGAACCTCGCGATGATCGCCGCGGCGACCGCGCTGGTCGCGGGCGTCCTGTCGATCCTCATGGGCGTGGTCGCGAACTTCCCGATGGCGCTGGCCGCAGGCCTGGGCCTCAACGCCGTGGTCGCCTACACGGTCGCGCAGCTGCCGGGCATGACGTGGGCGGATGCGATGGGCATCGTGGTGCTCGAGGGTCTGGTCATCCTCGTGCTGGTGCTCACGGGCTTCCGTGGCGCGGTCTTCCGCGCCGTCCCGCGTGAGCTGAAGATCGCGATCGGCGTCGGCATCGGCCTGTTCATCGCGCTCATCGGGTTCGTCAACGCCGGCTTCGTCCGTCAGGGCCAGGGCACGCCGCTCGAGCTCGGGTCCGGCGGTTCGCTCGCGGGCTGGCCCGTCGCCGTGTTCGTCATCGGCCTCATCGCCGCGATCGTCCTCATGGTGCGCAAGGTGCGCGGCGGCCTGCTGATCGCCGTGATCGGCACCACGGTGCTCGCACTGATCGTCGAGGCGATCGCCAAGGTCGGCGCGGCGGGCGAGGACAACGTCGGCGGCTGGCACCAGAACGTCCCGGCGGTCCCGGACTCCCTGGTCGACCTGCCCGACCTGTCGCTCATCGGCCAGTTCTCGCTGTTCGGCGCGGTCGGCAAGATCGGCGTCCTCGCGGTCGTCGTCCTGGTGTTCTCGATCCTGCTCGCGGACTTCTTCGACACGATGGGCACGATGGTCGCCGTCGGCCAGGAGGCCAAGCTCCTGGACGAGGACGGCAACCCGCCGCGCAGCCAGCAGATCCTGGTCGTCGACTCGCTCGGCGCCGTCGCCGGCGGCATGGGCTCCGTCTCGTCGAACACCGCGTACGTGGAGTCCACGTCCGGTGTCGCGGACGGCGCCCGCACGGGTCTCGCGTCCGTCGTCACCGGCATCGCGTTCCTGCTCGCGACGTTCCTGTCGCCCCTGGTCGCGATGGTCCCGTCCGAGGCGGCCGCGCCGGTCCTCGTCGTCGTCGGGTTCCTCATGGTGGCGCAGGTCGCCGACCTGGACTGGAAGTCGCCCGAGGTTGCCATCCCGGCGTTCCTCACCCTCGCGCTCATGCCGTTCACGTACTCGATCAGCGTCGGCATCGGCGCGGGCTTCATCGCGTTCGTCGTCGTGAAGCTCGCGCTCGGCAAGGTCCGCGCGATCCACCCGCTCATGTGGGTCGCCGCCCTCGCGTTCATCGTGTACTTCGCGCTCGGGCCGATCAGGGACCTGCTCGGGGTGTGACGGCGGAATGGGCCGGGACCCGCGCACTGCGCGGGCCCCGCCCCATTCCGTTCCGAGTTGCACTTCGATGCCTGTCGGCGACGCTTCCCGTTGCCGCGAGGCGCCGCTCGTGGGGCATCCCTTTGGTGTTCCCCCAGGGCCATCGATCGGACGCTCGGGCGGGCGCCGTCTTCGACGAGGGGCGGGCAGAGAATCACCGAGGGCCCAGGCGACGGCCCACCCTGTTGGCCAACTGGTGGCTGGGTCGCTCCACAAATCTCGCAAAGAGCCAAGCGATTGCGATCGAAGCCGGCACGGAAATCGCCACTCCCACCCAGGGCGTGAGTGGGAATGTCGCGTGTCTGGCGGCCAGGACAAGTGGCTCGTGCACGAGGTAGAGCGAGAAAGAGATCGAGCCGAGCCAGGCCGCAGGACGTGTCTCCAGCAGTCGACGTGTGGGTGCGTGACAACCAGCGGCCAGAACAAATAGTGTTACGCCCACGACTGGCATCCAAGATGTGAATCGATTCGCTTCGCTCCATTCAATGTCTGCGGCCGCCGCTACGATCCAGGCCGAACAAGAAAGCACCAGGGAAGCCAGGAGCAGGCTCGGCCACGCCCACGGTTTGCCGTTGAGACGTCGAGCACCGAGTTGGATCGCATCCCAACCGACCGCCAATAGCGACCCGATCGCGAACATCGACATGTAGAAGATGTACGGTGATTGAATCGCTGACCCTGTTGCGACGAGGGCGACTGCGGCGAGGACCCCCCCGAGCCAGCGCTTCCTGAGTTTCAGGGCGCCGACAACGAACAGTGGCAGTAGTACTGAGAACAGAACCTCCCACCGAAGAGACCAAAGTGTGCTGATGACGCCTGATGGCCCGGTCACAAGCACCAGATCCTTAACCAGTCCATGCAGCGTGTACGAGTCTGCCCTGTTGTTGACCCAAGCGCCCAATCCTTGAGATCCTGAGCGAGGAAAGAGTGCGACCAGGGCCGCGCCCAAGGCTACCGCTGCGAAAACTGGAAGGTACAGTCGCACAAATCGTTTTGAGTAGTAGGAGCCCCAGGAATATTCTAATCCCGACCGCACGGCAGGAAGTGTCAGGACGAGTCCGCTCAGAACAAAAAAGAGGTAAACGGCTTCTGTGCCGGCCCAGACGATGTGTAGTGGCGTGTATGTCATGGCCCACGCAAGCATGCCGGTCGCTTTTGATCCGTAGTAGGGCGCGGCGAGTGATGGGAACGTCAGCAGGCAATGATGGATGAGGACGATTACGGCCGCCGCGCCGCGCAGGCCATCGAGTGACCGCAGGCGCTCCTGGGTAGGGCGGATCGTATCGGTCGTGGGTGAGGTCAAAGCGGGTCTCCTGCGCTGATTGCCCATCGAAGGCGGGCGCTTCGAGGCTCGGCGGTGCTCTGGGGTGGTGGATCGGCGATTAACAGGCTAAGGGCACATCGAGGCGATTCTGGCCCGCTTGGTCCCAGCGAGTCCCGGGCCCGGGTCGCACCTGTGATATCGGGAGGGAGCGCCGGCGACTTGACGCTGCCCGTCGTAATTGCTGGCTCGCGCTGTCTCGGCAACGGCACGGGCCCCGTAGGTGCCGGGACAGCCTTTGTCCGTGCCGACCGGAGACGCGTGCGGGGCGTGCCACTTCGCGCAATCGCGGCGGCGATTGACACCGTGGTCCTCAAGGGGCTGGTCAAGCTCGTCCTAGTGCTCGCCGGGCAGCCGGTGCTCTGTTCGCCCGTCTCACTGGGAGGCACTCGCTGCTGCTGGTGAAGGGCTACGAGGTGCACGGCCTGATCCGACGGGCCTCGACGTTCAACACGTCACGCATCGACCACCTCTACGTCGACGCGCACGACCCTGACGCCCGGCTGTTCCTGCACTACGGCGACCTGAGCGGCGGCTCGCGGCTCGTCACGCTCATCTCGGACATCCGCCCCGACGAGGTCTACCACCTGGCGGCGCAGTCCCACGTGCGGGTGTCGTTCGACGAGCCCGAGCACACGGCGGACACGGCCGGAACCGGGACACATCCGGCTGCTGGGGGCGGTCCGGCCCTCAGGTATCACCACCCGCTACTAACAGGCGTCGACCTCGGAGCTGTGCGGCGCGACGCCCCCGCTGCAGAACGAGGCGACCCCGTTCTACCCGCGCTCGCCCTACGGTGCCGCCAAGCTCTACAGCATGCAGATCCAGGCGGTCCGGCGGCAGTACGGGCTGCCGTGGATCTCCGCGATGCCCACGAACCTCTACGGCCCCGGCGACAACTTCTCGCCGACCGGGTCGCACTTGCTGCCGGCGCTGATCCGCCGGTACGACGAGGCGCGGATCGCCGGGACGCCGAGCGTCACGAACTGGGGGACGGGCACGCCCCGACGCGAGCTGCTCCACGTCGATGACATGGCAGCCGCGTGCCTCCACCTGCTCGAGCACTACGACGGCCCGTCGCAGGTGAATGTCGGCACCGGCACGGACGTGACGATCCGCGAGCTCGCCGAGACAGTCGCGCGCGTCGTCGGCTACGAGGGCGAGACGCAGTGGGACACGTCGAAGCCCGACGGCACCCCGCAGAAGCTCCTCGACGTCAGCAGGCTCGCGGACGCGGGCTGGCGCGCGTCGATCGGTCTCGAGGAGGGCCTGCGCTCGACCGTCGAGTGGTACCGAGCCCACGGAGACGACATTCGGCGGTAGCCGCCGCCTCAGCCGGCGGGCCGGGAGCGCCGAAGCCGAGTGGCTCCCTCGGCTTCGGCGGCAGCTCGCCCGGCACGGAGGCGGACGGCGAGCGTCAGCACCAGCACCCCCACCGCCGCCCCCAGCGTGTTCATCACGACGTCCTGCAGCGTCGGGAAGCGCGTCGGCAGCCACCGCTGCACCGTCTCGATGAGACCCGACGTCGCCGCGCCCAGCAGCACCACCACCCACGACGGCCGGCGCAGCAGCAGCCCCACGAGCACGCCGAACGGCACGAACATCACGACGTTCGCGGCCGCCTCGATCCCCGGGAACGACACCGGCAGCCCGGTCGCCTCCAGCCACGCGATCACCTGGCGTGCCAGGCCCAGGGTCGCGTCGTCCGGGGGCGCCGGGCGCAGCGTCACGACGCCCACCGCCGCCAGGTAGACCACGAGCGCCACCCGCAGCCACCGCCGCGCACGTCCTGTGACCGGGGTCACTCTGCCGGGCGGGGGCCCGCCGGTACGCTTCCCCGAAAGTGGTCCTGCAGCGGGGGAGTCGACGTGCGCATCTCGGTCATCGGTTGCGGGTACCTCGGGGCGGTGCATGCAGCCAGCATGGCGTCCCTCGGGCACGACGTGGTGGGGATCGACGTCGACGCCGACAAGGTCGCCCGTCTCGCGGCGAGCACGGCGCCCTTCTACGAGCCCGGCCTTCCCGAGCTGCTGGCCGAGGTGTCCGGCACCGGCCGCCTCACGTTCACCACCGACATGGCGCAGGCCGCCGGTGCGCAGGTGCACTTCCTGTGCGTCGGGACGCCGCAGAAGCACGGCGAGTTCCGCGCCGACCTCAGCTACGTCGAGTCGGCGTTCGAGGCGCTGCGCCCGCACCTCGCGCCGGGCGACGTCGTCGCCGGCAAGTCCACCGTGCCCGTCGGGACCGCCGAGGACCTGGCCGCGCGGCTCGTCGGCTCCGGTGCCGTGCTCGTCTGGAACCCCGAGTTCCTGCGCGAGGGCTTCGCGGTGCAGGACACGCTGCACCCCGACCGCCTGGTCTACGGCCTGCCGACGGACGACGAGGGCGTCCCGACGCCCGACGGTGAGGCGGCCCGCGCGCTCCTCGACGAGGTCTACGCGACGCCGCTGGGGGAGGGCACGCCGCTCGTCGTCACCGACTACGCGACGTCCCAGCTGGTCAAGGTCGCCGCCAACTCGTTCCTCGCCACCAAGATCTCCTTCATCAACGCCATGGCCGAGCTGTGCGAGGCCACGGGCGCCGACGTCACGAGGCTCGCCGACGCGATCGGCTACGACGCGCGCATCGGCCGCAGGTTCCTCAACGCGGGCCTCGGCTTCGGCGGCGGGTGCCTGCCCAAGGACATCCGCGCGTTCATGGCCCGCGCGGGGGAGCTGGGCGTCGACCAGGCGCTGTCGTTCCTGCGGGAGGTCGACGCGATCAACATGCGTCGCCGCGTCCGGATGGTCGACCTCGCGCGCGAGGTCAGCGCCGGCTCGATCGTCGGCAAGCGCGTCGCCGTCCTCGGTGCGGCCTTCAAGCCGAACAGCGACGACATCCGGGACTCCCCGGCGCTGTCGGTGGCCGCGCAGATGCAGCTGCAGGGCGCGCACGTCACCGTGACCGACCCGCAGGCCGTCGAGAACGCGCGGGTCAAGTGGCCGGACCTCAAGTACGCGGCCAGCGCGCTCGAGGCAGCGCAGGACGCCGATGTCGTCGTGCTCGCCACGGAGTGGGACGAGTACCGCAACCTCGGCCCCGACGAGCTCGGGGAGGTCGTCGCCCACCGCGCGATCGTCGACGGTCGCAACGTCCTGGACCCGAAGGCGTGGCGCGGGGCCGGGTGGACGTACCGGGCGCTCGGGCGTCCCTGACCTCCGCGGCTACGGGCCGACGAGCAGCAGCGAGCACAGCGCCTGGTCGCCGTCCCACGTGCACGCGGCGGCGGCCTGCGTGAACGTGGGGTCCTCGAGGTTCGCCCGGTGCCCCGGCGACCCCATCCAGGCCTCGACCACGTCGGCAGCGGGTGCGGCCGCGCGCGAGAGGTTCTCGCCGGCGGTCGACAGGGGTGCGCAGGCGGCCAGCACCGGGTCGAGGGCCGCGTGCTCGAGGTCGGCGTCGACGAGCCCCAGCGCGCGCTCGGCGGCCCACGGCTGCGCGCAGTCGGCGGCCTCCCACGCAGGGAGCCCCGCGGCGACGTGCGCGGCGTTCGACTCGGCGAGCAGGTCGGCCGCGTAGCTCTCGAGCTCGACCTCGTCCGCCACCCACGTGCTCGTCGCCGTCGCGTCCGTCGGCCCGCTGGTCCGCACGCCCACGACCACGGCTGCGACCGCGAGCGCCGCACCGGCCAGGAGCAGGGCGGTCGCGGCGTTGTTGCGCCGTCGCCCCGGGCGCCCGGCGGGCGCGTCCGGCGTCTGCTCGTCCACGTCGTGCTGGGTCACCGGGACGTCAGCGCCCAGTGCGTCGCGACGTCGTACCGGTCCCACCGTGCCGCCGTCGGGCCCTGCCCCTGGACCGCGTTGACGAGGACCGCGGTCTGCCGCAGCGTGAGGCCGACCATGCGCGCCCGCTCGAGCAGCTGGCCACCCGGTGCGGCGGTGCGCGGGAGCACGGGGGCCGGGCTGCGGTGCAGGTCGGCTGTGGTGCTCGACGTGGACAGGACGGCGACGTCGTTCCGGGCGGCGTGCTCGACGGTCGCCAGGAGGACGGCGCTGTCCTCGGCGGTGATCCGCGCACCGGCCTCGAGGTGCGGGTCGAGCAGGATGGCGTCGATCGGCAGCTCGTCGAACGCGGCGAGCGGCTCGCGGCCCGAGCCGTAGCGGGTGATCACGATCCGGTGCCCGCGGGTGCGCAGGACGCGCAGCGCCTGCTGCACCTCGTCGAGCGCGGCGAGCCACGCCGCGACGCCGATCCACACCCCCGGAGGGCTGCGGTCGGCCAGGATCTCCGCGAGCACCTCCCGTGCGGGCCCGGTCCCAGACAGCACGGCGGAGACGTCCCACAGGAGCGGGGAGTCGTCGGGGTGGGCGGCGAGGATCTGCGGCAGGGCCTCGTGGGCCGCGACAACCGCGTCCACGCACCGCGGCGAGCGCGTGACGGCCAGGAGGGCCTCGGCCCGCTCCGCCTCGGCGTCGTCGAGGCTCTCGGCCTGCAGCCGTACCTGCGTGCCGAACCGCCGGCCGGTCGTGGCGTCCCACAGCGGGCGCATCCGGGCGGTCCCGGCCGCCCAGTGGTCCTGGTGCGGCAGCACGCCCCCGGGCATGACGAGGCGCTCGACGGCGCGGGTCATCACGTCGGACGAGTTGCGCGAGGGGCCCTGGGCGGCGGACGCGCACGGCACGGCGCCGGCGCCGCGGGCCACCTGCGCGCGCAGCTCGGGCAGGTGGCCGCGGATGGCCTGCGCGTCCTCCGCCGTGCTCATGACGAGGTAGGCGACGGCGGCCTCGCCGATCGCGACGACGGCGCCCGGCGGGTCGGCCCACCGCTCGAGGTCGCGGCAGAGCGCCCGCTCGGCGACGTCGAGCCCGCGTGCGCGCCCGCGGAGGGCGTGGGTCGTGGCGGTGTCGTACGCGAGCGTGACGACCGTCAGGACGGCGTCCTCCGCGCGCATCCGCGCGCACTCCGCGTGCAGGGAGACGGCGGTCGCACGGCTCGTCACGGGATCGGTGGTCGATGCCAAGAGGCCCTCGACCACGAGGGCGTCGTTGGCGATGCCCCAGCTCGGTCCGTGCATGTGCGCTCCCCCCCGGGGCCATGACTCTGACGTATGACACTGTCACGCGCAAGGCGCGACGGGCGATATTCACCTGCGTGGTCCGGATCACAGGTCATGACTCCGGGTAATGACGTAGAGTAAGTACTTGTGTCCATGATCTCGCAGCCTGCCGCCGACGCCCCCGTGATCGGGGGCCCCGGGTCGCCCGACCTGACCCTTGCGGCCGAGTTGCGCGTGACGCTGGGCCGGGCCACGCGTCGCATCAAGGCCGAGCGCGGCGAGGCCGGGTTGTCGGACCCCCAGTTCAACGTCCTGGCGATCCTGCTGCGCGAGGGGCCGACGAGCCCCGGCCGGCTCGCGGAGCACGAGCGCATCGCCGCCCCGGCGATGACCCGCACGGTCGGCTGCCTCGCGGACCGCGGGCTCGTCCGCAAGACCGAGCACCCCACGGACGGGCGCCAGGTCGTCGTCAGCCTCACCGAGGAGGGTCACGCCGAGGTCGTCGAGACCCGTCGGCGCCGCGACGCCTGGCTGTCGGCCCGCCTCGCGGGCCTCGGCGCCGCCGACCGTGCCGTCCTCGTCCAGGCCGCCGAGATCCTCCGGAGGATCACCTCGTCGTGAGTGCCACCTTCTCCTCCCTCTCCTTCCGCAACTACCGGTTGTGGTTCGTCGGCGCGCTCGTCGCCAACGTCGGCACGTGGATGCAGCGCGTCGCGCAGGACTGGCTCGTCCTCACCGAGCTCTCGGACGAGTCCGGCGTGGCCGTCGGCATCACCACGGCCCTGCAGTTCGCGCCCACCCTGTTCCTCTCCGCGTGGGCGGGGCTGCTCGCCGACCGCTTCGACCGCCGCAAGCTGCTCATCGCGACGCAGGTGGGGCAGGGTGTGCTCGCCGCGGGCCTCGGTCTGCTGGTCCTGTCGGGTCACGCCCAGCTCTGGCACGTGTACGGGTTCGCCGGCCTGCTCGGCGTCGTGACCGCCATCGACGGGCCGGTCCGCCAGACCTTCGTCGCCGAGCTCGTCCCCGCCGCACGGCTGTCCAACGCCGTCGGGCTCAACAGCGCCTCGTTCAACGCCGCACGGCTCATCGGCCCCGGCGTGGCCGGACTGCTCATCGCCGCCGTCGGCAGCGGCTGGGTGTTCCTCATCAACGCCGCGACGTTCGCCGCGACCATCGTGTCGCTCGTCGTCATGCGCCGCAGCGACCTCTACCCGATGCCGCACGCGTCGCGCGCCAAGGGTCAGATCCGCGAGGGCATCGCCTACGTGCGCAACCGCTCCGACATCGTCGTCATCATGGTCGTCGTCGGCGTGGTGTCGACGTTCGGCCTGAACTTCCAGCTCACGAGCGCGCTCATGGCCCGCACCGAGTTCGGTCGTGGCGCGCAGGAGTACGGCATCCTCGGCTCGATCCTGGCCATCGGCTCGCTCGCGGGTGCCCTGCTCGCGGCCCGCCGGGAGCGGCCGCGCGTGCGCCTCGTCATCGGGTCCGCCTTCGCCTTCGGCATCACGACGGGCGTCATGGCGCTCATGCCGACGTACGCGACGTTCGCCGTCGCCTGCATCCCCGTCGGGTTCGCGTCGCTGACGATGATGACCGCCGCCAACACCAGCATCCAGATGACCACCGACCCGAAGATGCGCGGACGGGTCATGTCCCTCTACATGATGGTGTTCCTCGGCGCGACGCCCGTGGGCTCGCCCATCGTGGGGTGGATCGGCGAGACGTTCGGCGCCCGCTGGTCCATCGGCGTGGGCTCGATCAGCGCGCTGCTCGTCTCGGTCGGTGCCGCCTGGTGGGTGCGCCGGCACTGGGACGTGCGCGTCCGCTACAGCGTCACGTCGCGCCCCCACGTCGAGGTCACGTACCCCGGGGACCGGACGCCGCCGCCGGACGGGGACCCCGCGCCCGCGCCCACGGCGGCGGGGGAGCGGCGCGCGACCGACGCCCCGGCGCGCGTCCGGGCGCAGGACGCCGCGGACGCGCAGCACGCCGCCTGACCGCTTGTCACCCCCGGGGCCGCCGGGCCCGGCACACGGGTGAAAGGCGGGCGTGACTAGATGTCCGGTACGTCCGGTGTGTCACGATCGGCCGCGTGGGCGTGACAGGGACGACGAGCGGCGGGGACGGCGGGGCGCAGGCGGCACCCGCCGCCGCCGACCCTGGCCCGCCGGCACCCGACCCGTCGGCACCCGGCGGTCGCCGGCTGGTCGCCCGGGCCGCCGTGCTCGTGCTCGTCCTCGTCCTGCTCGCGGCCGGCTGGGTGGCCTTCCGCGCCTGGCAGGCGGCCGCCGCGCTGCAGGACGCACGCGCGCTGCTGGGGGAGGTCACGTTCGACGCGTCCTCCGTCGGCTCCGTCACCGAGGGCCTTCCCCGGCTGAGGGCCGCCACCGGGCGTGCCGCAGCGGCGTCGTCCGACCCCGTGTGGCACGCGGCCGAGGCGCTGCCGTGGGCGGGCGACCAGCTCGAGGCCGTCCGCGTCGTGTCGACGTCGCTCCACGACGTCGTCACCGACGCGATGCCCGCCGCCACCGACCTGCGTGCCCTCGTCGACGGCGGCCTGCGCCTGCCAGACGGCCGGTTCGACGTCGACGCGCTGCGCGACGCCGCCGCGCAAGTCGAGGCCGCCGCCACCACCGCGTCGCGGGCGAGCACCGACGTGGCCGCGCTCGACCCGGACGTGCTCGTCCGCCCCCTGGCCGGCCCCGTGCGCCAGGTGCAGGACGCGCTCGCGCGCATCGACGCCAGCCTCGGCCCCGCCGGGGACGTGGCCGGCGTCCTGCCCGGCATGCTCGGCGCCGACGGTCCGCGCACCTACCTCGTGCTCGCGCTCAACACCGCCGAGCTGCGCGCCGCCGGCGGGATCGTCGGCACCGTCGTGGTCGTGCGCGCCGACGACGGCGCCGTGTCCGTCGTCGACCGCCGCTCCACCATGGACCTGCGCGGGCTGCGCGAGCCCCTGCCGCTCACGTCCGAGGAGCTCGCCACCTGGGACGTGCGCATGGGCAGGTGGATCCAGAACTCCACGCTCACGCCCGAGTTCCCGCGCACGGCCGAGCTGGTCGCGGCGCGGTGGTCGCAGTCCGTCGGCGGCACGGTCGACGGGGTGGTCGCGACCGACCCCGTCGCGGTGGCCGGCCTCGTCGGCGCGACGGGCGCGGTGGCCGACCCGGCGGGTGGTGTCCTCGACGCCGACGGGCTCGTCGACGCGCTCCTGCGCGACTCCTACCAGCGGTACACCGACCCCGCGGTCGCCGACGCGTACTTCGGCGAGGTCGCCGAGCGCCTCGTCGCCGCGGTCGGCGCCGGGGCGGGGGACTCGCAGGAGCTGCTGCTCGCGGGGCGGCGTGCCGTCGACGAGCGCCGCGTCCGCGTGTGGTCGGCGCACCCCGAGGAGCAGCAGCGGCTCGGCGCGACCGTCGTCGGCGGCGCCTTCACCTCGACCGACCTCTACGCCGACCAGCCGGGCCTGTTCCTCGACGACACCACCGAGGCCAAGCTCGGCGCCTACCTCGCGACGTCCGTCACCTTCCGGGACGCGACCTGCACCGGCCCCGCGCCGAGCGTCGACGTGGTGCTGGGCCTCGACTTCCGCCCGCCCCTCGACGTCGAGACGTTCGGGGCCTACGTCACCGGCGACCCGAGGCCGGACGTGCCGCTCGGCACGCTGCTCACCACCGTCTCCATGTGGTCCGCCCGCGGCGCGCCGCCGCTGGTCGCGACGCGCGACGGGAAGCCGGCCACGGGCCTGGTGACGAGCGTGTCAGGACGTACGGTCCAGCAGATCGGCTCCCGCCTCGCCCCGGGGCAGACGCAGGAGCTCGTGGTCACGGTGCCCCTGCACGACGGCGCTGTGACGCTGTGGAGCACCCCCACGCTCACGTCCCCCGGCGCGGCCACCTTCACCTGCGACGGAGTGCTCCACCCGCCAGGGTGAAAGTGTCCGAAGTGTCCGGATTCACCCGATCGCCGGTAGGATCCGGGGGGCTGCCGGGGCGAAGATGATGAGGACGAAATGTCCGATTCGACCGTGGGAGCCACCATGCGCGCGTTCACCAAGGTCTGCGCCGCCGCAGGCCTCGCCCTGGCGGCCACGGGCCTCGCCCCGGTCGCCACCGCGGCGACCGTACAGGCCCCGTCTCCCGCGGCCGACGGCTGCGTGCCGGGCTCCGACGGGTACGGCGGCGAGCTCCCCTGCGAGGTCGACGTCACCGTCGTGACGCCCGTGTGCGACAACGACGTCCCGCGGCTGCGGTACGCGGTCACCCCGGTCGGCACCGACCGGACCACCGTCACGATCGCGTTCGTCAACCCCGGCGGCGCCGACGTCGTGTACGCCGACCAGCCGCTGTCCGGCACCGTGCTGTGGCCCGGGGCCGTCGTCGACGCCGCCGGCACGGGCGTCGACTGGCCCGGTTGGCGGCTCGAGGACGGCACGTGGGTGGCCGGCGACGAGTTCGACTGGGTCCGCCCGTCGGTCGAGGTGTCCTTCCAGGTCAACCCGTCCGCGTCGGCCGTCGTCGCCTACCCGCCGTCGAGCCCCGTGTGCCTCACCGCGCCGCCGCGCTCCGACGTGCTCGCCGCCGGGCCCGACGCGCCCGCCGCCGCACCTGCGGCCGTCGCCGGCGAGCGGGCCGAGGTGCTCTCGGCGACCGGCTCGTCGGCCGGTCCCCTCGCGCTCGTCGCGAGCGGGCTGGTGCTCGCCGGGGCGGGCGGGGTCCTGGCCGCGCGCCGGCGCCGGGCCTGACGCTCAGCCGAGGCGCTGCACGACGTGGTCGATGCAGGCCGTCAGCGCCAGGACGTCCTCAGGGTCCACCGCCGGGTACATGCCCACGCGCACCTGGTTGCGGCCGAGCTTGCGGTACGGCTCGATGTCCACGATGCCGTGGCGCCGCAGCACGCCGGTCACGGTGGTCGCCTCGATCTCCGGGGCCAGGTCGATCGTGCCGACGACGGGGGAGCGCAGCGCGGGGTCGGCGACGAACGGCGTCGCCCAGTCCCGGCTCTCCGCCCAGGAGTACAGGTGGCCCGACGACGTCGCGGTGCGCTGCGCCGCCCACGTCAGGCCGCCCTGCTCGAGCATCCAGTCGACCTGCTCGGCGAGCAGCACGAGCGTCGCGAGCGCCGGGGTGTTGAGGGTCTGGTCGGCCCGGGAGTTCGTCACGGCCGTCGTGAACGACAGGGACTCGGGGACCCACCGGCCCGCGCCCTCGATGCGCGCGGCGCGCTCGATCGCCGCCGGGGACGCCAGCGCGAGCCACAGCCCGCCGTCCGACGCGAACGACTTCTGCGGCGCGAAGTAGTAGACGTCCGTCTCGCCGACGTCGACCGTCGTGCCGCCCGCGGCCGACGTGCCGTCGATGAGCACCAGGGCACCCGCCTCGCGGGACCCGGGGACCCGGCGGACCGGTGCGATCACACCCGTCGACGTCTCGTTGTGCGGCCACGCGTACACGTCGACGCCCTCGGTGGGCGGGGGCACCGCCACCTGCCCGGCCGGTGCGGTGGTGACGTGCGGGACGGCGAGGAACGGCGCGCGCGTCGTCGCCGCCGCGAACTTCGCACCGAACTCCCCGAACCGCGCGTGCGCCGCACGGTCCTGGACGAGGCACAGCGTCGCGACGTCCCAGAAGACGGTCGACCCGCCGTTGCCGAGCACGACCTCGTAGCCGTCGGGCGCGCCGAGCAGCGTCGCCAGGCCCGCCTTCACGCGTCCGACGAGCCGGCGGACCGGCGCCTGCCGGTGGGACGTCCCCAGCAGCGTCGTGCCCACGGCCGTCAGCGCCTCGAGCTGCGCGGGGCGCACCTTGGACGGGCCGGACCCGAAGCGCCCGTCGCGGGGCAGCAGGTCGGCAGGGATCGTCAGGCGGGCGATGGCGTCGGCGTCGGGCACGAGGCGAGGATAACGACGCGGGCCCGCCGCCCGGGCGCCCATCCGTCGAGCCGTGGCCGACTACCCTGGGCGCAGCACGCGGCGCGGGTGTACCCGGCCGTTCGACGCGACGTGGGAGGCCGAGCGGTGAGCGACCTGATCGACACGACCGAGATGTATCTCAAGACGATCTACGAGCTCACCGAGGAAGGCATCACCCCCCTGCGCGCCCGCATCGCGGAGCGCCTCGGCCACTCCGGCCCGACCGTCTCGCAGACGGTCGCGCGCATGGAGCGCGACGGCCTCGTCGTCGTCACGGGGGACCGCCACCTCGAGCTGACGGCGGACGGGCTCGGCAAGGCCGTGCGCGTGATGCGCAAGCACCGGCTCGCGGAGCGCCTGCTCACCGACGTCATCGGCCTGGACTGGCCGCACGTCCACGAGGAGGCGTGCCGCTGGGAGCACGTCATGAGCGAGCGCGTCGAGAAGCGCCTGGCCGCGCTCCTCGACCACCCGCACTTCGACCCCTACGGCAACCCGATCCCCGGGCTGGACGAGATCGGGGAGGAGCGCACGCCCGTGCGGTTCCTCGACGGCGTCGTCCCGCTCACGTCGCCCGGCGCCGCGGCCGACGGCACGGCCGTGATCGCGCGGATCGGCGAGCCCCTGCAGGTCGACGTCGAGCTGCTCACGAGGCTCGCGGAGGTGGGCGTGACGCCCGGTGCGCACGTGACCGTCGAGCGGACCGTGGGCGTCGTGACGGTGGGCGTCGCGGGCGCCGGCACGGTGCTGGACCTGCCCTACGACGTGGCGCGGCACATCTTCATCGGGGCGTGAGACCCGCCGCCGCGGCGGGGGTCGTTTCGCCGTGTGTGCACCCTCTGGTGCGGGTTCGCCTCGGCGTGTCGTCGGCGTGTCGGTTCTCGCGTCGGACGACTGTCCAAGATCCGTCCGAGATCTTCGTGACCATCGCGTGACAATCGCGCAGAGGGTCATGTACGTTCGTCCTGCTTCTCGGAACCCTCCTCCAGGAAGCCCTCGAGCGGAACGCCGAACCCTGCCGCCGCTCGCAGGTCCGTACGACTCGCCGGCAGGGGCGGGGGAACCACATTGTGGGCACCGGAAGATCGGTGTCCTTGGGGTGAAGCCGGGAACACGGCGCGACAGCAGTGCACGCAGGTGCGCAGCAGGTCGCGACGGACGACCGGCCGGGTGTTCTCCCACCCGAACCCGACAGCTCACCTCGTAGGCGACAGGAGAGGCAACTCCTTGTCCGAAAGCACCAACCGGGCGCGCCACCGCGCCGCGCGACGTCCTTCGACGCCGTTGACCGAGCTCGCGTCCGCAGCCTCCGAGCAGATGGGTACCGTCGGTCGACGGTCCGCCGTCGTCGCGGCCTCGTCCGGCCTCATGGTCTCCATGATCGCCGTCCCGTCCTACGCGGCCGACCGTGACAGCGCCCCGGCGCTCGCCGCCGTCGACACCTCCGCCCTCGCAGCCTCGGCTCGCGCGGTCCTCAACACCTCTCCCGTCGTGGCCTCGCCCGCCGAGGCCGTGTTCACGGTCGACGCGCCGGTGATCACCGCCGAGAAGCCGACGCCTCCGCCGGAGCCCGTGCGCACCACGCGTGCCGCGGCCCGCACGGCCGAGCGGGCAGCGACGACCTCGTCGTCGTCGTCCTCGTCGTCCTCCTCCGCTGCCGTCGCCAGCAACCCGGTCCCGCAGTCGGTCGCCGGCAACGCGGTGCTCGAGGTCGCGGCCCGCTACGTGGGCGTCCCGTACGTCTCCGGCGGCGCCAGCCCCGCGGGCATGGACTGCTCCGGCTTCACGTCGTACGTCTACGCGCAGCTCGGCATCACGCTGCCGCGCACGTCGTCCGCGCAGCGCAACGCCGGCACGGTCGTCTCCCGCGCCGACGCGCAGCCCGGTGACCTCATCTGGAGCCCTGGCCACGTCGGCATCTACGCCGGTGGCAACCAGATGATCGACGCCCCCCGCCCGGGCAAGACGATCCAGTTCCGGGCCATCTGGCAGAGCAACCCGACCTTCATCCGGATCGGCTGACCCCGACCCGTGCCACGAGGCCCCGACGACGTCCGCGTCGTCGGGGCCTCGTCGTCTCCCCAGGCCCCTCGATCGGACCACCGCGTACGCCTCGGCTGACAAAGCACGTGCGCGTACCCTGGTCCCGCATCCACGCTGTTCCTTCTCGTGCGGACCGGCAGCCAGCCGGTCCGACCCCCGAGGTCAGGAGTGCACCGTGCTGACGACCGCCGCCGACCAGGCCCCCCATCACGACGTCGAGCGTGCCCCGGTGCCGTCACGCACGCTCCTGCTCAACGCGAGCGGCGACCCCTTGTGCATCGTGACGCTGCACCGCGCCGTCGTGCTCGTCATGACCGGCAAGGCCACCGTGCTGGAGTCCGACGGCCGCGTGCTGCACTCCTCGCACCTGCAGATGCCCCTGCCCGTGGTGCTCGTCCTCACGCGCTACGTCCACGTCCCGCACCGCCGGCCGGTGCCGCCGACGCGGCGGACGGTGCTGCAGCGCGACGACCACCGGTGCGCGTACTGCGGGGGCGGCGCCGACACGGTCGACCACGTGCAGCCGCGCTCGCGCGGCGGCCGGCACGAGTGGACCAACGTCGTCGCCGCGTGCGTGCGGTGCAACCACCGCAAGGCCGACCGCACCCTGCACGAGCTCGGGTGGGAGCTGCCCTTTCGTCCACGCGCGCCACGGTGGTCCGTGACGGTCGGCGGCGCTGCCGGGCGCGCCGAGCCCGCGTGGTCGCCGTACCTCGTCGCCTGATCGCGCGGTCGTCCCGCGGCTCCCGGGGCCCGCACGTCACCCGTCCCGGGGTGACCGCGGCGCGGGTCCGGGCACGCTGACGTGCTCCGTTGTGCCACGATGGCCGGGAACCGGACACCGGCACGGCGCACCGAGGCGCCGGTCGCGACATGGAGGTCGGCATGACGCGCGAGAGCGAGATCCTCGTGGGGGTCGACGGGTCGACCGCCGGGCTGCACGCCCTGGACTGGGCGCTCACGGAGGCCCGTACCCGGGGCGTCGGCCTGCGGCTGGTCGTGGCCTACTCGCTGCCGTCCTTCACGGCCGCGTCGCTCGACGGCGGGTACGCCGCGCTCGACGACGAGACGATCCGTGCCGGTGCGCAGGCGGTGCTGGACGAGGCGCTCGCGCACCTGCGGGACCCCGGGGTGCCGGTGCACGGGCGTGTGGTCACGGGCGACGCGGCAGGCGTGCTCGTCGAGGAGTCCCGGCACGTCGAGCTGGCGGTCGTCGGCACGCGTGGTCGCGGCGGTTTCGCGGACCGGCTGCTCGGCACCGTCTCGTCGGCGCTGCCCGCGCACGGGTGGTGCCCCACGGTCGTCGTGCCGCTGCGCGGCGCGGACGGTCAGCCGCTCGCCGCCGGCGAGACGGCGCACGTGCGGCCGGTGCGCCGCATCGTCGTCGGCGTCGACGGGTCGCCACCGGCCGAGCGCGCGCTGCGTGCCGCGATCCGCGAGTCGCAGGCGTGGGGGGCCGAGCTGTTCGCCGTGACGGGCGTGCCCATCGCGTCGATGACGGGCGCGCTCGCGTGGCTGCCGTCGGCGGTGGACCACGAGCAGGTGCTCACCGACATGGCCGAGGGGCTGGACGTCGTCGTGGACCGTGCGCTGGCCGACTACCCGGGCGCCGTGGTGCAGCGCCGCGTGCTCGACGGCACGGGCGCCGAGCTGCTCACGGAGTTCTCCGCTGCGACCGACCTCGTCGTCGTCGGGTCGCGGGGGCGCGGTGGGTTCGCCGGGCTCCTGCTGGGCTCGACCAGCCAGGCCGTGCTGCACCACGCGCGGTGCCCGGTGATGGTCGTGACGACGCGCGGCGACGACGTGACGGCGGACTGACGGCAGAGCGCCGGCCGGGGTGCCGGCGCAGCTCCGCGCCCGTCGAGCGGGTGGCGGTGGGTGCATGTCCCGTCCACCCGATCTGCACGAATGTGCAAGACATGTGACCATATGTGCCCCGGATTGCGGCACAGACCCTCAGGTCGGACGCTGCGAGTGCCGATGACGTCGTGAGAAGCGACGACGCAGGGGGGACCGATGAGCGGACGGCAGGACACAGGCGCGCGCCGTACGGGCGGGCGGACCGCGGGTTCCGCACCCGCGAGCGCACCATCCGCCCCCGACACGCCGCCGGATGGCTCCGCGGCGTCCGGCACCGCCGCGCCCGGCACCGCCGCACCCCGCCCGGGCCCGGCAGCGCGTGTCGCCGCACCCCTCATCCCGACGCAGGCCGGTCACGCCGTGTCGGCGCCCGTGCCCGTCGTGACCGCACCGGCAGCAGCGGCGCCGCCCACCGCGCCCGTGGTGCCCGCCCCGTTCCGGACCGGCGCCTCGGCCCCCGCGGCCGGTCCCGGACCCGCGACGCAGACCGACCTCGAGACGTCCCCGCAGCCGACACCCCTGCCCGCCCCCGCCCGCCCGCGGTCACGGCAGGTCGTCGCGCTGCTCACCGCCGGTGCGGTGCTCGTGGCCGCAGGCGGCGTGTGGAGCGTCCAGCAGGAGCGCGCCGAGCGTGCCGACGCCCGCCGGGCCGCGCAGACGCGTGTCGACGGTGCCTACCTGGCGGCGGTACCCGAGCTCGCCGCGGGCCGCGTGGACGGGCTCGTCGTCGGCACCGCCGTCGTGTCGGCCCTGCGCGCGGACGTGACCGCCGCCGGCCGTGCCGCGGTGGACCACGCCGGTGCGACGCTCGCCGCGTCCGCGCAGGCCGGCGACGGCCCGCGCGGGGCGCTGCAGAGCGCGATCGACGGCGCCCGGGGCAGCCTCGACGCCCCGGCCGTCTCCCTGACGTCGTTGCGCACGACGACGGCCGCGCTCGCCGCTCCCGAGAAGGGTGTCGTGGACGCGCAGGCGGCCTGGCAGGCGGCCGAGGACGCACGCATCGCAGCCGAGGCCGCTGCCGCCGCGCAGGCGGCCGCCGCCGCGCAGGCGGCCCCCCGCACCGCACCGCGCAGCTCCTCAAAGGGCACCACCACGCGTCGTTCGACGAGCACGGGCACCGGCACCGGCACCGGCACGGGGGGGTCGTCGGGCTCGGCCCCCGCACCGGACTCGGCACCCGCCGGGCTCGCCACCGCAGGCTCCGAGGCGTCGTCCGGCGACGTGGGCGCGGCCCTGAACGCCCACCGCGCGGCCAACGGGCTCGGCGCGCTGTCGATCGTCCGGTCCGGCGCACGCGTCGAGCACGCGATGCAGATGGCCGCGTCGAACAGCATCTGGCACTCCGGGACGCGTGCCGGGTCACCCAAGGCGCGTCCGGAGATCGTCGGCCGCGTGAGCCCCGGCAGCGCGACCCGCATGATCGCCGCGTACGCGGGCTCCAGCGGGCACAACCAGCAGATGCTGGGCAGCTACTCGACCGCCTACATCGGCGCCGTCTCCTACGACGGCTGGCTCTACACCTCCATCACCTTCGGGTGAGGGCGGAGGTGAGGTGGGTGAGGGCCTCGTCGAGGTCGGCCGGGTCGATCGTCAGGGGCGGGGCCAGGCGGATCGTGCCGCCGTGGGTGTCCTTGGCCAGGACGCCCCGGGCGAGCAGGCGCTCGCACAGCTCGCGCCCTGACGCGGGACCACCCGGCACGGACGGCGCCACGTCGAGCCCGGCCCACAGGCCGATCGTGCGCATGCCGGACAGCAGCTGCTGGTCCATGAGGCCGGCGAGGTGGTCGGCGACGACCTCACCGAGCGTGCGGGCGCGTGCCTGCAGCGTGCCCGGCGTGAGCAGGTCGACCACGGCGAGGCCGACGGCGCACGCGAGCGGGTTGCCACCGAACGTCGAGCCGTGCGTCCCGGCCGTGAGGACCTCCAGCACGTCGGCGCGGCCCACGACCGCGGACACGGGCAGCAGACCGCCGCCGAGCGCCTTGCCGAGCGTCACGAGGTCGGGCCGCACGTCGAACCGCTCGCACGCGAGCGTCGAGCCGGTACGCCCGAGGCCCGACTGGATCTCGTCGGCGATGAGCAGCACGCCCGCGGCGTCGCACGCCGCGCGCACGGCCGGCAGGTACTCCGTCGACGGCACGACGACACCCTGCTCGCCCTGCACCGGCTCCAGCAGCACCGCGACGGTCGTCTCGTCGATCGCCGCGGCCAGCGCGGCCGCGTCGTCGTAGGGGACGGTGACGAAGCCGGGCGTGAACGGACCGAAGCCCCGGCGCGCGTCGGGGTCGGACGAGAACGACACGATCGTCGTCGTCCGGCCGTGGAAGTTGCCGTCGGCGACGACGATCGTCGCGCGGTCCGCGGGCACGCCACGCACCTCGTAGCCCCACTTGCGCGCGGCCTTGATCGCCGTCTCGACGGCCTCGGCGCCGGTGTTCATCGGCAGGACGAGGTGCGACGTGCCCGCGAGCAGCGGCCCGACGAGGCCGACGAGCGCCTGCGCGAACGGCTCGAGGAGCTCGTGGTCGAACGCGCGGGACGTGAGCGTCAGGCGGTCGAGCTGCGCGTGCGCGGCCGCGACCAGCGCCGGGTGGCGGTGCCCGAAGTTCAGGGCCGAGTACCCGGCGAGGAGGTCGAGGTACCGCCGGCCGTCGGTGTCGGTCACCCACGAGCCCTCACCGGTCGCGAGCGTGACCGGCAGCGGGTGGTAGTTCGGTGCGAGCGCGGACGTCGCGACGGCGGGACGCATGGTCACTCCCGGATCTCGAGGGTGCAGCACTTGGCCCCGCCGCCGCCCTTGAGCAGCTCCGAGGTGTCGACGGGGATCGGCTCGTAGCCGCGCTCGCGCAGCGCGTCGGCCAGGTGCGTGGCGCGCGGCGCGACGACGACGTGCCGCCCGTCGGAGACCGCGTTCAGGCCGAGCGCCGCGGCGTCGTCGTCCGTCGCGAGGAGCGCGTCGGGGAAGAGCTGGGCCAGCACCGCGCGCGACCCGGGCGAGAACGCCGGCGGGTAGTACGCGATCTGCGGGTCGCGCGGGTCGGACGAGAGCACCGCCAGCGCCGTGTCGAGGTGGTAGTAGCGCGGGTCGACGAGCTCGAGGGAGACGACCGGCCGGCCGAACAGCTCCTGCGCCTCGGCGTGCGCGCTGCGTTCGGTGCGGAACCCGGTGCCGGCCAGCAGGAGCCTGCCGACGACGAGCATGTCGCCCTCGCCCTCGTTGGTCGCGGCCGCCGTGTGCGTGACGTACCCGCGGTCCGCGAACCACTTCTGGTACGCCGGCCCCTCGGCCTGCCGCTCGGGGTACCGGAAGCGCGCGGAGTACACGACGCCGTCCACGACGGTCGCGCCGTTGGCCGCGTAGACCATGTCGGGCAGGCCCGGGACGGGGTCGATGGTCTCGACCGTGTGACCCAGGCTCAGGTAGGTGTCGCGCAGCGTGCGCCACTGCTGCACCGCGAGGGCGGTGTCGGTGGCGCGGGTGGGGTCCATCCACGGGTTGATCTCGTAGGAGACCGTGTAGTGGGTGGGCTCGCACATGAGGTAGTGACGGGTGGTGGCGCCGGGGGCGTGCGCGGTCATGGGGCTCCTCGGGGACGGGCCGCGGGGGTGGTGCGGCTCGTCCCCGAGCGTACGGTCCTGGCGAGCGTGTCAGCGGGCGGTGAGGTCGCCGGCCGCCCGTCGCAGGACGACCCGCAGCATCGCCCCCAGCACCGGTGCGGTCAGCCGCGCGGTGAGCGCGCCCGGCAGTGGCCCGGCCAGCGGCACGTGCTCCGACCACGTCACGCGGCACGTCGTCGGGGACGTCGCCAGCACGGTCACCGTCGAGGACCCCAGCAGCAGGGGCCCCCGCTTGGTGAACACCGCGACCCCGGGCGCGTCCCCGGGCGGCACGTACCGGGTGACGACCATCCGGTCCACGAGGCCGGGCCACCCGCGGCGCGCACCCGGTCCCGACACGGCGACCACGCGCGTGCCGAGCCGTGGGGGCCCGTCCGTGCGGACCCGGGTCATCGGCACCCAGGCCGTGTGCCGTCGCGCGTCTGTCAGGGCGCGCCAGGCGACGTCCGCGGGGACCGGCAGCGCGCGCGTCACCGAGGCGGTGCCGGGGCCGGTGACGGGATCCGCGCCGGCGGGGCGAGCAGGGGTCATCGCACGATCCTCCCGCGGGGTAGCGTCGGGCGCATGCAGACGCGAGTGCTGGGACGGACGGGTCGTGAGGTCGGGGTCGTGGGGCTGGGCTGCTGGCAGCTCGGCGGGGACTGGGGTGTCGTCGCGGACGACACCGCGCTGACGGTGCTGGGTGCGGCCGTGGACTCGGGCGTGACGTTCCTCGACACGGCCGACGTGTACGGGGACGGCCGCTCCGAGCGGACCATCGGTGCGTTCCTCGCGTCGCGTCCGGACGTCGCCGAGCGCGTGACGGTCGCGACGAAGATGGGCCGCCGTGCCGACCCGCACGAGCCCGCCGCGTACACGTACGACGCGTTCTGCCGGTGGACGGACCGCAGCCGCGAGAACCTGCGCACCGACACGCTCGACCTCGTCCAGCTGCACTGCCCGCCGACGCCGGTGCTCAGCAGCGACGAGGTCTTCGACGCCCTCGACCGGCTCGTCGAGGACGGCCGCACGGCCGCGTACGGCGTCTCGGTGGAGACGGTCGACGAGGCGCTCGCGGCCATCGCCCGCCCGAATGTCGCGAGCGTGCAGATCATCCTCAACGTGTTCCGCCGCAAGCCGCTGGAGCGCGTGCTCCCCGCGGCGCTCGAGGCGGGCGTCGGCATCATCGCGCGCGTGCCGCTGGCCTCGGGCCTGCTGTCCGGCAAGTACGGCGCGAGCACGCAGTTCGCGCCCGACGACCACCGCGCCTACAACCGCAACGGTGAGGCGTTCGACGTGGGCGAGACGTTCTCGGGCGTCCCGTACGACGTTGGCGTGGCGGCGGCGCAGGAGGTCGCGGCGCTGACCCCGTCGGGCATGACGACGGCGCAGCTCGCGCTCAAGTGGGTCGTGCAGCAGCCGGGCGTCTCGGTCGTCATCCCCGGTGCGCGCACGCCCGAGCAGGCGCAGGCCAACGCGGCGACCGACCGCTTCCCCGACCTGGACGACGCGACGCTGGCATCGTTGGAGCGCGTCTACGACGACAGCATCCGGGAGCACGTCCACACCCGCTGGTGACCACGCGCCCGCGCCGAGCGCGGGGGAGACGCGCCGAGCGCGGGGGACACGACCCCCGCGCTCGAGCGCTTTGTCCCGCGCTCGGCGGGGACACGCGTCAGGTCAGCGGCGGCGGCCCAGGAGTCGGCGGTGGCGCCCGGCCTCGCCGGTGGGCGGGGTCGCGTTCACCTGGCCTGCCGGGACCACGTTGCCCGCGTCGACCTCGACGAGCCGGGGGAACGTCGCCGGCGGCGGCCCGAACGCGAGGCGCGCCCCCTTGATCACCGACTGGCCCAGCGCGCGGCCACCGGCCACGCCGATCGCGGCGCCGATGCCGTAGGGCGCCAGCCGGCCCAGGGCCAGGCCGCCGATCTTCGCGGCCTGCTTGCGCACGAGCCGGCGCGTCAGCTGGTTGTTGACCTTCTTCACCGTCCCCATGGGCATGCGCGTCAGCAGCAGCCTGCCCACGCGGACGGTCGCGAGGTCCGTCGTGTCGCCGATGACCTTGGTGCTGGACTCGCCGAGCAGGCTCGTCAGCAGCAGGGCCTTGCGGCGCTCGGTGTCGGCGACCTCGATGCCGTGCACCGACGCCACCGCCAGCGAGAACGCCGCGGAGGCGCCGAAGAACGTCGCGACGTCGCTCACGGTCAGCAGCGTTGCCAGTCCGGTGCCGACGATCGGGGCGGCCGCCGCGGCACCCACCGCGCCACCCGCACCCGCGACGACGAGAAGGAACTCCTTCTCCAGCAGGTGGACGATCTGCTCGGGCGTCGCACCGGGGTTCCTGCGCTTGACGCTCTCCACGTGCGCGTGGATGGTCGCCGAGGGGATCGTCACCGCCTTGTCGAGGGCGGCCTGCACGAGGCGCGGCATCTCAGCGCTCCCCGGTGACGGTCAGCGTCGTGGTCGCACCGTGCTCGAGCGTGCGCCCTACTGTGCAGTGCTCCGCGACGGCGCGGTGCACGACCGTCAGGAGGCGGTCGCGGGCGGCGTCGTCGAGCGCGGACAGGTCGACCTCGAGGACCTCGGCGAGGGCCGGGTAGCGGTCCTCGGTGGGGTGGCTCAGCCCGCCGACGCGGATCGTCACCGGCACGTCGTCGCCGAGGCGCCGTGCGAGCGCCGCGTCGGACGACAGGCCCGTGCACCCGCCGAGCGCGATCTTCAGCAGCTCGCCGGGCGTGAACGAGTCCGGGTCGCCCAGCGACCCGATGCGCACCTCGCCGCCGCGCGAGCTGCGTCCCACGTACTGCCGCTTGCCCGTGCGCTCGAGCCACAGCTGCGTGTCGTCCGCGTTGGCCAGCGGGTCCTGCTCGTCGCTCACCGCGGCGACGTCGCGTGCGTCCTGGTCGGTCGTCATGCGCCCGATCCTCGCACGCACGCACGGGCCCCGCCCGGGCGGACAGGCCTCAGGCGACGGTGAAGATGAGGAACGCGATCGCGAAGCCCATGGTGCCGATGATCGTCTCCATCACGGTCCACGTGCGCAGCGTCGTGCGCACGTCCATGCCGAAGAACCGCCCGACCAGCCAGAAGCCCGAGTCGTTGACGTGCGACGCCATGACCGACCCCGCGGCGACCGCGAGCACGATGGCGGCGAGCTGCACCGGGCTGAAGTCGCCGCTCGCCACGGCCGGCTGGATGAGGCCCGCCGTCGTGATGAGCGCGACCGTCGCGGAGCCCTGCGCGACGCGCAGCACCGTCGAGATGAGGAACCCCGCGACGATGACCGGCAGACCGAGGTCGCCCAGCGCGTCCTCGAGCGCCCCGCCGATGCCCGACGCCCGCAGCACCGCGCCGAACATGCCACCGGCGCCGGTGATGAGGATGACCGAGCAGACCGGGCCGAGCGCCGACTCCAGCAGCCGCTCGACCGTCGTCTTGTCCCGTCCGCGACGCGTGCCCATGACCCACGCGGCCACGAGGACCGCGATGAGCAGCGCCACGGGCGTCGACCCGACGGCCCGCACCACCTGCACCCACACGGCGTCGCCGTCGACGACGCCCGCGCTGCGCAGCGTGTCGAGGCCGGTGTTGAGGAAGATGAGGACGAGCGGCAGCAGCAGCACGCCCAGGACGGTGCCGAGCGACGGCGGGTTGTCGGGCGCCTCCTCGTCGGCCGTGCCCAGCAGCTCCGGCACCGGCAGCACCCAGCGACGTCCCGCCCACTGCCCGTACAGGTAGGAGCTGACGTACCAGGTCGGCAGCGCCACGACGAGGCCCAGCAGGATCACCAGACCGGGGTCGGCGCCCAGCAGCTCCGAGGCCGCGACCGGCCCCGGGTGCGGGGGCACGAAGACGTGCATCACCGAGAACGCGCCCGCGGCCGCCAGCCCGAACGTCAGCACCGAGCCGCCCAGGCGCCGCGCGACCGCGAACACGATCGGCAGCATGACGACCAGGCCCGCGTCGAAGAAGATCGGGAACCCGAAGATGAGGGACGCCACACCCAGCGCGAACGGCGCCCGTTGCTCGCCGAACCGTCGCACGAGCGTCTCGGCCATGACCGCGGCGCCGCCCGACGTCTCGACCATCCGGCCCAGCATCGCGCCCAGCCCGACCAGCAGCGCGACCGACCCCAGCGTCGTGCCGAAGCCCGACGTGATGACGTCGACGACCGAACCCGCCGGGACGCCGGTCGCGAACGCGGTGAGGAGCGAGACGAGGATGAGCGCGAGGAACGCGTGCAGGCGCAGCCGGATGATGAGGAAGAGCAGCAGGGCGATCGCGGCGGCGGCGATGCCGAGCAGGGGTCCGGCTCCGAGCGTCTGCTCCCAGTCCTCCGGTGGCACGGCGTCCCCCTTGCGTCGGCCCGCGGACGCGGGTGGTGGGTCGGGTCAGGTCTGCAGCGCCGCCAGGGTGCGGTCGGCGACGGCCTGCGGCGGGACGTCGACGACGACGGTCACGCCGTCCTCGTCCGCGCCGAGCGGCTCCAGGGTGCTCAGCTGCGACGGCAGCAGCGTCGTGGGCATGAAGTGGCCCTCGCGGTGCGCCATGCGCTCCTCGAGCAGGTCGGTGGGCGCGCTCAGGTGGACGAAGCGCACGCGCCCCTCGGCAGAGCGCAGCACGTCCCGGTAGGAGCGCTTGAGCGCCGAGCACGTGACGACCGACGGGCGGCCCGCGCGGGTCTGCTCCGTGAGCCAGTCGCGGATCGCCTCGAGCCACGGCCACCGGTCGTCGTCGTCCAGGGGCGTGCCGGCCGACATCTTGGCGATGTTGGCGGGTGGGTGGAAGTCGTCGGCCTCGGCGTACGGGCGTCCCAGGCGTTCCTCGAGGATGCCGGCCAGGGTCGTCTTGCCGGACCCGGCCACCCCCATGAGCACGAGGTGCTCCACCGCTGCGGCCTCGTCGTGCGTCGTCGCGTCGCCCACGGGGCCACTGTGGCGGACACGTGCCGGCTCGGCCACCCGGGGCTGCGCGAACACCGCGCGGGGTTCCTGTGAAGGTGGCGTGAGAAGGGTTCCGCCGGGAACACCGCGACCCGTCGGATCGTTCCGGTGGACAGGATGAAGAGACGATACGAAGAACTCGAGACCGAGGACGGCAAGGTCGTCCGTTACCAGCGACACGCGAACGGCGGCGGCCTCGTCGCCAAGAGTGCTCAGGTCCACGAGACGGCGTACGTGGCCGACTCCGCATGGGTCGACCCCGGCGCCGTCGTCGAGGCCGGCGCGTCCGTGGGCAAGTTCTGCTGGGTCGAGCCGGGGGCCGTCGTGCACACCCGCGTGCGGCTCGGCTCGCACGTGCACGTGGGCCGCGACGCGGTCATCGGCCGGGGCTCGCGCCTGGGCTCGCGTGCCGACGTGGGTGCGGGCGCGCGGCTCGACCCGGGCATCGTCGTGGAGCCCGAGGCGAAGATCGCCGAGGGTGCGCACGTCGAGCGCCACGGCTTCCCGCCGCACGTGCTCGCAGCCTGAGACCCGCCCGGCGCGTCGGCGCCGGTCACCTGCCACGTCACCCGGGAAGCCGCCACGCGGCACCGGGCGACGCGGCAGGATGTGCCCATGCGCAGCGACATCTTCGACCAGAAGAACCTCGAGGTGGAGACCGGTCAGCGGTTCGTCCTCCAGAACCCCAAGATGCTGAAGGTGACGCTCGGGGAGCCGGTCGTCGTCGCCAAGGGCGCGATGGTCGCCTACCAGGGCAGCGTGCAGTTCCACCACAAGGGCGCCGACTCGCTGACGACATTCGTCAAGCGCGCCGTCTCGTCGGACGACCAGGCGCTCATGACGGTCTCCGGCCAGGGCGACGTGTTCTTCGCGCGCATGGCCGAGAACGTCTTCCTCATGCAGCTCGAGGGTGACGCGATCAGCGTCGGCGGGTCCTCGCTCCTCGCGTTCGACGCGACCCTGCAGTGGGACCTGCACCGCACGCGGGGCGCCGGGATGGGGACCGGAGGGCTGTTCAACACCCTCATCCAGGGGCACGGGTCCGTCGCGCTGACGTCCGACGGCCAGCCCGTCATCCTCGACTGCTCGCAGCAGCCGACGTTCGTCGACCCCAACGCCGCCGTGTGCTGGTCCGCGAACCTCGTGCCCGACGTCGTGTCGAGCATGAACATGACCTCGCTGCTGCGGGGCGGGACGGGCGAGGCGTTCCAGTACAAGTTCCACGGGCCGGGGTTCGTCGTGGTGCAGCCGTCGGAGGGGTTCTCGGGCGCCGTGCAGACGAGCTGACACCGCACCCGCCCGCCGCGGGTGCGCGCGTGACGCCCGCGTGGCTGGACGACGCGCGAGCGGGTGACCGCCGAGGTCAGCGGCCCAGCAGGCGCTGGAGCCAGCCCCGCGGGGGCTCGATGAGCCCGGGTGTCGTGGCCGGGGCCGGCGGCGGGGGTGCGTCGAAGGTCGCCGGTGTGGCGGGCGGGGCGTCGGAGACGGCGGACCCGTGCCGCAGCGACTCGCGGACCCGATCGAGGAGCGCGTCGACCTGCTCCTGGTCGTACCCCTCACGGAACCGCGTGGAGGAGAAGCGCACCGCCTCCACGTCCGCCGCGGTCACCGGGGCCGCGGCGGGGACACCGGTCTGCGCCGCCCGCAGCGTCGCGACCACCCGGTCGAGGAAGTCGTCGACGGCGTCCTGGTCGTAGCCGTCGCGGAACTTGGTCGGCGCGAACTGCACGTTCAGGACGTCCTCGGGTGTCAGCATGCGGCGATCGTCCCATTGCGAAGGGCGGACACGGCGCTGCGCGCAGGATCACCCGTGCTACCGGGGTGCAATCCGCGCCGCGTCGTCCATGCTGGGTCCCCATCCCCCAAGGACGTGGAAGGACGACATGAGCGACGACGTCGGCCGCGAGGAGCTCCCTCTGCCGGACTACCACCAGCTGCCCCTGGGCCGCCTCGGTCAGCGCATCCGCACGCTGGACGCCGACGACGTCACCATGCTGCGCCGCTACGAGGAGGCGCAGGGCCACCGGCTGCCCGTGCTGCACGTCCTGGACAACTGGCTGCACGAGCTCGCCGACGGCGCCGAGCCGTCCGGCACCGCCCCGGACGCACCCGCCTGACGGTCGCCGCCCGGGACGTGGTCACGTGCGTGACCACTCACCGGGTGCAGCCGCCGGAGTGACCGCGTCCCGACTGCGGTCGGGTGCAGCCCCCGGAGGCCGGGTGGGGGTGCGCCCGTGTCAGTGGTCGTCGAGGGCGGCTGCCAGCTTGCGGCGTGAGTCGACGCCCAGCTTCCGGTAGACCTTGCGGAGGTGGTAGTCGACGGTGCTTGCGCTCAGGAACAGGCCGGCGGCGATCTCCCGGTTGGTGGCCGGGCCGGCGGCGAGGCGGGCGATCGCCTGCTCCTGAGGCGTGAGCGGCTCGCTGACCGCCCCCGACGTGCGCCGCCGGACCGTCGCGCCGGTCGCGGTCAGCTCGCGCGCCGCGCGGGCGGCGAAGTGGCGCGCGCCCATCTCGGTGAAGGCGTCGTGGGCCGTGGCGAGCTGCACCCGGGCGTCCTTGCGTCGGCCCTGCCGCCGCAACCACTCGCCGTAGAGCAGGTGGGTCCGGGCGACGTCGGTCCGCACGGGCAGCGGCGCGAGCACGGACAGCGCGTGCTGGAAGTGCTGCTCGGCGTCGTCGCCCGCCACGACTCCTCGGCTGCGGGCGTGCAGACCGGCCGCCCAGGCCGTGCCGCAGGCCTGCGACCGTGCGCCGAGCCGTGCCAGGGCCGCTGCGGCGAGGTCGTCGCTGCCGCTGCGGTGGGCCGCCTCGACGATCTCGACGAGGATCCGCCCACCCGGGATCAGGTCGCGCTCGAACACCGGCCGGACGGCGGCGAGCGCCGCCGCGTAGTTGCCCAGGCTGTTCTCGAGGATCGCCAGAGCGTGCCGCGAGCTGTCGTCCCAGTAGCCGGCGCGCACCTCGGAGAGCGCGAGGGAGTGGACGGTCTCGAAGTTGGCGCGGGAGGTCGCCTCGTCGTCGCGCCAGACCCGGAACTCGTGGTTGAGGACCAGGCTCCACACGATGCTGCTGTCCCCGATCGAGCGCGAGATCTCGCCCGCCTCGGCGAACAGGGCGGCGGCCGCGTCGAACCGGCCGTCCCAGAACTCGTACTGGGCCTGGCCCGTCAGGGTGAAGCGCAGGGGCTCGGGTGCGCCCCGGGCCCGTTGCTCGGCGACGAGCCGGCTCGTGAACCGGCGGTACGTCTCGAGATCGAGCAGCTCGACCGCCAGCATGCCGCCGACGCCGATCCACAGCGTGAACGCGCTCGGCAGGTTCGGCTGCATCAGCGACGCCAGGGCGGTGCGCATGGCGGGGACCGCGCGGGCGAAGCCGCCGAGCAGGCGCTCGGCCAGCGCGCGGATCACGTCGGCGAAGATCGAGGACTCACCGGGGTCCAGTGACGCGAGCGCCGCGGTGGCGAGACGCTCGACGAGCCCCGGCGGGGCGAGGTGCGAGGCGGTCGTCGCCATGAAGAGCGCCTCCGCGTACGTCATGCGCGAGAGCTCGGGATCCAGGGCCTCCAGGGACTGCGCCGTCTCCACGAGGGTCGCCAACGCGTCCGCGGGGCGGGTGATGTACGTGAGTGCGGCGTGCAGCCGCTGCGCGTGCGCCCGGACCAGCGGCTCCGCGTCCTCGACCCGCACCTGCTCGAGGAGCGCCGCCGCCTCGCCGGGCGCGCCGGCGACGAGGAAGGCGTCGGCCGCTGCCTGCGTGCGCCGCGCATGGTCACGCGGGTCGGACGTGAGCTCGGCTGCGCGCGACATCAACGCGGCGCGGGCGGCGTAGCGACCCCGTCGCTCGGCCTCCAGGCCCCTGGCCTCCAGGGCCGAGGCCACCTCGGCGTCGGTGCCGGTGACCGCGCGGGCGCGGTGCCACACCCACGCGTCGGGCTCGGCGTCCGGGTCGGTGACCTGCGCCAGGAGCGCGTGGGCGCGCCGACGTCCCGCGGGCGCTGCGCCCCGGTACACGGCCGAGCGCACGAGGGGGTGGCGGAACGTGACGGTGGCGGTGACGTCGACCAGCCCGTCGTCCTGAGCGCGGTCCAACGCGTCCCCGCCGAGCCCGGTGAGCGCCCCCGCGGCCACCACGGTGGCCAGGTGCGCCGCCCCGGTCGCGGCGGCGGCGATGAGGAGCATCTGCTGCGTGGGCGCGGGGAGCGCCCGGACCCGTTCGAGGTACAGCTCCTCGAGCCGCCCGCCGATCGGCAGCGGGTCCGGCAGGGGGATCACGCCGGCGAGCTGGCCGGGTGACAGGTCCCGCGCGAGCTCCACGACGGCGAGCGGGCACCCCTGCGTGCCGGCCGCGACGCGGCACCCGACCTCGGGGTCGACCACCGCACCGGTGGTGACCGCGAGGAGCTCGGTCGTCGCCGCCACCGAGAACGGGCCGAGGTCGACGGACGCGATCCCGTCGAACGAGGACGCGGCGGCGCCCTCGGGACGTGCGGCGAAGACGATCGCCAGCGACTCCGCCTGGATGCGCCGGGCGACGAAGACGAGGGTGTCGAGGGACTCGCGGTCCAGCCAGTGGGCGTCGTCGATGACGATCAGCTTGGGCCGGTCGGGTTCCGTCTCGGCCAGCAGCGTGAGCGTGGCCAGGCCGATGAGGAACCGGTCCGGCGTCCCGGCGTTCGTGAGGCCGATCGCCGCACCGAGCGCCTGGCGCTGCGGCCCCGGCAGCTCGCCGTAGCCGTCCATGAACGGGATGAGCAGCCGCTGCAGCGCGGCGAACCCGAAGTCGGCCTCGCCGGCGACCCCCCGCAGCTCGCGGGTGCGGACCCCCTCGGCGCGGGCGTGCGCGGTCACCTCGGCGAGGAGCACCGTCTTGCCCATCCCGGCGTCGCTGCGCACCAGCAGGGCCCCGCTCCGACCGGAGCAGACGACCTCGAGGAGGTCCGTCATCCGGGCGAGCTCGGCCTCGCGGCTGCACAGCCTCACGGCGCGCTACTTCACGGCGTCCGGGGCGGGGGGTGCGGCACTCGTCACGGATCGGGAGTGTACGCAGGCCGTGTTTCCGGTGGCTACGCCCGTGAGGTCGCGTAGTCGTGCGACCGAGTGCGGCGGTCGCACGACTACGCAGGTGCGGGACTCGGGGCGGACCTCCCGCGGCAGACGATCGGTGCACATCCACGGGAGGGGGCGATGACGATGACGACGACCGCGATCGTCACGGCGACCACGTCGCCCTGGGCCTCGGGACGTCCGAGGAGAGCCCATGACCGACCGCCCGCTCGGCCCGGACGGCGCCGACCTTCGTCCCCTCGCCCGGTTGGCCGCGCTGGGCCTGCGCCTGCCGCACACGCCCGCCCCGGTGACCCCCGACGTCCCCGCGCTGCGGGTCGGCACGCGGGTCGTCACGTCGGGCCACCTGCCGTTGATCGACGGCAGCCTGCCGGCGACGGGCCGGGTGGGGGACGGCATCACGGTGCCCGAGGCCGCGACCCTGGCCCGGGTGGCGGCGGTCAACGCGCTCGCGGCCGTGCACGGCCAGGTCCCGCTCGACGACGTCGTCCGGGTCGTCCGGGTGGTCGGCTACGTCGCCTCCGCCGACGGGTTCACGCAGCAGCCCGCGGTCGTCGACGGCGCGTCCCACCTGCTGCTCCACGTCTTCGGTGAGCGCGGGCGGCACGTCCGCTCCGCCGTCGGCGTCGCCTGGCTGCCTCTCGGCTCGCCCGTCGCGGTCGAGCTCGAGGTCGAGGTCGGCCCTGACACCCCTGCTCTTGCCCACCCACCAGCTGGGGGCGCATCCGGCGCCTCCTCGACCGAAGGAGAAGCACCATGAGTCACACGTCGAAGCAGACCATCGTCCTCGTCCACGGCGCCTACGCGGACTCGTCGAGCTGGAACGGCTCCATCAAGGCGCTGGTGGAGGCCGGCCACCACGTCATCGCCGTCGCGAACCCGCTGCGGAGCATCGAGGGCGACGCCGCGTACCTGCGCAGCATCCTCGACAGCATCGCGGGTCCCATCGTCATCGCGGGCCACTCCTACGGCGGCGTGGTGATGAGCCACGCGGCCGACGGCCACCCGGACGTCACCGCGCTCGTCTACGTCGCGAGCTTCCTCGCCGAGCCGGGGGAGACCCTGGTCGACCTCGTCACCAAGTTCCCGGGCGCACGGCTCGGCGACGCCGCGCTGCCGGTCCTGTACCCGACCCCGGACGGCGGCACGGCCCCCGAGCTGTACATCGACCAGGCCCGGTTCCACGAGCTGTTCGCGGGCGACGTCGACGCCGAGGTGGCGCGACAGATGGCGGTCACCCAGCGCCCGCTCGCGCTGGCCGCGTTCGAGGCGCCGTCGACGCGCGCCGCCTGGAAGTCCATCGAGTCCTGGGTGGTCGCCGCGCAGCAGGACCTCGCCGTGCCGGCCGAGCTGTCGCGCTTCATGGCCGACCGTGCGGACGCCCACCTGGTCGAGGTCGACGCGTCCCACGCCGTGACGGTCTCGCAGCCGGGCGTCGTCACGGACGTCATCCTGCAGGCGGCGGAGAAGAGCGCGCGCTGAGGGGCGTGGGGGTCGCAGGGGGACGGGCGGTCGGGACCGGGGTGCACCGGTCCCGACCGTGCAGCCGGACTCCGGGCGGCCGTGCGGTCCGGCCTCGCGTCGCATAACGTTTACAGGTAATGTTACAGGTAGACGCTTGACGACACGTCAGGAGGTGGGGATGAGCCGCACCGCGGCGCTTCCCCCCCACGCCTTCACCCTCGAGGAGGCGGCTGCAGCGGGGGTCAACGCACGCGCGGTCCAACGTCTCGCGGCCGACGGACGGCTCGAACGACTTGGCCGCGGGCTGTACCAGCGCCCAGAGACCGCCGGTCACGATACCGACCTCTACGCTGCCGCGACCCGCGCGCCTGACGCCACCCTGTGCCTGATGTCCGCACTCGCGCACCACGCGCTCGTTGACGCCATCCCCGGCCGCATCGACCTGGCGCTCCCGCGCGGAACTCGGCGCCCCGCCGTCGTCGGCACCGTCCGATGGCACATGTTCGACGCCGCCACCTTCACGCTCGGCCGCACCACGACCCCGGTCGCGGGCACGGCCGCGACCGTCGGTCTGTACAGCGCAGAGCGGTCCATCGTCGACGCGTTCCGGCTGCGTGGCGAGATCGGGTACGAGACGGGGATCGAAGCGCTCCGGACGTGGCTCCGCCGACGCGGCAGCTCATCGGCCGCGCTGCTGAGCATTGCCCGCACCCTGCCAAGAGCCCAGGGGCCGCTCCGTGAGGCGTTGAGCTACCTCACATGAGACCCGCGATGGGCTCCTGGCGCTACCTCCGTGCCCGTCCCGCTACCCTGGGACCCGCGTCGGTGCGGGTCCTCGCGGTCCCACGGACGCCGCATGGGACCGGAAGTGCCGTGGTCAAAGTCCTGGACGACGTGACGTCCGAGCCTTCGACCGCAGCTCGGCTCGGGCCCACGCGCCTGTAGCTCAGGGGATAGAGCACCGCTCTCCTAAAGCGGGTGTCGGCAGTTCGAATCTGCCCAGGCGCACAGAGTGTTTGTGCAGGTCAGGGGTGAGAGGGACGCGGCGGCAGCGGCACGTTTGGTGTCCGCTCGCGGGTGGTGGTCAGCGCGTGGTCAGCGGCTCGTCTCAGGACCCGGACGGAGGTGAGCGGACCCCCACGGCTCCGCTGACCTGGGGATATTTCCGTCGTGGAGATTGACTGGAGCGACCTCATTGCCGTTGTCACCGGTGGCCTGATCGCTGCTGGCGCAGGGTCGGTACAAGCCCGCGCATCACGGCGAGCGCAGCGAGAGCAAGCGATAATCGACCGTGCAGATCGCGTGGCGCAGTTCGAGGCCGAACAGAAAAGCACGCCGGGATGAGGAAGTCCGGGTCCGTGCAGACGTAAAGGCGGACGAGGTCATCGCCGCACTCGACGAAGTGCGACGCATCCTCACTCGAACGATTCAGTTTGATGGCACTTTGATGCCTAGGGACCCTGAGCGGCACAAGGCCGTTAGGTGGATGGTTGCTGAGGTTCGGGCGCGAGCACCTATCTACAGCAGCCGCTTCGTGGCCATCTTGAGGCCGTCCTCCGCCTTTTGCCTGAACCGGATGAGTTGTGGCAGAGAGGCTTCTCCTCGCGTACGCCGCGATTCCACTGCTCGTTGCCTTCGTGGCGAGCCCGCCGCGAATGTGCCCGACGACATTGCTCAGGCTGAACGCGATCTTGAAGCGCTCAACGATCACATAGAGGCTCAGATTGAGCGCCAGATTGCGGAAGACGCGGCCAAGCACGACCAGAGCACGGTCGACCTTTGACGTGGGAGGTGCCTGAGTCGGTGGTCGGATTGGTCATTCGTCAGTGCTGCGCGGTCGCGTCGTGGTTCTCTTCGAGGAACCCACGCGACGACGTGTAGGTTCCTGCCGAGCTGGCGGTGTGCCCGATTCAGTCGCGTCTTGCGCGTCGAGCACGGCGGGCGCGGATCGCGGCCTCCGAGGTGGCCGTTGGGGGCGCCAAGGCGGATGCGACGGCTACAGAGGGGCCCAAAGTGCTCGCCGCACGACCCCGTGCGTCGATATGATCCGACACGCCGCATCTGCCACGCGGTCGGAGGATTGGGGTGAGATGGACACCGAACACCGCTGGCGATCCCATCTTGGAACGAAGATCGCGGCCTTGGTGGTTAGCACATTGGTGCTGAATTGGCTGTCCGATACGTTCAGGCCAACCGCCCCCATTCTGCTCGTCGCTGGGGCTCTGGCGCTTGGACTTCTCGTGGTAACGGAGTCCAGGCCTGCCAATGGGACTGGCGACGCGACAGGGCGAGTTCAGTTCCCTGTGGCACGATTCGCGTTGGCTGCAGTGCTTCTAGGAGCAGCAGTGGCGTTCGTCTGGTTGCTGCCAGTTGGGCGGTCTCACAGTTTCGATCCGCCTTCGATCATCCGTCAGATTTCGTACAGCTTTGGCACCGGCTCGGGTGTTTTCTACAACTACGAGCTCGGGGCAGGGGCGACAATTGCGGCCCTTGGTTCAATAGCGATGCTCCGAAAAGCCAGGTTCTCGCAGGTGATCTGGTTCGTGGTCAGTTGTTCGCTCGGTGTGGCTCTGATGATCGTATCCCTCCGCCCGGAAAACTCCCTTCTGACCACATTTGCCGCATGGTCGATAGCCTCTCTATTGGCTGTTGTGGTCGTTGGTGCTCTACCCGGCTCGGTCTCCGTGCTCTGGCGTTTCTTCTCGGCTGGCCCGCCGGCTGAAGGCGACACCGAGAGTCTGGGCTCAGGTGGGACCGGCGAACTGGGCGCGGGCGAGTCTGGGGGCGCGGACTGACCGCTTGTTCGTCTGCGCAGCGCGAAGGGCGCGCGGTCACATCGACGTTCCTCAGGCGTGGAAACACCGGCGTTGCGGCCGGCGAGCACTCAGGTGACGAGGCGTACCAGAAGGTGGCGTGAAGTCGAGTACCCGACGCGTTGCACCGACGGAGGCACTGAAGCGAGGTTGCTCGCCCAGGCGTCTCGGCTCAGGACGTCTCAGTGCCAGCATCAAGTCGACGCGTGGCTCGAGGCCGGCCGATCGCCGGCGGCACCTGCACCAGCGGTATCGCCGGCAGTCGCTCTATCGCCTGCCTCGTGGCCCCGCTGAACAGGTGCCCGTACAGGTCCATCGTCATCGCCGCGGTCGAGTGCCCCAGGATCACCTGCACCGCCTTTACGTCGGCCCCGGCGGCGATGAGCAGCGACGCCGCGGTGTGTCGCAGGTCGTGGATCGTCGTGCCCTCCAAACCCGGACGCCGCGTCGCGTCCATCCACCCCGACCGCGCGCGGAAATTCGTGTTGGTCCAGACGCCGCCGGTCGGGCTCGGGAACAGGTACCCGCCCGGCGCCGTCCCCGCGACCCGCGTCCACACGTACTCGTCCAGCACCGAGGGCACCGGCACGGTCCGGGTCTGGTGCGTCTTCGTCGGCCCGAACATCGCCCCGCTGGACCGCTTCGACTGCGTCGCTGCCCGGTGCACCCGCATGCCGAGGCCGTGCGGGGTCTGCACGACGTCGTCGACCCGCAGCGCTGCCATCTCCGAGAACCGGCACCCTGTCATCCCGAGAAACAGCACGACCGGCTGGCGCAGCGGCGGCGCCGCCATGACCAGCCGACCGAGCTGCTCGGGCCGCAGCCAGCGCGGCTCGCGCTTGGTACCGCCACGCGGCAGCCGACACCATCCGCGCGACGTTTACGCTCAGCCGCCGGTCACGGATCGCGTAGTCGAACACCAGCCGGATCATCGACAGCGCCCGCCGCCGCGTCGCCGTCACCAGCCCACGCGCCGTCAGCGCAGACATCACCCGCTCGACGTCGGCCGCCGAGATCCTGGAGATCGGGTACGACCCGATCTCCAGGATCACGTACTTGTCCGGCAGGAACCGCGCGGTCTCCTGGCTGCGCACCGCCAGGTGACCGCGCGAGGCCTGCCACTCCTCGGCCAGCGCCGCGAACGTCATCCGCCCGCGCGCCTCGTGTGGCCGTACCGCCAGGCGTTTCGGGGGGGACTCGCAGCCTTCACTACAGATGTCGCTCACTGAAGGCTCAGCGGCTATGCTTCAATAGTGACCGCGGTTGTTGAGGCCTGATGAGCGACCGGCAGACGGGTGTCGAACCCAGCGCGGGTGACGACGCAGCGTGGCCTGCGCTCACGACCGAGCCCCGCGACTGGACATCGAACCTCGATGACGGGCGACTCAGTGTCTGGGAACGCCAGCGGATCTCGCGCCCCTACAAGGCGTCAGTCCTGCCACCGATCGCGCGCCGTACGCCGCGCATCAGCAGCAACGTGCACGTCCTCGTCGTCGACGCGACCTCCGATGTCGCGCGGTTCGACAGCGAGGTCGCAACGATGCCTGTCCCCATGCCCGCGGTCCTGCTCCGCACCGAGTCGGCGTCCAGCTCCCAGATCGAGCATCTCACCACCAACGCCCGCAACCTCGCCATGGCAAGTCTCGGAGTGGGATCCAAGCAGAACGCCGAGCTCGTGGCCGCGAACGTGCGCGCCATGAATGAAGCCCTCACCATTGGTGACGACATCACCCCCGACACGATCCTTGCCGTTCACCACGCCTTGCTCGCCGTGTCCGCCCCGGACGTCGCCGGCCGATGGCGCGCCGAACAGGTGTGGGTGGGCGCCTCCGCGATCAGCCCGCACGGCGCCGACTTCATCCCCCCGCACCATGAACGCGTGCAGGCCGCGATCGATGACATGGTCAAGTTCGCTGAGCGCGACGACATCCCCGCACTCACGCACGCAGCGCTCGTCCATGCCCAGTTCGAGACCATCCACCCGTTCGTCGACGGCAACGGGCGCACCGGGCGTGTGCTGCTGCAACAGGTTTTGCGCCGCCGGGGCCTGACCCGGCACACGACCGTGCCCGTGTCCGCCGGCCTCTTGCGCGATCCCGACCGCTACTTCCGCGCGCTCACCAGCTACAGGGAAGGGGACCCCGACCCCATCGTCGAACAGGTCGCCTATGCGGCACTGGCCGCCACCATCAACGGCCGCCACCTCGCCGACGACGTCATGGCCCTTCGCGCTGCATGGCAGGACCAGATCAGGGCCAGATCCGACTCGGCAGCGTGGCGCCTCGTCGACGCGCTCTTCGCCCAGCCCGTCGTGAACGCGGGCTACGTCGCAGCGACGCTCGCCATCTCCGACCGTGGTGCTCGCAACGCGATCGAGGTCCTCGAGAAGGCCGGTGTCCTTCAACCGTCGACCTCGGCGCTACGGCACAAGGTCTGGCAGGCGCCGCAGATCCTGACCGCGATGGACGCGTTCGCCGCCCGTGCTGGGCGCCGCGCCTGACGCGACACGATGGCCCGCCGACCGCCGCGGAGGTGGCGATCTCGATGCGGTGACGCGTGCCGGCAGTGACGAGGCGGGGGAGACGGTCGAGCTCTTGGCGCTACGCCAGGTCCTCGAACGTCTCCTCGCCCGGACGCCAGCACATCCACCGCCCGTCCGCGAAGCCGCTCAGGTAGGCGATCTCGGGTCCGGTGTAGTCGTCGAACCGCGGGTGCAGGGCGACGGTCCCTGACGTGAGCCCGATCCGCAGGTCGCCACCGGTCGTCTCGGTGGTCGCGACGACGTCACCCGGGACCAGTGCGACGAGGGCGTCTGCGTACCCGGGCTCGCCCGCGCGGACGAGGCCGGCCGGCGTCTCGACGGCGGGCATGACGTCGCAGCTGAGACACGGCATGTCCTGCGTCGGGCCGTCGAAGCGCAGCTGGACGTGGTCCATGACGAACTGGACCGAGTACAGGCGGAAGCCGACGAGGCGGGAGAGCAGCTCGTTCGGCACGTACCTGGAGGGCTCGGTCGTCATGTCACGTCCACGCACCCCGCCGTCGACGCACGGCGATGCGGGTGCCGACGGCGATGTTGACCGCCCCCACGACGAGCGGGAGCATCCCGTCGGCGCCCCCGGGAGTCGCGGCGAGCGCGGCGCCGCCGGCGAAGGCGACGGCCCCGCACACGAGGTACGTCCACATGCGCCTGCGCGACGGCGGGAACGCCATCGCCTCGCGCAGGTCGACGTGCGTCGGCACGGGCGGCTCACCCCGCGGGCCGGGCGGTGCGCTCGGCCACGGCGAGGCGAGGACGTCGGCGGGGTCGGTCTCGAACCCGGGGTCGACCGGCGTGCTCGGCAGGCGGTCGAACCAGTAGCGGTCGACGAGGTCACCGATCTGCTCGGCGGTCACGCCGCGGCTCGTCACGACGAGCACCTCGCGGTGCTCCTGGACCACGTCGTCGACGCCCGGGACCTGCTGGAGCATCGCGACGGTCCCCGCGACGAGGCGCTCGTAGGGGTGCGCGGCGACGTCCGAGAACCCGAGCCTGGTCCGCAGCCGCCCGTCACCCAGGGTCGTGACGTGCTCGATCCAGTACACGGGCTCGCCGGCGAGCAGGCCGGGCAGTCTGTCCACGCACGGGCATCGGCACACCGCACCGGGTGCCTGAGTCTCGCCCCTCGGGCTGCGGCACGCGGTGAGTGCGCGGTTCCTTGACGTCTCCCGTCACCCTCCTTACGGTGTCACCCACTCGGCCTAGTGAACGTTCCCCGTCGACGATGACGTCGCCACCCGCCGGAGGACCGCAGGACCTTCCCCCCGGCGGCTGCTGATCGATCGTTCGCGACAGGTGGACCCCTCGGGCGGGTGGTGGACATGCCGGGCGGCGGGCGGCTCGCCTCCTGCCGCGCCGGCTCCGGTGCAGGGCTCGAAGGGGGATCGATGATGATCAGTCGGCGCACCACACAACGAACCGACGGGACACGAGGGGCGCAGGCCGCGCGGCGGTGGGCGGCACGCGTGACCGGAGCAGGTCTGGCGGTCGCGCTCGCGGCCGTGGGCCTCGGCGTCCCGGCGCAGGCCGCGGCGGCCGAGACGTTCGACGTCGAGATCAGCGTGACGGGCAAGGGCACGGTGACCGGAGCCGGCAGCTACGAGGCCGGCGAGACGGTCGAGCTGACGGCGGCACCGGCGAAGGACCAGGTGTGGGGCGGCTGGACGTCGCCCGAGCTCGGCTGGATCGGCGCGCGCGTCGGCTCGTTCACGATGCCGGCGCAGGACGTCGAGCTGACGACCGAGTTCCGCAAGCAGATCGCGTCGCTGAAGAACGTCTACAAGGACTACTTCGACGTGGGCAACATCTACTCGCACCCGGGCACGTACGAGGCGGGGTCGCCCAACTCGGCGACGATCGACCGGCACTACAGCGTCATGACGGCCGAGAACAACATGAAGCCGGACCAGCTGCTGCCGAACGACAACATCGACCCCGAGACCGGTGAGTTCACGTTCAGCTTCGAGCAGGCCGACGCGTTCGTCGACCAGACGCTGGCGCGCGGCATGAAGGTGCACGGGCACGTGCTGGTGTGGCACGGGCAGTCGCCGCCGCGCATCAACAGCGGCACCACGGGCGGCACGCGTGCGCAGGCCAAGGCCAACATGGAGCGGTACATCCAGGAGGTGCTGACGCACTTCCAGGGCCGCACCGTCTCGTGGGACGTCGTCAACGAGGCGTTCGTCGACGGGCTCGCGGAATTCGACCCCGCGACGCAGGACTGGCGCGACTTCCTGCGCGGCGGCCCCAACGGCGGCTTCTCCAACTGGTACAGCGCGTACGCCAACGGTGCCGACGCCGCCGCAGGCGAGAGCCCGGCGGACTTCCTGTACGACGCGTTCGTCTTCGCGCGCACGTACGGGCCCGAGACGCGGCTGGAGTACAACGACTTCAACGTCTTCCAGTCCGAGGGCAAGGCGCAGGCGATCATCGCGATGGCCACGGACCTCAACGAGCGGTACCTGGCCGAGCACCCGGAGGACCCCCGGCAGCTCGTCGAGGCGATCGGGATGCAGTCGCACAACTACATCAACCAGACGCCGGCGTTCGCCTGCTCGGACCGCACGCGGCTGCGCCAGCTGGTGAAGGACTCGGCGGAGGAGTGGCAGCCGGGGGCGTGCAGCAACGAGGCGTCGGTCGAGCGGTCGATCCAGCTGATCGTCGAGGCGGGCTTCTCGGTGAGCATCAGCGAGCTCGACCTGCAGGTCTGGGAGGCGTGGAACGGTCAGCCCGAGGGCGACGACCGCACCGCGTACCGCGACCTGAACGACCCATCCGTCAGCGACCGGATCTCCCGGGAGGGCTTCACGTACTGGGAGGGCAAGATCACCAACCGGGCCGAGCTGGAGAGGATCCAGGCCCAGCGGTTCGCGGAGTACTTCGCGGTCTACAAGAAGTACTCGACGGACATCAACCGCGTGACGTTCTGGGGCCTGACGGACCAGCTCAGCTGGCGGTCCACGCACAACCCGCTGATCTTCAACAGCGACTTCTCGGAGAAGCTGGGCGCGGTCGCGGTGGCGGACCCCGAGCGGTGGCTCGGCCTGCGCAAGCCGATCGTCGACACCTCGAAGCTCGAGGAGGCGCTCGCGCAGGCCAAGGCGCTGGACCTTCGGGGCCGGGACTACAGCGGCGTCAGCATCGCCAAGGTGAAGGCGGCCCTCGCCCGCGTCGTGGCGGTCCTGTCCTCGGGCGGGCCGCAGGCGAAGGTGAACGCGGCGACCGCCGCGCTCCTCGACGCCGTCGCCGCGCTGGAGAAGAAGCCGAGCCCGCCCCGGTCGTGACGACCGGTCGGCACGACGAGGCCTCGCGGGTCCGAGGGCGTCCGCCCTGGACCCGCGAGGCCTCACCCGTGCTGCGCGGCGTCGCGGAGCCATCGGGTGCAGGCACCGGCTCCTCGGGGGAGTATGGGCACTTCCGTGACCTGGAGGGGCGTGCGAGTGGGCGGCAACGCGACATCGATGTACCGCAACGCGGCTCTGCTGTCCCTCGCGACAGTCACACCCGACCGCGTGACGACGTCCGCGGAGCTCGACGGGCGGCTGCGACCCGTCCTGGAACGGCTGCGCCTGCCGACGGGGCTGCTCCAGCGCATCGCGGGCGTCCACGAGCGCCGCAACTGGGCGCAGGGGCAGAGCTTCGACGCCGCGACCATCGAGGCGGGGGAGAAGGCGCTCGCCGAGGCGGGCGTCGACCGCGGGCGCATCGGCCTGATCATCAACACGTCGGTCACGCGCCCGCACCTCGAGCCGTCCGTCGCGGTGCGCATGCACCACGGGCTCGGGCTGCCGTCGTCGGCCGTGAACTTCGACATCGCGAACGCGTGCCTCGGCTTCGTCAACGGCATGAGCCTGGCGGCCCAGCTCATCGACGCCGGGCAGATCGAGTACGCGCTGGTCGTCGACGGTGAGGACGCCGACGAGATCCAGCACCGCACCGTCGAGCGGCTGTGCCGGCCGGAGACGACCCGCGCCGACTTCATGCGCGAGTTCCCGAGCCTGACCCTCGGCTCCGGCGCGGTCGCCGCCCTCCTGGGACGTGCCGACGCGCACCCCTCGGGGCACCGGCTGGTCATGGGCGTCACGCGCGCCGCGACGCAGTTCAACGACCTGTGCGTCGGCGGCGTCAACGGCATGTACACGGACGCGAAGGCGCTGCTGCGGGGCGGCATGCAGCTCGTCATGGCCGCGTGGCAGGAGGCGCGTCAGCACGTCGACTGGTCCGACATGGACCGGTACGTCATGCACCAGGTCTCCGACGTGCACACCGCCGCCATCATCAAGGCCGCCAAGCTCGACCGTGACCGCGTGCCGCTGACCTACCCGCGCTTCGGCAACGTCGGCCCGGCGTCCATCCCCATCACGCTCGCGCACGAGGCGCCGAGCCTGTCCCCGGGGGACCGCGTCCTGCTCATGGGCGTGGGCTCCGGCATCAACACGGCCATGATGGAGCTCGCCTGGTGACAGGAGCCACGACGGGGCACGCCGACCGGCTGCCCCCGCCCACGACCGCGCCCGCCGTGCTCCCCCCGGTCGGCCTGCCCGGCCTGGACGTCGGCTGGTCGCGCCTCGTCACGGTCGCCGAGACGCCGCTGCTCGGCGCGCACGGGCGGGCCGACGAGCCGCACGGCACCGAGCGCACGTGGCACGTCCTCGACACGGGACCGTCCCTCGCCGCACGCGGCGTCACCCCTGTCGGGACCCTGCTGTGCGTGCACGGCAACCCGACGTGGTCGTACCTGTGGCGGGACCTGCTCGCCGCGACGCTCGCCGCCGCGGACGCCCACCCCGCGGGGGCCTGGCGCGTCGTGGCCGTCGACCAGCTCGACATGGGCTTCTCCGAGCGCACCGGCACGCACCGGACCCTGCGCCGCCGCGTGCGGGACCTCGCCGACCTCACCGACGCCCTCGGGCTCGACGGGCCGGTCGTCACGGTCGGGCACGACTGGGGCGGCGTCGTCTCGCTCGGCTGGGCCGTCGACCACCCCGACGCGCTCGCGGGCGTCGTGCTGCTCAACACCGCGGTGCACCAGCCCGCCGACCGGCCGATCCCGCTGCCGCTGCGCCTCGCGCTGGGCGCGCTCGGCCCCTCGACCGTCGTGACGCCCGCGTTCCTCGGCACGACGCTCGCGCTCGCACACCCCTCGCTGCCCGACGACGTCAAGGACGCCTACCGAGCGCCGTACCGCACCGCGGAGCGCCGCTCGGGCATCGGGGCGTTTGTCGCCGACATCCCCGCCGGGCCCGACCACCGGAGCGCGGGCGAGCTCGACCGCATCGCCGACGGCGTCCGCGGCCTCGCCGTCCCCGCGCTCGTGCTCTGGGGCCCGCGGGACCCGGTCTTCGGCGACCCGCACCTCGCGGACCTGCTGGCGCGCCTCCCGCAGGCGCAGGTGCACCGCTTCGAGGGTGCCGGGCACCTGGTCGCCGAGGACGTCGACACCGCGGGCGCCGTCCTGACGTGGCTCGCCGACCGCCGGCCCGCCGACGCGCGGAGCATGCGGGGCGCGGAAACGGGCACGGATACGGGCACGGGCACGTGCGCCGGTGCGGTGTCGGCGTCGCGTCGTCCGCCGCTGTGGCGTCGCCTCGACGAGCTCGCCGACGACGGCTCGAGGGCCCTCGTCGAGATGGCACCCTCGACGGGCGGCGGCGTGCGGACCGTCACGTGGCGGCTCCTCGCGCGGCGCGTGCGCGAGCTCGCCGCCGGGCTGCACGCGGCCGGCGTCCGGCGCGGTGACCGGGTCTCGCTGCTCGTCCCGCCCGGCGCCGACCTCACGGCGACGCTCTACGCGTGCCTGTGCATCGGTGCGGTCGTGGTCGTCGCGGACGCCGGGCTCGGGGCACGCGGGCTCACGCGTGCGGTGCGGGGCGCGCAGCCCGCGGTGGTCGTGGGGGAGCGTCGCGGGCTCGTCGCGGCGCGCGCGCTCGGCTGGCCCGGGCGGCGCGTGTCGACGACGACGCTGCCGCGCGCGACCGCCGCGGCGCTCGGCGTCGAGCTGAGCCTGCCCGACCTCGTCGACCTCGGCGCGGGTGCCGACCTGCCGCCCGAGCCCGCGGCGGACGACGTCGCGGCGATCCTGTTCACGTCCGGGTCCACGGGCCCCGCCAAGGGCGTCGCGTACACGCACGACCAGCTCGCGGCGATGCGCGACGCGCTCGCCGACCAGTACGGCCTGGGCGTCGGGACGGGCCTGGTCGCGGGCTTCGCCCCGTTCGCGCTGCTGGGACCCGCGCTCGGGTGCCGCTCGGTCACGCCCGACATGGACGTCACCGCGCCCCGCACCCTGACCGCGCGGGCCGTGGCCGCCGCCGTCGCCGCCGCGACGGCCGACCTCGACGGCCCGACTGCGGTGTTCCTGTCGCCCGCGGCCGTCGCCAACGTCGTCGCGACGTCGGGCGACCTGACGGACGACGACGAGCGGGCGCTCGCGCGCGTCGGCCTCCTGCTCTCGGCCGGCGCACCCGTGGGCGAGGGGTTGCTCGCGGCGATCGGGGACCTGCTGCCCGCGGCCGTGCCGCACACGCCGTACGGCATGACCGAGGGGCTGCTGCTCACGGACGTGACGCTCGAGGAGATCCGTGCGGCCGGGGACGGCGGTGCGGCGGGCGGGGTGTGCGTCGGGCGGCCCGCCCCCGCGGTGACGGTCCGGATCAGCGCGCTCGACGCCGACGGCCGCGCGACCGGGCTCCTCTCGGCGACACCCGGCGTGACCGGGGAGATCGTCGTCGCGGCGCCGCACGTCAAGGACCACTACGACCGGCTGTGGCTGACGGACCGCGAGAGCCGGCGGGGGACACCGGACGGTGACGGCTCCGCACGGTCCGACGTCGACGGCGACGTCGCATCGGGCGCCCGCTGGCACCGGACCGGCGACGTCGGGCGGCTCGACGACGCGGGCAGGCTGTGGGTCGAGGGTCGTCTCGCGCACGTCGTCGTCACCGCCGACGGGCCCGTCACACCCGTCGGTCCCGAGCAGCGTGCGCAGTCCGTGCCCGGCGTCGCGCGTGCGGGCGTCGTCGGCGTCGGACCGCGCGGCACGCAGCAGGTCGTCGTCGTGGTCGAGACGGACCGGGGTGCGCGTCGGCCGTCGCTCGCGACGCCCGAGCTCACGGCGGCCGTGCGCGCGGCGGTCGGGCGGGACGTCGCGGCCGTGCTCGTCGTGCCCGACCTGCCGACGGACGTCCGCCACAACTCCAAGATCGACCGCGCGCGGCTCGCGCGCTGGGCCGAGGGCGTCCTCGCGGGCGGCCGGATGGGACCGCCATGAGGGTCCTCGTCACGGGCGCGTCCGGGCTCCTGGGACGGACCACCGCCGCGCACGTCCGCGACGCCGGGCACGACGTGCGCACGTTCCAGCGCCGCCCCAGCGGCGTCGACGGCGTGCACGACGTCCTCGGCTCGGTCACCGACCCCGACGACGTGGACCGTGCCGTGCGGGGCGTCGACGCGCTCGTGCACCTCGCGGCGAAGGTGTCGCTCACCGGCGACGCGGCCGACTTCCGCCGGGTCAACGTCGACGGCACGCGCACGCTCCTCGACGCCGCCGCGCGGCACGGCGTCACCGACGTGGTCCACGTGTCCTCGCCGTCCGTCGCGCACACCGGCACCGCGATCGTCGGTCAGGACGCCTCCCCGGCGGACCCGCGGCACGCGCACGGCGCGTACGCGCGCACCAAGGCCGAGGCCGAGCGGCTGGCCCTCGGCGCCGACGGGCGGCTGCGGGTCGTGGCCGTCCGCCCGCACCTCGTCTGGGGGCCGGGTGACGAGCAGCTCGTCGCGCGCATCGTCGAGCGGGCCCGCGCCGGGCGGCTGCCGCTGCTGGGCCACGGCGCCGCGCTCATCGACACGACCTACCTCGACAACGCCGCGTCCGCGCTGGTCGCGGCGCTGCACCGGCTCGCCGACGACGACGGCGTAGTGCGTGGGCAGGCCTACGTCGTGACGAACGGCGAGCCGCGCACGGTCGCGGAGATGCTCGCCGGCATCTGCGCCGCTGCGGGCGTCCCGGCGCCCACGCGCCGCGTGCCGGGCGCGGTGGCGAGGGCGGCGGGCGGCGCGGTCGAGGCCGCCTGGGCGCGGCTGCCGCTGCGCAGCGCCGACGGTGAGCCGCCCATGACGCGGTTCCTCGCCGAGCAGCTGTCGACCGCCCACTGGTTCGACCAGCGCCGCACGCGCGCCGACCTGCGGTGGCGTCCCGAGGTGTCGGTGGACGAGGGGCTGCTCCGCCTCGCGCAGGCTGCGGGGGTGGCGCGCCCGGAGCACTGAGGTGGACCATGGCCTCGTCCGGAGGAGGGAGCGCGCATGTCGGAGACGTACCCCGTGGTCGTGGGGGCGGGGAGCCTGCGCTCGTCGGAGCCGGGCGCGACGACGGTCCCGCACCGGTGGACCTCGCAGGGCGTGACGGTCGAGGCGCCGTTCACCGGCGCGCACCTGCTGCACACGGCCGTCGCCGGCTGCGTCCTCAACGATCTCTACCGTGAGGCGGACCGCCTGGGCGTCGTGCTGCAGGGCGTGCGCGTCGCCGCGCGGGGCGGCTTCGACGGCGCCTGGGAGTCCACCGGCATCACGTACGCGGTCGACCTCGACACCACGTCCGCCGCGACGGACGTGGAACGTCTGCTCGCCGTGGTGGACGACGTCGCCGAGATCCCCCGCGCGGTCAGGGCCGGGGCGGCCGTGACGCGCGTGACCACGTCCTCGTGAGCGTGGCGGGCCCCGCGCCGGCTACTCAGCGGTAAGATTCCGTCCAGTCGGTGATGGAGCTAGGCCAGGACCGTGCCCCGTGAGCGTTCACGGAGGCGTCCGGCCGCGTGGCACCACCGACGTCAGCACGGACCCGTAGGTGGCGCGCACGGGGGGAAGCTGCGCGGCTGCACGGCGCGCTCGCCCCGAGGAGCTCTTGTCCCGGCGGCACGGGGCGCTGCCCTGGCGCGACCGGTCCTGGTTGGCGGTGGCACGGCGGGCTGCACCGCGGTCGCGGTGCGCACAGGCGCGAAGGAGGAGATGTGGCACGAGCAGGCCAGCGCGGCTCCGGTCGTGCACGCGGCGACGCGGGCACGCAGCGTCGCCGTCCTGCACGCCCCGCGGAGCAGGGCATCGTCCCGGTGCTCGCGGGTCTCGCACGTGAGGTCGACGCCGAGGTGAAGCGGCCGCCGACGCGTGCGACGGTACGGACGAAGTTCCAGGTCGTCGCGCTGCTGGTGCGCGAGGAGCGCGCGCGCGTCATGGCCGACACCACGCTGACCCAGGCGCGACGGACCGAGCAGCTCAAGCGGCTCGACGGGGTCGCGACGCAGCTGGCCAAGACCGCGGCCCGGGACACCTCGCTGCTCGAGCTGCTCGCCGACGACGCCCGGGTCTCCGATGCCGCCCGCGCCTACCGCGCGACCGTCATGCGCGCCGGCGGTCTGGAGCCGCCCGAGGAGCCCGAGCCCGCTGCCCCGCCCGCACCGGTGCCCGGCGCCGAGAAGCGCGTCGTGCCGCGGTCGGTCATCTCCCACCAGCTCGCCAACCCGTTCCTCGCGCCCGACTTCGAGGCCGCCGCCCAGCGGATCGTCGCGCGCCCCCGGCGGCTCGCCGGCTGGGAGCTGCTCGAGCCGCTCTTCCGGTCCTTCGAGGACGCGACGCCCGGCGCGCCGGCGTGCATGAAGCTGCCCGAGCCCCGCTTCGTGCCGACGCCCCCCGGCCGCGAGCTCATGCCGCACCAGGCGCAGGTCGTCGCCGCGGCCGTGCGCGGCCACCGCACGTTCCTGCTCGCCGACGAGCCCGGCCTCGGCAAGACCGCGCAGGCGCTGCTCGCCGCGCAGGCCGCCGACGCGTTCCCGCTCCTGGTCGTCGTCCCCAACGTCGTCAAGACCAACTGGGCGCACGAGGTCGGCCTGTGGACGCCGCTGCGTCGCGCCACCGTCGTCCACGGCGACGGTGACGACGTCGACGCGTTCGCGGACGTCGTGATCGTCAACTACGACATCCTGGACCGGCACGTCGGCTGGCTCGGCGACCACGGCTTCCGCGGCATGGTCGTCGACGAGGCGCACTTCATCAAGAACACCGGCTCGCAGCGATCGAAGCACGTCCTCGCGCTGTCCGAGCGGATCCGCGAGCGCATGGCCCGGCCGCTGCTGATGGCCCTCACGGGGACCCCGCTCATCAACGACATCGAGGACTTCCGCGCGATCTGGCAGTTCCTCGGCTGGATCGACGAGACCAAGCCGCTCGGCGCGCTGATGACCGCGCTCGAGGACACCGGGCTGACGCCGGCCGACCGCGGGTTCTCCGCCGCGGCGCGCGCCGCCGTCATCGACATGGGCATCGTGCGTCGCCGCAAGGCCGACGTGGTCGCCGACATCCCCGCCCGCCGGGTGGCGGACCTGCCCGTCGAGCTCGACGGCGCCGTCGGCCGCTCGATCCGCGCCGCCGAGGCCGTCCTCACCCAGCGGCTGGTCAGCCGGTACCGCGCCGCACTGGAGGCGCGTGGGGGAGACCTCGCCGTCGACGGGGTCGACGTCGACCTGGCGCGCCGGGTCGCCGCGTCCGAGCTCAAGGACGCGAGCTCCAAGACGGGCGGCGAGAACGTCTTCACCATGGTCCGCCGGATCGGCCAGGCCAAGGCCGGGCTCGCCGCGGACTACGCGGCGCAGCTCGCGCGCAACGTCGGCAAGGTCGTGTTCTTCGCCAAGCACATCGACGTCATGGACGTCGCGGAGCAGACCTTCGCCGACCGCGGCATCCGCTACGCCTCGATCCGCGGCGACCAGACGCCGCGGGCGCGGGCCAAGAACGTCGCCGCGTTCGTCGACGACCCCGAGGTGTCGATCGTCGTGTGCTCGCTGACGGCCGCGGGCGTGGGCCTCAACCTGCAGGTCGCGTCCAACCTGGTCCTCGCCGAGCTGTCCTGGACGTTCGCCGAGCAGACCCAGGCCATCGACCGCATCCACCGGATCGGCCAGGACGAGCCCGTCACGGCGTGGCGCATCGTCGCCGCCCAGACCATCGACTCGCGGATCGCCGAGCTCATCGACAGCAAGTCGGGCCTGGCGGCCCGGGCGCTGGACGGCGCCGGCGAGGACGAGGACGGGTCGTCGAGCGACGTGCAGGTCGAGGCCCTGGTCGGGATGCTGAAGGACGCGCTGGCCGCGGACGACGTGATCTGAGGACGGTCGGGCCGCACTACCGCTCGGTGGCCTCCTGCGAGCGTCCCTCCAGCACGGCGTGCAGCCCACCCGTCACCACCATCGCCACGGTGGGCAGCCACGCGGCCGCGTCGGGGAACGCCAGCAGCGTCCCGACCGCGGCGAGGTACACGTTGGTCAACCCGGAGGTGGTGCGGATGCCGCGCAGCGCGACGTCCGCGGCCCGCGCGGCGCGGCCGCGTCCGTCCGTGGCGAGGGTCGCGCCGTCGCGGATGGCCCCGGCGTGGCCGAGCATGCCGAACCCGAGCACCGCGAGCATCGCGACGAGCCCCGCCGCGCGCGGCACCGAGCCGTCAAGCGCGGCCAGGGCGGCCGGCACCGCCAGCAGCACGCCCAGCGTCATCGCGACGAGGTCGCCCGCCGGGACGCGCCAGAGGTCGAATCCGCCGGCGGCCGACCGGACGCCCCCGCGGTTCGCGAGGGCCCACAGGCCCAGCGGGAGCAGCACCATCCACAGCAGCGCGTAGTCCCGGACCATCGTCGCCGCGACGAGGCCGAGGCCGGCGCCCACGACGAGCGCGACCGTCTGCCGGGCGAGGCGGCGGGCGTGGTGGCGGACGGGGGAGGAGGTCAGGGGTGGTGCAGGCACCCGGTGAGGCTAGGCGACCGCGCCGGTCTCAGGCCTCGTGCTCGGCCGAGAGCCCCGTCGGGTCGTCGGCGAGCTCACCGGCGCGCTGCGCGTCGAGCTGCCCGAGGGCGTTGTCAGGCACGGGCTCCTGGGCCAGACCGCGTCGCATCCGCGCCACCTGCGCCGCGGGCGCACGCGGCGGCAGCAGGGGCGTGTCCCGGTCGACGACGGCCTGCACGACGCACGGCCGGTCCGCGGACAGTGCCGTGCGCCACGCGTCGGCGACGTCCTGCGGGCGCGACACCCGGACGGACGCCAGGCCGAGCAGCTGCGCGTACCCCGCGTACGGGAACGCCGGGACGTCCTGCGACACGTCGAACCGCGGGTCCCCCTCCATCTCGCGCTGCTCCCACGTGACCTCCGCGAGGTCACCGTTGTCGAGCACGAGGAGCACGAACCGGGGGTCCGCCCAGTCGCGCCAGCGGTCCGCGACGGTGACGAGCTCGTTGATGCCGTTCATGAGCGTGGCACCGTCGCCCGCGAGCGCCACGACGGGCCGGTCGGGGTGCAGCAGCTTGGCCGCGATGCCGTAGGGCATCGCGGAGCCCATCGACGCCAGCGTGCTCGACAGGTGGGCGGGCACGCCCGGCGGCAGGCGCAGGTGCCGCGCGTACCAGTAGGTCACGGAGCCGACGTCGACCGCCACCTGGGCGTCGGCGGGCAGCTGTGCGGACAGCTCGTGCAGCACGAGCTGGGGGTTGAGCGGCTCGGCGGGTGCGGCGACGCGCTCGGCCGCGATGCGCCGCCACGCGTCGACGGCCGCGGTCACCTCGCCGCGCCACGGTCCGGAGCGCTGCGGCAGCCGCGTCAGCAGCGCGTCGAGCGTCGCCGCCGCGTCACCGGCGAGCGGCGCCTCGACCGGGTACTTGGCGCCGAGGTTGCGCGCGGCGACGTCGACCTGCACGGTCCGCGCCTGCCCGAGCGGCGGGTAGAACTCGGTCCAGGGGTCGTTGCTGCCGACGATCAGGAGGGTGTCGCAGCGGCCGAGCAGGTCGGCCGACGCGGTGGTGCCGAGGTGCCCGAGGACACCGCCGTGCACGGGCAGGCCCTCGTCGAACAGCGACTTGCCGAGCAGCGACGTGACGAGCCCGGCACCGAGCCGCTCGACCACGTCCAGCACCTGCCGGGTGGCGCCGCCCGCGCCGCGCCCGGCGAGCACGACGACCCGCTCACCGGCGGCGAGCAGCCGGGCGGCCCGGTCGAGGTCGTCGTCGGGCGGCACGGTGACGCCCCGGGACACCGCGGGCGACGTCACCACGACACCGTGCGCCTGCTCCGGCTCGGCGGCGGTGGCCTGCTGGACGTCGTGCGGCACGATCACGCACGTCGGGCTGGACGTGGCGATCGCGGTGCGCAGCGCGTTGTCCAGCACGGCCGGCAGCTGCTCGGGCGTCGTGACGGTCTGCAGGTACTGCGCGCAGACGTCCTTGAGGAGCACCGGCAGGTCGACCTCCTGCAGGTAGCCGGTGCCCAGGGCGGTGCTCGCCACCTGCCCGACGATCGCCACGACGGGCGTGCGGTCGAGCTTCGCGTCGTAGAGCCCGTTGAGCAGGTGGATCGCGCCGGGGCCCTGCGTGGTGAGGCACACGCCGACGCGGCCGGAGTACTTGGCGTGGCCGGTGGCCATGAACGCGGCCATCTCCTCGTGCCGCGCCGTGACGAGCTCGACGGCTCCGCCGGAGCGGGCCACCGCCGCCAGCAGCGGGTCGATGCCGTCGCCCGCGTAGCCGAAGATCCGTTCGACGCCCCAGTCGTCGAGCCGCTGCACGATCGCGTCCGCCACCGTCGTCATCACGGCCTCCTCCGGCTCGGTCCCTTCTCACCGATGCTGGGGGTCCGGCTCGTGTGACGCATCCCGGACGCCGTGGTCCGCCCGCTGCGCGGCGCCGAACCACCGTGCCAGGTGCGGCACGAGGTCGTCCTGGTCGGCGCCGACCCACGCGACGTGCCCGTCGGGGCGCAGCAGCAGGCCGGGCGCGTCGACCTCGTCGCTGCCCTCGACGACGTGGTCGACGCGGTCGGACCAGCCGGCGACGGACAGCGCGCCGGTCCGGTCGAGCAGCAGGCCGCGCCCCGCGTGCAGCAGCGGGTACAGCCGCCCGCGGCCCAGCCGGACGTCGCGCTGCCGCCGGCCGACCGGCTCCGGTCCGCCGAGGTCGTACCGGATCGCGAGCCCGGCGACGCGCTCGGCGAGCACCCGTCGCACGTCCGGCAGCGCCATGAGGTCGGTGAGGACCCGGCGCACGGCCTGCGGCCCCGGCTCGGGCAGGAGCAGCTCGCTCTGCGCACGGGTGAGCGTCAGGACGTCCTCGGCGACGGGCCGGCGCTCGGCGCCGTACGTGTCGAGCAGTCCGTCGGGCGCCCAGCCGCGGACCTGCGCCGCGAGCCGCCAGCCCAGCGCGAACGCGTCCTGGATGCCGAGGTTCAGCCCCTGCCCGCCCAGCGGTGGGTGCACGTGCGCGGCGTCACCGGCCAGCAGCACGCGGCCCAGCCGGTAGCGCTCGGCGAGCCGCGTCGCATCGGTGAAGCGCGTGAGCGACCGCGGCGCGTGGACGCCGAAGTCCGTGCCCGCGTACGCGCGCAGCTGCGTGCGCAGCTCGTCCAGGGTGGGCGGGACCGAGCGGTCCTCCGTGACGCCCGCCGCGGGGACGACGGCGCGGTGCAGCCCGTCGCCCGCGGGCCCGATGCCGAACCCCCTGTGCCGGCCGCGCACGTCGGCGGAGACGCGCGCGAGCTCGTCGGGCGGCGTCGTGACCTGCACCTCGCCGAGGATCCACTCGGTGCGTGCCGGCTCACCGGGGAACCCGATGCCGACCGAGCGGCGCACGAGGCTGCGTCCGCCGTCGCACCCGACGAGCCACGCGGCGCGCAGACGCTCGCCGCCGGTGAGCGTGACGTCCACGCCGTCGTCGTCCTGCGCGACGTCGGCGACCTCGCACCCACGCCGGACCCGCGCACCGAGCCCGACGGCGTGCTCGAGCAGCAGCCGGTCGGTGACGGGCTGCGGGATGCCGAGCACGTAGCCGTGGGCCGTGTCGAGGTCGGGTGGTGCGGGGGCGTCGATCGCGGCGAGGTGCCCGACGCCGCCGGGGTACTGCTGCCCGTGGGCGAGGAACCGGTCCAGCAGCCCTCGCTGGTCCAGCACCTCGATGCTGCGCGGGTGCAGGCCCAGCGAGCGCACGGCGGGGTTCGCCTCGGCGTCCCGGTCCAGGACCAGCACGTCGACACCGTGCAACCGCAGCTCGGCCGCGAGCATCGCGCCCGTCGGACCGGCACCGCTGATGATCACGTCGGGCATGCGCACCCCTGTCGTCGGCGGCCGGGTGGCCGCGACGGACCATCCTGGGTGCCGACCGGGGGCTTGCGGCAAGCCCCTTCCCCGGCCGTAACCTGGAGGTGGCGGCACTCGCCCGGGCCCGAGCACACCCGTGCCGGCGGGCGCCCGCGCTCACCCGACGGTCCTCACCGTCTCCTGACGCTCACCACCACCGACCGGGTTCCCGGCGCGCCGTCGCCAGGCGCCCCGTGCGTCAGACGGGACGGACCGTGACGCCGTGCCGCGCGGTGACGGCGGCGAGCGACGTCAGGATCGCGTCGACGGGTCCGTCGGCGGGCACCGTCGCGGCGACGTCGGCGAAGAACCGCCCCGCCCGGTCGCCCGACGTGATCGCCAGGAAGCGCGCCGTGCCGTCCTCGACCGAGAACGTGGACGGCACCCCGGCCGGCATCGTCAGCACCCCGCCGCGCGGCACCCGGTAGGTGGTGCCGTCGACGGAGGCCGTGAGGGTGCCGTCGAGGACGTAGAGGACGCCGGTCCAGGGCGACACGTGCAGCGGTGCGGCCTGGCCGGCCGCGGACCGGACCTCGAAGACCTCGAAGTCGCCGTCGGGGCCGCGGACGGACGCCTTGGCGACGTGGTCCCCGTCGAGCATCGTGTGGTGGACGCCCCCGTCCGGCGGGACGTAGGTGGTGGTCATGACCGCTCCGATCGTCGTGGGTACCCCAGCCTCCGGCGGTCGCGGACGTGCGGCGCGAGTAGCCGGCTACTCGGACCCGGGCGTGCGGACGAGCCGCGCCAGCGCGGCACGGTCGGAGACCCCGAGCTTGCGGCCCGCCCGGTAGAGATGGCCCTCGACCGTCCGGACGGACAATGTGAGGCGCTCGGCGATCGCCCTGTTGCTCAGCCCCTGCGCCGCCAGCACGGCGCTCTCCCGCTCGCGGACGGTCAGCGGGAGAGGTCGCACCGCCGCCAGCAGCGCGGGCGTGCGCGCGCCGGAGCGGTCGGCCAGCCCTTGCGCACGGGCGGCCGCCGACAGCGCGGAGCCACGTCGCCCCCGACGTCGGTGCAGCTCGGAGGCGTGCGCCGCCGCGTCGCCGGCGGCGACCGGGTCGCCCAGCCGCTCCCACGCGTCGGCCGCGTCCAGCAACGCCGCGGGGTCCTGCGCGCATGACGCGCGCGCGTGCTGCAGCGCAGCCCCCGCACGCGGACCCCCGACCCGTCGGGTGAGCGCCTCGAGCCGGGAGGCGGCGGGTGCGGATGCCCCGAGCTGGGTGGCGGTCTGCCAGGCGAGGACCTCGTAGGCCGGCGAGTCCTGACGACGTGCCAGGTCCGCTGCGTCCTCGGCCAGCCGCACGGCGGGCGTCACCGCGCCCTCGGCGGCCACGCACCAGGCACGCGCGAGGAGGTCGTCGGGTGCGTGGAGGGTGTAGGCGGGGTGCGTGTCCACCAGACCGTCGAGCAGGGGGCGTGCGGCGTCCGCACGGCCCGTCAGCCCGTAGGCCGTCGCGAGCAGGGTGCGGCACCGGAAGCGGAACTCGTGCTCGGACCCGTCCAGCCCCGCCCACGCGTCACGCAGCGGTGCCAGCGCGTCGGCGGGGCGACCGGCGGCGAGCGCCGCGTGGCCCGACAGCACGAGACCCATGACACGCGCCGGTCCCGGCAGGTCGGCCGCGGACGACGCGAGCCGGGCCGCGACGTCCTGCGCCTGGACGGGCAGGCCCGCCAGGCGCAGGCCCGTCACGAGCCAGTCCGTGAGCCCGAAGGCGGGGATGCCCTGGAGCGCAGCGGCGTCCCCGGCCCCGCCCGCGGTACGCACGGCGTCGAGTCGGCCCGTCACGGCGCCTACGGCGGCGAGTGCCGACGTCGCCAGCAGACGCGTGAGCTGGTCAGCCGGGTCGTCGTCGAGCAGCGCGAGAGCGCGCGCCACCGTGGCGCCCGTCCGGCCCCGGGCCACGTCGAGCGCCACGCCCATCGCCTCGAGAGTGGGGCGCTGCGCACCCGCGTCAGGGTCGGCGAGCGCCTCCGCCAGCACCTCGTCGGCTGCGTCGAGCCGGCGGAGCGTGAACAGCAGGTTGCCGGCGCGGTAGGCCCTGGCCCGGGCCCGCCACGGACCGCTCGGCGCGTCACCGGCGAGGTCGCACAGGGCGGCCTCGGCCGCCTCGCCCCGCGTGAGCCACGACAGCGTCGCGGCGTGCGCGAGGCGGGCCCGCCACCCGCCACCCGCCGCCGCCGCGTGGGCGAGCCGCTCGGCCAGGGGCAGGTCGTGGAAGGCCGTGGCGGCCTCGGCCGCCCGCAGGAGCAGGTCGTGGTCCGGGGGGAGGTCCGAGTCGAGCAGGAGGACGGCCCGGGCGATGGGGTCGGCCGTGCCCTCCAGGTGCGATGCGAGCACGCCGCGCAGGTGCCGTGCACGCATCATCCCCATCGCGGACCGACGCACCTCCCCGTAGACCGGGTGCGCCAGGCGGGCGACGGGTGCCGGGGCGGTCGTGTCCGTGCCCACCAGCCCGCGGGTCTCGGCCTCCTCCACGGCCCTTCGGGAGGTGAGCGCGGTGAGCGCGTCCAACCCGAGCGGCTCGCCGAGCGCCAGCAGGTCGACGACGTCGAGCACGGGAGGTTCCAGCCCGCCGATCTCGCGGTCCACGAGCGTCGCGAGCTCGGCCGAGACCCGCGGGTCGCCGGACCAGAGCCACAGCCCGGACCGCCGGCTCAGCCGTTGCGTCCGCACCTCCTCGGCCAGGAGGTGACGCAGGAAGAGCGGGCTGCCGCGGGTGAGGGCCCACAGCCGCTGCGCGGACCCCGACTCGACAGGGCCGTCGAGGACCCGCGCCACCAGCGACGACGTGGTCGGCGGGTCGAGCGGTGCGACGTCGAGACGCGGCAGCAGGTCGTCCTTCCACAGCGCCACGACGACGTCCGGCGCCGGCGCCGGAGCCGGGTCGCGGACCGTCACGACCACCGGGGCGATGCCGCGGACGACCACGCGATGCAGCACGACGGCCGAGAGCTCGTCGAGCAGGTGCGCGTCGTCCACGGCGAGCACGAAGGGCCGCAGACGCAGCAGGTGCCGCAGCATGCCCGCGACGGCGGCGGCACCCTCGACCGGCAGGTCCAGCAGCCCGGCGAAGGCGCCGAACGGCGTCAGCCGCGTGGCGTTCGCGCCGAGCGCCCACACGACCCGCCGTCGTCCTGCGGCCCGTGCCACGGCCTCGCGCACGAGTCGCGTCTTGCCGACACCCGCGGGGCCGGCCACGAGGATCCCGGCGGCGCCGGGGCGGACTGCGGCGACGACGTCCCGCAGCTCGGCGTCCCTGCCGGTGAACGGCCACAGCCGGTCCATGGCCCGATGGTAGGCGGGCGGATCCGGGTAGCGCACTACTCGTGCCCGCGGCGACGGGCGGGGGCATCGTGGCGCTGCCGCCGCGAGAGAGGGTCACCGCCATGAGTGCCACGCCTGCCGTCCTTGTCACCGGTGCGGGCCGAGGGATCGGCCGTGCGACCGCCGTCCGGCTGGCCCGTCACGGCTGGCACGTCCACGCGGGCGTCCGCTCGGACGCCGCCGCGGCGTCCCTGCGGGCCGAGTCGGACGCGATCACGCCCGTCGAGCTCGACGTCACGGTCCCCGAGCACGTGGAGGCGCTCGTCGATGCGATCCCCGAGCGGCTCGACGCCCTCGTCAACAACGTCGGGATCGCGGTCCCCGGGCCGGTCGAGACCCTGGACCGGGCGGCCATGCACCGCCAGCTCGACGTGAACCTCGTCGGACCGCTGGCCGTCACGCGCGCGGTCCTGCCCCACCTGCGACGTGCGCAGGGACGGATCGTGTTCCTGTCCTCGGTGAACGGGCTGGTCTCCTTCCCCTTCACCGGGCTGTACAACGCCTCGAAGTTCGCGGTCGAGGCGGTCGCGGACTGCCTGCGGGTCGAGCTGGGACCGTTCGGGGTGCAGGTCGCGCTCATCGAGCCGGGCGTGGTGGACACCGACCCGTGGCACGAGATGGACGCGGTGGTCGACGCGGTGGAGGCCGCCCTGCCGGCGGAGCTGCGTGATCTGTACGCGGGCCACCTGGCGGGGGAGCGGCAGCTCGTCGAGCGGATCCGGCGGGGCGCGATCCCACCGGAGACCGTGGCGCGCGCCGTGGAGCGGGCCCTGACCCGCCGCCGCGCCCGCGCCCGGAGCGTGGTGGGGCGTGACGCACGGCTCATGCTCGTGATGCGGGCCGTGCTGCCGGCCCGGCGCATGGATGCCCTGTGGACCAGAGAGCTGGGTCTGGGCCCCGGGCGCGCGCCGCGGGCCGCCGCGGCACCGCAGGAGCGAACCGAGGTGGTCACGTGAAGGCGGGTGGTCCGGGCCGCTCGACGTCCTGCACCATGGTGGGGTGAGAGCGACGAGACGTCCACGGGTCGGGGCCGCCGCGATGCTGGGCCTGGTCGTGGTGACCGGCTGCTCCGCGCCCGCACCGGCCACGGAGCCGGTGGTCGTGCGCGCGCCGGTCGAGGCCGAGAAGTCGGCCGTCCCGGCACCTGCGTCCGTGGCTGCCGCCGACCTGACGTCGCTCCCCGTCGTCGAGCCGCGCAACGTCGTCCCCGGCCTGCCCGGCACCGACGGCCTCGAGCAGCGCCGCAACGACGACCCCGCCCTCGGCGCCTGGCAGACCGCGACGGTCGTGCGCGACACCGCCGGGTACGACGCGGTGCACGGGCAGCCCGTCGCGACGGTGCCCGCGGTCACGCTCGACGTGCCGACGGTGCTGCCGGTCATCGACCAGCGCGGTGGCTGGCTGCGCGTCCTCGTCGCGACGCGCAGCGCGCTGCCCAGCCAGGACGTGTCCCAGGTCAACGGGCGCAGCGTGTGGATCCGCGCGCAGGACACGACGCCGTCGGGCACGGACTGGCGCCTGCACCTGGACCTGGCGGCGCTGAGCCTGACCGTCGACGACGGCACGACGACCAGCACGGTGCCCGTGAAGGCCGTGGGGGCACCGGGGTCGCCGACGCCCGCGGTGCCGCAGTTCGTCGTCGGGTCCCAGTGGGAGCAGCCGGGCACGTACACGCCGCGGGTGCTGCTGCTGTCCAGCCAGAGCGAGACGATCGACGTCTACGACACGGCGACGGGGACGTCGGCGACGGCGATCCACACCAGCCCGATCGCGCGCACGGGTGCCATCTCCAACGGGTGCGTGCGCGTCAGCGAGGAGGTGCTGGACCTGCTGTGGGGCAAGGTCCCGGCGGGGACGGTGCTGACGGTCGCCTGAGCGGGCGGCCCGGGTCGTGCCCTCACGGCGGCGGCGCGGCCGCCCGCGTGGCCGCCGCGACCGCGTCCGCCGCGCGGATCAGCCCGATGTGGCTGAACGCCTGCGGGAAGTTGCCGATGAGCCGGCCCGCGCCCGCGTCGTACTCCTCGCTCAGCAGGCCGACGTCGTTGGCGTACCCGAGGAGCTGGTCCATGAGGGCCCGCGCGTCGGCCAGCCGGCCGCTGTGCGCGTAGTGCTCGACGAGCCAGAAGTTGCAGATGAGGAACGGGTGCTCGTCCCCGGCGATGCCGTCCATGCCGTTGTCGGTGCGGTAGCGGTGGACCAGGCCGTGCGCGTCGACGAGCTCGGACTCGATGCGCGCGACCGTGCCGAGCATGCGCGGGTCGTCGTGCGTGATGAAGCCGGTGTGCGGCAGCTGCAGCAGCGCCGCGTCCACCCGGGTGCCGTCGTACACCTGCGTGAAGCTGTTGAGCTCGGGGTGGTACCCGCGCTGCTCGATCTCGGCGCGCAGCCGGTCGCGCAGCGCGCGCCACCGCTCCACGGGGCCGTCGAGCCCGTGCGCGTGCTCGACCGCGGTGATACCCCGGTCGAAGGCGGCCCACATCATGACGCGCCCGTGCGTGAAGTGGTGCAGCTCGCCGCGCATCTCCCAGATGCCGTTGTCCTTGCGGTCCAGGTTCCGCTCGCAGAACCGCAGCAGGCTCTTCTGCAGGCCCCAGGAGTACTCGTCCTCCTCGACCCCCGCGTCCCGCAGCAGCGCGAGCGCGATCATCACCTCGCCCACCACGTCGGCCTGGTACTGGTCGGCGGCGCCGTTGCCGATGCGCACCGGGCGCGACCCCTCGTACCCGGCGAGGTGGCCGAGCACCTTCTCGGGGAGCTCCCGCTCGCCGCCCAGCCCGTACATGATCTGGATGTGCTCCGCGTCGCCCGCCACGGCGCGCAGCAGCCAGTCGCGCCACAGCACCGCTGCGTGCGCGCGGCCGTGCGCGACGGCGACCTCGATCGTGAGTGCCGCGTCACGCAGCCACACGAACCGGTAGTCCCAGTTGCGGCTGCCGCCCAGGCTCTCGGGCAGGGACGTGGTCGGTGCCGCGACGACACCGCCCGTCCTCGCGTGCGTGAGGGCCCGCAGCACGAGCATCGAACGCACCACCTGCCGGTCGTAGTCGGTGTCCACGACCAGGGCCGCCGACCAGTCCGTCCAGTACTTGATGGTCACGGGCAGGGCGTGGTCGACCGACACGGCCGGGGGAGGCTCGTCGTACGACGGGAACGCGGACAGGTCCCAGTCGAGGGTCTCCCGCGCCTGCAGGCGGAACCGGCCGGTGAGCCGCGGCACCCGCGCGCCGGCCTCACCGTCGGCCGGCCGGTCGGACGCGTCGGTCGAGCCCGCGGGGTCGTCGCCGCGCCCCTCGCCGTCCGCGTCCGCCCACGTCAGCAGGGGGCCGAGGAGCAGGAGCCCCTCCGGTCCGGCGAGCGACAGCAGGGCCGGCGCGCCGGCATGGTCCACGACGCGCACCCACGGCGTCGCCCGCGCGTAGTCGAACCGCAGCCGCAGGTCGTGCTCGACCTCGACCGTCCCCTCGAGGCACTGGACGCGCCGCACGAGGTCCGCGCGTTCCTCGAAGATCGGCAGGAAGTCGGTGACGCGCACGCGCCCGTCCGGGGTCCGCCACGTGGTCTCCAGGACGAACGTGTGCGGGATGTACCGGCGCTCGACGACCTCGCCGTCCACGACCGACAGCTTCCAGCGTCCGTCGTCGGGGCCGCCGAGCAGCGCCGAGAACACCGCCGGTGAGTCGTAGCGCGGCAGGCACAACCAGTCGATGCTCCCGTCCCGTGACACCAGTGGACCGGTGCACAGGTCGGAGAGCAGCGCGTAGTCCTCCAGCGGGGTGCTCATCCCTGCCTGTCTACCGCGTCCGGAGGGACTCTGCGACGGGACGCCCGGTGCGGACCGGCGCCGGCCTGCGGACCGGCCACCTGCGCGACGGGCCGCTCGCGGCCACGTCGGCCCGCGTCAGCCGCCCTCGGAGCGCCCCTCCTCCTCGGGGTCCTCGGCAGCCGCGCCGACCGGCTCGGGGTTGACGTCCGCCTCGTTCGGTCCCGGCCCGGTGCCGACGGGCGGTCGCTGCTGGTCGTGGTCGTGGTCGTGGTGCGTCCCGGGGGACGCGGGACCGGGGTTCTCGCTCATCGCTGCTCCTTCGCACCGGACGACGACGGCGTCGTCGCCTCCTGTCGAGCATCGCCAGAGTGCCCGCGTCGCGCACGTCGAGGTGCGGGGACCGCCCTGTCGGAAACATCGCCGATTGCCTCCACGAGGACGAAAACTCCGATCCGTGTGTACTGTCGGAATCGCGCCGCCGACGGCGTTGTGCCAGTGCGACCGGGGGGACGCCATGGAGAACAGCTCGCGACGCCTGCGTCGATTCGGTGCGGTGCTCGGTTCGGTGGTCCTGCTGCTGAGTCTCACCGGTGTGACGACGGCACAGGGGAGCGGTCCCGGGACCGCGCCGATGGCCGTCCCGACGCCCACCGGGAACGACGCGGTCATCACCGTCCGTGTCGGCGGGGACCGTGTCGGCACCACCGGTGTGACCGGGCTCGCGGGCGTGACGCTCCAGCTCTACGACGGCACCACCTCGCCCACCACGCCCGTCGCGGCGGACTGGGCCACGTGCGTGTCCGACGCGGACGGGGACTGCAGCTTCGTCGTCCCCGACACACAGACCGGTCTGCGCGCGTGCAACTTCTTCGCCGGGGCCAACTGCGACCGCCGGTTCTGGGTGGTGCAGACCGGCGTGCCCGAGGGGTTCACCCAGAACTCGGTGCTGCGCACGGGCAGCGGCAGCGGCACCGGCTCGGAGCTCACGCCGTACCAGTTCCGCACCGGGGAGTACCTGCGCGCAGGCAACACCTACACGTCCCAGTCCGACTTCATGGTCGGGACCGGCGGCACCAACCGCAGCGCGTCGGGCGGCACGTGGCAGCAGTCGCGCGTCAACCCCGCGCCGCTGCAGCAGTGCGGGCTCAACGTCGCGCTCGTCCTGGACCTCTCGGGGTCCGTGACCGCCTCCCAGCTGGTCGACCTCAAGGCCGCGGCCGACACCTTCGTCGACTCGCTCGTCGGCACCCCGTCGCAGATGGCGCTGTTCTCCTTCTCCTCGGCGACCCCTGCCCAAGGCGCCAGCCAGAACTACCCGGGCCTGACCCAGGTGTCGACGCAGGCGGGTGCGGACGTGTTCAAGTCCCGGTACGCGTCGTGGACGTCCGGTGGCGGCACCAACTGGGACCGCGGCCTCGCGGCAGCGGCGGAGGCGGCCGGGACGTACGACCTCACGGTCGTCATCACCGACGGCGACCCCACGTACTACTCGCAGCCCGCGCAGGGACCGGGGAACTACACGCGCCTGCGCGAGATGGAGAACGGGATCTTCTCCGCCAACGAGCTGAAGGCCGAGGGCAGTCGCGTCCTGGCGGTGGGTGTGGGCGCCGGTGTGGCCGACGCCGCCACGGCGCGCAACCTCGCGGCGATCTCCGGCCCCACCGCGTACGACGGGACCAACTCGTCGGCCGCCGACTACTACCAGGTCGCGGACTACACGATCGTCGGGCAGGCCCTGCGTCAGCTCGCGCTCGGCGAGTGCGCGGGTTCGTTGTCCGTGGTCAAGCAGATCGTCGGGCCGGAGGGCGACATCGCGAGCGCGACGCCCGGCGGTGCCGGGTGGACGTTCAACGCGTCGACCGCCACGGAGGGTGTGTCGCTGGAGACGACGACCGCCACGACGGACGCGACGAGCGCCGTGAGCTTCCCGCTGACGTACGAGGGCGGTGTGACGTCCGGGGCCATCGAGGTCCAGGAGGAGCCGCGCACGGGGTCGACGCTCTTCCCGGTGGGCGGGGCGAACGCGGTCTGCAGCAACCTCGACACCGGCGAGACCGTCACGGTCACCAACGCGGGTGACGTCGGGTTCACGGTCGACGTGCCCAGCACCGCGGCCGTGAGCTGCACCGTCTACAACCAGGAGGTGGCGCCCGCCTCGATCACGGTGGACAAGGAGTGGGTCGTCAACGGCGCCGCGCCCGTCGCGGAGGGCAACCAGCCCTCCGGCCTCACGTCCCAGCTCACGCTCACGGGTCCGCAGGGTGCCGGTGCGACGCCTCAGAACTGGCACGTGACGCGTACCGGGTACGCCTCGGGCGACTCCGTCACGTTGAACGAGGAGATCATCCTCGTGGCCCCCGACGTGGACCCGGACCTGTGCGAGGTCGCCGCGGCCCAGGTCGTCGCGGTCGACGGGCAGCCGGTCACGCCGGTCGACCTGCCCGAGACGGGCTACCAGGCGACGCTGCACGACGGCGACAACACCTACACGGTCCGCAACGTCATCCAGTGCGAGTCCCGCCTCACGCTCGCGAAGTCGGTCGAGGGCAGCGCCGACCCGGGCCTGTGGACCCTGTCCGCGCTCCCTGGCCCGGACCAGCCCGCGGGGCAGCTGCCCGGCCCGAGCGGCCAGGCCGGCACCGCCGTCGTGACCGACCAGGTCGTCACCGCCGGCGTGCCGTACCAGCTCGCGGAGTCCGCCGGGCCGCCGACGTACGTCCAGGACGACCAGCGGTCGGACCTCGAGTCCTTCCCGTCGTCGACAGGGTCGTGGAGCTGCATCCGCGTCGCGGCCGACGGCACCCAGGTGCCCGGTTTCACCGACGGCCTCAACGGCGGCGTCGTGGTGCCGCTGGCCACACGCGTGACCTGCACCGCGACCAACCGCACGGCCCAGCTCGTGCTCGCCAAGGAGGTCGTCAACGACGACGGCGGGACGGCCGTGGCGTCCGACTTCACGCTGAGCGCGGTGCCGAGCGGCACGCCGCCCGTCGAGGGGCTCGCCGAGATCGACGTCACCGGTGCGTCCGCCGCGGATGCGCAGGTCAACGAGGTGCGCCCGGGACACACGTACACGTTGGGCGAGACGGGCCCCGACGGGTACACGCTCACCGAGATCAGCTGCACCGTCGACGGGGTGACCCAGGTCGTCACCGAGGTCACGGTGGGAGCCGGGCAGTCGGAGCTGTGCGTGTTCACGAACGACGACGACCCGGCGCGGCTGACGCTGCGCAAGGTGGTCGACGCCGGGAGCACCGGGGCGACGCAGACGCCCACCGACTGGACGCTCACGGCCACGCCGCAGCAGATCGCCGGCCAGGACCCCGTGTCCGGCAACGGCGCCGACGGCGTCACGGGCGTCGAGGTGCTGCCGGGCGGGTACGCGCTCTCGGAGAGCGCGGTGGCGGGGTTCGCGCCGGGTGACTGGTCGTGCGCGACGGCCGACGGCACGGCGGTCCCGGTGTCCGACGACGTGGTGACGCTCGCGAACGGCGCCGACGTCACCTGCAGCATCACCAACACCGCGCAGCAGCCCACGCTGACCCTGGTCAAGCAGGTCGTCAACGACGCGGGCGGCACGGCGACCGTCGCCGACTGGACGCTGACGGCCGACGGTCCGACCACGGGCGTGACGGGCGTGACGGGCGACGCCGCCGTCACCGACGCACCGGTCGCGGTCGGCAGCTACGCGCTGTCCGAGGCGGGGCCCGCCGGGTACGCGGCCGGGGACTGGGCGTGCGCGACGGACGAGACCGCCGTGCCGGTCACCGACGGCGCGGTCGCGGTCGGCGTGGGTCAGGACGTGACGTGCACGATCGTCAACGAGGACTCCCCGGCGCTGCTGACGCTGCGCAAGGTGGTCGACGCGGGCACGACCGGTGCCACGCAGACCCCGGCGGACTGGACGCTGACGGCGACCCCGCAGGGCATCACGGGTCAGGACCCGGTGTCGGGCGACGGCGAGGACGGCGTCACCCAGGAGGAGGTCTTCGCGGGCGGGTACGCGCTGTCGGAGTCGGCGGTCGCCGGGTTCGCGGCGGGCGACTGGTCCTGCGCGACGGCGGACGGCACGGCGGTGACCGTCACGGACGACGTCGTGACCCTGGCCAACGGTGCCGACGTCACCTGCACCATCACCAACACGGCCCAGCAGTCGACGCTGACGCTCGTCAAGGAGGTCGTCAACGACGACGGCGGAACCGCCGCCGTGGCCGACTGGACGCTGACCGCCACCGGTCCGACCACCGGCGTGACCGGCGTGACGGGCGACGCCGCGGTCACCGGTGCGCCGGTCGCCGTGGGCAGCTACGCGCTGACCGAGGCCGGACCGGCCGGCTACACGGCCGGGGCCTGGGAGTGCGCGGCCGACGACGCGGAGGTACCCGTCACCGACGGTGCGGTCACCGTCGCGCTCGGTCAGGACGTGACCTGCACCGTCGTCAACGACGACCAGCCGGCGCTGCTCACGCTGCGCAAGGTGGTCGACGCCGGCGCGACCGGGACGACGCGGACGCCCGCGGACTGGACGCTGACGGCGACCCCGCAGGGCATCACGGGTCAGGACCCGGTGTCCGGCGACGGTGCCGACGGCGTGACCGCCGTCGAGGTGTTCGCCGGCGGGTACGCGCTCACGGAGTCGACGGTCCCCGGGTTCACGGCGGGCACGTGGACCTGCGCGACGGCCGACGGCACGCCCGTCACCGTCACGGCCGGGGTCGTGGACCTGGCCAACGGTGCGGACGTGACCTGCACGATCACCAACACCGCGCAGCCCTCGACGCTGACGATGGTCAAGCAGGTCGTGAACGACGACGGTGGGACCGCCGCCGTGACCGACTGGACGCACACGGCCGACGGGCCGACGGCCGGGGTGACCGGCGTGACCGGTGACGCGGCCGTCACCGACGCGCCCGTCGCGGTCGGCGACTACGCGCTGAGCGAGGCCGGACCCGGCGGGTACACCGCCGGGGACTGGGCGTGCGCGACGGACGAGACCACCCTGCCGGTCAGCGACGACGTCGTCACGATCGATGTGGGGCAGACCGTCACGTGCACGATCGTCAACGACGACCAGCCCGGGACGCTCACGCTCGTCAAGGAGGTCGTCAACGACCAGGGCGGCACGGCCGAGGCCACGGACTGGACGCTGACGGCCGACGGCCCGACGCCCCTGTCCGGCACGAGCGGCAGCACGCAGGTGACCGGGGTCGACGTGGACGCGGGCGAATACGTCCTGTCGGAGGCCGACGGACCGGCGGGCTACGCGGCCGGCGCCTGGAGCTGCGAGGGCGGCTCGGTGACGGGCAGCACGGTCACCGTGCCCAACGGCGAGGCCGTCACCTGCACCATCGTCAACGACGACCAGGCCGGGCTGCTGACGCTGCGCAAGGTGGTCGACGCGGGCACGACCGGGGCGACGCAGACCCCGGCGGACTGGACGCTGACGGCGACCCCGCAGGGGATCGAGGGTCAGGACCCGGTGTCCGGCGACGGCGAGGACGGCGTCACCGGCGTCGAGGTCTTCGCGGGTGAGTACGCGTTGTCGGAGTCGGCGGTCGCGGGGTTCGCGGCCGGTGACTGGTCGTGCGCGACGGCCGACGGCACCGCCGTCACGGTCGCGGACGACGTGGTGACGCTGGCCAACGGCGCCGACGTGACCTGCACGATCACCAACACGGCCCAGCCCTCGACGCTGACGCTGGTGAAGCAGGTCGTCAACGACGACGGCGGCACCGCGGTGGCGACCGACTGGACGCTGACCGCCACGGGCCCGACCGCGGGCGTCACGGGGACGACCGGTGACCCGGCGGTCACGAGTGCGACCGTCGCCGTCGGGGACTACACGCTGAGCGAGTCCGGCCTGGGCGGCTACGAGGGCGGGCCGTGGGCGTGCGAGGCGGACGGGTCGAGCGTCCCGGTGGCCGGCGGCGTGGTGACGGTGGGCCTCGACCAGGACGTCACGTGCACGGTCGTCAACGACGACCAGCCCGCGACGCTCACGCTGGTCAAGCGCGTCGTCAACGACCACGGCGGCACCGCCGAACCCGCCGAGTGGACGCTGACCGCGGACGGTCCCACGACCCTCACCGGCACCAGCGGCAGCGAGGCCGTCACCGGCGCCCAGGTCCCCGCCGGCGACTACGCGCTGTCGGAGGACGACGGCCCGGCCGGGTACACCACCGACGGGTGGACCTGCGAGGGCGGGACGGTCACCGGGTCGACGGTCGCGGTCGGCAACGGCGACGACGTCACGTGCACCGTGGTCAACACGTTCGACGCCCCGCACCTGACGCTCGTCAAGGTCGTCGTCAACGAGGAGGGCGGCACGGCGGTCCCCGAGGACTGGACGCTGCGGGCCGACGGGCCCGAGTCGGTCAACGGTGCGACGCGCAGCGAGGTCGTCACCGACGTCCCGGTGGCCCCGGGCCGGTACACCCTGTCCGAGGTCGACGGTCCCCAGGGGTACACCTCCGAGGGCTGGGTCTGCGAGAACGCCGAGGGGCCGGTCGTGCTCGAGGGTGACGTCGTCGAGCTCGCCGTGGGCGACGACACGACGTGCACCGTCACCAACACCGACCGCAGCACCCCGGCGACGTTCACGGTCGTCAAGGACAGCGACCCGTCCCGGGACGAGCAGGTGCGGCCCGGGCAGACCATCACCTACACCGTCGTGGCCACGGTCCTCACCGGTGACTCCGTCGACATCGAGCCGATCGTCGACGACCTGTCCGGCGTGCTCGGCTCCGCCGTCCTCGACGAGAGCAGCATCGAGGCCAGCACGGGCACCGCCACGCCGTCCGGGACCAGCCTGACCTGGGACGTCGGCACGCTCGTGGGCGTGCAGACGCTGACGTACCGGGTGCGCGTCAACGACGACGTGAACGGTGAGGTGCTGACGAACGTCGTCACCGCACCGGGCGCGGAACCGTGCGTCGAGCCGCCCGCGGACGCCACGCCGGCGGACGCCACGCCCGCGGACGCCACGCCCGCAGTGCTCGCCGACGCCACGGCCGGCGACGTCGTCCTCGTGACCGCGCCGATCACGACGCTCGCGGTCGCCGACGAGGAGGCGTGCCGGACCACGAGCCACCCGACACCGACGCAGCCGGCACCGCCGGTGTCGTCGGGCGGCGGGTGGCTCGCCACCACCGGTGGGACGAACCTGGGGCTCGGTGGGGCGGCGCTCGCGCTGCTCGCGATCGGGGGCGCCCTGGCCGCGGGTGCACGGCAGCGCACGGGCGCCGGCAGGAAGAGCCGCGACCTGCGGGGGTGACCCCGGGCGGTGCCGACGGCGGTGCCGACCCTCGGTGCACGCGCCCCCGCGCGTCCGATCCGGATGCGCGGGGGCGCGGCGCTGCACAGACTGGAGCGACGGCGCCCCGTGACGGGGCGCGCGACGACCAGGGAGGACTGCCGTGGCATCGCAGGACACCGACACCACCCGCACCGACCAGCTCACGTTCCAGGACCCCGTCGAGCGCTACCCGTCGATCTCCCCGCCGGAGGACCAGCAGCCCGAACCCGGCTCGCAGCAGGATCTGACGCCCGCGGCGGACCTCGGCGAGTTCTCCTACCGCGGGACGGGCCGGCTGACGGGCCGCAAGGCGCTGGTGACCGGCGGCGACTCGGGCATCGGCGCGGCGGTCGCGATCGCGTTCGCGCGCGAGGGCGCTGACGTCGCGATCACGTACCTGCCGGCCGAGGAGGAGGACGCGCGCGAGGTCGAGCGGATCATCACCGAGACCGGCCGGAAGGCAGCACTGCTGCCGGGGGACCTGACGGACGCGGAGTTCTGCGCCGAGGTCGTCGACCGCGCGGTGAGCGCGCTGGGCGGCCTGGACATCCTGGTGAACAACGCGGGCAAGCAGATCGCGACCGAGAGCATCGAGGAGATCACCGACGAGCAGCTCGAGTCGACGTACCAGGCGAACATCCTGGCGATGTTCCGGCTGGTGAAGGCGTCGCTCAAGCACCTGCAGCCCGGCTCGGCGATCATCAACACCACCTCCGTGCAGGCGTACCAGCCGTCGCCGACGCTGCTGGACTACGCGTCGACGAAGGCCGCGATCAACAACTTCACGAAGGGCCTCGCGCAGCAGCTCGCGCCCCAGGGCATCCGCGTCAACGCGGTCGCCCCCGGACCCATCTGGACCCCGCTGCAGCCGTCGGGCGGTCAGATGCCCGAGCAGCTGCCGGAGTTCGGCCAGTCGGTCCCGCTGGGCCGCGCCGGGCAGCCGACCGAGCTCGCACCCGCGTACGTGTTCCTCGCGTCGCCGGAGTCGAGCTACGTCCTGGGCGAGACCCTCAACGTCAACGGCGGCTCGCCGACCCCCTGACCCTGCGGCGCTGGCGTGCGGCGGGCGCAGCGGTTGCGGTGCGTCCGCGCCCGCCGCACGCTGGCCGGACCACGAACCGCAGGAGGCACCCCGTGAGCGAGACCGACGACGGCCGCACCGGCAGCAGCACCGACGCCGAGGACCTGTCCGACGACGGCGTCGGCGGCACGACGACCGACGAGCCGAGCTCCTTCGAGCCGGAGGAGGACCCTGACGCCGCGGACGCGTGACACCGTCACGCCCGACACTCCCGACGAGGCCGACGCGCTCGACACCTACCGCTCGATGCGCGACTTCACGCGCACGGCCGAGCCCGCCGGTGCGGCCCCGGAGCCGTCCGACGGACCCGAGCGGCGGTTCGTGGTGCAACGGCACCGGGCCCGCCGGTTGCACTACGACGTGCGGTTCGAGATCGACGGCGTCCTGGTCAGCTGGGCCGTGCCGAAGGGCCCGACGCTGGACCCCGCCGCGCGCCGCATGGCCGTGCACGTCGAGGACCACCCGCTGGAGTACGAGGCGTTCGAGGGCGTGATCCCGCACGGGCAGTACGGCGGCGGTGACGTGATCGTGTGGGACCGCGGGACGTGGCGTCCGTACAAGACCGACGACCCGGCGGCCGAGGTCCGCGACGGGCAGCTGCACGCCGAGCTCTCCGGCGAGCGGCTGCGCGGGAAGTTCCTGCTCGTGCGCCGCGACGACGCACGCTCCGGCAAGGAGCAGTGGCTCATGTTCCACAAGCGCGACGAGCACGCCGTCGACGGCTGGGACGCCGAGGACCACCCGACGTCCGTGGTGTCCGGGCGCACCAACGACGAGGTCGCGGCAGCGCCCGACCGGCTGTGGCGCTCGGGCGTGCCGGCCGACCGCGCGGAGGTCGAGACGCACCCGGCCGTGCCGGACGTCGCGGGCCCGTCGGACGACGAGCTCGCCGCGCTCGACGACCTGGGCGCGTCGGGCACGTGGGAGGTCTTCGGGCGTCGGCTGCGCGTCACCAACCTCGACAAGGAGCTGTTCCCGGGTCGCGACGACGAGCCGCCAGTCACCAAGCGCGAGCTGCTGCGCTACGCGGCGCGCATCGCCCCCGTCGCGCTGCCGTACCTCGCGGGCCGCCCGCTCAACATGCACCGCTTCCCGCAGGGCGCCGCGACGCGCGGGTTCTGGCACAAGCAGCTCCCCGACCACGCGCCCGACTGGGTGCCCCGCTGGGACCGGCCCGACGCGGACCCCGGCGAGTCGACCACGTACCTCGTCGTCGACGAGCCCGCGGCACTCGTGTGGGCCGCGAACTTCGGTGCGCTCGAGTGGCACGCGTGGACGTCGCGGACCAGCGCACCCGACCTGCCGACGTATGCCCTGATCGACCTCGACCCCGGCACCTCGACGGCGTGGGAGGACGTCCTGCTGCTCGCCCGGCTGCACCGCGACGCGTTCGCGCACGTCGGCGTGCAGGCGTTCCCCAAGCTCACGGGCCGCCGCGGCATCCAGGTGTGGGTGCCGGTCACCGTCGGGCCGTCGTTCGACGAGACGCGCGCGTGGGTCGAGCGGCTCTCGCGCACCGTCGGCAAGGTCGTGCCCGACCTGGTGAGCTGGCGCTGGGAGGTGCGCGAGCGCGGCGGCCAGGCGCGCCTGGACTACACGCAGAACGCGATCAACAAGACGCTCGTCGCGCCGTACAGCCCGCGGGCCGCCGCGGGCGCGCCGGTCTCCGCGCCGATCACGTGGGACGAGCTCGACGAGCCGTGGCTGCGTCCCGACGCGTTCACGGTCCGCACCGTCCTGGAGCGCGTCGCCGAGCGCGGCGACCCGTTCCGCGGCGCGCTCACGGGCGACCAGGTGCTCCCGCCCCTGCGCTGACCCCGGACCGGGCCCGGGACCAGGTCGGGGTCAGGACTCGCTGCGGTGGCGCCGCGACGCCTCCTCCCGCAGCAGGCGCCCCCGCTCGACGTCCTTCTCGAGCTTCTCGCGGCGCTTGTCGCTGGCGCTCGTGTCCCGCGGCGGGAGCTGGATGCTGCGCTCGGCCTCGATGCCGGCCTGCAGCTCACGCCCGCGCTCGAGCTCGGCGTCGAGCTCGGCACCGAACAGCAGGGCCAGGTTCGTCAGCCAGAGCCACAGCAGCAGCACGATGACGCCGGCGAGCGAGCCGTACGTCTCGTCGTAGCTGGCGAAGTTGGCGGCGTAGAGCCCGAGCCCGGCCGTCGCCAGCGCCCACACGACGAGCGCGAGCAGCGCGCCGACGCTCACCCACCGGAACTTCGGCTGCCGCACGTTCGGCGTCCCGTGGTACAGCAGCGCGATGGCCGCGATGACGAGCACCACCACGACCGGCCACTTCACGACCTGCCACACCGTCAGGACGGTCGAGCTGAGCCCGACGGCCTCGCCGACGGCCTCGGCGACCGGCCCGGACAGCACCAGCAGCGCCACGACCAGCACGGCGATGACGACGAGCACGGCCGTCAGCAGCAGCAGCAGCGGACGCAGCTTCCAGATCGGGCGGCCCTCGTCGACCTCGTAGATGCGGTTCATGCCGCGGCTGAACGCGGCGACGTACCCGGACGCGGACCACAGCGCGACGACGAGCCCGACGACGAGCGCCAGGCCCCCCGCGGGCGCGTCGCTGAGGTTCTCGAGCACGGGCCGGAAGCTCTCGACCTGCTCGCCCGCGCCGGCACTCTCGCCCAGCTCGACGATGCCGTCGATCACCTCGTCCGGCCGGTCGACGAGCGAGAGCAGCGAGACGATCGCCAGCAGCGCGGGCGCGAGCGCCAGCACCGCGTAGTAGGTCAGCGCGGCCGCGAGGTCGGTGCACTGGTCACCGAGGAACTCGCGCACCGTCGTGCGCAGCACGTACACCCAGGACCGGCGGTGCAGGTCGGTGGGGGAGTCCGGCTTGCGCGGGTCGTCGGGGGCGGGGGCGTCGCTCTTGTGCGCGGCGGCGCCGGGGGCGTCGTCGGCGGGAGCGGGGGTCGTGGCGCTCATGAGCCCTCCGGGTCGGGATCGATCGTCTGCTCGCTGCCAGCATGCGGCGAATCGCCCTCACCCGCACGGCGCGGGGGCGGGCAGGGCACCAGCGCGGCTCGCTTGACCCGCTGCTTTAACGTTCATATGGTGCGTTGGCCGACGGTGCCGCGACACCGTCCGGCTCGACACTGCCCGGCTCTCGACGAGGAGACGTCATGCCCAGAGGTGCGCTGTGACACATGCGGGTACGTCCGCGCCCACGGTGGACGGCGCACCCGCGACGGGGCGTCCGCTGCACCACGTGTGGAACCAGTGCGTCGGCGCGGGGCGCGCCAACGAGGCGCTGCGGGCCGACTGGCAGGCGCACTTCCGGGAGGCCGTCGACGTCCTGGGCGCCCGCTACGTGCGCTTCCACGGGCTGTTCCACGACGACATGTTCGTGTACCGCGGCAACGACGGCGGGGGCGGCGGCTTCGGCCCGCCCACGCCGCTGGCCGAGCCGGTCCACACGTTCAGCTACGTCGACAAGGTGTTCGACTTCATCCTGTCGACCGGTGCGCGGCCCTTCGTCGAGCTCGGCTTCATGCCGCGCGACCTGGCCACGCAGACCGAGACGCTGTTCTGGTGGAAGGCGCACTGCAGCCCGCCCAACGACATGGGCCGTTGGGCCGACCTCGTCGCGGCGAGCGTGCGGCACTGGATCGAGCGGTACGGCATCGACGAGGTGCTGCAGTGGCGGTTCGAGGTGTGGAACGAGCCGAACCTCGTCCCGCTGTTCTGGACCGGCACGCGCACGCAGTACTTCGAGCTCTACGAGGCGAGCGTCCGCGCGATCAAGGCCATCGACGAGCGCCTGCTCGTCGGCGGGCCGTCCACCAGCGTGTTCGTCCCCGACGACCGCTACGCGGGCGAGTACGAGGACAGCAGCAAGTCGATCGCCACCGGCCAGGCCGAGGACCCCGACGCGCTCGACTGGCGTCCCGTGTGGGTCGAGGAGTTCATCGCCTGGTGCCACGAGCGCGACCTGCCCGTCGACTTCTTCACCGCGCACCTGTACCCGACGGACTACGCGGCCACGCCCAGCGGCGGCGCCAAGGAGATCAGCCGGTACGTCGACGCGACCTACGACGACCTGACGCTGCTGCAGCGCATCGTCGCGGACAGCCCCTACGCGGGCGCCGAGATCCACATCACCGAGTGGTCGACGTCGCCGTCGAGCCGCGACCGCAGCCACGACACGCTGTTCGCCGCCACGTACATCACGCGCGCCTACCTGCGGTGCGCGTCGCTCGCGGACTCCATCTCGTACTGGACGTTCACCGACGTCTTCGAGGAGGGTGGTGCGGGCCTCGGGCCGTTCCACGGCGGCTTCGGGCTCGTCAACGAGCAGGGCCTGCACAAGCCGACGTTCCACGCGTTCTCGATGCTCGCGCAGCTCGGCGACGAGGTCCTGGCCGAGCTGCCGCACGGCGTCGTGACGCGTGACAGCGCGACCGGCCGCGTCGCCGGCGTCCTGTTCAACTACCCCGACGAGATGGGCGGGCGGTCCGTCCGCGCGCAGAACACGTACGCGGCCGCACGCGGCCTGGCCGACGTGGGCACGCCCCGCCGGGTCACGCACACCGTCGCCGGGCTGCCCGCCGGGGCCACGTTCGACCTCGTCCAGCTCGACTGGGAGCACGGCAACGTGGCCGAGGCGTGGCACGCGATGGGGGAGCCGATCAACCTCACGCTCCCGCAGACGGCCGCGCTGCGCGACGCGGCCGACGACCTGCTGCGTCGCACGCTCACCGCGTCGGACGACGGCGTCCTGGAGATCGACCTCGACCTGCCGCCGTGGGCGGTCGTGGGGATCGTCCAGACGGACCCGCGTCCGGCGGCCTGAACCGCGGCCGCGCCCGTCCTCCTCGTCGTCCTCGACGGGCGCGGCCGCTGCACCACCCGCCGGGCGCCGGCACCCCGGGCACCGACCCGCCGGCGCCGGCGCTCAGACGTCCCCGGCCTCGTGCACGCAGATCGCGATGTGGGTGCGGTTCTCGGCCGGCATCTTCTCCAGGATGCGGCTGATGTGCGTCTTGACGGTCGCGACCGTGATGAACAGCTCCGACGCGATCTCGGCGTTCGACAGCCCGCGGCCGATGGCACGTGCGACGTCCCGCTCGCGGTCCGTGAGCTGGTCGAGGCACTGGCGCGCGGCGGTGCGCCGCTCGTCGCGCGGGCGCTGCGTCACCGAGGCGATGAGGCGGTCGGTGACGGACGGCGACAGGGTCGTGCGCCCCGCGCCCGCGTCGAGCACGTGCCGGACGATCTCGGCCGGCGGGGTGTCCTTGAGCAGGAAGCCCGCGGCGCCCAGGCGCAGCGCGCCCAGCACCATCTCGTCGGTGTCGAAGGTCGTGAGGATGACGACGCGCGCGTCGGGCTGCGTCGCGAGCAGCTGCTCGGTCGCCGCGAGCCCGTCCAGGCGCGGCATGCGGATGTCCATCAGCACGACGTCGGGGGACGTCCGCCGCACGACGTCGAGCGCGTCCACCCCGTCGGCGGCCTCCCCGACGACCTCGATGGCCGGCTCGGCCCCGAGGATGAGCCGCAGGCCGACGCGCACGAGCGTCTCGTCGTCGACCAGCACCACCCGCACCGTCGGCCGCACGGGCTGTCCCACCGTGTGCTCCGGCGTCGTCGTCGTCACGTCTGTCCCTCCGTCGCGGCCGCCCAGGGCAGCCAGGCCTGCACCATGAAGGTCCCGTCGGCCCGGCGGCGCGCGTCGAGCTCGCCACCCGTCAGCCGCACCCGCTCCGACAGCCCCGTGAGCCCCCACCCGGACGTCGGCAGCCGCGTGGCCGGCTCGTGCTCCGGCACGGGGTTGGTGACCTCGAGGGCGATGCGCTCGCCCGGGGCGCCGTGCAGCCGCACGTGCACGGGTGCGCCCGGCGCGTGCTTGCGGGCGTTGGTCAGCGTCTCCTGCACCACGCGGTACAGGTGCCGGCTCGTCGAGACCGGCAGGCGCGCGAGGTCGTCCTCGCCGACGCGGTCGAGGACGAAGGTGACGGGCGAGCCCGCCGCGCGCGTCCCCTCGACGAGCTCGCCCACCTGCGCGAACGTCGGCTGGGGGCGCGAGCTCTCCTCCGCGGCGCTCGGGTCGCGCAGCAGGCCCAGGACCTCGCGCAGCTCGCCGAGCGCCTCGTGGGCGTTCTCCCGTACGACGGCGGCGGTCTCGCGGACCTGCTCGGGGTCGAGGCCGGCGCGGTACTCCAGGGCGCCCGAGTGCAGTGCGACGAGCGACAGACGGTGGGCCAGCACGTCGTGCATCTCGCGGGCGATGCGGTTGCGCTCGGCGGCGCGGGCGCTGTCGCCACGGGCGTCGGACTCGCGGCGCGCGATGGCGGCCTGCTCGCGCAACGACGCGACGAGCGCGCGCCGGCCACCGATGAACATGCCGGTGACCACGACGAGCGCGCTGAACACCAGCTGCGCGGCGATCGCCCACAGGTTCTGGGCGGGCAGGGCCTCGGTCGGCACCACCCACTGGCTGAACGCCCGCTCGCTGACGAGCGCCGCCCCGCACCACAGCGCGTAGACGGCGCCGATCTCCAGCCACTGGCGCCGCGTCGCGAGCGACAGCACCGCGAGTATCACGAGACCCACGGAGAACAGCGAGAACGACCCGAGCACCACGAGGACGCCCGTGATCACCAGCGGGGCGCGACGGCGCAGCACGTACAGCGGCGCGCACACCAGCACGCACAGGAGGTCGACCACGAACCAGGTGGCCGCGGTCGGCGGGACGTCGAGCTCGGCCATCCCCGACAGGCCGACGCCGTAGATGGCGAGCCCCGACGAGCCGCCGACGACCAGAGCGAGCAGCAGCCGCCAGGCGTGCGCCCACGTGCGCCGCGCCCGGCTGGGCGAGGGCGGCGCGGTGGGGTCCGTCGAGGTCACGTCGTGATGCTAGGTCGCGACGCGCGGGCGCCGGATCGGTCGCGCGGACGACTCGCCGGACCGTGCCGAGGGTCACCCCGTGCTGGTCAGCGGCCCCAGCCGGGGTCGAACGTGAACGCGTCGCCCGCGAACGGCGCGAGCGCGGGCGGCGCCGGGAACGGCAGCGTCCACGTCGGGGCCGCCTCCTCGCTGACCGCGTTCAGGTCGTCCTGCTTCACGACGACCCGCGTCGGGCTCACCTCGACGAGCCGGACACGGACGACCGTGCCGTCGTCGTGCGTGAGCTGCCACAGCTCCGCCAGCCAGTGCAGCCCGTGGGCCTCGAGCGCGTCCTCGGCGTCGGTCCAGTCGAGCGGCCCCGTGAGGTCGCGTCCCAGCCGGTCGACGGCGACGAACCCCTCACCCGACGGGCGCACCCACCCCAGCAGCTCGCGGTCACCGCTGCGGCGGTGCTCGACCCAGGTCTCGTGCGGCATCCGGCGATCGTAGGCGCGCGGCGGGGGCCGTGGGGAGGAGATGTCCGGGCGCTCGGCCGCGACCGATGTGCCCGGGCGTCGGCCGGGTCAGGATGGTGCGGTGAGCAGCGCGCACGTCGTCGTCGACCCGTACGAGGTGCCGGGCACCTACGCCTACCACCGGCTGGCGCGTACCCGGCCGGGGTGGCGCTGGTGGCGGCCGCTGCTGGTCGGGGTCGTGGCGTGCGCGCTCTACGTCGTCCTGCTCGCCGTGGGCGGCGTCCTCGTCGCGGTCGCGGCGCTGGCGTCGGGGCCGGGCGGGCTCGACGCACTGGCGGGGCTCGACGTGCTCGACCTGGGCGACCCCCTCGCCTTCGCGGTCGGCATGCTGACGATCATCGCGATGCTGCCCGCGGTCGTCGTGGCGACGTGGCTGCTGGGCGCGCGGCCCACCGGCCTGCTCGCCTCCGTCACCGGGCGCGTCCGCTGGGGCTGGGCCCTGCGCTGCCTCGTGCTGGCCGCGGTGCTCGCGCTCGTCGTGCAGGGGGTCGACCTCGCGCTCGCGGCGGCGCAGGGCTCCCCGTGGCAGCCGCGCGTCCACGACACGACGTGGGTGCTCCTCGGGCTCGTCCTGCTGCTCGTGCCCGCGCAGTGCGTCGCCGAGGAGGTCGTCTTCCGCGGGTACCTCGTCCAGACGCTGGGTGCCTGGGTGCGGCACCCCGCCGTCGCGATCGTGCTCCCCGTGCCGCTGTTCGTGGCCGGGCACACCTACGTCGGCCTCGCGATGGTCGACACGGCCGTCTGGGCGCTCGCGATGGGCTGGCTCGTGTGGCGGACGGGTGGTCTCGAGGCGGCGGCCGCGGCGCACGTGGTGAACAACCTCGTGGTGTTCGCCCTGGGCGCGGTCGACCTCGCCGACCTCGACCTGGTCGACATCGGACCGGACGCGCTCGCGGTGTCCACGGCGTCGACGCTGGCCTACGTCGGAGTGGTCGAGGTGCTGGTCAGACGCGGGGCCGTGGCATCCGCGCGGGTGGTCACGGCGCCCGCGCCGCCCTCGGCAGCGGCCCCGCACGGGGCGCCGGGCGGGCCCGCGTGCCACGTCCCGGACGCCGTCGGGCGCGGCGTTCGTCCCGATGTCGCACGGTCCGCGTCACCGCCGCCGTGACAGGAGTACAGGTGACCCCTCTTCCGTGCGGGGGGGTCGGTCCCTATCGTGAGTCCGTGCACCCCGTCAGTGAACGTATCCGCGAGTCCCGTGAGCGCTCCGGCCTGTCCCAGGCCGACCTCGCCCGCGCGGCGATGATGCACCCCAGCTACGTGTCGCACCTCGAGCGCGGGGTCCGGGGCCCGGGCGACGGCGCCCTCGAACGGCTCGCGCGCGCCCTGGGCGTGACGACCACGTACCTCGAGGAGGGCGCGCGCTCGCCCGCGTACCTCGCGTCCGAGGCGTCCGTCGTCCGCGCGCGCCAGCTCGTGCGTGCGGGCCGGGCCCGGGAGGCGGTGGGCGAGCTCGCGACCGTCCAGCTCGACTCCCTCGACGCCGACCAGAGCGCGCGGGTCCTCCTCGCGCGCGCGGAGGCGCTCGACCTGGCCGGCGACCTGGAGGCCTCGGCCCAGGTCCTGGCCGACACCACGCGGCGCCTGATCGACGGGCACCGGCCTACGCAGGCGGCGTACGCCGCGACGCGTCTGGTCATGGCGCTGACCGAGGCTGGGGACCTGCACGGCGCCGTGCGCGCGGGTGAGGCCCACCTGGCGACGCTGCGCACGAGCGCCGCCGAGACGGACGAGCTGTTCCGCCTCGAGTCGACGGTCGTCTGGGCCTACGTGGCGCGCGGCGACGTCACCTACGCGCGCGTGCGCGGCACCGACCTGCTCGGCCGCGCGCTGCGGCACGGGTCCGCGCGGGCCGTGTGGTCGGTGCACTGGAACCTCGCGTTCGTCGACGAGGCGCTCGGGGACGCGGACGACGCGCTCGACCACCTGCGCGCGGCCCTGGCCATCGCGGGCGGCCGCGAGGCGGAGCGCGACGTGCCACGTCTGCGCCTGGACCTGGCCCACTTCCTGCTGGCCGTCACGCCGGCCCGGCCGCGGGAGGCGCTGGCCGAGCTCGACGCGGCGGGCACCGCCCTCGAGGTCGGGGAGTCACAGGTCGAGGTGGCGCGTGCCGCGACGATCCGTTCACGTGCGCTGCTGCTGCTCGGCCAGAACCGTGCGGCCCTCGTCCACGCGGCCCGCGCGACGGAGATGCTCGCATCGGGCGACCGCCGGGATGCCGCGCCCGCGCACGAGGCCCTGGGTGACGCGCTGCTCGCCTCCGGCGAGCGTTCGGCCGCCGTCAAGGCGTACCGGCAGGTCCAGGACCGGTTGGACCTCGTCCCGGCCGGCCGGCCGGCCGCGATCGCGTGGCGCCGCCTCGGCGACCGGCTGCGGGCCGCGGGTGACGACCGCGCGAGCGTGGCCGAGGCGTACCGACGCGCGCTCGACGCGGCCGGTGTGGGACCCTCGCGGCTCTGATCCGGTGGTCCCGGGGCCTGGGGCAGGCCCCCGGCGCGACACGCCCGGGCGACCGTAGACCTGGGAGGGTCTACACGGTTTACGGCTAAGTCATTGCGGTCACGACACACCCCTGTGGAACATGCGGGGTGCCGGACAGTCCGGCACGTCTGTCCCGAAGGGGTTCCATCATGAAGAAGCTCACCGTCGCCGCCGTCACCGTCCTCGTCGCTCTCTCCGGCATGGTCGGTGCCTCCGCCACCGTCGCCGAGTCCGTCAGCGTCTACTCCCCCTGCTGCAAGTTCGTCTGAGGGGGAGCGTCGTCACCGTGCGCACGCGGCTCGCGTCGCCGGTCCGGGACCCCTCGGGGGTACCGGACCGGCGCCGCGGCGGCCGCCGCTCAGCCGGAGCGGCCGGGCTCGCCGCGCAGCAGCAGGACCGACTCGACGGTGTCGATGCGGATGCACGGGGCGGCCCCGGACGGTCCGACGAACACCACGTTGCCGGAGAGCAGGCACGACAGCGGGCCGACGTACTCACCGCCGGACGTCGTGCGGACGGCGACCTCGCACCCGTCGAGGTGGCTGAGGTAGGCGCGCACGCCGGCGAGCGCGGGATCCACCGGGTCCATCGACCGAACCTATCCCGCGGGTCGCGTGCGCCGCGTCGCCCGTACCGGTGGCCGGTCGCGTCCGCTCACGTCGTCAGCGCCAGCGCCCCGACGCCTGCTGCGACGGTGAGCGGCGCGACCACGAGGCCCAGGACCACGTAGCGGCCCCACGGCACGTCGACCCCGGAGCGCACCAGCGCGCGGTGCCACAGCAGGGTGGCGAGCGACGCCCACGGGGTGATCAGCGGGCCGGCGTTCACGCCCACGAGGAGCGCGACGAGCAGGCGGGGGTCGTGCGCCGCGCCCGGTTCGAGCAGGAGGTACGCGGGCAGGTTGTTCAGCGCGTTCGCCGCGAGCAGGCCGGTGGCGGCGACCGCCCAGGGGCCGCCCCCGGCGAGGCCCTGCTCGAGCACCGCGCGCAGGCCCGCCTCCTGCACCGCCTCGGCCGCGAGGAAGAGGCCGGACGCGAGCACGAGGAGCGGCCACGGCACCAGGGCGGGGGTCAGCGTGCCGGACCGCCGCTGCGCGGTGACGACCAGCAGGACGAGCGCCGCGACGACCGCGGGCACCCAGACGGGTGCTCCGCTGACGAGGGCGACCAGCAGCGCCCCGACGACCCAGGCGCACCGGCGCAGCAGCACGGGGTCCTCGGCGGGCTCGGGCGGGTCCACCTCGTACGTGCCGCGCAGCCGCCGGCGGTGGACGAGCGCGACGACCACCACGGGCACGGCGACGCACGCCAGCGCGGGCGCCCACGTGAGCGCGACGAACTCGCGGACGCCGCCGACGTGGTGGGCGGCGAGCAGGTTGGTGAGGTTCGAGACGGGCAGCAGCATCGAGCCGGTGTTCGCGACCCACACGGTGACGAGGGCGAACGGTCGTGGGTCGAGCCGGGCGTGCACCGCGACGGCCAGCACCACGGGGGTGAGCAGCACGGCCGTCGTGTCGAGCGACAGGAACACCGTGCAGAGCACCGCGAGCACGACGACCCCGCCCCACAGCTGCGCGGTGCGCCCGTGCGCCCGGCGGGCGACGGCCGCACCGACGGCGCGGAACAGGCCTGCCGCGGCCGCCAGCTCGGTGACCACCGTCATCGCGACGACGAACGTGAGCACGGGCCAGACGCGTGCCGCGAGCGCGAGGGCCGCGGGCACGGGCAGGACGCCCGCGAGCAGCGCCAGCAGACCGGCGGCCAGCAGGACGGACCCGACGGCGAGGGTGCGCGTCACCCGGCCCGTCGGCGGCGCAGGACCTCCCGTAGCGGAGGCACGGGCGTCCCGGCGTCGCGGAGGTCGGCGCGCGCGCGGCGTCGGCTGCGCAGCAGCCCCACGACGCCGACGACCCACGGCACCAGCAGGACCGCGAACGCGATCCGGTACGCGTCCAGGGAGTAGGTCGTCGCGCCCGGCGGTGAGACGACCTGGAGCACGACGCCGACGGCGAGGACACCGAGGATCGTCGACGTGAAGCCGCCGGTGTTGACGAACCCGGTGGCGGTGCCGAGGCGCTCGAGCGGGGAGAACGTGCGCGCGAGGTCGATGCCGATGAGCGAGACGGGCCCGCCGGCACCGATCACGACGCAGAACACGACGAGCTGCGCGAACGGGCGGGGCGTGTCGGGGACGAGCAGCCAGACCCACGCCACGAAGGTCGCGACCGCCGACGCGAGCACGACCGACGAGCGCCGCAGCGGGTGGCGCGAGGTCCACCTGCCGACGAGCGGGCCGCTGAGCATGGCGGACAGCGTCATCACGGACAGCAGCGCGCTCACCTCGCCGAGCGTGCGCTCCTGCGCGGTGAGGAGGAACGGCGTGCCCCAGAGCATGGCCACCACGTTGAACGAGAACGGGGACACGAAGTGCGCCCAGAACCCCAACCGCGTCCCGGCGGGCAGGGCGGCCGCGCGCACGGCCTGCCCGAACCGCTCGCGTGCCGCGCGCTCGGCCGGCGGCGCGGGTCGCGGGCCCAGGCCGACCGCCGCGGCCACGGTCACCGCGGCGCCGGCCACCGCGAGGACGCCGAAGGTCGCGCCCCAGCCCCGTGCCGCCAGGAGCCACAGCACGACGGTGGCCGACACGATCTGCCCGGACTGGCCGACGAGCCCGGTGACCTGCACCATGACCGGGACCCGCCGCGCGGGGAAGTGCTGCGCGATGAGCCGGCACGCGCTGATGAAGATCGCGGCGTCGCCGCCGCCGATGAGCGCACGGGCGACGAGCGCCGTCGGGACGTCGTCCGCGAGCGCGAGCAGGCCCTGGCCGAGCGCCATGACACCGGCGCCCGTCGTGATGAGCGCCCGGACCCCGAACCTGTCGAGCAGCTGCCCCGCGGGGATCTGCAGGGCCGCGTAGACCGTGAGCTGGAGCACCGAGAACATCGCCAGACCGGTCGCGCCGAGGGCGAACCGGTCGATCGCCGCGTCGCCGGCGACCCCGAGCGCCGTGCGGTGCACGACGGCGACGAGGTACGTGAGGGCCGCGACGGCCCACACCGCCATCGCGCTGCGGCGCCCTCGCATCCGCCCCTCCGTCCGTCGTCCCGCACCAGCGTAGGTCGCGTGTCGGGATCCTCCTGGTCGGTGCGGGGGTCGGTCACGGGTCGTCCGGCGATCCCCGGAAGTTCTGTGAACTTTCACCTTCCCGGGGTGGCCTGGACAGTTGACCAACACTCGGGGATGGCGCATAGTTGAACCCGACGGTGCGTATCGCCTGCCCCCTGCGCGGTGCGCACCGTCTCAGCTTCCGATCCGACGGGACGGGCCCCAGCGGCCCGTCCCGTCGGTCGTTTCCCGGGGGTGGACGAGGGTCGGGCGAGAGTCGGACGACAGCCCTGGGGACCCGTTCGCGGCCCGCGGTGCAACCCGTCACCACTCGTCCGGACGCAACCCGCGCGGGCACGGCGTGGCCGCCCGGCGATCGGCCTGCCGCGCGGTTACCGTGCCAAGATGACCGCTCCTGTGCGCACCCCCTCGGGGACCTCCCCGGCCGGCTCGACGCCGCCCGCCGAGGGTGACGTCGCCACGGCCGAGCGGACCGACGCGGCGGACGGCCCCCCGGTGACGCTCGTCGAGCCCCCGCCGCCCGCCGAGGTGCTCGAGAGCGCCGTCGTGACGTGGCGCGCCGCGCTCGTCGAGGCCGCGGGTGCCTCGACGCTCGCCGACGTGGACCAGCTCGGCGACGCCGCCCTCGACCTGTCGGCGGCGCACCCGTCGGGGATGGCCCAGCTCTTCGCCGGCCGCCCCACGCGCCTGTCGAACCTCGTGCGCGAGCCCGGGGCGCTGTCGAGCGCGCGTCGCCGCGCACGCGCCGTCAGCGCGCGCGCCGCCGGGTACACCCAGCGGTACGGGATCGCGTCGACGTCGCTGGCGATCGGCGTCGCGACCTGGACGGACCGGTCGAGCGCCGACCTGGCGTCCGACGACGTCGGCGCGCTCGCGCACGTCACACGCCACCCCCGCACGGCTGCCGGCCGCACGGCGGGCCTCGACGGGCAGGACGCCGCGGTGCGGACCGTGCGTGCGCCCGTGCTCCTGCGGCCCGTGGGCCTGCGCGCCCGGGGGACCGGCGAGGGCGACTACGAGCTCGAGCTCGAGCCGTCCATCGAGGTCAACCCCGTGCTGGCGCGCGCGCTGCGCGGGCACGGCGCGCTGCTCGACCCCGCGGCGGTCGCGCGCGGCACCTTCACCGGCGCGGGCTTCGACCCGCGCGGCGCGCTGCAGCGGCTCGCGTCCCTCGGCGAGGCCGTGCTCGAGGACTTCTCGCTCGTCGAGCGCGTCGTGGTCGGCACGTTCGTCCACCCCGGTCAGGTCATCGTCGACGACCTCGACCAGCTCGCCGGCACGCTCGAGCGCCACGACGTGGTCCGGGCGCTCGCCGGGCTCGACGACGCCCGCACGGCGCTGCAGGTGCCCCTGCCCACGCCGGTCGCCGGCGACCGTGACCCCGCGCTCGAGCGGGGCGTCGGTGACCTGGACCCGGCGCAGCAGCACGTCCTGGACGTCGTCGCCACGGGTGCCGACGTGTTCGTCGACGCGCCCACGGGCTCCGACGTCACGGGGACGCTGGCCGCGATCGTCGCCGACGCCGCAGCCGAGGGTCGCACCGTGCTCTACGTCCCCGGGCACCGCCGGGCCGCGGTGTCCCTCGCCGAGCGCCTGCAGCGCCTGGGGCTGGGGGAGGTCGTGCTCGACGTCGAGCCGCACGCGGGGTGGCGCGCCACCGCCGCACGCCGCCTCCTCGGCGCGATGACGCTCGAGCCTCCCGTGGTCGACACGGATGCCGTGCAGGCCGTGCGGGTGCCGCTCGTCGAGCACCGCGAGCGTCTGCGGGCCTACGTCGACGCGCTGCACGAGCGCCGTGAGCCGTGGGGCGCGTCCGCGTACGACGCGCTCCAGGAGCTCGCGCGGCTCACCGCCACCCGCCCCACCCCGGCCACCACGGTCCGCCTGCGCCCCGACGTCGCGCACGCGCTCGACCCGGAGCGGCGCACGCGCCTCGCGCGCGACCTGGTCCATGCCGGTGAGCTCGGCGCGTTCTCGCTGCGGCCGCAGGACACCCCCTGGTACGGGGCGGACCTGCGCACGGCCGCCGACGCGCAGGTCGTGCGCCGCCGTCTCGACCGGCTCCTCGACGTGAGCCTGCCGCTGCTCGTCGAGCGCGTCGCGCAGGTCGCGGGGGAGACGGGCCTGACGCACGCGACGACCCTCGACCAGTGGGCCGAGCAGCTGCGCATGCTCGACGGCGTCCGCGCGTCCCTCGACGTCTTCCAGCCGATGGTCTTCGAGCGCACCGCCGCCGACCTGGTCGCCGCGACCGCCACCAAGCAGTGGCGCGAGGAGCGCGGGATCGCGATGGGGTACTGGGTGCGCCGCCGCCTGCGCAAGCAGGCCAAGGACATGCTGCGCCCTGGCCGTCCCGTGGCCGACCTGCACGGTGCGCTCATCGAGGTGCAGGAGCGTCGCGGGGTGTGGCAGGCGCACTGCCCCGCCGGCGGCTGGCCGCGCCTGCCCGAGAGCCTCGAGGTCATCGAGGACGAGCACGCGGCGGTGCGGCAGGACGTCGAGGGCGTCGCCCAGGTCCTCGCGACCACACCGCTGGGCGGGCGCCTGGCGACCACGCCGTTCGACGAGCTGCGCGAGCGGCTCACGCGGCTGCGCACCGGAGCGGCGGCGCTCGACACCCTCCCCGAGCGCACGCAGCTGCTGCACGGTCTGCGTGCCGCCGGGCTGGGCGAGCTCGTCGACGACCTCGCGGCGCGACGCACCGACCCCCAGCAGGCACCCGCCGAGCTCGACCTCGCCTGGTGGAGCACCGTCTTCGAGCACGTCGTGGCCGCCGACCCCGCGCTCGTCGGGTACGACGGCTCGGCGCTCGGGGAGCTGTCCGCGCGGTACGCCGCGCTCGACCGCCGGCACGTCGTCTCCCGCACCGCGCCCGTGCTCGCGGCGGCGATCGGTCGCATCGCGTCCGCCGTGCGCGCGCACCGCGACCAGGCCGAGGGACTGTTCGCCGAGCTCGTCGAGGAGCGGATGACCTCGCTGCGCGACACCGTCGCGCGCTATCCCGACGTCGCACGCCGGCTGCGTCCCGTGCTCGTCGCCGGCCCCATGCTCGTCTCGCAGGTGCTGCCGGCGACGCGCACGGTCGACCTCGTGGTGATCGACGCGGCCGCGCACCTGCCCATCGAGGCCGCGGTGCCCGCGATCGCGCGCGGCCGTCAGGTCGTCGTCGTCGGGGACGCGCGCTGCGCGTCGGGCAGCGCGGTGCGTGACCTCGCCGCGGTCCTGCCGTCCGTCGCGCTGCACGCCGACGCGTCACGCCGCGACCCGTACCTCACGCGCTTCCTCGCCGAGCACGGCTACGAGGGCGTGCTGGTCCCGACGCCCCTGCCGGGCTCGCGGCCCCTCGTCACCATCGAGACGGTCGACGGCACCGGGATGCCGGACCCCGCGTCCAGCATGGTCGACTCGACGTCCGCCGAGGTCGAGCGGGTCCTCGAGCTCGTCGTCGAGCACGTGCTGCAGCACCCCGGCGAGTCGCTGGCGGTCGTCACGCTCACGCCGCGGCACGCGGACGCGGTGCGCGAGACCGTCATGGCGGAGGTGCGCGACAACCCGGCGCTGGCGGTGTTCTTCGACGCCGGCCGCGCCGACCCGTTCGTCGTCGTCGACGTCACGAACGTCGGGGGGCTGCGGCGCGACGCCGTCATCCTGTCCGTCGGCCTGGGCCGCACGCCGCACCGGCGGGTGCTGCACACGTTCGGTCCCGTCAGCCGCCGCGGCGGTGAGGCGCTGCTGCTCGACGCGCTCGGCTCGACGCGGCACCGGCTGACCGTCGTCACGTGCTTCGGCGGGGACGACCTCGACCCCGACCGGCTGCGCGGCCCCGGCCCGCGGCTGCTGGCCGACGTCCTGCGCTTCGCCGCCGAGCGGGGCGCGCAGGGCGCCGGGCATGGCGCGAAGGAGCGACCCACCGGCGGCGTCGACCCCGACCGGCTCGTGCTCGACCTGGCCGAGCGGCTGTGGCGGCACGGCCTGCTCGTCGACGTCGACCACGGAGTCCCCGGCGGTGCCCGCATCCCGCTCGTCGTGGGGCACCCCGACCTGCCGGACGAGATGCTCGTGGCGGTGCTCACCGACGACGACACGTACGTCGGCGAGCCGAGCGTGCGCGTGCGCGACCGCCTGGTCGGTGACCGGCTCGCGCGTCTCGGCTGGTCGGTCGTGCGCGTGTGGTCCGCGGCCGCGTTCCTCGACCCGCAGGCCGAGGTCGACCGCATCCGGCGGGCCGTGCACTCGGCGCTCGTGGAGCGGCTGCCCGATGCGGCGGAGCCCCTGCCGGTCGCGGTGCCACCGGTGCCCGAGGCGCTCGACGACGAGCAGAGCCGGCCCGTGCGCCCGTACGTCACGCACCCGACGACCGGTGCGCTGCCCGTCGTGCAGCCCGCGACGGGTGCGGCACCGGTGGTGCGGCCGGAGACGGGTGCGACGCCGGTGGTGCGGCCGGAGACGGGTGCGACGCCGGTGGTGCGGACGCCGACCGGTGTCATGCCGGTCGTGGCGTCGGGCGGGCTGCCCCCGGCTGCGGCGCAGACCGAGGCGTTCATGGACACGCCGGCGTCGGGCGAGCAGCTCGCGCTCGCCGTGCCGACGCTGCCGCGTCCCGACGTGCGGGCGGGCCTGCCGATCAACGCGTACAGCGACGACCAGCTCGACGACCTCGTGCGCTGGCTGCGGTCGGACGGTGCTGCGCGCACCCGTGACCAGCTGGCGGACGCGCTGCGCGCCGAGCTGGGGGTCACGCGGCGCAGCCACCGCGTCGACTCGGCCGTGCGCGCGGCCGTCACCCGCGCGTTCAGCTGAGCCGCCGCCGCGGGTGCGGGTGCGAGGATCGGGACATGAGCAGCGCACCTCGCCGCCCGCGCCGGGCTGTGCGGCCGTCCAGCTCCGTCGGCACGGACGAGTCGGTGCTGCACGCGCGGCTGCCGGCGCTCCCGTCCGCGACGAGCCCGCCTCGCGCGGCAGCGGCACGCCACGCGTCGGCGGACGCGCCTGACGCGGGCGCCCCGGACGTCGCCGGCGCCGGAGGTGTCGCCGAGGCGAGCGGTGGGCCGGGACCGACGGCGGCCGGCGTCACCGTCGACGACCTGTGGCGCGCGACGCGGTCCGCCGACGACTCCGACCGCGGCTGGGGGCGCGAGGAGCCGTCGTCGAACGACGAGCGGCTGCGGCGCGAGAAGCCGCCGCACTGGTGAGACGCGGGACGCGGGAGCCGACGGTCAGGTGCCGGGCGGGATGCTCGGCGGGCCGGCAGGCGGCACGGCCGGCCCGGACGGTGCCGGCGGCGCGGGCGGGAGCGTGCCCGGGTCGCCGGGGGAGCCCGTCGTGTCGTTGGCGATCGCCGGGCTGACCTGCTGCGACAGCAGGTCGCGGATCTCCTGCAGCAGCAGGATGTCCTCGGACGGCGACGTCGGTTCGTCCTCCTGGCCCTTCTTGCGCCGGGCCGCGAGCGCATTGAGCGGCAGGACGATGAGGAAGTAGATCGCCGCAGCGGTGATGAGGAACTGGACGAGCGCGTTGAGGATGACGCCGACCATGATCGGCTCGGCCGTGTCCGCGATGTCGCCGTTCCACGTGTAGGGCCCGATGTTCCACAGGTCGTCGAGGTTGGGCTTGCCGAAGATCCACCCGACCAAGGGGCTGATCAGGGCGTTCTGGAGGGCGTCGATGACCTGCGTGAACGCGGCCCCGACGACGACACCGACGGCCAGCTCGACCGCATTGCCGCGGGAGATGAAGTCCTTGAATCCCTGGAGCACCTTCGCCAGGCCCTTGACCTGGGGGCTGTCGCCGACGGATCGCAACCGATGACCCGCCCCGCGCTGTCCGTCGCGCCTGTTCTCGGACATTCGACCCCCTCGTGGAACTGCGTCGATTCCGGCATTCTTCTCCGATCATGGCACGACGACCGCGACGAGGCGGGCTCCCACGGAGGCCTGCGCGATGCGGACCGCCTCCTCGGGGGTGACGGCGACGAGCACCGGGGATCCGTCGTCCGTCGGCGCTGCGCCGAGCAGGCCGCCCTGCGGGGCGCGGGCGCCCGGGGCGGGGCGGACCAGCGCACGGCGCGCCACCGTCTCCCCGGGCCCGCCCTCCAGGCGTGCGGCCACGAGGTCCAGATGCAGCCCCGGCTCCAGCAGGTCGGCCACGGCGGGGTCGTCGAGCCGGACGGCGACGACGACCGTGCCCGCGGGCCCGGCCAGCGCGGTGTCGGCGAGCAGGGTGGGGGCGAGCGGGAGGCGAGCGGGCAGGTCGACGGCCGCGACGTGCCCCTGGGCGTCGTCCGGCGAGCGGAACGCACCGCCCGGCGCCGCGTCCGCGGGCACGTCGGCGACGACGAGGTCGCCCGCGGCCAGGACGGCGCCCGCACCGACGTCGTGCGCGAGCACCACCACCGGGACCGTCGCCGCACCCGGCGGGCGCAGCGCCTGGACCGTGGCCGCCGCGGCCGCGCCGAGGCACACCGCCGCGAGCAGGAACCGGAACCGCCAGAGTGCCGACCGCGCCCGGACCCGCGCGGGACCGCGCACGTGCGGCAGCGGCGGCGGGGACCCCGGGGCGCTCGGGGGTGTCAGGAGAGCCATGCCGCGACGTTAGGTGCGCGCGGACCGGGTCCGGGCGGGTCTCCTCCCGGGTGGGGAGGGGACGCCGGGTGCGGGGCCTGTGGTCGGCTCGCGGCGGCCCGCGGCGGGGCGGACGAGCCCCGGCCGCAGGTGCGGTCAGGCGGAGGCGGCGGTGCTCGACGTCGTGGTGGGGGCCGGCGAGCTCGTGGAGCCGGCGGACGACGGAGCCGGCGTGCTGCTCGACGTGGACGTCGACGTGTCCGACGACGTCGACGACGACGTGTCCGTGGAGGCGCCCGACGTGCCCGAGCCGCCCGACCCACCCGACGTGCCCGACCTGCCGGAAGCGCTGCCCGTGCGCGCGTCGTTGCGGTAGAAGCCGGAGCCCTTGAACACGACCCCGACGCTCGAGAACACCTTGCGCAGGCGTCCCTCGCACGCGGGGCAGACGGTCAAGGCGTCGTCGGTGAACGACTGCTGGGCCTCGAAGGCGTGGTCGCAGGCCGTGCAGCGGTAGGCATAGGTGGGCAAGGTGACTCCCGATCGTCGTCGCCGGGCGTCCCCGGCCGTGCTCGAAGGCTTCCCCGAGGGTGTCGCCGGACCGGCGGCGGCGGGTGTCCCACGCGTCCCGGCCGGCGGCGTCCTCGACGCCGCTCGACCTGCCGTCCGGGTCACCGGGCTCGTCCGTCCGGTCGCGCCCACGTCGTGGGCGCTGCTGGCACTCTCAGGATCCGAGTGCCAACTCTAGCGCCACCGTCAAGCGTCGTCGCGGGTAGCCTTTCGACCGTGCCCCGTCGCCATCGCCTGCGAGCCGCGCTCGTCGTTCTCGCCGTCGTCGTCGTCCTCGCGCTCGTGGTCACGTCCCTCGTCAGCGCCCTCGTCGTCCGTCGGCCCCTGCCGGACGTGCAGGGCACGCAGGCGCTCGCGGGCCTCGAGGCCGAGGTCGAGGTCACGCGTGACGCCCGGGGCGTCCCGACGATCGTCGCAGAGACGCCGTACGACCTGTTCCTGGCGCAGGGCTACGTGTCCGCCCAGGAGCGGTTCTTCCAGATGGACTACCGCCGCCACGTCAGCGCCGGCCGGCTCGCGGAGCTCGTCGGGCCGGACGAGAGCGCGATCGAGGCGGACCGTGTGATCCGCACGCTCGGCTGGCGCCGCGTCGCCGAGCAGGAGTGGGACCTGCTGTCCCCGGACACCCGCGACCACCTGCAGGCCTACGCCGACGGCGTCAACGCCTACCTCGAGGACCGGGACCCGGGCTCCATCGGGATGGAGTACACCGTGCTGGGCCTGCGGGTCCCGCAGCAGGCGCCCGAGGCGTGGGACCCGATCGACTCGCTCGCCTGGCTCAAGGCCATGGCGTGGGACCTGCGCGCCAACTACGACCGGGAGCTCTCGCGCGCCCAGACGTACCGGTTCGTGCAGGACGTCGCACGCGTCGAGGAGCTGTTCCCGCCGTACCCGCAGGACCGCAACCTGCCGATCGTCACCTCGGCCGACGTCGCCTCCGAGGCGTTCCCGGCCGCGTCGACGACGGAGCTCGACCTGACCGACGCGGGCCTGCAGGGCGCGCTGGAGTCCGCGGAGCGCGCGCTGTCGGCCGTCCCGCACCTCGTCGGCGACGGCGACGGCATCGGCTCGAACTCGTGGGCCGTCGCCGGGGAGCACACGGCGTCCGGCAAGCCGATCCTCGCCAACGACCCGCACATGGGGATCTCGGCGCCGGGGGTCTGGTCCCAGGTCGGCCTACGCTGCGCCGAGGTGACCGACGCGTGCCCGTTCGACGCCACGGGGTTCTCGCTCGCGGGGCTGCCCGGCGTCGTCATCGGCCACAACGGCTCCCTCGCGTGGGGTCTGACCAACATGGGTGCCGACGTCACCGACTTCTTCCTCGAGCGTGTCGAGGACGGCGAGGTCCTCGTCGACGGGCAGCGTGCGCCGCTCGACGTGCGGACCGAGACGATCGAGGTCGCGGGCGGTGACGACGTCGAGATCGAGGTCCGCACCACGCGGCACGGACCGCTCGTCTCCGACGTCCTCGACCTGCCCGACGTGCAGCGTGCGCCCGTCCCCGACGACGCCCCGGGCCTGCGGTTCGAGGTCGCGCTGTCATGGACGGCCCTGACGCCGGGCCGCACGGGCGACGCGATCTTCGCGCTCATGACCGCGCAGGACGCCGCCGACGTCGCGGCGGCCGCCGTGCTGCTGGAGGTGCCCGCGCAGAACATCGTGTTCGCCACGACCGACGGGCACATCGGCTACCAGGCACCCGGCCGGGTCCCGCTGCGCGGCGCCGTCGCCGGGCCCGTCCCGTCGGACGGCACCTGGCCGCGCCCCGGGTGGGACTCGCGCTACGACTGGCAGGGCTGGGTCGACCCGGCCGACATGCCGCGTCTCCTGGACCCCGTCGAGGGCTTCGTCGTGGCGGCGAACCAGGCGGTGACCCCCCTCGGCGTCGGTCCCTTCCTCGCGGAGGACACCGACTACGGGTACCGCAGCCAGCGCGTCCGCGACCTGCTCACGGCACGCATCGCGGCGGGCGAGGCCCTGGACGTCGCGAGCACGGCCGAGCTGCAGACGGACGCGCACAGCCCGTACGCGCAGGTGCTGGTCCCGGCCCTGCTGCAGGTCCGCGTCGAGGACCCGTTCGACCGTGCCGGCCAGCAGCTGCTGCGCGACTGGGACCAGAGCATGGACGTCGACTCGGCGGCCGCCATGTACTTCGCCGCCGTGTGGGCGGACGTGCTCCAGCTGACCTTCGCGGACGACCTGCCCGAGGGCCACGCGCCGACCGGCGACGCGCGCTGGCTCGAGGTCGTCCGCGGGATGCTGGACGACCCGACGTCCCCCTGGTGGGACGACCGGTCGACCCCCGGCGTCGTCGAGGGCCGCGACGACGTGCTCGCCCGGGCGCTGGTGTCCGCGCGGCGCCAGCTCACCGCCCAGATCAGCAGTCGCACCGAGGACTGGGAGTGGGGTCAGCTGCACACCGCGGCGCCCACGCACCCGGTGCTCGGGGGCGACGGCGTGCCCGGGATGCTGCACCGGCTGGTGAACCCCGTCCCGCAGCGGGTCGGCGGCGGCTCGTCGCTCGTCGCCGCGACCAGCTGGGACGCGGCCACGGGCTCGTACGGCGTGACGTCGGCGCCGTCGATGCGCATGGTCGTCGACCTGGGGGACCTCGACTCCTCGACCTGGGTCAACCTCACCGGCACCTCCGGGCACCCGGCGAGCGCGCACTACGCCGACCAGCTCGAGGCGTGGGCCCAGGGCCGGCAGTTCCCGTGGCCGTACTCCGCGGCGGCCGTGAGCGCCGACGCGGTGGACCGCCAGACGCTGGTGCCGCCGCAGGACTGACCCGGTCACGCTCCGGGTCGGACCTCCGGGGCGTCGGGGGGCTCGACGTGGCGCCACCCGTCGGGCGTCGCCACCGCGGTGACGGGGACGTCGTGCGCCTCGCGCGGGACCGACGCGAGGATCTCGTCCTCGTGCACGAGCGCGATGACGGGCGCGCCGGGGCGGACGTGCGCGAGCACCCGGTCGTACCAGCCGCCGCCCTGCCCCAGCCGGCCGCCCCGCGCGTCGACCGCGAGTGCCGGGACGAGCACGACGTCCGCCTCCAGGAGCGCGGCCGAGCCCAGCGGTGCACCGCCCGGCTCGGGCGGACGCCCCGGTGCGCGTTCGCGCATGTCCGCGGCCCCGGTGTACTCGGCCCAGTCGCGCTGCAGGCCGGTGCCCAGCACCGGCACCAGCAGCCGGACGCCCCGCGCGGCGAGCGCCTCGATGAGCGGCTCCGTGCCGGGCTCGCCGGGACGCGAGGCGTAGACGCTCACGCAGCGGGCCGCCGTCACCTCGGGAATCGTGAGCACCACCTCGGCGAGCCGGGCCGCAGCCTCGGCGCGTCGCCGCATCGACCGGTGCGCACGGCGTGCCCGCACCTGGCGCCGCAACCGGTCCTTCTCCTCCGCCGTGTCCCGGGGCCGCGACCGCTGGGCCGTCGCCTCCTCGTGGGCGTGCCAAGGGGGCTGGGCGACGGTGCTCATGGCACCAGTGTGGCAAACCCGGGCGCCGCGAGGGGACGGTTGGCGGGACGTCGTCATCGCGGCCGGGTCGCAGGCGCGCGGCGCGGGCGGGTCCACGGTGCCGCAGCGGGCACAATGCGGCCATGAGATCGGTCCAGGAGCACCTCGCCGCCGTGCTCGCCGCCGCGGGTCCGGTGCCCCCGCTCGACGTGGTCCTGCACGACGCGGCGGGCTGCATCCTGGCCGCCGACGTCGTCGCGCCGGTCGACGTGCCGGCGGTGGCGGTCGCGTCGCGCGACGGGTACGCGGTCGCGGCGCACGACACGACCGCCGGGGGCGCGAACGGCCCGAGCCTGCCGGTGGCCCACGACCTGCACGCCGGCAGCCCCGCCGGCCTGCGCCACGTGCCGGGCACGGCGGTCCGGGTCGCGTCGGGTGCGCCGCTGCCGCTGGGCGCCGACGCGGTCGTGCCCGTCGAGGAGACCGACCGCGGGCAGGCACGCGTCGCGTTCCAGCGCTCCGCGAGCCCCGGGCAGCACGTGCGGCGCGCGGGCGACGACGTGCGCGCGGGCGGCGTCGTCCTGACGGCCGGGACCCGCCTCGGTGCCCGGCAGATCGCGCTCGCCGCCGCCATGGGGCGCGGACGCCTGACCGTGCACCCGACCCCCCGGGTCGTGCTGCTGTCGGTGGGTGACGAGCTGGTCGAGCCGACGACGTCGGCCCGGCCCGGGACGGTCTTCGAGGTCGACGGGCACGCGCTCGAGGCGGCCGTGCACGACGCGGGCGCCACCGCGGTCCGCGTCGGGGTGGTCCCCGACGACCACGCCGGGCTGCGCGAGGCGCTCGAGGACCAGCTCGTGCGTGCGGACCTCGTCGTGCTCACGGGCGGGCTGTCGGAGCTCGCACGCGACACCGTCAAGGACGTCCTGGCGCCCCTGGGCACCGTGCGGCTGGACCAGGTCGCCATGACCCCCGGCCTGCGGCAGGGCTTCGGGATCGTCGGCGCCCTCGGGCTCGACCTGGTGGACGAGGGCGGGCGCACCGTCCCGCTGTTCGCGCTGCAGGGGCACCCGGTCGCCGCGCAGGTGTCGTTCGAGGTGTTCGTGCGTCCGGCGCTGCGTGCGATGGCGGGGTACACCGAGCTGTTCCGCCCGTCGGTCGCGGCGGCCGCCACGCACGGCTGGGCGTCCCCGGCGGGCCTGCGCCAGTTCGTCCCCGCCACGGTGCTGGGCTCCCCGGACGAGGGGTACCGCGCGACCCCGCTCGGTGACCCGTCGGCCCCGTCGACCACGGCCCTCGCGCACGCCAACGCGCTCGCGGTGGTCGGCGAGGGGGACCTCGCGGTGCGTCCGGGCGACGTCGTGCACTGCCTGGTGCTGGAGGGATGAGGGTGGCGGTCGGGTGGCCCGTCGTGCTCGTCGACGGCGACGTGCGGCTGCGGCCGCTGCGTCGTCGCGACGCGGACGCGTGGATGACGCTGCGCGGACGCAACCTCGGCTGGCTGGAACCGTGGGACGCGACGAGCCCCGAGCCGGTGCGCGGGCCGCGACCGACATTCGGGCAGTTCGTGCGGGCCCTGTCGGCGCAGGCGCGCGAGGGGACGGCGCTGCCGTTCGCGGTCCAGCGCGGGAGCGAGCTCGTGGGCCAGCTCACGGTCTCGTCGATCCAGTACGGCTCGCTGCGGTCGGCGGCGATCGGGTACTGGGTGTCGCAGCACGTCGCGGGGCAGGGGATCACGCCGACGGCGGTGGCGCTGGCGACCGACCACTGCTTCGGGGTGATGGGCCTGCACCGCGTCGAGGTGAACATCCGCCCGGAGAACACCCCGTCGCTGCGCGTCGTCGAGAAGCTGGGGTTCCGCGACGAGGGCCTGCGGGAGCGGTACCTGCACATCCAGGGGCGGTGGTGCGACCACCGGACGTTCGCGCTGACGGTCGAGGACGTGCCCGAGGGGCTCGTCGAGCGGTGGCACCGCCGCCGCGGCACCGCCTGACCCGCGGCGGGCCGGGGCGTCCGACGGGGGATGTCCACGCGACACGCCGCGCCGTTGCGGCGTCGTGGCCGTCGCGCCCCCTACCGTCGTGACGTGAATGGACTCGCAGGCCTCGTGGCGCTCGCGCTCGTGGGTCTGTGGGCGGCGTATCTGGTGCCGCACCACCTGCGGCACCGTCAACGGTTGCTGGAGGCTCGGACCGACGACCGGTTCTCCGCGGGTCTGCGCGTCGTCGCGGTGGCGAGCAGCACGCGCCGCCGGCTGGGACGCCGGGCCGCGGCGGCCGGGATGTGGGGACCGAGCACGACGGCACTGCTGACCCCGGGGACGGGGGTGCCGGCCGCGTACGCCGGCACGCTGACAGGAGGCACCACCGTGGACCGACCGCACGCCACACCCGAGCGCATCTCCGCCGAGGCCGCGCGCCGCCTGGCGCAGGCCCGCGCCGCCCGGGCAGCCTCCGCTGCCCGGCGGGGCGCCGCCGCGCGTCGTCGGGGACTCCTCGCCGCCGTCCTGGTCGTGGCCTCGGTGGCCGGCTGGGTCGTCGCGGGCGTCGCACCCGCGGCGACGTGGCTGCTCGGCGCCGTGCCGACCGCGCTGCTCGCCTCCGTCGTCGTCCTCGGACGCCGTGCGGTGATCGCCGGGCACGTGGCCGACGCCGAGTGGGTCGCGACCATCCACCGCGAGGAGCGTCTCGCGTCGAGCCCGCGGACCGGCGCCACACCGGCGGTGCGGCCGCGCACGGGGGCCACCCCGGCGGTGCGGGCGGACGCCGAGCCCGGTGTGCCGGTGCCGCTCGTCACCGGGCACGCCGTGCGGCCGTCGGACGCCCACACCGAGGTCTTCGAGCGGATCGTCGAGGACCGTGGCGAGTCCACCGGCCCGGCGCGCCACGCGACCGGGCAGGTGCCGGTCGTGCGCGGCTCGTCCGCCCCTGCCGCGCAGCACGCCCCGGCGGATGCCCCGGACGACCAGCGCGACGGCGAGTGGTCGCCCGTGCGCGTCCCGCGTCCCACCTACGCGATGAAGGCGCCGGCGCCGCGCCGCACGCCGGCGCCGCTGGCGGAGCCGGACGCCGAGGCGTCGACCGTGCGCCGCCCCGCCGACGCACCGAGCGACGAGGTGGCCCCGGCCGCCCGTGAGGCGCAGCCGTCGGTGGTCGAGCCGTCCGTCGAGACCACCGGGAGCATCGACCTCAACGCGGTGCTCGCGCGGCGCCGCGCGGCCGGGCAGTAGCCGTCCGGCGCGCGTCCGCCCGTCGCGTGGCGTGCACCGCGACGCCTCGCAGTGGCAGGTCGTGCGTTTCGTCGCAGGGCGTCGGTGATGCTAGTGTGATCCCCGCTTCAAGGGGCTGTGGCGCAGTTGGTAGCGCGTCTCGTTCGCAATGAGAAGGTCAGGGGTTCGAATCCCCTCAGCTCCACCCGCACGACAGGCCGGACCCCCACGGGTCCGGCCTGTTGCGTTGTCCGGACTCGCGCCGCGCGCGAGCGACCGGTGCGTGAACACGGGTCGACGACCTGCCCGATGTGACCGGACTCACCAGCCCGGGTGACGTCATCGCTCCTACAGTCGACGCATGAACGGACTCGCGCTCGCCCAGCAGAAGATGCGTGACGGTGGGGTCGCCGCCACCGCCGTCGACGTGTTCACCAGGTTCTACGGGCTCCTCGAGTCCGGCAGCACCGGACTCGTCCCGGAGGCCGACGTCGCCCCGCTGACCGACGTCCCGCACCTCGAGGACCTCGAGATCGACGAGGCTGCCGCGGCCGAGGCCCTCGCGCTCACGGCGGTCATCAAGCTCAACGGCGGGCTCGGCACGTCGATGGGCATGGACCGCGCCAAGTCGCTGCTGCCCGTGCGCGGCGGGCGCACCTTCCTCGACGTCATCGCCGACCAGGTGCTCGCGGCCCGTGCCGCGACGGGCGCCCGGCTGCCGCTCGTCCTCATGAACTCGTTCCGCACGCGCGACGACTCCCTCGCCGCGCTCGCCGCCCACCCGCAGCTCGCCGTCGACGGCGTGCCGCTGGACTTCCTGCAGAACCGTGAGCCCAAGCTCCTGGTCGACGGTCTGACGCCCGTGACGTGGGACGCCGACCCGACGCTCGAGTGGTGCCCGCCGGGGCACGGCGACCTGTACACGGCGCTGTACGCGTCGGGCGTCCTCGACGCGCTGCTCGCGGCGGGCTTCCGGTACGCGTCGGTCTCCAACTCCGACAACCTCGGCGCCACGCCCGACGCGCGCGTCGCCGGCTGGTTCGCGGCCACCGGTGCACCGTTCGCGGCCGAGGTGGCGCTGCGCACGCCCGCCGACCGCAAGGGCGGCCACCTCGTCGTGCGCCGCGAGGACCGCCGGATCGTGCTGCGCGAGACGGCGCAGACCGCCCCGGAGGACGCCGCCGCGGCGGCGGACATCGAGACCCACCGCTACTTCAACACCAACAACCTCTGGCTGGACCTCGAGGCCGTCGCCGCCGAGCTGGCCCGCACCGGCGGCGTGCTCGACCTGCCGCTGATCCGCAACGAGAAGAACGTCGACCCGACCGACAAGACGTCGCCGAAGGTCGTGCAGATCGAGTCCGCGATGGGGGCCGCGATCGAGGTGTTCGACGGCGCCGCGGTCCTGGGCGTGGGGCGCGAGCGCTTCCTGCCCGTCAAGACGACCAACGACCTGCTGGTGCTGCGCTCCGACGTGTACGAGGAGGACGCGGCGCACCGCCTCGTCGCCGTCGCCGAGGCGCCGTTCGTCGACCTGGACCCCGCGCACTACGCGCTGGTCGGCGAGTTCGACGCCCGCGTGCCGCACGTCCCGTCGTTGCGGGACGCCACCTCGCTGAAGGTCCGGGGCGACTGGACGTTCGGGCAGGGTGTGCGGGTCGGCGGCGACGCCGAGCTCGTCGGGGACGGCGGGACGGTGCCGGACGGCGCGTCCCTCGACGCGCAGGGTACGCACGCCTGACGGACATGCCGAGGGCCGGCACCCGGCGTCGTGCGCCGCGGTGCCGGCCCTGCGACCGTGGGTCAGCGGCGGCGCTTGCCGGCGTAGCCCGCGTACAGCCCCACGAACAGCGCCGCGAGGACGACCTGGATGACGACTTCGAGCACGTCCGGGCCCTCGGTGGTGTCCCACCCGGCGAGCGAGGCGATCCACGTGCCGATGAGCGCTGCCACGATCCCGATGAGGATCGTCGCGATGATCGAGATGTTCTGGCGACCGCGCACGACCAGCCGGCCGAGCGCGCCGATGATGGCGCCGACGACGATGGCGCTGATGATTCCGCCGATTCCCATGTCCACTCCTCAGAGGTCAGGACCGATGCCCGGTCTGAGAGGAAACTAGGGCAGGTCCGGCATCCGCGCCTGTCGAGCGGCCTCACGGACCGCCGGTAGCAACGGATCCACGCATTTCGACCCCCTCGTCGCGCCCGCGGCGGGTAGGTTCGGTTGCGGGGGGGCCGTCCGCCGTCGTGAGGAGTCCCGTGTCCGACGTCCCAGGGGTCGTGCCCGCGCCGCTCCTCGTCCAGCCCTCCTCGCAGGCGCCCTTCGTCATCACGCGCTCGACCGTCGTGGTGGTCGACGCCGACGAGGACCTGCTGCCGCTGGCGGTCCTGACGGCCGACCTGCTGGGCCGTGTGAGCGGGCGTGCCGTCGAGATCCGGCACGCCGAGCTGGGCACCCCCGGCGTGGTCCGGATGAGGCTCGTCGAGGACCTGCCGCCGGGCACGGAGCCGTACCGGGTGGTCGTGGGCGACGGCCGCGTGCTGCTCGAGGCGCGGACCACCGACGGGCTCGTGCACGCGGTGGTCACGCTGCGTCAGCTGCTGCGCGAGCGACCCGACGGCGGCGTGCAGGTCGAGGCCGTGCGCATCGAGGACGCCCCCCGCTACCCGTGGCGAGGCCTGTCGCTCGACGTGGCGCGGCACTTCGTCGGTGTGCCGGACCTCAAGGTCGTCATCGGGCTGATGGGCCACTACAAGCTCAACGTGCTCCACCTGCACCTGACGGACGACCAGGCGTGGCGGATCGACCTGCCGTCGCGGCCGGAGCTGGTGCGCCGCTCCAGCGGGCACTCCGTGGGCGGTGATCCGGGCGGGTACTACTCGGCGGCCGACTGGGACGAGATCCTGGCGTACGCCCGCGCGCGGGCGATCCGCGTCGTCCCGGAGATCGACGTCCCCGGGCACGTCAACGCGGCGCTGCACACGTACGGCGAGCTCAGCCCGGACGGGCGGCCCGCGGACGAGTACCTCGGCATCGAGGTCGGGTTCTCGCGGCTGCACGACGACCTGCCGGCGACGCACGCGTTCCTGGTCGACGTCTTCGGCGACCTGGCCGACATGACCCCCGGCGAGTACCTGCACATCGGTGGCGACGAGGTCCTGACGATGGCGGACGACGAGTACGTGCGCCTCGTGCGCGCGGCGTCCGCCGCCGTGACCGCGCACGGCAGGCGCGTGGTCGGGTGGCAGGAGATCGCCTCGGTGCCGGACCTGCCCGCCGGGACCGTCGTGCAGTACTGGGACACGCGTGTCGACCCCGCGCCCTTCGTCGCCGCCGCCGAGGCGGGCGCGCGGATCCTGGTGTCGCCCGCGTCGAAGGTGTACCTCGACATGAAGTACGAGCCGGGGTTCCCGCTCGGCCAGGAGTGGGCCGGGACGATCGACCTGCGCCAGGCCTACGACTGGGAGCCGGACACCCTCGTCGCGGGGCTGCCGGCCGAGGCCGTCATCGGCGTCGAGGCCGGTCTCTGGACGGAGACGCTGCGCACGGTCGACGACCTGACGACGATGCTGCTGCCGCGGCTCGCGGCCGTCGCGGAGGTCGCGTGGAGCGCCCCGGCGCGCCGGGACTTCGACGACTTCACGCAGCGGCTGCGCCACCACGGCCGGCACTGGGACCGGATCGGTCTCGCGTGGCACCGCACGCCGGACGGCCGCTGGGACGTCTGAGACCGCAGCCGAGCACGGTCGACGTCAGATCCAGGTCGGGAGCCACATGCGCATGTGCCACTGCTGCCAGGGGACGACGAACGCCGCCCACACCGGGTAGAAGAACAGCCCGACGCCGACGACCAGGGCCACGAAGACGCCGACCGCGACCACGGTCCACCGTCGCGCCCGCCGGTCGCGGGCCGTGGCGTCGTCCCCGACGGCCGGCCCCACGAGCAGCCCGAGGACGTACACGAGCGTCAGCACGACCCACGGCACGAAGGCGATCGTGTAGAACGTGAAGATCGTGCGGTGCGCGTAGGCGAACCAGGGGACCCAACCCGCGACGATGCCGGACAGGACCGCGCCGGCGCGCCAGTCGCGGTAGCGCACCAGCCAGAACAGCGCCACGAGGATCGCCGCGGCGCCGGCCCACCAGATGAGCGGGTTGCCGACCGCGATGATCGCCTGCGAGCAGGAGTCCGCGCCGCACGCCTGCTGCGCGGCGTCACCCGTGAGGCCCGAGACCTCCGTCGGGTAGTAGTACGAGGTGGGCCGCCACTGCACGATCCAGCCGAGCGGGCCCGCCGCGTAGCTGTGCGGCGTGTCCAGGTCGCTGTGGAAGCGCCACATCCCCTGGTGGTAGGACCACAGGGAGCGCAGCGCGGGCGGCAGCCACTGCACGCCCTGGCCGGGGTTGTCCTCCGCCCAGTGCCGGTCCCACCCGTTGTCCGTCGCGAACCAGCCCGCCCACGACGCGAGGTACGTCAGGGCGGCCGTGGGGACCATGACGAGGAACGCGACCACCGCGTCCTTGACGAGCGTGGCCCGCACCCACGGGCGCACGCCGGCAGTGCGCCGGGCGGTCGCGTCCCACAGCACGGTGAGCAGACCGAAGACGGCGAGGAAGTAGAGCCCCGACCACTTGGTGCCGATGGCCAGGCCCAGCAGGACGCCCGTGGCCAGCCGCCACCAGCGGAACCCCAGGCCCGGGCCCCAGCCGAGCGGCCCTCCCGAGTCGAGGACGGCGGCGGCCCGCACGGCCAGGCGGCGCCGGGCCTGCTCGCGGTCGAGGAGGAGGCACCCGAAGGCGGCGAGCGCGAAGAACATGAGGAACGGGTCGAGCAGGCTGACGCGCGAGTGCACGATCGCCTGGCCGTCGACCGCGAGGAACAGGCCCGCGGTGGTGCCGAGCGCCGTCGACGCGAACAGCCGCCGGCCGATGCGCGCGATCATCAGGACGGCGAGCGTCCCGCACACGGCCGCCGCGAGGCGCCACGCGGCCGAGCTCTCGACGCCGCCGCCCAGGCGGATCCCCAGGGCGATCATCCACTTGCCGACGGGCGGGTGGACGACGTACGCGGGGTCGGTGCCGAGCATGCTCACGTCGCCCGACTCGAAGCGCGCGTTGGGGTCGTCGCCCCAGGTCGCCTCGTAGCCGTGCATCAGCAGCGAGTACGCGTCCTTGACGTAGTACGTCTCGTCGAAGACCAGGCGGTGCGGCCGGCCCAGGTCCCACAGCCGCAGGAACGCGGCGAGCGCCGTGACGCCCAGCGCCCACAGCCACCCGTGCAGGCGTGCGCGCGGCGTCGCGTCGAGCGTCAGCGTGCCCGCGCCGAGCAGGCGGCGCAGCAGCCGCTGCTCGTGCGGCTCGGTCTCCTGCGCGGGACCGGTGGCGTCCGCGCCCGGTTCCGCGCCCGGGTCCACGGGGCCGGTGTCGTCGGTTCCTGGGCCGTCGGGACCGGTGCCCGGTGCGGTTGCGGGGCTCACGGGCGGCGCGTCGGGGGCGGCGGGGGCGCCGGCCGCCCGCCCGTCGGGCCGTGCGGCCACGGGTGGGAGCGTGTCCGCACCCGTGTGCATAGGAGTTCCCGGCCCGGAGGGCTGGCGCTCGGTGTCGTCTCCGTCGGTCGGCACCGGCCCATCGTAGAGGTACCCGGACCGGGGCGTTCCGGGCGCCACCCGGACGGTCGCACGACGTGTGCAGGGGTGTCGTCCGGTTTCGTCCGGGGCCGTGCGGGGCCGTGCGGGGCCGTGCGGGGCCGTGCGGTGCCGTGCTGCGCCGGGTGCGCCGGGTGGTGGCGACGGGGGTGGCAGGCTGGTGCTGTGACCTCGCCGACCCCGACCGAGCCCGCCCTCGACCCGGTGCCCGACCCGCAGCCCGCCGGTGAGCCGGGTACGCCGTCCGACGGCGTCGGCGCGACGCCCGCGCCGGGCACGGTCCCGCCGGGACGCTCGCTGCGCCTGGGTCAGGGGGCGCTCGTCCTGGCGGCGACTCCCATCGGTGACGCCGAGGACGCGTCGGGCCGCCTGCGCCGGCTGCTGGCGGAGGCGGACGTCGTCGCCGCCGAGGACACGCGACGCACGCGCGCGCTGGCCGCGCGGCTGGGCGTCACCATCACGGGGCGCGTCGTCAGCCACCACGAGCACAACGAGTCCGGGCGGTCGGACGAGCTCCTCGACGTCGTCGCGCACGGCGGCACGGTGCTCGTCGTGACGGACGCCGGCATGCCGACCGTGTCGGACCCCGGGTTCCGCGTCGTGCAGGCGGCGGTGGCCGCGGGGCTGCCGGTCACGGTGGCGCCCGGTCCCAGCGCGGTCCTGGCGGCGCTCGCGCTGTCGGGCCTGCCGACCGACCGCTTCTGCTTCGAGGGCTTCCTGCCGCGCCGCGCGGGCGACCGTGCGCGGACGCTGGCCGCGCTCGCGTCCGAGCGTCGCACGATGGTGCTGTTCGAGGCCCCGCACCGCGTGGCCGAGGCCCTCGACGCGCTGGTCGTGGCGTTCGGCGCGCAGCGCCCGGCGGCGGTGTGCCGCGAGCTGACCAAGACGTACGAGGAGGTCCGTCGCGGACCGCTCGCGGAGCTCGCCGCGTGGGCGCACGCGGGGGAGGTGCGCGGCGAGGTCGTGCTCGTCGTCGGCGGCGCCCCGTCGGAGGGGCGGCGCGACGTCGCCGACCTGGTGCCCGAGGTCCTGGCGCGCGTCGACGCGGGGGAGCGGCTCAAGACCGTCGTCGCGGAGGTCGCCGAGGTGACGGGGGTCGTCAAGCGCGACCTGTACGCGGCGGCACTGGCGGCGCGGCGGCCGTGACGCCGCCACGGCCGGCGCCGTCCGCACCGTGGGACGCGGCTCCGCCGGGACCGGCCTGGGTCGTCCTGCGGACGCCGGACGACGACCGAGGCCGGTCTCGACGAGGGCGCCGGGCCGGGACGGCTGCGGCCGGTGCCGGGGACGGGCACAGTGGTGCCGTGGGAGACGGCCGGAGGACCTGCGGGGCGTGGCGACGCGCGGCGCTCGGGCGTGCGGCCCCCGTCCTCGTCCTGGCCCTGCTCGTGGTCGGCTGCTCGCCCGACGCCCCCGACCCGCCGACGACCTCCGCGGCAGCGCCGGCGCCGCCGTCCGCCACGACGCCGGTACCCCCGCCCGACGCGGCGACCGCGCCTGCGGTGCGGGACGTCCCGACCGTCACGGTGGCGTCCGTGCAGGACGTCGTGACGGGGCTGGACGCACCGTGGGGGCTGGCGTTCCTGCCGGACGGGCGCGCGCTGGTGACGCTGCGGGACGCGGCTCGGCTCGTCGTCGTCGGGGCCGACGGGTCGCTGACGGACGTGACCGGCCCGGGTGCCGACGAGATCGCGACGGCCACGGTGCCGCGCGGCGAGGGCGGCCTGCTCGGCGTGGCCGTGGTCCCGGGTGCCGGTTCGGCGGGCCCCGTCGACGTCACCGTGTACCTGACGTCCCGCCAGGACAACCGCGTCCTGCGCGCGACGCTCGACGGCACGACGCTCGGGCCCGCGCGCGTCCTGCTCGAGGGCATCCCGAACGGCACGAACCACAACGGCGGGCGCCTGGCCTTCGGCCCGGACGGCTTCCTGTACGTCACGACGGGCGACACCTACACGACGCGGCTGGCGCCGGACCCGGGCAGCCTCGGTGGCAAGGTGCTGCGCGTGACGGCCGACGGCGCGCCCGCGCCCGGCAACCCCGACCCGTCCTCGCCCGTGTGGACGCGCGGGCACCGCAACGTGCAGGGCATCGGCTGGGCGCCCGACGGGCGGGCCTTCGCCGCGGAGTTCGGCCAGGACACCTGGGACGAGCTCAACGTGCTGCACGCGGGCGCCGACCACGGCTGGCCCGCGGTCGAGGGGCAGGGCGGCGCGGCGCAGGGGTACGCCGACCCGGTGGCCGTGTGGGCCACGTCGGAGGCGTCGCCGTCGGGCCTCGCGGTGACCGACGAGGGCGTGTACCTCGCCGGCCTGCGGGGCCGCACGCTGTGGCGCGTCCCGCTGCGGCCGGTCACCGCCGCCGCGCTCGACGACCCCGCCGCCGACGCGGCCGGGATCGGCACGCCGCAGCCCCTGCTGGCGGGCGAGCACGGCCGGCTGCGGGCCGTCGAGGTCGCCCCCGACGGCTCGCTGTGGGTGCTGACGAACAACACCGACGGCCGCGGTGATCCGGAGCCCGGGGACGACCGCGTCCTGCGCGTCACCGTGAGAGCGGACTGAGAGTCGCGGCTCTCCCGGCGTGTGCGGTTCGGGAGAATCGTCCGGGTCGGTACTGTGTGCGCCGTCCGACGGTCGTCCCGCGGCTCGTCGGTGACCGGCCGGACGACGATGGCGGCGGTGATCACCAGCACGACACGCGACGACGAGCACACGACAGGGAGCCGACATGCCGGCGAGGGCCAAGAGCATCCTCATGTGGATCGTCGTGATCTTCCTCATCTACGCCGTGGCGACGAACCCCGACCGTGCGGCGTCGGTGGTCGAGGGCATCGGGGACTTCGTCTACAGCGTGTTCTCGGGCTTCGCGCGCTTCTTCAGCAACCTGGCGGACTGACGGACCGCGCCGCGGCGACGTCGCGGCGCGACGACGGGCGGGAGGTGACGACGTGACGACGGACCACGCGACCCGCATCGTCATGTCCCACCGGCTGCTGCGCCGGTACGTGCTGCCGAGCGAGCGCGTCGTCCTGGCGACGCGGCGGCACTGGGCCAAGCTCCTCGAGCCGGCGCTGGTCGCCGCCGGGGTGTTCGCGGTCTGCGGCTGGCTGACGTACGTGCTGCAGCCGACCGTGGGGGACGGCGCCCTCGTGGTGTGGTGGCTGTGGCTCGCGGCGCTCGCGAGGTTCGGGTGGTACCTGCTGCTGTGGCGCGTGGAGTGGTTCGTCGCCACCGACAAGCGGATGCTCCTGCTGACCGGGCTCGTCACCCACCAGGTCGGCATGATGCCGCTCATGAAGGTGACGGACATGCGGTACTCGCGGTCCGTCCTGGGGCAGATGCTCGGCTACGGCCAGTTCCTCCTCGAGTCCGCGGGGCAGGACCAGGCGCTGCGGCAGATCGGGTGGGTGGCGCGCCCGGACGCGACGTACCGCGACCTGTGCGCCCTGATCTTCACGCCCGTCACGACGCCGCCGTCCGACGGCGAGGACGACGCCGGCCCGCGCCCGTCGCACCGCGGGCGCCTGCGCCGTCCCGACGGCCCGCCCCCGTCGGTGCCCCCGGCACGCGTGCCGTCGCGCGAGGCCGGTGCCGTCGCGGTCGCGGAGGCGCCCACGACGACGCCCGCGGGCGGGACCCGCGAGGTCGGGGACCCGCGCCGCGTGGCCGCGGGCGGCCGTGCCGGTGACGGGCCGCCGGACCGGTGGGCGGAGCCCGTCGTCGTGTGGCCGACGCGCGAGCGCCCGTTCGAGCCGGACGACACCCAGCCGCTGCGTCTGCGCACGCCCGACGAGACCGACGACGTGGACGTCCCGCCCGACGAGGACGTCGCCACCCGGCGCCGGCTGCCGCCCACGCTGGCGGAGGCGGAGGAGGACGGCACGTCGGTCGAGGCCGAGGCGATCGCCGGTGAGGAGGCCCTGCGCCTCGACGAGGAGGAGGCCCACGAGCGGTCGTGGGACGTCTCGGAGGGGACCGCGCGGTTCGTCGACCTGGGCCGGCGCGGGTGGCGCGAGGACGTCGAGGCACCCGAGGAGCCGGCCGAGCCGCGTCCGGAGCGCGGAAACCCGGACGGCGACGAGGGACGTCGCACCTAGGATCGACCCATGTCCCGCATCCTGTCGGCCGTGGCCTGGCCCTACGCCAACGGCCCCCGCCACATCGGTCACGTCGCCGGCTTCGGCATCCCCTCCGACGTCTTCAGCCGGTACATGCGCATGGCGGGCCACGACGTGCTCATGGTCTCGGGCACCGACGAGCACGGCACGCCCATCCTCGTGCAGGCCGACAAGGAGGGCGTGAGCCCCCAGGAGCTCGCGGACCGCTACAACCGCGTGATCGCCGAGGACCTGACGGCACTCGGGCTGTCGTACGACCTGTTCACGCGCACCACCACGCGCAACCACTACGCCGTGGTGCAGGAGATGTTCCGCACGGTGCACAAGAACGGCTACATGATCGAGCGGACCACGAAGGGCGCGGTGAGCCCGTCGACGGGCCGCACGCTGCCGGACCGCTACATCGAGGGCACGTGCCCGATCTGCGGCTACGACGGCGCGCGCGGCGACCAGTGCGACAACTGCGGCAACCAGCTCGACGCGATCGAGCTCATCAACCCGAAGAGCAAGATCAACGGCGAGACGCCGAAGTTCGTGGAGTCCGAGCACTTCTTCCTCGACCTGCCGGCGTTCGTCGACGCGCTCGGGGACTGGCTGCGCACGCGCACCGAGTGGCGCCCGAACGTCCTGAAGTTCTCCCTGAACCTGCTCGACGACGTGCGTCCGCGCGCCATGACGCGTGACATCGACTGGGGCATCCCCGTGCCGCTCGACGGGTGGGAGCAGAACCCGACCAAGCGTCTGTACGTGTGGTTCGACGCGGTCATCGGGTACCTGTCGGCGTCGATCGAGTGGGCGCGGCGCAGCGGCGACCCGGACGCGTGGCGCCAGTGGTGGAACGACCCCGAGGCCCTGTCGTACTACTTCATGGGCAAGGACAACATCACGTTCCACTCGCAGATCTGGCCGGCCGAGCTGCTGGGCTACGACGGCAAGGGCTCGCGCGGCGGGGAGCCCGGCGCGTACGGGTCGCTCAACCTGCCGACCGAGGTCGTCTCAAGCGAGTTCCTCAACGTCGAGGGCAAGCAGTTCTCGACGTCGCGCGGCGTGGTCATCCTCGTCCGCGACATGCTCGCGCGCTACCAGCCCGACGCCCTGCGGTACTACATCTCGGTCGCCGGTCCGGAGATGCAGGACGTCGACTTCACGTGGGCGGAGTTCAAGCGCCGCACCAACGACGAGCTGGTCGCGGGCTGGGGCAACCTGGTCAACCGCACGGCGAGCATGGTGCACAAGAACTTCGGCGAGATCCCCGCACCGGGGCACCGGCTGCCCGTCGACGAGGCGCTGAGCGCCGAGATCACGACCGCCTTCGGCCGCGTCGGTGAGCTCGTCGGCGTCCACCGGCAGCGGCAGGCGCTCCAGGAGGCCATGCGCGTCGTGACGGAGGCGAACCGGTACGTCTCGGAGACCGAGCCGTGGAAGCTCAAGACCGACCCCGAGCGTCTGGCGACGGTGCTGCACACCACGACGCAGGCCGTGAGCGACCTCAACACGCTGCTCGCGCCGTTCCTGCCGCACTCCGCGCAGCAGGTCCACGAGGCGCTGGGCGGCACGGGGACGTTCTCGCCGCAGCCCCGCATCGAGGAGGTCACCGACCTCGACGACGACAGCCGGCACTACCCCGTCATCACGGGCGACTACACGTCGGTCCGCGGGACGTGGCAGCCGAAGGCGGTCGTGCCGGGCACGAAGGTCGACAAGCCCACGCCGATCTTCACCAAGCTCGACGACTCCATCGTCGAGGAGGAGCTCGAGCGGCTCCGGCAGCCCTGACCCGTGGCCCGCAAGCGTCGTGAGACGGGCTGGCCGCCGTCGCCCGAGCCCCTGCCGTCGCCCGTCGTCGACAACCACACGCACCTCGAGTCGGTGGTCGGCTGGCGGGCGGGCGGCTGGGACGGCGACGTGGACGACGCCGCGGCGACGCCCCCGGACGTCGCCGCGCACGTGGCGCGCGCGGCGGCCGTCGGCGTGACCCGCATGGTGCAGGTCGGCTGCGACCTCGACGCCGTCTCCTGGACCGACGCGGCCGTGCGGGCCCACCCGGCGCTGCTGGGGGCCGTCGCGATCCACCCCAACGAGGCGGTGCTGCACGCGGGCGTCCGCGAGGTCGCACCGGACGGGCTCGAGCCCGACCCGCAGCCCCGGCACGACGTGCCGCTCGACGAGGCGCTCGCCGCGGTCGCGGCCGTCGCACGCGCGAACCCGCGCGTGCGGGCGATCGGGGAGACCGGCCTGGACCACTACCGCGCCGGGCCCCGGGGCCGCGAGGTCCAGCGCGAGGCCTTCCGGGCGCACGTCGCGCTCGCCAAGGAGCTCGGCCTGGCGCTGCAGATCCACGACCGGGACGCGCACGACGAGGTCGTCGACGTGCTGCGTCGCGACGGCGCGCCCGAGCGCACGGTGTTCCACTGCTTCTCGGGCGGGACCGGCCTGGCGCGCGTGTGCGCCGACGAGGGCTGGTACTGCTCCTTCGCGGGACCCGTGTCCTTCCCCGCCAACGAGGAGCTGCGGGCGGCGCTGCGGCTGCTGCCTGCCTCGCTCGTGCTCGTCGAGACCGACGCGCCCTACCTGACGGTCCACCCGCACCGGGGTCGGCCCAACGCGCCGTACCTCTTGCCGGGGACGGTGCGCACGGTCGCCGAGGCCACCGGCAGGTCGCTCGCCGAGGTGTGTGCGCAGGTCAGTGCCGTCTCGGTGGGGGTGTACGGCGACTGGTGAGCCGTCGCGGCGTGCGCCCCCCGCTGGTCGCGAGGGTCACGAGTCGGTTACGGTCTGTCCCGGCAGCCGTGCTGCGCCCGTCAAGGGCGGGGCTCCGGGTGCCGAAGAGAACTTCAGGGCAGCGTCCCTCCCGCCGACCCGAAGGACACCGTGACCGGTCACGACCAGGTCTCCGGCCGCCGCGCGGCACGCGCGCGCGACCGGGCCGCCCGCACCGCCGCGCAGGCGGTCGTGCTCGCGCTCGTCGCGGGCGGGACCACCGCGTTCGCCGCGATGCACAAGGACGTCACCGTCGACGTCGACGGGCGTGAGGTGCAGGTGCAGGCCTTCGGTCGCACGGTGGCCGACGTGCTCGACGCGGGCGGCATCGAGGTGTCCCAGGGTGACCTCGTCGCACCGGGGCTCGACCAGCCGGTGGCGCGCACGGGTCAGGTGGTCGTCCGGCACGGCCGCGAGATCGCGGTCGAGGTCGACGGGCAGGAGCGCACGGTCTGGACGACGGCGCTGACGGTGGGCGAGGCGGTCGAGGAGCTCGGGCTGCGGGACGGGGTGCGCCTGTCGGCGTCGCGCTCGGCGAGCGTCGGGCGTGACGTGCTGCGGGTCTCGACGCAGAAGACCGTGCACCTCGTGGTCGACGGGCAGGTCATCGACGGCGTGACGAGCGGCTCGACCGTGCGGGACGCGCTGCGCGAGATCGGGCTCGTGCTCGAGGAGGCCGACCAGGTCTCCGTGCCGCTCGACGCGGCGGCCGTCGACGGCCTCGTCGTGCTGGTCACGCGCGCGGCCACGTCCGGTGAGACCGTGACCGAGGCGGTGCCGTTCGCGGTCCAGGAGATCGAGGACCCGACGCTCGTCAAGGGCAACCGGGTCGTGCAGTCGACCGGGCGCGCCGGGCAGCGCACGACGACCTACGCGCTCGACGTGGTCGGTGGCGTGGTGGTGGGCCGCACCGTGCTCGCGTCGGTCGTCACCGTGCCGCCCGTCGACCAGGTGACGCGCGTCGGGACGGCGGAGCTGCCGGACCCGGCGACGGTCGCCGTGGAACCGGGGACGGCGCAGGCGATGGGCAAGGAGATGGCCGCGGCCCGCGGCTGGGGCGACGACCAGTTCGCCTGCCTGCTCTCGCTGTGGAACAAGGAGAGCGGCTGGCGCTGGAACGCCGAGAACAAGTCCTCGGGCGCCTACGGCATCCCCCAGTCGCTGCCGGGCTCGAAGATGGCGTCGGTGGCCGACGACTGGCGGACGAACCCGGCTACCCAGATCACCTGGGGGCTGAACTACATCGCCGGTCGGTACGGGACTCCCTGCGGCGCGTGGGCGCACTCGCAGGCCAAGAACTGGTACTGACCTCCACGTTCGTTCCACGACGGCGCGTCGCCTGCGGCGCGCCGTCCGTGCTGTGACCTTCGTCTCCGCTCGCAGGGGTTGGAACTGTCGCCGTAAATCCGTTACGGTCGCGTGTCGCTATTGCACGAAAGGGTGAGAGCCCGGCCGTTCAGGTGACGCACGGTCGGCCGTCCCACGGCCACCGCGACCGCCGGATCGGGGATCCCTCCGTGGCGGACGTCCGGGTGCTCGTCACCGCGGAGCGTCCCGCCTCTCCCTGTGCCCGGTCTCGACGACGGCTGGAGCCTCGTGCAGTTCTTTACCCGCCACACCGGTCCGACGTCGTCGGCGGCATCGTCCGCCACGGCACCGCAGCCCGACGCCGGACCGGAGCAGGGTCCCGCGGCCCGCGCGTCGCGCCGCCGCTGGCCGCTCGTCGCCGCTGGCACCGCCGTGCTGGTCGTCGCCGCCGGGGGCACCGCCTACGCGCAGGCCCACAAGACCGTCGCGCTCGACGTCGACGGCGAGGTCACGCGTGTCAGCACGTTCGCCGGCTCGGTCGACGGGCTGCTCGCCGACCAGGACGTCGAGGTCGGTGACCGCGACAGCGTGTCCCACCAGGGCGCTCTGGCCGACGGTGCCGAGATCGTCGTGCGGCACGCGACCGCGCTCGTCGTGATGATCGACGGCAACCGTCAGGTCGTCTGGACCACCGCGCTCAGCGCCGACGAGGCGCTCGACACGCTCGCCGACCGCGCCGGTTCGGTCGCCCTCGTCGCGTCGCGCTCCGCCGACCGCGCCGAGCTGCCGCTCGACCTGGCCCTGGACGGCCGCGCCGAGGTGCTGGTCGACGGGACCGTGCTCGACGTCCCCGAGGCCGACGCCACGGTCGGCGAGGTCCTCGACGGGCTCGCGGTCGTGCTGCAGCCGCTGGACCGCGTCCAGGTGCAGCGCTCCGGCAACGGGGTCGTCCAGGTGGTCGTGCAGCGCGTCGTGGTGCAGGACGTCGCGACGATGTCGGAGGTGCCGTTCACGTCGCGCACCGAGGACGACGCGAGCCGCTTCACCGGCCAGAAGGTCGTCGCGCAGGCCGGCGTGCCGGGCGTGCGCACGGTCGTCGAGCGCGTGACCACGGTCGACGGCGTCGAGGAGACGCGCGAGCCCGTCAGCGACGGCATCACGCAGGGTCCGGTCGAGGAGATCGTCAAGGTCGGCACCAAGGCGCGCCCCGTCGCCCCGGCCCCGGCGCCCGCCGCGTCGTCGGCCCGTTCGTCGTCCGGCTCGTCCGCCGCGGCCGGTCCCATCGCCGCCGGCGGCAGCGCGGACTCGCTCAACTGGGCCGCGCTGGCCAGGTGCGAGTCCGGCGGCCGCCCGGACGCCGTGTCGTCCACCGGCAAGTACCACGGGCTCTACCAGTTCTCGGTCGCCACGTGGCAGGCCGTCGGCGGCGCGGGTCTCCCGTCGCAGGCCTCCGCCGACGAGCAGACCGCCCGCGCGAAGATGCTCTACAACCGCTCGGGCGCCGGCCAGTGGCCGCACTGCGGCAAGAACCTCTTCGGCTGACGCACCACCGAGGGCTGGATCGACCTCTCCGAGGCCGATCCAGCCCTCCCCCCTTCCTGTGAGAGAGCGATCCAGTTCGCCACGGTGAGCCGTGCCTCAGCTGGATTGCTCTCTCGCGCCCGGGGTGGGGTGGGAAGGGGGTGGGTCGGGGGGGACGTAGGCTCGGTGGCCATGTCGGCGATCACCCTGCTCGGGCCCGCGGAGATCCGTGCGCTCGCGCAGCGCGCCGGGATCCGGCCCACCAAGACCCTCGGTCAGAACTTCGTGCTCGACGGCGGGACGGTCCGCAAGATCGTGCGCCAGGCGGGCGTGACCGCGGGTGAGCGGGTCGTCGAGGTCGGGCCCGGGCTCGGGTCGCTCACGCTCGGCCTGCTCGAGGCCGGTGCCGACGTGGTCGCGGTCGAGATCGACCCCGTGCTCGCGCGCCTCCTGCCCGGGACCGTCGCCGCCCACGTCCCCGGCCTCACGCTCGACACCGACACCGACACCGACGTCGGCACCGACGCGGCCGGTGCCCCCGACGCGCCGGCCCCGGTCGTCGTGCTGCGGGACGGCGACGGCCGCGCGCGCCTGACCATCGTGACGCAGGACGCCCTGACGGTGACCGAGCTGCCGGGGCCGGCGCCCACGGCGCTCGTCGCCAACCTGCCGTACAACGTCTCCGTCCCCGTGCTCCTGACGTTCCTCGAGCGGTTCGACTCGCTCGAGCGCGGGCTCGTCATGGTGCAGGCCGAGGTCGCCGACCGGCTCGTGGCGCCCCCGGGCAGCCGCACGTACGGCGTGCCGTCGGCCAAGGTCGCCTGGTACGCGGCGGCCCGCCGCACCGCGACCGTCGGACGTGCGGTGTTCTGGCCCGCACCGCACGTCGACTCCGCGCTCGTGCGTCTCGACCGCCGCGAGCCCCCGGCCGCCACCGTGTCGCGGCAGGAGGTGTTCGCGGTCGTCGACGCCGCGTTCGCGCAGCGCCGCAAGATGCTGCGCTCCGCCCTCGCCGGCGTCGCGGGGTCGTCCGCGGCGGCCGAGGTCGCCGTGCGGGCGGCGGGCCTGGACCCGCAGGTGCGCGGGGAGCAGGTCGACGTCGTCGGGTTCGCGCGGATCGCCGAGGCGTTGCACGCTGCACGGCCCGTGCCGTCCGGACCTGGCACAGTGGCCCCGTGACGCTGACCCCCCTGGACGACCTCCCCGAGCGCGCCGTGCGCGTGCGCGCCCCCGGCAAGGTCAACCTCTCGCTGCGCGTCGGCCCGCGGGCCACCGACGGCTACCACCCGGTGTCGACCGTCTTCCAGGCCGTGTCGGTCTACGAGGAGGTCGTCGCGACGCCTGCCGAGGAGTTCGGCGTCAGCGTGAGCGGCCCGCAGTCCGAGGCCGTGCCGACGGACGAGACCAACCTGGCGCTGCGCGCCGCGCGGGCGGTGGCCCGGCGTACCGGTGTCGACGACGCCGTGCACCTACACCTCGTCAAGGGCGTGCCCGTGGCCGGCGGGATGGCCGGCGGGTCGGCCGACGCGGCGGCCGCGCTCGTCGCGTGCGACGCCCTGTGGCGCACCGGGCTGACGCGGGACGAGCTGCTGGAGCTCGCGGCCGAGCTGGGGTCCGACGTCCCGTTCTCGCTGGTCGGGCACACCGCCGTGGGGCAGGGGCGCGGGCACCTGCTGACGCCGGCGCTCAGCCGAGGCGAGTTCCACTGGGCGTTCGCCGTGCAGGACCGCGGGCTGTCGACGGCCGCCGTCTACGGCGCGTACGACGAGCTGCGCCACCCGGACGTGGCACCGCTGGACGACGAGCAGGACGTCCCGCTCATGCAGGCGCTGCTCGCGGGCGACCCGGCCGCGCTCGGTGCCGCGCTGCACAACGACCTCGAGACCGCCGCCCTGGAGCTCGACCCCGGCCTGGCGGAGCCGCTCGCCGTCGCGACGGACGCCGGCGCCCTCGGCGTGGTGGTCTCGGGCTCCGGCCCGACGGTCGCGGCGCTCACGCGCAGCAGGAAGCACGCGCTCGCGGTCGCCGCGGCCTTCACCGCCTCCGGCGTGGCCGACCGCGTGCTGACGGCGACCGGACCCGTCGCCGGCGCGCGGGTCGTCACCGCGGAGTGAGCGTGGACGTGTCGACGACGGACGCGGGCGCCGGTGCGGTGGGCGTCGTCCGCCCGGCGGGTGCCGGGCAGGTCGTGCCGGTCGTGCCGTCGGACCCCGACGCCCCGGGCTGGGTGCGCCCCGCGCCGGACCGTGACGCCCTGCGCTGGGACGCGCTGCTGGCCGGTGCGCTCTACCTGGGTGCGCTGCTGTCGATGGTCCTCGCGCGGGTCGCGGGCATGTACGAGGAGCCGGCACCGGGATGGCTCGGCGCGCTCCTGCTCGCGGCCGTCACCCTCCCGCTCGCCGTGCGCCGCCGGTGGCCGAGCGTCGTGCTGTGCGTCGTGGCCGCCGCGTTCATCGGCGCGCAGGTCCTGTACGTCCCCGAGACGCTGGTCTCCAACATCGCGCTGTTCTGCGCGATGTACACGGTCGGCGCCTGGGAGACGGACCGCCGCCGCGCCACCACGGTCCGCGCGGTCGTGGTCGTCGCGATGATCGTGTGGCTCTTCGTGGCCCTGTTCTGGGTGGCGACCGACCCGGAGACGGCCGAGCACCTGCCGGACCAGGCGGGGGTGTTCTCGCCGTTCGTGTCGTTCACGCTGCTGCAGCTGCTGACCAACGTCCTGTACTTCGCCGGCTCGTGGTTCTTCGGCGAGCACGCGTGGCGCTCGTCGCGCGAGCGGGCACGCACGGCGTGGCGCACGCACCTGCTGGTCGTCGAGCGGCGGCGCGCGGAGGAGCAGGCCGTCGCGCTCGAGCGCCTGCGCCTCGCGCGCGAGCTGCACGACGCGGTCGCGCACCACGTCTCGCTCATGGGCGTGCAGGCCGCGGCCGCGCGCACCGTCCTGGCGTCGGACCCGGTGCGTGCCGCGGACGCGCTGGGCCACGTCGAGGAGGCCGCGCGGGAGGCCGTGCGCGAGCTGCACGGGATCCTGGGCATGCTGCGCGACGCCCCCGGCGCGACCGGCGGCGGGGCGGCCGGGGCGTCGTCCGACGACGCGCTCGCGTCCCTCGACGTCGGGGGCCTGCCGGGGCTCGTCGAGCGGGCGCGGGCCGGCGGGCTGCAGGTCGTGTACCAGGAGGTCGGCGAGCCGCACCGGCTGCGGCCGTTGGCGTCGCTCAACCTGTACCGGATCGCGCAGGAGGCGTTGACGAACACGCGCAAGCACGCCGGGCAGGGTGCGCGCGCCGACGTGCGGCTGCGCTGGCTGGCCGACGACGTCGAGCTCGAGGTGTCCGACGACGGCGGCACGGGGCGCCGCACGGGTGCGGTCCCGTCGTCCGGGCTGGGGATCGTCGGGATGCGCGAGCGGGTGGCCGCCGACGGCGGGACGTTCGAGGCGACGCGGCGCCGGTCCGGCGGGTTCGTGGTGCGGGTGCGGCTGCCGCTGGCGGTGTCGGACCCCCGCGCGTCCGGCCGCCGGGGACAGGTGCCGGACGGCCACCTCGGGACGCAGGAGCAGGGATGACGGCGACCGTGCGGGTCGTGCTCGTGGACGACCAGGCGCTGCTGCGGGCGGGCATCGGCACGATCCTGTCGGCGCACCCGGGCATCGAGGTGGTCGGCGAGGCCGGCACCGGGACGCAGGCCCTCGAGGTCGTGCGCGCGACGCGTCCCGACGTCGTGTGCATGGACGTGCAGATGCCGGACATGGACGGGCTGGAGGCGACGCGCCGCATCGTGGCCGACCCCGACCTGCTCGCGGCGGTCGTCGTCCTGACGACCTTCAACCGCGAGGACTACCTCGTCGAGGCCCTGCACGCCGGGGCGGTCGGCTACCTGCTCAAGACGTCGCGGCCGGAGCAGCTCACGGAGGCCGTCCTGAGCGCCGCGGCCGGTGAGGGGCTGCTGTCGCCGGAGGTGACGCGGGCCGTCATCGCGCGCGCGGTGGCCGACCGTCGACCCGCTCGACCCGCACCTCGACCCGTCGTGCCGCTGACCGAGCGCGAGCAGGAGGTGCTGACGCTGATCGCCCGCGGGCTCAACAACGACGAGATCGCCGCCGAGCTCTTCGTCAGCCGCGCGACCGTCAAGACCCATGTGTCGAACGTGCTGGCGAAGCTGGCGCTGCGGGACCGCGTGCAGGCCGTCGTGTACGCGCACGAGCACGGGCTGACCGGCTGAGGCCTCGCGTCTCCGTCCCGGGACGGAGACGCAGGATCGGCCGGGCGCCTGAGCCCTCGGGCCCGCCCACCGCCTAGCGTCGTTGCCAGGACGTCCGGGGCACCCGGACGGTGACGCGCAGGGGAGGGACGATGCTCGAGCTGCACGGGATCAGCCGGTCGTTCGGCGACCGGCTCGTGCTCGACGACGTGAGCTTCACGGTCGGTCGAGGCAGGCTCACGGGGTTCGTCGGCGGCAACGGCGCCGGGAAGACGACGACGATGCGCATCATCCTCGGTGTGCTGGCGGCGCACGGGGGGACCGTCACGGTCGACGGCGCGCCGGTCGCCGGTGCGCAGCGCGCGCGCTTCGGGTACATGCCGGAGGAGCGCGGGCTCTACCCGAAGATGCAGCTGGTCGAGCACCTGACGTACCTGGCGCGGCTGCACGGCTTCGACAAGCAGGGCGCGGCCGACCGCGCCGAGGCCCTCGTCGAGCGCCTGGGCCTGGCGCCACGCGCGAAGGACCCGGTGGAGAGCCTGTCGCTGGGCAACCAGCAGCGCGCGCAGGTCGCGGCGGCGCTCGTGCACGACCCGGAGATCCTCATCCTCGACGAGCCGTTCTCCGGGCTGGACCCGATGGCCGTCGAGGTCGTGCAGGGCGTGCTCGCCGAGCGTGCCGCGCAGGGCGCGCCCGTCCTGTTCTCGTCGCACCAGCTCGACGTCGTGGAGCGGCTGTGCGACGACCTCGTCATCATCGCGGGCGGCAAGGTCGCGGCTGCCGGGACGCGCGAGGAGCTGCGCACCCGGTTCGGCCAGGAGCGCCACGAGATCGTCGCCGCCGGCGACATGGGCTGGCTGCGGGACGTGCCCGGCGTGCGGGTCGACGAGCTCGCCGCCGGGTCCGCGGTGTTCGAGGCGTCGCAGGAGGTCGCGCAGCACGTGCTGACGTCCGCGCTCACGCGGGGCCCGGTGCACGCCTTCACACCCCTGCGGCCGTCCCTCGCGGAGATCTTCCGCGACGTCGTCGCCGACGAGCCCGACCTGGAAGAGGTGGCCTGATGAACGCCCGAACCCCGGCCCCCACGCCGCTGTCGCTGGGGCGCGCCGCGCTCCTCGTCGCCGAGCGCGAGATCACGTCGCAGGTCCGCACGAAGTCGTTCCTCGTCTCCACCGCGGTGCTCCTGGTGGGTGTCCTCGCGGCGATCGTCCTGAGCTCGTTCCTCGCTGGTCGCGAGAGCGGCGACGTGCCCGTCGCGGTGGTCGAGTCCGTCGCGGGGGAGCTCCCCACGACCGACGGACTGGCGCTGAGCGACGTGCCCGACCGGGCCGCGGCCGAGCAGGCCGTGCGGGACGGCGACGTGGACGCCGCCGTCGTGCCCGGCGACGGACCGCTCGGCGTCGAGGTGCTGGCGATGGACGGTGCGCCGGGCGCGCTCCTGGGCGCGCTCACCCAGGCGCCGGAGGTCGTGCTGCTCGACCCCGCGGCCGCCGACGGCGGCGTCCGCTACGTCGTGACGTTCGCGTTCGGCCTGGTGTTCATGATGTCGGCCATCGGCTTCGGCGCCACGATCGCGCAGAACACCGTGACGGAGAAGCAGACCAGGATCGTCGAGATCCTGCTCTCCGCGGTCCCCGCGCGGGCGCTGCTCGCGGGCAAGATCCTCGGCAACTCGGCGCTGGCGCTGGGGCAGACGGCGGCGATCGCCGCGGTCTCGGTGCTGGCGCTGGTCGTCACCGGGCAGGACGACCTGCTGACGATGATCGGCATGCCCGTCGTGTGGTTCGTCGTGTTCTTCGCGCTCGGCTTCGTCCTGCTCGCCTCGGTGTTCGCCGCCAGCGCGTCCCTGGTCTCGCGCATCGAGGACACCGGTGTCGTGCTGCAGCCCGCGATGTGGCTGACGATGCTGCCGTACTTCCTCATCGTCTTCTTCAACGACAACACGGTCGTCCTGACCGTCATGTCGTACGTGCCGTTCTCGGCGCCGGTCGGGATGCCCGTGCGGCTGTTCCTCGGTGAGGCGGCGTGGTGGGAGCCGCTGCTGTCGCTGGCGGTGCTCGCGGCGGCGTGCGCCCTCGTGATCGCGGTGGCGGCGCGGATCTACGAGCGGTCCCTGCTGCGCATGGGCGCCCGGGTCAAGGTCGGCGAGGTGCTGCGCGCCGGCACCGCGGGCTGAGGACGGGCGCCCCGCGCCGCGGACGTCACAGTGTCACGTGGCGACCCGCGGCGGGGCGCCCGGCCCAGGTGTGGCAGGGTCGGGAGGGTGCAGGCCCCCGCCTGCACATCGAACACCAGGAGATGCACCGATGACCGACGTGATCTCGTCCCGCTCGGACCCGCAGGTCCAGCGGATCGACGACCTCGTGCGCCGCCCGCGGGCGGCCACCCGCACCCTGCTCGTGGAGGACCCGGAGCCGCTCGCGCACGCGCTGACCGCGGGCGTGGAGATCCTCGGGATCTACGCGGTCGAGGGTGCCGACGTGGGCCCGGAGCTGGGCGCGGCCGCCCGTACCCGTGGCGTGACGGTGCAGGAGATCGCCACCCCGCTGTGGAACGAGCTGTTCCGCGGCGACCGCAAGCCCGACGTCGTGGGCGTCGCCAAGACGCCGCGGCCCGCGCAGCTCGCGGACCTCGCGGAGCGCCCGGGCGACGTCGTCGTGCTCGACGGCGTGCGCATCGTGGGCAACATCGGCGCGGCGGTGCGCACGGCGTACGCGCTGGGCGCGGCGGGCGTCGTGCTCGTCGACAGCGACCTGGCGCACCCGCTGGACCGGCGCGTCGTGCGTGCGAGCCGCGGCTACGTGTTCTCGCTGCCGGTGGTGCTGGCGTCCCGCGAGGAGGCCGTTGTCGGCCTGCGGGAGCTGGACCTGCCGAGCGTCGCGTTCGACGCGGGCGGCGAGCTCGTGACGGCGGACCTGGCGGGGCTCGCACAGCGGCTGCTGCTCGTGTTCGGCAGCGAGAAGCGGGGCGCGTCGGCGGAGCTGACGGAGGGTGCGCGGACCGTGTCGATCCCGATGCGCTCGTCGGCGGAGTCGCTCAACGTGTCGGTGGCGGTCGGCATCGCGCTGGGCGCACGCGCGGCGCGCAACCTCGCGTCCTGAGGCGGTGAACCCCGGCCCGGCCCGGCTCTTGACGGGCTGGTCACCGGGCGCAACACTTAGGTAATCACCTAAGTGTTGCGCCCGGAGGTCACCATGAGCACCACCACGTCCCGCTCGACCGTCCACTCGACCTTCGTCGTCGAGCGCTCCTTCGACGTCCCCGTCGCCCGCGTCTGGGAGGCCTTCGCCGACCCCGTCCAGAAGCACGAGTGGTTCGGCACGAGCGACGACTGGACGACCGTCGAGGACACCGACGACTTCCGCGTCGGCGGGACCGCCGTGAGCGAGGGCGAGTTCCACGGGGGCCCGGTCAGCCGGTACGTCGCGACCTACACCGACCTCGTCGAGGCGCAGCGGATCGTCCTGACCTACGACATGTGGCTCGACGGCGCCCACATCTCCACGTCGCTGGCGACCTACGAGCTCGCGGCCGACGGTGAGAACCGCACGTCGCTGCGGTACACCGAGCAGGGCGCCCACCTCGACGGCCTCGACGACCCGGCGGGCCGCGAGGAGGGCATGCGCGGCATCTTCGACACCCTGGCGGCGTACCTGGCAGGCTGAGCCACCTATGTCCCACCTGCTCGGCGCCGACAGCGTCCACCTCACCCTCGGTACCCGCACCCTCCTCGACGGGGTCAGCCTCGGCGTCGACGACGGCCAACGCATCGGCGTCGTCGGCCCCAACGGCGCCGGCAAGTCCACCCTGCTGCGCGTCCTGTCCGGACGGCAGGCCCCCGACTCCGGTCGCGTCACGCGCGTCGGCGGCACGCGGATCGCCCTGCTCGACCAGCGCGACGAGCTCATGGCCGGCACCGTGCTCGAGGCCGTCCACGGTGACGCCGACGCGCACGAGTGGGCCTCCGACTACCGGATCCGCTCCGTGCACGCCGGGCTGCTCGCCGACGTCGCGCTCGACGTGCCGCTCGCGGAGCTGTCCGGCGGGCAGCGCCGCCGCGTCGCGCTCGCCGCCCTGCTCGTGCGCGACGACGAGGTCCTCGTGCTCGACGAGCCGACCAACCACCTCGACGTCGAGGGCGTCGCGTGGCTCGCGTCGTACCTGGTCGACCGGTACGCGCGCGGCGGCGGCGCGCTCGTCGTCGTCACGCACGACCGGTGGTTCCTCGACGCCGTGTGCACCCGCACGTGGGAGGTCCACGACGGCGTGGTCGACCAGTACGAGGGCGGGTACGCCGCGTACGTCCTGGCCCGTGCGGAGCGCGACCAGCAGGCGGCGACCGTCGAGACCAAGCGCCAGAACCTGATGCGCAAGGAGCTCGCGTGGCTGCGGCGCGGCGCGCCGGCACGGACGTCCAAGCCGAAGTTCCGCATCGACGCCGCGTCGGCGCTCATCGCCGACGAGCCGCCGCCGCGCGACTCGCTCGCGCTCGCCCGGACCGCCACCGCGCGCCTCGGCAAGGACGTCCTCGACCTCGAGGACGTGACGTTCACGCTGCCCGACGGCCGCGTCCTGCTCGACGACGTGACGTGGCGCCTCGGCCCCGGGGACCGGTACGGCGTCGTCGGCGTCAACGGCGCCGGCAAGACGACGCTGCTGCGCCTGCTCTCCGGGCGCGCGACCCCCACGTCGGGACGCGTGAAGCGCGGCAAGACCGTGCGCGTCGCCGAGCTGCGCCAGGACGTCGAGGACCTCGACGAGCTCGCCGGCCTCAACGTCGTCGAGGCCGTCGAGCGCGAGAAGCGCACCGTGGTGGTCGGCGGCAAGGAGCTCACCGCGGCGCAGCTCGTCGAGCGGCTCGGGTTCACGCGCGAACGCGCCCGCACCCTCGTGCGGGAGCTGTCCGGCGGCGAGCGCCGCCGGCTGCAGCTGCTGCGCCTGCTCGTCGCCGAGCCCAACGTGCTGCTGCTCGACGAGCCCACCAACGACCTCGACACCGACACGCTCGCGGCGGTCGAGGACCTGCTCGACGGCTGGCCCGGCACGCTCATCGTCGTCTCGCACGACCGGTACCTGCTCGAGCGCGTGTGCGACCGGCAGGTGGCGCTCCTCGGGGACGGCCTGCTGCGCGACCTGCCCGGCGGGGTCGAGGAGTACCTGGAGCTGCGGCGGGCCGCGCTCACGGCGAGCGGCGCGGGCAGCACGTCCGCGGTGGGGACGGCCGCCGCCGCGTCGGCCGCGTCGGCCGCTCCCGCAGGGGGCACCGCGGCGCCGACCGCGCCGGGGCCGTCCGCGGCCGACGTGCGCACCGCCCGCAAGGAGGTGCAGCGCATCGAGCGCCGCCTGCAGCGGATCAGCGCGCTGGAGGCCGACCTGCACGCCCGCATGGCCGCCCAGGCGACCGACCACCAGGCCGTCACCGCGCTGGACGCCGAGCTGCGCGCGCTCGCGGCCGAGCGCGAGGAGCTCGAGCTCGCCTGGCTCGAGGCCGCCGAGACCGCGGGCTGAGCCGTGACCGCGCAGGTGGCGCCCGGCGCGGGCGAGGACCTGGACCGGGTGTTCCAGGCGCTGGCCGACGCCACGCGGCGGGCCGTCGTCGAGCGGCTCGCCCGCGGTCCCGCGTCGGTGAGCACGCTCGCGGAGCCGTTCGCGATGTCGCTGCCGACCGTGGTGCAGCACCTGGGCGTCCTCGAGCGCGCGGGCGTCGTCGTCTCGGAGAAGACGGGCCGCGTGCGGACGTTCCGCCTCACGCCTGACGGCACCGCGACGGCCCGGGCCTGGCTGGACCGCCACCGCCTCCCGGCGGAGCGTCGGCTGGACCGCCTCGGCGAGCACGTCGGCCGCGGCTGACGTCGCCGCGGTGCCTCAGGACGCGGCGAGGCCTCAGGACGCGTCGAACAGGGTGAGCACGTCGCGCAGCAGCTCCGCCAGGCGCTCGCGGTCGGCTTCCGGCAGGTCGCCGATGAGGCCGCGCTCGACGTCCAGGAGGTCGGCGAACGCGTCGTCGACCCGCTGCAGCCCTGCCGGAGTGAGCTGGACGAGGACACCCCGCCGGTCGTCCGGAGACGGCCGCCGCTCGACGAGCCCCTGCTCGGCGAGGCGGTCGATGCGGTTGGTCATGGTGCCGCTCGTCACGAGCGTCTGGGTGAGCAGCGCGCCGGGGGACATCCGGTAGGGCTCCCCGGCCCGCCGCAGCGCCGCGAGCACGTCGAACTCCCAGGTCTCGAGCCCGTGCCGGGCGAACGCGCCGCGGCGCGCGAGGTCGAGGTGGCGCGCCAGCCTGCTGACGCGCGAGAGCACGGTCAGGGGCCGCACGTCCAGGTCCGGTCGCTCGCGCGCCCAGGCGAGGACGATGCGGTCGACCTCGTCGCGGGGCGGGCGGCCGGGGTCGGTCTCGGCCATGGTCGCAACGTTAGTCGACGTCGAGAGACCTGGGCCGCGGGGCCGGTCCCGCCGCGCCCTGACGGACCGCGCCGCTACGGCGTCGTCGGCTTGGTCAGCTCCGGGCGACGCTCGAGCCCCTCGAGACCGTTCCACGCGAGGTTCACCAGGTGGGCCGCGACGTCCGTCTTGCGCGGGCTGCGCGCGTCGAGCCACCACTGGCCCGTCAGCGCGACCATCCCGACGAGCATCTGGGCGTACATGGGCGCCGCGCGCGGGTCGAGCCCCTGCTTCTTGAACTGCGCGCCCAGCAGGTGCTCGACCTGCGAGGCGACGTCGCCGATGAGGGACGAGAACGTGCCGGTGGCCTGCGCGACCGGCGAGTCGCGCACGAGGATGCGGAACCCGTCCTCGGACGTCTCGATGTAGGACAGCAGCGCCAGCGCCGTCCGCTCGACCATGACCTTGGGGTGCCCGCCCCCCTCGAGGGCGCCCGTCAGCGCGGTCGTCAGCGCCTGGATCTCGCGGTCGACGACGACCGCGTAGACGCCCTCCTTGCCGCCGAAGTGCTCGTACACGACGGGCTTGGAGACCTCCGCGCGGGCCGCGATCTCCTCGACCGACGTGTTGTCGAACCCCTTCTCCGCGAAGAGCCTGCGGGAGACGTCCAGCAGCTGCGCGCGTCGCTGGGTGCCGGTCATGCGCGCGCGGGACCGCTTGGAGTCGGAGACCATGAGCGCCATTGTGCCGTGCGGGGCGTCGCGTCGTGCACACCCCCTCGGGCGCCGGTGGGCCGCCGCCCGGGACCTGGCAGACTGAGGCGCCGATCCGCCCTGGTGTAACGGCAGCACGCCGGCCTTTGGAGCCGTGCAGTCCAGGTTCGAATCCTGGGGGCGGAGCCCGTGCCGCGTGGCGTCCGGTCAGGCGCTCGCGGTCCGGTCGCGACGTCCCGACGCCAGCACCGTCACCGCGAACACGACCGGCACGGCCGCGCTCAGCAGCAGGCCCGCCCGCAGGCCCGTCCCCGAGTCCGGCGGGAGCGCCGACGCCAGCCCCGCCAGCGGCCCGCCGGACAGGTCCGCGAGCAGGCCCGTCCCCAGGGGCCCGAACGTGCCGCCCGCGTCGCCTGCGAGCGCGAGCACCGCGAACATGGCGGCTCCGCCGAGCGGGAACCGGGCGGACGTGAGCGAGAACGTCCCGGGCCACATCAGCGCGGTCGCGAGCCCGCAGAGCGCGCACGCGGCCAGGCTCACGACGGGCACGGACGCGGTCGCAGCGACGGCGTAGCAGGCGGCGGCGGCGATACCGGAGGCCGCGAGCAGCGGCCGCAGCGGCACGTCGTGCCCCCACAGCCCGTACGCGGCGCGGCCCAGCCCCATGAGCAGGGCGAACAGCCCCGGCCCCAGCAGGTCCCCGACCTCCTTGGGCACGCCCGTGCCCTGCTCGGCGAAGAACGACGACCACTGCGCCATCGTCAGCTCGGCCGCGCCGCCGGTGGTCATGAGGACGAGCGCGCCGAGGAACAGCGGGGTGCCGAACAGCGACCGCAGGGGCGTGCGGTGCTCGTCGGGCACGGTCGCCGGCATCGGGACACGGAGCAGCACGGCCACGTTGACCAGGGGGACCACGGCCCACAGCACCGGCAGCAGCGGCCACAGGTCGGTGCCGAGCAGCGCGAGCAGGCCGGTGGTCAGCACGACGACCGCGAGCTGGCCCCAGCTGTAGAAGGAGTGCGCCAGCGCCATGCCGGTGGCCTTGGCCTCCGACGGGCTGGGCAGGTGCTCGACGAGCGGAGAGACCAGCACCTCCAGCAGCCCGCCGCCGATGCCGTACACGACGACGGCGAGGCAGAGGCCCACGAAGGGCGAGGCGAGCACGAGCGGCAGGACGGCCAGCAGCACGAGCCCGAGCGCGGCGAGCACGTGCGCCAGGACCATGGGGCGCCGGTACCCGGCGCGGTCGATGGCGCGCACCGCCACGAGGTCGGTCACCAGCTGGACACCGAAGTTCAGGGCGGCCAGCGCACCGAGGTGCGTGACCGGCACGTCGAGCGACGTGTGGAACACGACGAACAGCAGCGGGGCCAGGTTGTTGACGACGGCCTGGACCACGTAGCCCGCGTGGGCGGAGCGGCGGGTGGCGGCGTACGTGAGCGACACGGCGTCCTCGGGTGGTGCGGGGGCGGGGACCGGCCACTGTCGCACGCGGCCACCGACGCCTGACGCACGCGTCTCGCAGGGCGCACCCGCGGGCAGCGGGGTGCGGTCAGTGCGTGGGCCGTGCCGTCCCCTGGGACATCCGGTCGATCCACGCGAGCGCGAGCGCCGAGACGACGAAGGCCAGGTGGATGAGCGTCTGCCACATCATCGTCTCGCCCGTCACGTGCCCGACGGACGACTCGATGAAGGTCCGCAGCAGGTGGATCGAGGAGATGCCGATGATCGACATCGCCAGCTTCGTCTTGAGCACGTTGGCGTTGACGTGGCTGAGCCACTCCGGCTGGTCGGGGTGCCCGTCCAGCCGCATGCGGGACACGAACGTCTCGTAGCCGCCGATGATCACCATGATCAGCAGGTTCGAGATCATCACGACGTCGACCAGGCCCAGGACGATGAGCATGGTGGTGGCCTCGGTGCCGAAGTCGGCCATCGCGGCGACCTCGTGCCCGAAGATCGCGAAGTCGATGAGGTGCCACAGCTCCTTGAGGAACTGCCACACGTAGACGATCTGCGCGACGATCAGCCCGAGGTACAGCGGCAGCTGCAACCAGCGGGAGAAGAAGATCAGCGACGACACGGACTGCCGGTAGGGGCGGTCGACGGGGGCGTTCTCGACGGTCGGGGTGGTCACGCTGGGGGACGACGTCACGGGTGTTCCTCGCTGGCTGGGTGGGGGCCGGGCTCACGGGCCGTGCCGGTGGGGTCGTGGCCCGTCGACGACGGCGAGAACAGAACGCCTGACCGGGGCCGCCGGTTCCCCGGCGCCCGGTGTGAGCCGGCGCACGTCCCCGCGACGGGGGAGCGGTCCGTGCCGTGCGCCACGCCGTCGGTGCCGGGCGGGCCGCGCCGTCCGCCCGTGCGGCAGCGGTAGAGTCCCATCACGGCAGAACCACCGCCCGTAGCCGGGCAGATCCGCGAGGAGCACCCACTGGTGACCGTCCGCCCAGCCGCCGTCGTCGTCCTCGCAGCGGGTGAGGGCACCCGCATGCGCTCCTCCGTCCCGAAGGTCCTGCATCGCCTCGGGGGTCGCAGCATGGTCGGCCACGCGCTGGCCACCGCCCGTGCGCTCGAGCCGCAGCGTGTCGCCGTCGTCGTCCGCCACGAGCGCGACGCCGTGGCCGCGCACGTCCTGGAGACGGACCCGGACGTGCTGCTCGTCGACCAGGACGACATCCCCGGCACCGGCCGCGCCGTGCAGGTCGCGATGTCCGCGCTGGACGCGGCCGCGCAGGCCGCCACCGCCGACGCCGCGACGGGGCCCGACGTGGCCGGCGCCGCCGCCGAGTCGGTGCTCGCGGGCGCCGTCGTCGTCGTGGCCGGTGACGTGCCGCTGCTGGACGCCGGGACGCTGCGGGAGCTGCTGGCGGCCCACGCCGCCGACGGCAACGCCGTGACGGTCCTCACCACCGAGGTCCCCGAGCCCACCGGCTACGGGCGCATCCTGCGCGAGCCGGGCACGGGCGACGTGCTCGGCATCGTCGAGGAGAAGGACGCGAGCCAGGAGCAGCGTGCGATCACCGAGATCAACACCTCGGTGTACGTGTTCGACGGGGCCGTGCTGCGCTCGGCGCTGGCCCGCCTCGGCCGCGACAACGCGCAGGGCGAGGTCTACCTGACCGACGTGCTCGCGATCGCGCGCGGCGACGGGGGCCACGTGCGCGCGCTGCGCACCGACGACCGGCTGAGCGTCGAGGGCGTCAACGACCGCGTCCAGCTCGCGGTGCTGCGCGCCGAGCTCAACCGCCGCCTGCTCGAGGACTGGATGCGCGAGGGCGTGACGGTCGTGGACCCGGCGTCCACGTGGGTCGACGTCGACGTCGAGCTCGCGCGCGACGTGACCCTGCTGCCGGGCACCCAGCTGCACGGCGCGACGGTCGTCGGCGAGGGCGCGACGGTCGGGCCGGACACCACGCTGACCGACGTCGAGGTCGGGGCGCGCGCGACCGTGGTCCGCACGCACGGCTCGCTGTCGGTCGTCGGCGAGGGCGCCACGGTCGGACCGTTCGCGTACCTGCGGCCCGGCACGGACCTGGGCGCGGACGGCAAGATCGGCACCTTCGTCGAGACGAAGAACGCACAGATCGGCACCGGCTCGAAGATCCCGCACCTGTCGTACGTCGGTGACGCGACGATCGGCGAGCACTCGAACATCGGCGCCGCGTCGGTGACGGTGAACTTCGACGGCGTCAACAAGCACCGCACGGTCATCGGCTCCCACGCGCGCACGGGCTCGGACAACATGTTCGTCGCCCCCGTCGTCGTCGGTGACGGCGCGTACACGGGTGCCGGCACGGTCGTGCGCCGCGACGTGCCGCCGGGCGCGCTGGCCGTCAGCGCCGGCTCGCAGCGCAACATCGAGGGCTGGGTGGCCCGCTCGCGGGCCGGCACACCCGCCGCCGAGGCCGCCGCACGGGCGCGCGGCACGCGCGACGTCGCCGGCCTGTCGCCGCAGGCGCGCGCCGAGCTCGAGCGTGCCGCCACGGCGGCCGTCCCCGTGACGCCGCCCCCGAGCCTGCCCGGTCAGCCGGCGCAGCTCGACGACCCGACGGACACCCCCGCGGGCAGCACCACGACCGAGGACGGCAAGCAGCGATGACCGGCATCATCAGCCACGACGGGGAGAAGCGCCTCGTCCTGACGACGGGCCGCGCGCACCCCGAGCTCGCGCAGGACGTCGCCGAGGCGCTCGGCATCGAGCTGCTCCCGACCACCGCGTACGACTTCGCCAACGGCGAGATCTACGTGCGGTTCGGGGAGTCGGTGCGCGGCGCCGACGCGTTCGTCCTGCAGTCGCACTGCTCGCCCATCAACCAGTGGATGATGGAGCAGCTCCTCATGGTCGACGCGCTCAAGCGCGCGTCCGCCAAGACGATCACCGTGATCGCGCCGTTCTACCCCTACGCCCGGCAGGACAAGAAGCACCGCGGGCGCGAGCCGATCTCCGCGCGCCTCATGGCCGACCTGTTCAAGACCGCCGGGGCCGACCGCATCATGAGCGTCGACCTGCACGCGGCGCAGACGCAGGGCTTCTTCGACGGGCCGGTCGACCACCTGTGGGCGCAGCCGATCCTCGTCGAGTACGTGCGCACGCGCGTCGACACGACGAACGTCACGGTCGTGTCGCCCGACGCGGGCCGCATCCGGGTCGCGGAGCAGTGGGCCGCGAAGCTGGGCGGTGGCCCGCTCGCCTTCGTGCACAAGACGCGTGACATCCGCAGCCCCAACAAGGCCGTCGCGAACCGCGTCGTCGGCGACGTCGAGGGCAAGAGCTGCGTGATCGTCGACGACCTCATCGACACCGCGGGGACGATCAGCGGTGCGGTGCGCGTCGTCCTCGAGGCCGGGGCCAAGGACGTCATCGTCGCCGCGACGCACGGCGTGCTGTCCGATCCCGCGGTCGAGCGGCTGCAGGCCTGCGGTGCGCGCGAGGTCATCATCACCGACACGCTGCCGATCGCCGAGGAGAACCGGTTCCCGCAGCTCACGGTGCTGTCGATCGCACCGCTGCTCGCACGGGCCATACGCGAGGTCTTCGACGACGGCTCGGTGACGTCCCTCTTCGACGGCAACGCCTGACATGGGCCGCGCCGGCCACGACGACCGCCCCCGCGGCGGCGTGACCGTGCGCGGCTGCGGGGCGGCCGACGCCGTGCCGGACGTCGTCGTGGCCGACCTGGCGACCGAGGTCCGCGCCGACGACGTCAGCACGGCGCTGCGCGAGGCCACGGCCGCGCTCGCCGCCGTGCGCACGGCCCTGCGCGACGCGGGCGTCGAGGACCGCGCGGTGCGCACGGGCACGACGTCGACGTGGACCGAGCAGACCGGCGCCGACGGTGACGCGCTGCGCGTCGTCGCACGGCTGGGGTTGGCTGTCACCCTGCGCGACGTCGCCGCCGCCGGCGACGTGATCGGCAGCGCCGTGACGGCCGGCGGCTCGCCCGTGCGGCTCGGTGGTCTGCGCCTCGTCGTGAGCGACCCGGCCGCGGCGCAGGTCCGGGCACGGGAGGCCGCGTGGCAGGACGCGGCGGCAAAGGCCGCGCACCTCGCGGAGCTGGCGGGACGCACGCTCGGCGCGGTCCTGCGGGTGGACGAGGACGAGCCGCGCGGCGCCGCGCCGCTCTTCGCCCGGTCCGCGGCGGCCGACGCGTTCACGGTCCCGGTCGAGCCGGGGGAGCAGACGGTCCAGGCGGCCGTCACCGTCCGGTGGGCCTGGGCGCCGACGCCGGGGTTCGAGCCGGACGCCGCCGTCCGGTAGGATCACCAGGTTGCCTCGGCGAGGGACGACGGACGGTCGAACCGGAAGCACCATCTCCGGCGGGGCCCCCGGCTCCGTGATCGACTGGGTGGTCGCCTCCGCGTGCCCGTCCTGCGTCCCGCGTCGAGGCCACCGGGCCACGTGCCCGCACCACCCAGGGGCCACCGCCCACGGGGCAGCACGCCAGACCAGCGCCCGCGCACCACCGCGGAGCCACGCCACGCCTGAGGAGCACCAGTGTCCGAGATCAAGCTCGCCGCCGCCGCCCGCACCGAGTTCGGCAAGGGCGCCGCGCGCCGTCTGCGCCGCGCGAACCAGGTCCCCGCCGTCCTGTACGGGCACGGCACGGACCCCCTGCACGTCGCCCTGCCGGGCCACGAGACGATGCTCGCGCTCAAGCACTCCAACGCGCTGTACTCGATCGAGCTCGACGGCACGTCGACCCTCGCGATCGTCAAGGACGTCCAGCGCGACGTCGTCCGCCAGGTCATCGAGCACGTCGACCTGCTCATCGTGAGGAAGGGCGAGAAGGTCTCCGTCGACGTGCAGGTGCACATCGTCGGCGAGTCCGCGCCCGGCACGATCCACGTCGTCGAGACGCAGAACCTGTTCCTCGAGGCCGAGGCCACGCGCCTGCCGCAGTCCGTCGAGGTCTCGATCGAGGGCCTGGCTGACGGCGCGGTCATCACTGCCGGCGACGTCGTCCTCCCCGACGGCGCGACGCTCATGGGCGACCCCGACGTCACGGTCGTCACCATCAGCGTGCCGCAGGCGTCGGCCGCCGACGTCGCCGCCGAGGAGGCCGCGAGCGACCTCGCCGCGACCCAGTCGGCCGCGTCGGCCGCAGCCGCCGAGAAGGCCTGACCTTCCCGCAGCACGTCCCGACGCCCGGTACCGTCCACGGTGCCGGGCGTCGTCGTGCGTCCGTCCTGCCGCCCGCCGGCGCCCCCGCACCCTGGAGGACCCCCTCGTGAGCGACGCCCCCTGGCTCGTGGTCGGCCTCGGCAACCCCGGTGCGCAGTACGCCGGGAACCGGCACAACGTCGGCCAGATGGTGCTCGACGAGCTCGCACGGCGGGCCGGCGTGACGTTCGCCTCGCGGGGCGGCGGCCTGCTCGGCCGTCGCCCGCAGGCCGCGACCGCCGACGCGCGCCTCGGCACCCTGCCCGGCGGCGTCCCCGGCCCCCGCGTGGTCCTGGCCAAGCCCACCACCTACATGAACGTCTCGGGCGGACCCGTCGCGGCGCTGGCCCGGTACCACGACGTCCCGCCCGAGCGGGTCGTCGTCGTCCACGACGAGCTCGACATCCCGTTCGCCGACGTCCGGCTCAAGCGGGGCGGCGGGGAGGGCGGGCACAACGGCCTGCGTGACACGACGAAGGCCCTGGGCACCAAGGACTACGTGCGCGTCCGCGTGGGTGTCGGGCGGCCGCCGGGGCGGCAGGACCCCGCCGACTTCGTCCTCAAGGACTTCTCCGGTCCCGAGCGCAAGGACCTGCCCTGGCTCGTGGACCGTGCCGCGGACGCCGTGGAGGCGGTCGTGACCGACGGGCTCGAGGCGGCGCAGCTGAGGTTCCACACCAAGGCCTGAGGACCACCCCGGACGTTCACCCGACCGTCGACCCGCCGTCACCCGCACGCCTCCGCGGCGATGCGCGGATGGGGTGAAATCGGGCACAAAGGTGTGAATCTCCCGAAATCGCCGTATAGCCTCCTTTTGGCACCAGGAGCAAGGGCGGCAACGGGGGAGAGATGACACTGACGACGGGCCGGGAGGCGGAGCTCGACGACGGGGTCGCGGAGCGCCGGGGGCGTGCGCTCGAACCGCGGCGCTCCTGGGCGTCCTCGGAGCCGTTCGTCAGACGCCCCACCCGCGAGAACTCGGACCCCGCGATCCGCTCCGTCGCCTGGGCGGCGGTCAGTCGCCGGTACAGCCTGGTCGCCGTGCTGCTCGACATGCTGGTGGCGCTCCTCGTGGGGGTCTCGGTCATGGGCCCCGCGTACGGCCTGCTGACGGCCGCTCGCCTCGCCTGCGGCGGCGCGGCCCTGTTCGTCGCGCTCGTCGGGGTCTCCGGCGGCTACCGCAGGAGCGCGGCGGGCGACGGACCGGGGGAGTTCCAGGCCCTGCTGCGCGCCACCGCTGCCACGGTCCTCATCCTCATGACGATGGGCTACGTGCTGCGCGTGCCCGTGCCGCGCGGCTACGTGCTGATCGGCGTGCCCGTCACGCTCGTGATCTGCTGGGTCGGGCGGCACATGGAGCGCCGCCACCTGCACAGGCTGCGGATGCAGGGCGAGGGCACGATGCGCACGGTCGTGGTCGGTGACGAGGTGTCGGCCGCCGGCGTCGTGCGCAACATCGCCGCCGTCCCGCACCACGGCTACCGGATCGACGGGGTGTGCGTGCCCTCGGTCGGCACGGCGACCACGGTCGCCGGCGTCCCTGTGCTCGGTGCGGTGGCCGACGTCGTGCAGGTGACCGTCGACCGCGGAGCGGACGTCGTGCTGGTCACCGGGACGTGCCTCAGCGGTGACGCGCTGCGCCGCCTGTCGTGGGCGCTGTCCCGGGCCGGCGCCCAGCTCGTGGTCGTCCCGGACATCGTCGAGGTCGGGGCGCCGCGGCTGACCGTGCGCCCGACCGCCGGTCTCTCGCTGCTCGAGGTGCAGGTCGCCTCCCCCCGCCCGCGCCTGGTGATCAAGCAGGTCCTCGACGTCACGCTCGCCGGGCTCGCGCTCCTCGTGCTCGCGCCGATGCTCGGCCTCGCGGCGCTGCTCGTGGCCGTGACGTCCCCGGGCGGAGCGATCTACCGGCAGGTCCGGGTGGGCCAGGACGGCACGCAGTTCGTCATGTACAAGCTCCGCACGATGTACCGCGACGCCGACGAGCGTCGCGCGGCACTCCTCGCGTCGGGGACCCACGACGGCGTCCTGTTCAAGATGTCCGACGACCCGCGGGTCACCCCCGTCGGGCGGGTGCTGCGCCGCTTCTCGATCGACGAGCTGCCGCAGCTGGTCAACATCATCAAGGGCGACATGGCGCTGGTCGGGCCGCGGCCGCCGCTGCTCGAGGAGGTCGAGGCGTACCACGACTCCGTGCACCGGCGGCTGCACGTCAAGCCCGGCCTCACCGGTCTGTGGCAGGTCAGCGGCCGCTCGGACCTGGACTGGGAGGAGTCCGTGCGGCTCGACCTGCGGTACGTCGACAACTGGTCGGTGTCGATGGACCTGCTGATCCTCTGGAAGACGGGTCGTGCGGTCCTCAGCGGTGCCGGGGCCTACTGACCGACCTGGACGTGCACGACCAGCAGTGCGGCGCGACGGCGGGCCGCTCCCCCCGTGAGCGCTAGTGCAAGGAGCAGCTGATGAGCAACCTGACGATCGTCGGGTACGTCCCGGGCGGTTTCGACATGCTGCACATCGGGCACCTGAACATCCTGCGGGCGGCGCGAGAGCGCTGCGACCGGCTCGTCGTCGGCGTGGCCGTCGACGAGTCGCTCGTCGCGATGAAGGGCCGTCCGCCGGTGATCCCGCACGAGGAGCGCATGGAGCTCGTGGCGAGCCTGCGGTTCGTCGACGAGGTCGTGCCCGACCACGCCCAGGACAAGCGCGTCGCCTGGCGCGCGCACCCGTTCGACGTGCTGTTCAAGGGTGACGACTGGGCGGGGAGCGAGAAGGGCGAGCGGCTGGAGCGCGAGATGGCCGAGGTCGGCGCGCGCGTCGTGTACCTGCCGTACACGCCGTCCACGTCGTCGACGATGCTCCGGGAGTTCCTCGTGTCGGGTGCGGCGCGCGAGGGTGCGGCGTGAGCACCGTCGGGACGGCCGCTCGCCGCCTGTCGATCGCGATGGTCGGGACGCGAGGCGTCCCGGCGCGCTACGGCGGCTTCGAGACGGCCGTCGAGGAGGTCGGCCGCCGGCTCGCCGACGCGGGTCACCGGGTGCGGGTCTACTGCCGTTCGGGCAACTCCGACCTGTCGTCGTACGCGGGGATGGAGCTCGTCACGCTGCCGGCGCTGCGCCGGCGGTCCCTCGAGACGCTGAGCCACACGGGCGCGTCCGTGACGCACCTGCTGGGTCGCCGGACGGACGTGGCGTTCGTCTTCAACGCCGCCAACGCGCCGTACCTCCCGCTGCTGCGCCTCGCGCAGATCCCCGTCGCCACGCACGTCGACGGGCTCGAGTGGCAGCGGGCCAAGTGGGGCGGAGCGGGCCGCCGGTACTACCGCGCGGCCGAGACGGCGGCCGTGCGCTGGTCCGACGCGCTGATCGCCGACGCCGTCGGGATCGCCGACTACTACCGCGCGGAGTACGACGTGCCCACGACGCTGCTGACCTACGGGGCGCCCGTCCTGGCCGAGCCCGGGCACGACGCCCTCGCCGACGTCGGCCTCGAGCGGGGCGGCTACCACCTGGTGGTCGCCCGCTTCGAGCCGGAGAACCACGTCGACCTGTGGGTCGAGGGCTACGTCCGCAGCCGGGCGCGCCGGCCGCTCGTGGTGGTGGGGTCCGCGCCGTACGCGGACGCGTACACCGCGCGCGTGCACGCGGCGGCGCAGGGGGACCCGCGCGTGCGGTTCCTCGGCGGGGTGTGGGACCAGCGCCTGCTCGACCAGCTCTACGCCAACAGCCTCACCTACCTGCACGGGCACTCGGTCGGCGGCACCAACCCCTCGCTGCTGCGCGCGATCGGCGCCGGCGCGGCGACGGTGGCCTACGACGTCTCGTTCAACCGCGAGGTCGTGGGGGACGAGGGCGTCTACGTGCGCGAACCCGGTGAGGTCGCGCGGGCGCTGGACGACGCGGAGGCCGACGAGCCGGCGACGCGGGTGCGCGGGGCGCTCCTGCGCGAGCGCGCACGGGCGTACGACTGGGACGAGGTCGCCGCCGGGTACGAACGGCTCGCCGTCGCGCTCGCCGAGGGGCGAGCCCCCGGCCCGCACCGGGGGGCGTCACGACGAGGCGCCGACGCGGTGCCCGTCCGCGAGGCGGAGGTCGTCCCATGACGCAGACGTCCACCCACCCGACCGGCCGCCCGGCGGACGAGACGTTCCGCCAGACGCTGGGCCGTCTCGCGTCCGCGCAGAAGGGTGCCGCGCGCAGCGCGCCGGCGTACTCGCGCTTCGTCAACCGGCGGCTCGGTCGCGTGCTCGCGGCGTGGGCGTACCGACGTGGGCTCTCGCCCAACGCGGTGACCGGGATCAGCGCGCTGTGCACCTTCTCCGCGATCGCGATGCTGGCGCTGGTGCCGCCGAGCGTGCTGCTCGGGCTCGCCGTCAGCGTGCTGCTCGTCCTCGGGTACGCGTTCGACTCGGCGGACGGCCAGGTGGCACGCCTGACGGGGACGGGGAGCGTCGCGGGGGAGTGGCTCGACCACATGGTCGACGCGACGAAGGTCGTCGCGCTGCCGTTGGCGCTGCTGGTCGGCCTGCACCGGTTCGAGGCCGTCGCCGAGCCGTGGCAGCTCGTCCCGCTCGCCAACGCCGTCGTCGGCTCGGTGCTCTTCTTCGGGATGATGCTCACCGAGCAGCTGCGCCGCGCACGCGGCGTCGTCTCGCGCGCCACGACCGCGGGGCGCCTGCCGTGGCTCCGGTCGGTCCTGGTCCTGCCGACCGACTACGGCGTGCTGTGCCTCGCGTTCCTCCTCTACGGGCTGCCCCACGTCTTCGTCCCGGTCCTCGGCGTCCTCACCCTCGGCTCGGCGGGGTTCCTCGCACTCGCGCTGCCGAAGTGGTTCCGAGACGTGCGCGCACTGGCACAGGGGTCCGGCACATGAGCGGGGACACGTTCGTCCCCGTCGTGTTCGAGCTCGAGCTCCCCTTCCTCGAGCTGCAGGCCCGCTCGTTCGCCCGCAACGTCGCCCCGGAGCAGGTCGAGCGCGTGCTCGTCCTCGACAACACCCGGCACGGCATCCCTGCCCGCAGGCGGGACGCGGTCGTCGCGGCCTACGGCGTCCACGCGCCGCGGGTCGAGGTCGTCGCCGCACGCGACGTGGCTCCGCCCGTGACGTCGCTCGGCTGGATGAGCCAGCAGGTGCTCAAGCTCGCCGTGGCGCGTCACGTGCGCACCGAGCGGTACGTCACCCTCGACGCGAAGAACGTCGTCGTCAACCGTCTGGACCCCGGGTACCTGCGCGCGCCCGACGGGCGCCCCCGCGTCGGTGCGCACCCGTACACCCACCACCCCCTGCGGCCCTCGGTGGAGCGCGCGCTCGCGTACTTCGACCTCGCGGCGGCGGACCACCTCGAGAGCTTCCCCGGGACGGTGACGCCCTACGTCATGCAGACCGCGGAGGTGCTCGGCCTGGTGGACGAGGTCGAGCGACGCGAGGGCACGAGCTTCGAAGAGGCCTTCGTCCGGCTCGACGTCACCGAGTTCGGGTTGTACGCGGCGTGGCTCACGCGGCGCCATGGTGACCGCTCCGCCGTCTACGCCGAGGACCAGCCGGGGTGCCCGACGGTGTGGCCCGGCCGGCCCTCGCTCGCGGCGGTGCAGGAGGCGGTGCGACAGGCCGGGACCGGCCTGCCGGTGCTCTCGGTCCACCGCACGGCGCTCGTACGCATGGACGGCGCCGCGACCGACGCCCTGTGCGACTTCTGGTCGGGGACCGGGTTGTTCGCGGACCTGACGGCGGCACGGGCCTTCGTCGACGACTACCGGCGGTTCTACGCCCGGCACGTGTGGGTCAAGCGCGCACGCGAGGCGCCGACGCGCCTCGCCCGTCGCGTGCGTGATCGGGTGGGGGCGTGATGGCGGGCGGTCGGATGCGGGTGCTCCTCGACGGCTACTGGTGGCACGAGGGGCCGCCGTCGAACGCCATGGTGCAGCGCGAGCTCGTGCGCGGGTGGGCTCGCACGTACCCCGAGGACGAGCTGGTCATGGCCGTGCCCGCCGCCCACCTCGAGGCGGTCCGCGACGACGTGCCCGCCGGGGTCGAGCTCGTCGGGGTGCGCCGACGTCCGCACGGGGTGGCGGTCATGACGGAGTACCCGTCGGTGCTGCGTCGCACGCGCGCCGACCTCGCCGTGACGCACAACTTCGTCCCGTGGGGCGTGCCGAGCGTCGTCTTCCTGCACGACGTGCTCTTCCAGGACCAGCCCAGGTGGTTCACCCCGGCAGAACGCCTCTACCTCGCGCCCGTCACCGCCCTGCTGCCACGTGCCGGTGCCGTCGTCACGTCCTCCGCGCACGAGGCGCGCCGCATCGAGCGGCTCAACCCGCGCGTCGGGCGGGTGCGGCCCATCGGGATCGCGCCCGACGCGCGCCTCGCGACGCTGCGCCCGGTGCGCCCGTCGGCGCTCGCGGGCGTCGACGACTTCGTCCTCACCGTCGGGCGGCTCAACGTGCGCAAGAACCTGGGCACCGTGATCGAGGCCGCCGTGCGGACCGGGGAGATCGACCGGGGACGACCGCTGGTCGTCGTCGGCGGCCCCGACGGCCGTGGTCCGGGGTTCGGACCGCAGGCGCGGCGGGCGGTCGAGGACGGTGCCGTCCTCCTCACGGGGCACGTCGCCGACGCCGAGCTGGCATGGCTGTACCGCAACGCAGCGCTGTTCGTCTTCCTCTCGCTCGACGAGGGCTTCGGCCTGCCGCCCGTCGAGGCCCTCTCCTTCGGCACGCCCGTGGTGGCCAGCGACATCGGCGTGTTCCGCGAGACGATCGGCGCCCACGCCCGGCTCGTCGACCCGCTCGACGTCGACGCCGCCGCCGTCGCCATCCGGCACGAGCTCGCGCGCGGCCGCGGTGCACCGGTGCCCCCACCTGCGTGGGACGACGCCGCCGCGGCGCTGCGCGACACGGCCGCGGGCCTCCACCACGGACGCCGCCGTGTCGCCTGACGTCGGCCCCGGCCCCCGCACGGCGCTCGTCGTCGTGAACTACGGGTCGTCGGCGCTGCTCGAGCAGAACCTCGCACGGACGGCCCGCGCGCCGGGAGCGTCCGTCGTCGTCGTCGACAGCCTCTCGACGGCCGGCGAACGAGCGGCCGTCCGCGCTCTCGCCACCGCCCACGGGTGGGACCTCGTCGAGCCGGACCGCAACGTCGGCTTCGGCGCGGGCGCCAACCTGGGCGTCGCGCGCGCCGTGCAGGCGGGCGCGACGCACGTCGTCCTGCTCAACCCGGACCTGGCGCTGGAGCCCGGGGACGTCGCCCGGCTCGTCACCCGGACCGTGGAGGACCCGGACGCGCTCGTGGCCCCGCGCATCCTCGCCCCGTCGGGCCTGCCGTTCGCCGCGTCGACCACCGACCTGCTCCTCGACGACGGGACGATGCGGTCGAGCACCCGCCGCCCGGACCCGGCCGACGGGCGCCCGTACGTGGCGTGGCTCTCCGGTGCGTGCATGGCCTGCGGCGTGGGGCTGTGGCAGCGCATCGGCGGCTTCGCCGAGGAGTACTTCCTCTACTGGGAGGACGTCGACCTGTCCGTCCGTGCCCAGCAGCTCGGTGCCCGGCTCGTCGTCGCCGCCGACGTGACCGCGGTGCACGACGAGGGCGGCACGCAGCAGCGCACCGGCCGGGCCAAGTCCGAGACGTACTACTACTTCAACATCCGCAACAGGCTCCTGCACGCAGCGCGCACGCTCGACCCCGTCGAACGGCGCCGCTGGTGGCGCACGACGCCGCGGGCCGTGCGCTCGGTCGTCCTGCAGGGCGGGCGCCGACAGCTGCTGACGTCGGTCTCGCCGTGGCGGGCGGCGTTCCGCGGCGTGCGCGACGGGCGCCGCGCGCTGCGGGCGGCCGGAGCAGGGCCGGCGCCCCGCCCGACGTCAGAGCGTCGACGTGCCGCGGCGTAGCCGCAGCGCCTCCCGGTAGGCCTCCCGATGCGCCACGCCTGCGTCGTCCCACTCCCGCCGCGACAGGTCGGGCTGCTGCGCCCGCGGTCCGCGGACCGCCTCGAGCGCCCGGCGGACCGTTGCACCGTCGAGCTCACCGTCGAACGTGAGGACCCACCCGGGGCCGACCTCCTGCGCCAGCGCACGGTTCGCCTCGTTGTCCGGCACGAGCACGGGGCGGTCGAGCGAGAGCGCGAGGAGCACGGTCCCGGAGTTGTGCATGTGCAGGTACGGCAGGACGACGAGCTCGCCCGAGGTCACCGCGCGCACGAGGTCCGCGTCGTCGAGGAACCGCAGGTCGAGACGGATCGCGTCGTCGCCGTCCGCCGCCGCGCGCACGTCGCCCTCGATGTCCGGGCCGGACGGGTTGCCCGCGACCAGCAGGCTGAGCGCCGGGTCCTGCGCGTGCGCCTCGCGGAACGCACGGACCAGCCCGACCACGTTCTTGTACCGCCGCACCAGCCCGGCGTACGTCACCTGCCCCGGGACGGCGTCCGACCGCTCGGCGTCGGCGAACCAGTCCCGGTAGTGCCCGTGCAGCACCGTGGCGGACGGGCGCCCCGTCGGTGGTGTCGTCTCGTTGAGCACGACGTGCAGGGTCGTCGCACCCTCGAAGAGCCGCAGCCACGTGTAGTCGAGGCGGCTGAGCCCCGACGGCACCTCGAGGTTGTGGGCCGTGCGGACGACCGGCGTGCGGGTGAGCCGGACGCGCGCCCAGAACGCGTACGCGAGAAGCAGGCGCAGCGCCCGTCGTGCCGGCGTGCGCCCGCCGAGCCGCGTCTCCGGCCAGTGCAGGTGGACGACGTCGTACCGACCGACCAGTGCCCGCGGGTACGAGAACAGCACCGGCTCGACGCCCGGCGTGCGCTCGAGCGACGCGTGCAGCATCGCGATGTACGGGTTGGTCGTCGCACGGATCCTCGCGAACGGCTGAAGCACGCGGATCGGGCGAGCGGCGGTCGCGGGCACGGACCCTCCTCGGGGTGGCGGTCGGCGGTTGCGCCGACGCTACCCTGGCGGTCCGCGCCACGGGGCCCGCCCTGCACATCGGTCCTCGCACCCACATCTCCTGGTCAGGAAGGCGCCCCCGTGCCCGTGCTCACCGTCGCGGTCCTCACGTTCCGTCGTAACGAGCTGCTCGCCACGCTGCTGCCGCAGCTCCTGGAGCAGACGCGTGCCCTGACCGCCGCGGGGACCCCGACGGCGGTCCTCGTCGTGGACAACGACCCCGACGGCGGCGCGGCGCCCGTCGTCGTCGACGCACCGGACGTGCGGTACGTGGCCGAGCCGCAGCCCGGGATCGCCGCGGCGCGCAACAGGGCCCTCGCCGAGGCGGGCAGCTCCGCCGCGCTCGTCTTCGTCGACGACGACGAGATCCCGGGTGAGGGCTGGCTCGCGCATCTCGTCGCGACGTGGCGGGACACGGGTGCCGCCGGCGTCACGGGTCCGGTCGACTCGGTGTTCGACGGCACGCTCGACCCCTGGGTGGCCGCGGGCGGCTTCTTCGCCCGCACGCACACCCGTGGCCTGGTGACCGGCGACCGTGTCCCCGCCGCCGCCACGAACAACCTCCTGCTCGACCTCGCCGCGGTCGCTCGGCACGCCCTCTCCTTCGACGAGTCCATCGGATTCGCGGGTGGCGAGGACACCCGGTTCACGCGGTCGCTGGTGGCGGCGGGCGAGGAGATCGTGTGGTGCGCGCAGGCGCGGGTCGTCGACCGGGTGCCGCGGGACCGGATGACGCGCGCGGCGGTCGTCCGGCGGAGGTTCGCGCAGGCGAACGTCAGTGTGGGCGCGTCCGTCGCGCTGGCGCCCGGGCCCGCTGCCGGCCTCATGACGCGCGTGCGGTACGGCGCACCCGCGCTCGGCAGGATCGCGGTGGGGGCGCTCGCCGCAGCCGCCGGGACGGTGACGCGCCGGCCCGGCGTGCAGGCCCGGGGCGTGGCGACAGGTGCACGCGGCCTCGGTGCCGCGGCGGCCGTCCTGGGCGTGCGCTACCAGGAGTACCGACGGGCGTCGCCGGAGCGTCGGCCCGTCGCCGTCGAGTCGTCGACCGGGGAGCGGGGCGCGTGACGACGCAGGTCAAGGGCGAGCGGTCGGCCGTCCGGCAGGTCGGTGCGACAGCGGCCGTCAAGGTCGGTGTGATGGGGGCCGCGGGGCTCGCCGGCATCGTGACGAGCCGGCTCGTCATCGAGCACTACGGCGTCGACGCGTTCGCCCAGTACGGCCTCCTCACGGGGCTCACGGGTCTCATGCCGTTCGCCGACCTCGGGATCGCTGCGGTCCTGGTCAACGCCGTCGCGTCGGCGGCGCAGCCGCGGACGGACCGCGAGGTGCGGCGCACGATCACCAGCGCCTTCCGCATCCTGCTCGTCTCCGCAACCGTCATCGCCGCCGTCGCGGTCACGATCGGTGCCCTCGGCTGGTGGCCGGCGCTGCTCGGCGACGGGCTCATGGGGGACGCCGGTGCACGCGCGGCGACCGTGTGTCTCGTGGTCTTCGCACTGGCGCTCCCGCTCGGTGTCGGTCAGCGGGTGCTCGTCGCCCTGGGGCGGACGGCCCAGCAGACGGCGCTCGGCGGCATCGCCTCCCCGCTCGTCCTCTGCGGCGTCGCTGCGTCCGTCGCGCTGGCGTGGGCGTTCGGCCCGTACGTCGCCGTCTTCTCCTACGTCGCGAACGCGACGGTGGCGCTCCTGAGCCTGGTCCTCGCAGCGCGCCTGCTCTCGCCGCAGGTGGTGGCGGCGGCCCGCGACGTGCCGCGGCTGCGCAGCGTGCGCGGGGCCAAGGTCGTCGACGTGGCCTGGCCGATGCTCGTCCAGATGATCGCGCTGCCGATCGCCATGCAGACGGACCGTCTCCTGCTCAGTCATCTCGCGGGCACGTCGGAGCTCGCGCAGTACAACCTCGGTGCTCAGACGTTCGGACTCATCAACCAGGTCGTCGCGGCGGCCGGCGTCGCCCTGTGGCCGCTCTACGCGCGGGCACGCGCAGCGGGGAGGATCGAGAGCCCGGCTCGCGCCACCGCCGTCTTCACGGGTCTGGCCGCGACGCTCGGTCTGCTCCTGTGGCTGGCTCTGCCGCTCGTCACGCAGATCATCACGAAGGGGAAGATCGAGCTGACGGCGACGTTCGCGGCGTCGTTCGTCCTCTTCGTCGTCGTGCAGGCGGCGAAGTACCCGCTCGGGATGTACATGACCGACGCCGCGGGGCTCCGGTTCCAGGTGGTGCCGGTCGTCGCCATGGTCCCGATCAACCTCGGGCTGTCGTGGCTGCTCATCGCGCCGCTCGGCGCGGCCGGACCGGTCCTCGGGTCAGCCGTGTCCGTGCTCGTGTGCCAGGTCCTGCCCAACGCCTGGTACGTGCGCCGGGACCTCGGGCGTCGGCGCCGGGCCCTCGCGGCCACCGACTGACCGGGCCGCGCGGGCGTACCACGCGTCCACGAGCTCGACGAGCCGGTCCGCCCGCCACCGGTCGTGCGGGAACCCGGGCTCGTCGAGCGTGGCCCGGACGGCCGCCGCGAGTCCCGCCGGCAGGTCGCCCTCGAGCGGGACCACGCGGGCGTTGTCGGCGGCGAGCAGGGGAGGGCCGCCCAGGGGCAGGCAGACGACGGGAGTACCGAGCGCGCTCGCCTCGGCGGCGACCCAGCCGGCCTGGTCGTGCATGGACGGGAAGAGCAGGGCGTCCGCCGACGCGAACGCACGGAGGACCTCCTCGCGTCGCCGGTGACCCAGGAAGCGCACGCGGTCGGCCACGCCGAGCCGACGAGCCAGGCGTCGCAGCGCCCGTTCCTCGTACCCCGTGCCGTAGACGTCGAGGCGCCAGCCGGCGAGCGCCGGTCGGGCCATCGCCGCGATCGCGAGCCGCCCGCCCTTCCAGGCGAGCAGCCGTGCCGCGAGGACGGCGACCCGCTGGCCGCGCGGCGCGGCTCCGTCGGGGACGGGGAGTCGCGGGAACGCTGCATTGGGTTCCACGACCACGTGCGCGGCGCCGGAGAAGCGCTGCGCGACGTCGTCGTTCTGTGCGACGACGACGGCCGCGCGCCGCGCCGCGTGGTCGCCCCACAAGGCGCGGGGGACACCGGTCGCGACGATCCGCACCGCCTCGACGAGCGTGCCGCGGACCCCGAGCCAGCGCGTGAGACGCCGCAGGGGCAGTGACGAGGCGCCGCCGACGGGTCCCCAGACCAGCGCCGGGCCGTCGAGCCCGGCGGCACCGCACGGCAGCCAGTCGTTCGCGAACGTCACGTGGTGGACGACCTCGAACGGTGCGCGCGCGTGCAGCTCGCGCGCGCGCCGGAGGAAGGCGCGTTGCCAGGCCACGTAGTACCAGTACACGCCGGCGGCCCCGCGCTTGAGCGCGACGACCCGCGGTGACAGCTCGAGGTGCTCGACCGACAGGTGCCGGGCCAGCGCCGGGTCGGCGGCGAGCGCGCGCTCGACCGCGGACCGGAACCGTTCCCGGGTGATGACGTGGACGTCATGGTGCGCCGCCGCCGCGACGGCGAACGCCCAGCCCGCGTTCGCCTCGGGCTCGTCGCCCGGCCCGCAGGCGTACGCGCTCACCAGCACACGCCGTCGGCCCGCCGGACCGCCCCCGCCACCGACGCTCACGCGCTCCTCCGTCCTCGCGGCCGACGCCCGGACCAGGCATCGGTACACGTTAGGCGGAACGGCTGCGCGAAACGGGCGAAACGGCACATGTTCACCCGTCCTGCCGCCGCGTCCGGTGCCCGGTTCGGCATAGTCTGCGCAGGGTCGTGCGGCGCCGCCGCACGGCGCGCGGTCGGAGGGAAGCGCATGAGCGAGGGTGTCTCGGCTGCCGGGCGGGTGCCGTCACGGGCCCGCTGGTGGGCGATCGCGGTGGTGGCGCTCGTCGTCGTGGTCGTCCTGGTCGTCGCGCTCGCGGGCTCTCGCGGGGCCGGGCGGGAGGGTGGCGCCCTCGCCGCCCCCACGCCGAGCGCGACGTCGACCGGGGCCGTGGCGGGCGCGACCGCGCGGGCGGACGACCCGTCCGGCGCGGGCTCCGTCGACGGCACCGCGCCCCCGGCCGACCCGCCGGCCGCGGGGGCTCCTGCGGACGGCGGGCACGTGCCGACGGTGACGGTCCCGATCGACGCCGTGGCCGAGCTCGCGGAGGCGGTCACCGCGAGGCTGAGCGCGGTCGACGCGGTCGACGGTGAAGCCGTGCAGCCGGGGGAGGTCGGCGGCCCCGCGCTGCGCGTGGAGATCGAGCTCGTCAACGGCTCGACCGCGCCGCTCGACCTGCGGGGGGCTGTCGTCAACCTCTACCACGGGCCCCAGCAGACCCCCGCGACCGCGTTGACGGAACCCGGCGGCTCGCCGCTGCCGCACGGTCTCGAGGCCGGCGCGACGGCGACCGGTGCGTTCGTCTTCGCGGTCCCTGCGGACGCGCGCGACGACGTGCGGGTCGAGCTCGACGTGCGTGCGGTGGGGCCTGTGGTCCTCTTCGCCGGCGCCGCGCAGCGCTGACACGGACGCCTGACCAGTTTCACCCGCGCCCGGGTCCAGGTTCACCCGTGCGGCCCGTGTCGTCATGTGCGGTTGATCCCGTAATGTCCGGATCATCTCAGCGACCCGTGGCGCCCCCGCCTCGAGGTTCTCCGCACCGCACCATCGAGGCCTGCCATGCGCATCTTCACGAGCGTCGTCTCCCGACGCGTCGCTACCGCCATGAGCGCGACCCTCCTGCTCGGGGGGGTCGCGACCGCGGCCGCGCCGCCGGCCCTGGCCGACGACCCGCCGCCGCTGCCCCCGTCGGTGAGCGCGGACGCCCTGCCCACGGCCCAGATCGACGGCGTCGTGTGGAAGCAGGTCGCAGTCGGCGGCACCGTCTACGTCGGCGGGAGCTTCTCGGCCGCACGCCCCCCGGGCGTCGCTCTCGGCGGGTCCGGGACCGTGCCGCGGGCCCACATGATGGCCTACGACCTCGCGACCGGTGCCCTGAGCGCGTCCTTCGCGCCGACGTTCAACGGTCAGGTCAGCGACCTCGTCGCCTCGGCGGACGGCCGCACCCTCTATGCCGTGGGCGCCTTCACGACCGTCAACGGGCAGTCGCGCAACCGTGCCGCGGCCTTCGACATCCCGAGCGGGACCCTCAAGCCGTGGGCGCCCAACCTCAACGGCTACGCGAAGGGCGTCACGGTCGCTCCCAACGGGACCGTGTACATCGCGGGGAACTTCTCTCACGTCGGCAGCACCGCGCGCCCCAAGGTCGCGGCCTTCCACCCCACGACGGCAGCCCTGCAGCCGTTCACGGCACCCGTCGACGACTACCAGGTGAACGCGATCCAGGTGTCGCCCGACGGGCAGACGGCCGTCATCGGTGGCAACTTCACCGGCATCGGCGGTGAGTCCACCCAGAGCTACGGCCTCGCGCGGCTCGACGCCGCCACGGGGGCGCTGCTCCCGCTGCCGGTGGCGTCCACCGTCCGCAACGCCGGGGCGCGGTCGGCGATCGCCTCGCTGAGCAGCGACGCGACGGGCTTCTACGGCACGGGTTGGCACATCGCCTCCACGGGCACCATCGAGGGCACGTTCAAGGCGTCGTGGGACACCGGCGAGCTCGTGTGGCTGGAGGACTGCCACGGCGACACGTACTCGGCCGCCCCCGCCGGAGACGTCGTCTACATCGCGAGCCACAAGCACTACTGCGGCAACAGCGGCGGGTTCCCGCAGACCGATCCGTGGTCGTTCTACCACGGCACGGCCGTGACGAACGACGTCCGTGGCGTCAACACCCGGGACATCTACAACTACCCCGACCACCCCGGCACGCCGCGCCCCGAGTTCCTCGAGTGGTACCCGACCTTCGTGCCCGGCACGTACACCGGGCAGGGGCAGGGGCCGTGGACCGTGACGGCAGCCGGCAGCTACGTCCTGTTCGGCGGTGAGTTCCTGCGGGTCAACGGCACGGGGCAGCAGGGCATCGTCCGGTTCCTCGACCGCTCGTCCGCGCCGAACAAGGTGGGTCCGACAGCCAAGGGCAGCGCGTTCGCGCTCGGCGGCCTGTCGTACGCGAGCGGCGAGGTGCGGCTCACCTGGCCCGGCAACCCCGACCGGGACGACGCCACGGTGCGCTACGACCTCTACCGGCAGTCGACGTCGACGCCGCCGATCCACACCGAGAGCGTCACCGCGCCGTTCTGGACGCAGCCGACGATGTCCTTCGTGGACAAGGGGCTGACCCCGGGCTCGTCGCAGCGCTACCGCGTCATCGCGACGGACCCGTGGGGCAACGCGTCGATGTCGGACTGGTACACGGTGACCGTGAGCGACGCGCCCGTCAGCGACTACGCACGTGAGGTGCTCGCCGACGAGCCGAGCTCCTACTGGCGGTTCGGTGAGCCCAGCGGTACGGCGGTGTACGACTGGATGGGGGCGAACGACCTCACGACCACGGCGAGCGTCACCCGTGGCGCCGCCGGTGCGCCGGTGGGCGACCCGAACACGGCGGCGACGTTCCCCGGCACGACGGCGGGTACGGCCGCCACCCGGACGGCGGCGCCCGCGCCCAACGTCTTCTCGGTCGAGACGTGGTTCCGCACGACGTCTCGGACCGGCGGCAAGATCATCGGCTACGGCAACCGGGTGACGGGCGCCTCGGGCTCGTACGACCGGCACGTGTACATGACGAGCAACGGCCGTCTCGCCTTCGGCGTCTACCCCGGCACCGCACGTACCGTCACGTCCACCGCGTCCTACAACGACGGGGCGTGGCACCACGTCGTGGCGACGCTCGGGTCGGGCGGCATGCAGCTGTACGTCGACGGCAAGCGTGTCGGCCAGCGCACCGACACGACGATGGGCCAGGCGTACAACGGGTACTGGCGGATCGGCGGTGACGTCCTGTCCAGCTGGCTGAACCGCCCGTCGACCGACTACTTCGCCGGCACGATCGACGAGGTCGCGGTCTACCCGCGGGTCCTCACACCGCAGGAGATCCGCTCGCACGTGACGGCGGCCGGGTACGCGGCCGCCATCCCGCCCGCGCCCGCCGACCCGTACGGCGCCGCCGTCTACGCCGCGGACCCGGAGCTCTTCTGGCGGTTCGACGAGGCGACCGGCTCGGCGCTCGCCGACTCGGGGGCGTCCGGCAACGCGGGCACGCTCACCGGCACGGGGTGGACCCGTCAGGCCGCCGGCGCTCTCGCCGCCCACGAGGAGAACCGGTCCGTGCGGTTCGTCGAGGGGTCGGCGGGTGCCGCCACCACCGCCACGTTCGAGAACCCGCGCGCCTACTCGCTGGAGGCGTGGTTCTCCACCACCAGCAGCCGCGGCGGGAGGGTCCTCGGCTTCAGCAGCCGGCAGACCGGCACGGCCGGCGACCACGACCGGCACATCTACCTGCAGGACGACGGCAGGCTCGTGTTCGGTGCGTGGACCGGCACGGCGAACACCATCACGTCCGCGGAGCCGTACAACGACGGGCAGTGGCACCACGTCCTCGCGACGCAGGGCCCGGACGGCATGGTGCTGTACGTCGACGGCGCCTCCGTCGGCACGAACCCGCAGGTCGACTCGCAGGCGTACACCGGCTACTGGCGGGTGGCGAACGGAGCGACCTGGGGCTCGACGTCCGCCGCTCTCGACGGCCGGATCGACGAGGTCGCCGTGTACTCCCGGCCTCTGAGCGGGAGCGACGCGGTTCTGCACGCCGGTCTCGGCCGGACCGGCACCACGCCGAACCTGCCGCCGCAGGCGGCGTTCGACGCGACCCTCGAGGGGCGCGAGCTCACGCTCGACGGGTCGGCCTCCACGGACGCGGACGGTGCCGTCACGTCGTGGGCGTGGGACCTCGGCGACGGCACGACGGCGCAGGGGGTGACGCCGCCGGCGCACACGTACGACCTCGCCGGCACGTACACCGTGACGCTCACGGTGACGGACGACAAGGGCGCCACGAGCGCCCGGCAGCAGTCCGTGACCGTCGCCAACGCGCCGCCGGTGGCCACGTTCACGGTCGCGGCGAGCCACCTCGACGTCGCCGTCGACGCCTCCGCCTCGACGGACCCCGACGGCGCCGTCGTCGGGTACTCCTGGCGGTTCGGGGACGGTGCCACGGCGACCGGTGCGACGGCCTCGCACACGTACGCGAGCGCCGGCACGTACACCGTGACGCTCACCGTGTCCGACCACGACGGGACGACGACCACCACCACGCAGGACGTCACCGTCGCCCCCAACCAGGCACCGGTCGCCGGTTTCGTCGCCCAGCCGTCCGCGCTCGCGGTGGCGTTCGCGCCGGTCGGCACCGCCGACCCTGACGGCACCGTGGCGTCGTACGCGTGGGACTTCGGGGACGGCGCGACATCGGCGCAGGAGGCACCGACGCACACGTACGTCGAGCCCGGCACGTACACCGTGCGGCTGACCGTCACCGACGACCTGGGCGCGACCGGTACCACGAGCTCGCGCGTCGTCGTCACGGCCAACGCCGCTCCCGTCGCCGCCTTCACCCCGACGACGGCGCTCCTGCGCCTCGCGGTCGACGCGTCCGCGTCGTCCGACCCGGACGGGTCGGTCGTCGCCTACGTGTGGGACTTCGGGGACGGGGCGCAGGCCGCCGGGGTGGCGGCCGAGCACACGTACTCGTCGCCCGGCACGTACACCGTGACGCTCACCGTGCGGGACAACCAGGGGACGGAGACGAGCGTGAGCCACGACGTCGAGGCCGTCGCCCCGACCATGTGGGCGCACGACAGGTTCTCGCGCTCGGCCGCCACGGGGTGGGGGTCCTCGGACGCCGGGGGCGCGTGGACGCACTTCGGCAGCGCGGCCCAGTACTCGGTCGCCGACGGCACGGGCCGCGTGTCGATCGGCACCACCGCGTCGACGCCGCGCCTCCAGCTGCGCTCGGTCGCCGCGACGGACTCCGACCAGACGGTCCAGTTCTCGCTCGACAAGGTCCCCGTCGGCGGCGGCGGGACGGTCGCGCTCACCAGCCGCGGCGGGAGCTGGTCGAGCCTCTACCGGGGACGGGTCTGGGTGCGTGCCAACGGCACCGTGTCCCTCCTCGTCACACGGATCGCGGGCGCGGAGTCGACGCTCGCCGCGGTCAACGTGCCGGGGCTGACGCTCACCGCCGGGACGCCGCTCAACGTGCGGTTCCGCACGGAGGGCTCGAGCCCGACGGCGCTGCGCCTCAAGGCGTGGACGGGGCCGACCGAGCCCGCCGCCTGGCAGGTGCAGACGACCGACGCGACCACGGAGCTGCAGGACGCCGGCGCGGTCGGGATCGACACGGGCCTCGACGGCGGGGTCACGAACGCGCCGGTGCGGGTGACGATCGACGAGTTCTTCGCCGGTCAGCCCGGCTCGGCGGCGCCGAACCAGGTGCCGGTGCCGGCGTTCGCCGCGACGGCGACCGACCTCTCCGTCGCCGTCGACGGCAGCACCTCGGCCGACGCCGACGGAACCGTGACCGCCTGGTCGTGGGACTTCGGGGACGGCTCGCCGGCCGTGACGGGCACCCAGGTCACGCACGCCTACGCCGCCGACGGCACCTACCCGGTGACCCTCACGGTGACCGACAACCGTGGGGCCACCGCGTCGGTGACCCAGCAGGTGACGGCCTCGTCGCCCGCAGGGGACCCGATGGTCGCGCCGGTCGCGGCCTTCGAGGCGTCGCCGCTGGGGCTCACGGTGAGCGTCGACGGGTCCGCGTCGTCGGCGGGAGACGCTCCTGTCGTCGCCTGGGCGTGGGACTTCGGCGACGGGGAGCAGGGCGACGGCGCGCAGGCGCAGCACACGTACGCCGCAGCGGGCACGTACGCCGTCACGCTCACCGTCACCGGGCCCGACGGTGCGACGGACACGCTCACCCGAGAGGTCACGGTCGCGGCGGTCCCGGCGGAGGAGCCCCCGGTGGAGGAGCCGCCCGTGGAGGAGCCGCCCGTCGACGGGGCCCTGGCCCAGGACGTCTTCGACCGCACGGTCGCCACGGGCTGGGGGACGTCGGCCACGGGTGGTGCGTGGTCGCACTTCGGGTCCGCGGCGCAGTACTCCGTCGCCCCGGGCGTGGGGACGCTCCAGGCGCTCGCGCCCGGTGCCACGCCGCGGGTGCGGTGGGCGGACCTCGCGGTGCGGGACGTCGACGTGCTCGGGCAGGTCTCGCTCGACAGCATCGGTGACGGGGGAGGGACGTTCGTCGCCCTCACCGCACGGTCGGGCAGCTGGTCGAGCATGTATCGCGGGCAGGTCTGGGTGAAGTCGACCGGCGCGCTCAACCTCGTCCTGACCCGCATCGCCCCGCGCGAGACCATCCTCGCCCAGGTGAACGTGGCAGGCGTGACCCTCGCGGCCGGCGAGCGGCTCAACGTCCGCTTCCAGGCCGTCGGTTCCGACCCGACGACGCTGCGGCTGCGGACGTGGAAGGACGGCACGCCCGAGCCCACGACGTGGCACCTGACGGCCACGGACGCGACGCCCGAGCTCCAGGACGCCGGCGGGGTCGGCGTGGACGGGCTGCTCAGCGGGACGTCGACCAACGCACCCGTCAGGATCCGGGTGCACGGGCTCACGGTCACCGAGGCCGTCTGAGGTGCGTCGGAGCGCCGGGCGTCCCAAGGCGCCCGGCGCTCCGGGACGTGCCCTGAGCCGATCGAGGAAGGCGGCCCGCCCACGGGCGGACGATGGAAGAGTGGTGCGGCGCGCCCGTCGGGGTGGCGAGGAGGGGATGAGAGCGGATGGAGCCCAGGCGGGAGGACGCCCCGGCCTGGCGTAGCCCGGCCTACCGAGCCCTCGCGGTGCTCGGCACGGTTCTCGTCGGTGCCCGCCTCGACCTCGCTCAGGGCGCGACGCTCGGGCTGGTCCTCTGCCTCGCGCTCGCGCCGGTGTGGTGGCGCGCGGCCTGGTCGGTGGTCGGCTACCGGTGGCTCGTCGCAGCCGCGGTCCTCGCGGTCGTCGCCGGGTTCTGGCTCACCAGCCACGCCGCGACCGACCACACCACGAACACGACGATCGCCCTGCGCAACAGCCTCCTCGTCATCGGCCTGCCCGTCCTCGTCGGCTTCCTCGTCTGGGCGTGCCGGCAGGTGGCGCCGCCGCTGCTCGCCGTGTGCTTCGGCCTCGCCATGCTCGTCACCGTGCCGACGGGCGGCGCGTTCGCGACCAACCCGTGGAAGTTCGGGTTCGCGACGCCGGTGACGATCGTCCTCCTCGGGCTCGCGTGGTGGTCAGGGCGACGGTGGGTGCAGGTGGTGGTCGCGCTCGTCATCAGCGCGGTGCACGGGATCAACGACGCGAGGTCGGCGTTCGCCATCCTGTTCATCGTCGCCGTGGTCATGCTGTGGGAGGGACGACCGACGACGGCGACGCGCCGGGCGTCCGGCCTGCGCGCGGGTGCGTTCGTCGCCGGCCTCGGCGCAGGGGCGTACTGGCTCGTCCAGGCGCTGATCCTCGACGGCGCGTTCGGCGAGGCGACCCAGGCACGCACGCAGGCGCAGATCGAGCAGTCCGGCTCCGTGCTCGTGGGTGGTCGGCCCGAGATCGGGGCGTTCCGGTACCTGCTGGCCCACCGGCCGATGGGGTTCGGGAGCGGCACGCTGCTGACCAGCGAGGACATCCTCGTCGCGAAGGAGGGCATGGCCTCCGTCGGGTACGAGCCGAACAACGGGTATGTCGAGAACTACATGTTCGGCGGCCAGATCGAGCTGCACTCAGGGGTCGGCGACCTCTGGGCCTGGTCAGGCGCGGCAGGCCTGCTCCTCGCCGCGGTGCTCGCGGTGGTGGTCGCTGTGCACACCACACGGGGGATCGGCGCCTCGACGAGCGTGGCCCTCGCTCTCGCCCTCGCCATCCGCTTCTTCTGGGACCTGCTGTTCAGCCCGTTCGTCTCGTCGACGATGAACCTCGTCCTGCTCCTGGGTCTCGGGTTCGGGGTCTGGTGGGTCGGCGACGACGGGCGGCGACGCGCTCAGCCGCGGCCGGAGTCGGAGTCGGCGAACATCCACGCGTGAGCCGCCTCGCGGCCGTCCTGCGTGGGCAGCGACGCGAGGACCTCGGCACGGGGCAGCGGCGCGAGGAGCGTGTCGAGGAGCGCGTCGCCGAGATCGGCGGCTGCTGCGCTCGACGGGACGACCCGGTGCCCGTGCTCCGCGAGCCACGGCGCGAGTCCCGTCTGGTCCGTCGTCACGACGGTGCACCCGTGCTCCAGCGCCTCGACGATCGGCAGCCCGACCTGCTCGCGCCACGTCGGTGACGCCTGCGACGGCAGGACGAGGACCGAGGCCGCCCGCAGCTCGGCATGGATCTGCTCCCGCGGTGGGTCGACGACGACGCGCACCCGGTCGTCCGTGGCGGCGAGCGCGCGTACCTCGCCCTCGAGCTGGCCCTTGCCGACGCAGGTGAGCGTCGTCCCGGGATGCTCCGCGAGCGCCGGCCACGCCTCGAGCAGCACCGCAAGCCCCTTGCGCTCGACGAACGCGCCCAGGAACAGGATCCGTCCGGGGTCCGGCGCGGCGGTCGGGCAGGAGCACGGCGTCGGCAGGGCGGGGATGGTGCGTGTCTCCTGGTGCCGGGACGGCGGCCCGTAGAGCGCGTGATACGTCGCCGCCGCCTGCGGCGTGCCGAACACGAGGCGGTCGACCCGACGCACGACCCGGGACGACATCCACCACTTGGCGCGGAAGGTCACCTGCTCGCGGACCGACCGCGGCTGGTACTCCTCGCGCGGGTCGTTGTTGCCGATGGCGTACGACACGACGCGCGGGAGCGGCCGGCGTCGGACGACGCGTCGCAGGCGGAGGGCCGTCAGGCACGTCGCTGCCCGCACGATGCCGGCGAGGAAGGCCGGCTCGGTGATCTCGAGAACCGCGACGTCCGAGCGCCAGAGCAGGCGTGCGGCGTCGAGGGTGCTCGCGCGCCGGGCGTCGAGCCGCTCGGCGAGCTGGACGTCGAAGTCGTACCGCGGGGCGGCGTAGAGCAGGCTGAGCCGCGGGTCCGCGGCCTGCCGCTCGAGGTGCGCGGTCCGGGCCTGCTCGTAGAGCTGGACGTGGGCGCGCAGCGGCGCGCGGGCGCGCCCCGGCGCGTCGACGGTCACCGTGCGCCGCTCGCCCGCACTGCTGTGGCCTCGTCGGTCGCCTCGGGACGCACGTCCGGGCCGCGGGGGCCGTGAGGCGCCTCGGTCGCACCGGCAGGCGCGTGCTCGGCTGCGTCGGAGGCTGGGGAGTCGTGCTCCGCGATCTCTGCGGGACGGTCGACCGGCGCCCCGTCGTGGACGGCGGCGGCGTGCGGTCCGGAGGCCGCGTCGGACGGGGGCGTCTCGGACGCCCGCGACGGCATGTCCTCCCCGGTGGGGCCGGGCGGCTCTGCCCCGACGTCCGACGTGCGCTCGCCGGCTTCCCCGGCCGTGGTCGCGGTGGCCGGTCCCGTGGCTGCGCGACCCGCGGCCGCCGGGTCGGCGAGCGCGGGATCGTCGGCGGCGGCACCGGGAGCTGCCTGCGCGGCGGAGCGGCGACGAACCGCGGAGCCGCGCCGCATGCCGCGGCGGTGCGCCGGTGCGAGCGGGAACGCGTTGCCGTACGTCGCGCCCGTGCCGTCATCCGTCCAGTTCGTCGCGACGAGCCCGAGGCAGGTCGCCCCCACGCGCTCGAGCGCGGCCAGCGCGCTGCGCAGCTGCTGGCGGCGCGTCGACCGGAGGCGGGTGACGAGCAGGACGCCGTCGCTGCGGCGCCCGAGCAGGGTCGCGTCGACGACGGGGAGCACCGGGGCCGCGTCGATGACGACGAGGTCGTACTCCCGTGCGGCCTCCTCGAGCAGCGTGTGCATCGCCGGGGAGTCGAGGAGCTGGCTGGGGTTCGGGGGCCGGTCGCCGGCCGTCAGGACGTGGAGGTTCGGCATCCCCCACGTCTGGACGACGTCGTCGAGACGGGCGCGCCCGATGAGGACCGTCGTGAGGCCTGCACCGCCCTCGAGGCCCAGGGCCTCGGCGATCGCCGGCATCCGCAGGTCGCCGTCGACGAGGAGCACCCGCGCGCCCTTCTCTGCCACGGCCGACGCGAGGTTCACCGACGTCGACGTCTTGCCCTCACGCGCCATGGCGGAGGTGACGACGATGGTGCGCAGGCGTCGACCCGTCTCGAGGTACTGCAGGTTCACCTGCAGGCGCCGGAACGCCTCGGCCCGAGGCGTTCCCGGCTCGGTCCGGACCGTGGTGTACGCGGCGCGGGCCGACCGGGTGCGCACGATCGTCCCGAGGACGGGCAGACCGCTGACCTTCTCGACGTCGGCGCGCGTGCGCAGCCGGGTGTCGAGGAGGGTGAGCAGGAGAGCGAGCGCGACACCCAGCAGGGCACCGGCGGCGATGCCCGACGCCGTGAGGAACCGGGTGTTCGGCTCGAAGGGCACCGCGGGCGCCACCGCGGGGGCGACCAGGCTGAGCTGGATCGCGCTCTCGCCGGCCTGGGTCCGCGGCGAGAGGCCCTGGACGGTGACCGCCAGCTGGCGCGCGACGGCGTTCGAGATCGTCGCCGCGGCCTGCGGGTCGGGGCCGGTCGTCGAGATCTCCAGGATGACCGTGTTGAGCGGGTTGTCGGCGGTGACGCGCTTGCTGAGCTCCTTCGCCGTCGTGTCGAGGTCGAGCTCGGCGATCACGGGGTCGAGGACGGCCGGCATGCTGGCGAGCCGGCCGAACGACGTCACCGAGTTCTGGACGAACGTCGAGCCCTGGACGAGCTCCCCGGCGGACTCGGCCTCGGTGACCGAGGCGAAGACGCTCGCCGAGGCACGGTAGGCGGGCGTGATCGACTGGGCGTAGGCCCAGGCGAGCGCTCCGCCGACGACCGCGAGCACGGCGATGACGAGCCACCGCTTTCGCAGGGCCAGCAGGTACTCGTCGAGCTCCATGCGGTGACGCTCCTCACGCAAGACCGAGCTCCGATCGTCTCACGTGCCATGCGGGCCCACGGGCGTTATGCGCCCGAACGGGTGGTTTACCCGGGGTGATATCGGACGAAAGCACCTCCCCGGGTCACCGGGCGTTCAGCCGCGTGCTGCCTCGATCGGGCCGAGCCCCTTCCATCCGGACGAGACGCCGAGGGCGGCCGCGACGTCGTCGGTCACGCTGACCGGGACGCCCTGCGCACCGGAACGTCCGGTGGAGTTGAGCGCGAGGTCGGAGCCGACGACCGCCGCGCCCTCGACGAGCTTGGACGAGTCGTCGTTGCCGGTGGCGGACTGGAAGTCGCTGAGCGTCGTGTACGACACGAGCTGCGGCCCCGCTGCCCACTGCACGAGACGTGGCGGGTTGCTCGCGGACGAACGGTGGTAGAGGTTCCCGGCGAGGTTGATCCCGAGGTCCTTGGCATAGCTCTTCTGGGTGAAGTCGTGCACCTGGACGGCTGCGGTCGAGCCGTTGGCCGCGCCGAGGACGTTGTTCCGCACGTTGATCGTGCGCAGCAGCCACGGCACGCCGGCGGTGCTGCCGCGGCGCTCGTCCTGCAGCATCCGGATCGCATAGCCGCGGTTGCCGGTGATCGTGTTGTTGGAGACCTCGATCGTCCCGGAGTCGAAGATCTTCAGACCGGACTCCCCGTTGCCGTCCAGGTAGTTGCCGGCCACGACGATGTTCTCGCTCAGCTCGATCTCGACGCCGTCGACCCCGTTCCCGACGACGGTGTTGTGCACGACCCGGGAGTTGCGCATGTCGACGTCGAACCACAGGCCCCGGGTGACGTTCGAGTCGAAGACCGAGCGCTCCACGGTGACGTTCGTCGAGTTGTGCAGCTTCGCGCCACCGGAGGCGGGCTCGGCCTTGAAGCGCTCGGAGTTGTTGCGGGCGAAGACCGACTCCGAGATCGTGAGGTCGTCGGCCTTGCTGGCGACGAGCCCGAGCAGGCCGTTGTCCTCGACGGTGAGACGCGAGAACGCAGCGCCCTTGGCCCACACGTAGATCCCGATGCTCGCGTTGTCGCGGACGACGAGGTTCTCGAGCGTGATATCGGGGACCTCGGCGCTGACGACACCGAGCACAGCGGCGTGGTCGCCGTAGCGCTGCACGCCGATGCCGCGCACGGTGGTGCCCGCGCCCTGGATCTGGATGGCCTTCTTCAGGGCGCTCGCGCGCACCTCCTTGTTGCTGGGGTCCGTGCCGATGACGAGCCGGTTGGCGCCCCGGTCGACGTAGAACGTCCCTGCGGTGACGGCGCCCGCGGAGCCGACCTGGGTCAGCTCGGTCCCGCCGACCCAGACCTGGTCGGGGTGGCCCGCCATGGGGTACGCCGGGTCGACGTAGCGGCTCGACTCGTCCTGGTTCGCGCTGAGGGAGACGCGGGTGTCGAAGTCGACGTCCCAGCCTCCGACGGACCAGGTGCTGCCCGACTTCTGCCAGCCGGACACGACGCGCGAGCCGTCGAACCAGACGGCCTCGTTCGGCGCGGACTGGATGGTCAGGGCCCGGTAGAAGGGCACCTGGACGCTCTCGTGGTAGGTGCCTGCGTGCAGGACGACGGTCGCGCCGTTGGGCGCCTTCGCCAGCGCGGTCGCCGCGCTGCCGTAGGGGGAGGCGGCCGAGCCGTCTCCCTTGGCGTCGCCGCGCGGCTCGACGTGCACCGCGTTCGCCGGGACGGGGTAGGAGGTCGTGCCGACGGCTGCGGCGCCGTGGGCGGTGGCCGAGGCCTGCGTCGGGACGGGGGCCGCGGTGGCGGTGGGCTTCGGCGTGGCCGACGCCGTGGGCTTCGCCGTGGGGCTCGCGGTGGCGGTCGGCCGGGGTGTGCTGGTCGCCCTGGGCGTGGCGCTGGCCGACGCCGTCGGCGTGGCCGACGGCGTCGCGGTCACCGGCACGAGGGCGCGGGTCAGGAGGTCGTCGAAGCGCAGTCCGGTCGCAGCCGTCCCCCCGGACAGCCCGCCGCGCACCGACGCCGTGCCGGCCTTCGAGATCCGCTGCGAGCTCGCGTCCTCGGCGCGCACCTGCCAGGCGGGAGCGGTCGTGCCGACGGGCCACGCGCGTGCCGCGACGGAGACCGGTGAGCTGCCGGTGACCTGGAGCTCGAACCGGAACGCCGTCGAGGCGGACGTGGCGCGCTGCGGCAGGAGCCTGTCCGCGACGAGCACCGTGTCACCGCCGTTGGCACGCTCGAGCTTGAGGCTGACCTTGTTGTCCTTGCCGAACCGCAGCGTCCCCCGGTACCCGGCGGACGAGCCCGAGCCGCGCAGTTGGAGGGTGGTGGATGCACCGTTGCCGGCCGTCGGCAGCTTGTCGACCGAGACGGTGACGGCCGAACGGGCGTCGGCGACCGAGGTGCCGGAGGCGACCACCTGGCCGGTGCGGCCGGGGGCGAGCCACATCTCGCCGCGACCGGAGGCGACGGACGCGCCGACCGAGCTCTCCGCCGCGTACGTCTGGCCGCTCGTCGCGGTGCCCCAGCCCGCGGCGACGGTCCGCGAGAAGGTGTCCTGCACGACCGTCGCCCCGAGCTGGTAGCTCGTCGCCGCCGAGGCGCCCTGGCCCGAGGCGACGAGGGTGCCGAGGCCGAAGGCCGCCGTGACGCCCAGCGCGACGGTCTGCCGGAGGCGGCCGCGACGCGGCGCGGCGCGGCGCGAACCGGACCTCTCCGGACGGCTCTGTGCGCGGACCGGACGTCGGGCGTGACGCCCGGCGGGCTGCGAGTGTGCGGCCATAGGGGTCCTCCGGGGAAAGAAGAGACTGTCCAGGGAGCCGATCGGGTGAACGACGCGTTGAGCCTCGTGCCTACTGGTCGGTGAGTGTTCCACAGGACTCACGGCGCTCCACAAGGCCTGATATCGCCTGTGGACCGGGATCCGGGGGTAGGAGAGGGTCGTCGAGGACAGCCGCCCCGGACGTCGTCGTGCGCTCTGGGGCGGCCGGGCGTCGTGCCCGCCCTCACTCGCACGGGTGGTACGGGTCACGCGCGATGGCGCAGGTCAACGGCAGTCCTGTGACCACCGCTCGCCGCCCGGGCCGTCGTCCCGGCCCGGCGGTGCCCGAGTTCTGTACGTCTGTCCAATTTGGACGCGAGCAGAACTGGACATATGTCTGCGTCCCAGATGGTGGACGCCACGATGTGACCTACCTCACACATGCACAGACGGCGCAATGTGGGGCAACGAGGGGCACTCGTACGGGTGAAAAATTGTGCGCCCGGCACGCGGTGCGCCCGCTCGTCGTCGGCATTCCGGAGCGACGAGCCGGGATGCCCGTGGCGACCACCGGGGCGCCCGTGAGCTCGGACAGGCCGCGGACCAGCAGGGGGAAGAGGGGGAAGAAGGCGGCCGTGGACAGGTGCCCCTGGCCCGGCTCGGGGATGGCGTCGGGGTAGCCCTGCTCGGCGATCGCGACGTAGAACGGTCCGTCCCACGGTGCGAAGGCGCGCGACCGGTCGAGGTCCTGCTGGCGGGTGGCGACCGCGATCGCGCCCAGCACCGCGACGCGCGACACCAGGTACGCGACGACCAGGACGGCGCTGCGGCGGACGAGGTCGCGGCGCGAGACCGGTGCGGCGTCGCCGCGCGCCACCGGTGCTGCGCGGACGAGGGTGGTGTCACCTCGTGGCTCGTCCGGGAGCGAGCCGCTCTCCGCGGCGAGGCGCACCCCTCTCAGCAGCTGCGCGAACATCGTTCCCCCGGGTCGTGCGTCCTCGTGGTCGGGCCCACGTGCGGCGGCCCGGGTCGGGCGGCGGCTCAGGGGTCGGCGTCCGCGGGCACGGTGTCGGTGCGCCCGGCCCGGCGCAGCGCCGGTGTCGAGGTGCGCGGCGGCGGCAGCAGCGACGTGCCACCGCGTCCCGTGCGCTCGCGCACCGCATCCCCCACCCCCCGGTCGGGACGAGACCGGGCAACCCGGTCGATGCAGACTGGCAGGGGGTGGCCGGCGCGCGCACCCACGCCCCGGGTGAAACCGGCGTCACCGTCGCCATCCCCGTGCCTCCGTAGAATGGAGGTGCTGCCGCATCACCCCCCGAGCCCTCGGGAGGGTGGACATCATGCTGCCCAAGGACCTCATGGACCTCACCGGAATCCTTCCCGCCCTGCTCGCCGACCCCGCCGCCGCGGAGGCTGTCGCGTCCGTCCGCGCACGCGGCGAGCTCGACGTCGTCGGCCCGGCCGGCATCCGCCCGCCGCTGCTGGCCGCGCTCGCGGGCGCGCACGCCACGGCGCGGGACGCGGCGTCGGGCAGCGCGGGCCGCCCGCTGGTCGTGGTCACCGCCACCGGCCGTGACGCCGACGAGCTCGCGGGCGCGCTGCGCTGCTACCTGCCCGACGACGACGTCGCGGTCCTGCCCAGCTGGGAGACGCTGCCGCACGAGCGGCTGAGCCCTCGCTCGGACACGGTCGCGCGCCGGCTGGCGGTCTTCCGCCGCCTGGCGCACCCCGATCCGGAGCCAGGGCCGTCCGGCCCGGTGCGGGTCCTCGTCATGCCCGTGCGCGCTCTGCTGCAGCCGGTCGTCGAGGGTCTCGGCGAGCTGGTGCCGGTCGAGGTCCACACCGGTGACACGGTGGACCTCGAGGACCTCGCCCAGCGGCTCGTCGACGCGGCGTACACGCGCGTCGACATGGTCGAGCGGCGCGGCGAGTTCGCCGTGCGAGGCGGCATCCTCGACGTCTTCCCGCCCATCGAGGACCACCCGCTGCGCATCGAGCTGTGGGGCGAGGAGGTCGAGGAGATCCGCTGGTTCTCTGTCGCCGACCAGCGCAGCCTCGAGGTCGCCGACCACGGCCTGTGGGCGCCACCGTGCCGCGAGATCCTGCTGACGGACGCGGTGCGTGCGCGTGCCGCGGCCCTGCGCGAGCAGCTGCCCGGGGCCCTGGACATGCTGGACCGCCTCGCCGAGGGCATCGCGGTCGAGGGCATGGAGTCCCTCGCGCCCGTCCTCGTCGAGCGGATGGTGCCGGTGCTCGACCTCGTGCCCGACGACTCCCTGCTGGTGGTCGTCGACCCCGAGCGTGTGCGCCGCCGCGCGCACGACCTGGTCGCGACGACGCGGGAGTTCCTCGAGGCGGCGTGGACGTCGGCGGCTGCCGGTGCCGCCGTCCCGCTCGACCTGTCCGCAGCGTCCTTCGCGTCCTTCGCGGAGGTCCGCGCCCTGGCGGCCGTCCGGTCCCTCGGGTGGTGGACGCTGTCGGGCTTCACGCTCGACGCCGACGCCGTGACGGGCGAGGGCCCGGCGGACGGGCCGTCCGCCGACGTCGACGTGCGCACGCTGGTCGTCGGCGCGCGCGAGGTCGAGCGGTACCGCGGCGAGGTCGCACGCGCCGTCGAGGACGTCCGGCGGCTGCAGCACGACGGGTGGCGGCTCGTGCTGGCGACCGACGGCCACGGCCCGGCGCAGCGCATGGTGGAGCAGCTCAAGGCCGCGGACGTCCCGGCGCGCCTGGTCGCGACGGTGCCGGACGAGCCGGAGGGCGGGGTCGTGCTGGTCACGCCCGCCCCGCTCGGGCCCGGGTTCGTCCACGAGGCCCTGCACCTGGCCGTGTTCAGCGAGTCCGACCTCACGGGACGCGCCGGGTCCAGCACGCGCGACATGCGCCGCATGCCGAGCCGGCGGCGCAACGTCGTCGACCCCCTGCAGCTGCGTCCGGGCGACTTCGTCGTGCACGAGCAGCACGGCGTCGGGCGGTTCGTCGAGCTCGTGCAGCGCACGATCGGCTCGGGTGCGTCCGCGGCGACCCGCGAGTACCTCGTCGTCGAGTACGCGTCGAGCAAGCGCGGCCAGCCGGGGGACCGGCTGTACGTGCCGACCGACCAGCTCGACCAGGTCACCAAGTACGTCGGCGGTGAGGCGCCCACGCTCAACCGCATGGGCGGCTCGGACTGGCAGAAGACGAAGGGCCGTGCCCGCAAGGCCGTCAAGGAGATCGCGGCCGAGCTCATCCGCCTGTACTCGGCGCGCATGGCGACGCCCGGGCACGCCTTCGGGCCGGACACGCCCTGGCAGCGGGAGCTGGAGGACGCGTTCGCGTACGTCGAGACGCCCGACCAGCTCGCCACGATCGACGAGGTCAAGCAGGACATGGAGAAGACGGTCCCCATGGACCGCCTGGTCTGCGGCGACGTCGGCTACGGCAAGACCGAGATCGCGGTGCGCGCGGCCTTCAAGGCCGTGCAGGACGGCAAGCAGGTCGCCGTCCTGGTCCCCACGACGCTGCTCGTGCAGCAGCACATCGACACGTTCACCGAGCGGTACGCGCCGTACCCGGTGACCGTCCGGGCGCTGTCGCGGTTCCAGTCGGCCAAGGAGTCCGCGGAGGTCGTCGAGGGCCTCGCCGACGGGTCCGTCGACGTCGTCATCGGCACGCACCGCCTCATCACGGGCAGCGTCCGGTTCAAGGACCTGGGGCTCGTCATCATCGACGAGGAGCAGCGCTTCGGCGTCGAGCACAAGGAGACGCTCAAGGCGCTGCGCACCAACGTCGACGTCCTGGCGATGAGCGCCACGCCCATCCCGCGCACGCTCGAGATGGCCGTGACGGGCATCCGCGAGATGTCGACGCTCGCGACGCCGCCCGAGGAGCGCCACCCGGTCCTGACGTTCGTCGGCCCGTACGAGGAGAAGCAGATCTCCGCGGCGATCCGCCGCGAGCTGCTGCGCGAGGGGCAGGTCTTCTTCGTGCACAACAAGGTCGAGTCGATCGAGCGCGTGGCGTCGCGGCTCAACGAGCTCGTGCCCGAGGCCCGCATCGCGGTCGCCCACGGCAAGATGGGCGAGCACCGGCTCGAGCAGGTCATCGTCGACTTCTGGGAGAAGAAGTTCGACGTCCTGGTCTGCACGACGATCGTCGAGACGGGCCTGGACATCTCCAACGCCAACACCCTGATCCTCGAGCGCGCCGACCGGCTGGGCCTGTCACAGCTGCACCAGCTGCGCGGGCGCGTCGGGCGTGGGCGGGAGCGGGCGTACGCGTACTTCCTCTACCCGCCCGAGGTGCCGCTCACCGAGACGGCGCACGACCGGCTGCAGACCATCGCGGCGCACACCGACCTCGGGGCCGGCATGGCGGTGGCGATGAAGGACCTCGAGATCCGCGGTGCGGGCAACCTGCTGGGCGGTGAGCAGTCCGGCCACATCGAGGGCGTCGGGTTCGACCTGTACGTGCGCATGGTCGGTGAGGCCGTCGCGTCGTTCCGGGGCGACGCCGCCGAGGAGCAGCCGGACGTCACGATCGAGCTGCCCGTCGACGCGCACGTCCCGCACGACTACATCGCGCACGAGCGGCTGCGCCTCGAGGCGTACCGCAAGATCGCGGCCGCGACGGACGCGACCACGCTGCGCGAGGTGCACGCGGAGCTGGTCGACCGCTACGGCCCCGTGCCGCAGGCCGTGGACAACCTCTTCGAGGTCGCGCAGTTCCGCCTGCACGTGCGGAACGCCGGGCTGGCGGACGTCACGGCGCAGGGCCGGTTCGTGCGCTTCGCGCCCGTCGCGCTGCCCGAGTCGGCGCAGCTGCGCCTCAAGCGGCTCTACCCGGGCTCGGTCCTCAAGCCCGCGGTGCGCACGGTGCTCGTGCCGTTCCCGACCACGGCCCGCGTCGGCGGCAAGCCGCTGCACGGCCGTGAGGTCATGACGTGGGCGCGCCAGTTCATCGACGCGATCGTGCTCGGGGACGTCGCCGCCGCGGCGGCGGCCGGCACCTCGGCCCGGTGACACGCGGCCCCGTCGCGCCGGATGGGCCGGGTGACGGCGAGCGCGCGACCAGGGCCTACGATGGCGGCCGACCCCTACGGAACGTGAGCGGGAGGCCCCTGGTGGCAGTGCGACGGACGCGAGGACGCGTACGGGTGGTGGCGGCGGTGGTCGCGGCGGGCGGTCTGCTCGCGGGGTGCTCGGGTCAACCGGGTGCCGCGGCGGTCGTCGACGGCCGCACGATCACGACGGCCGAGCTCGCGGCGACGCACGAGGAGCTCGCCCCCATCTACAACGGTGCGCGCGCGCAGGACGTCCTCGGGGTGCTGATCACCGAGCCGTTCGCCGCCGAGGTGGCGGCCGAGGCCGGTGTGGGCGTCAACGACGAGCAGGCGCTCGCGCTGCTGCGGACCGTCGCGGTGCAGGCCCTCGGCGAGGAGGAGGGCGCGGAGCTCGAGTTCGGGCCCGGCGCGGTCGCCATCGGGCGCTACTCGCTGGTGACGAGCGCGCTGCAGGACCTCGCGGACCCGCAGGCTGCCGCCACCGAGTACCAGGAGCGCGTCGCCGCGGCCGACATCGAGGTCAACCCCCGGTTCGGCGACTTCACCGACGACCTCGTCGTGGCACCACCCACGACGCCGTCGTGGGTGGTCCCCCCGGGCGGTCGTGACGCGGCACCGGTTGACGCGACGCCCGCGCCTGCCCCGACGCCCAAGTGACACCCTGACGGACGTGACGACGCCCGGTCCGGGCGAGGTCCCGCGCACCGCGCGGCAGGCGGACGCCGTCGCGCGCGCCGTCGCCGTGCTGGACCGGTTGCGGTCGCCCGGCGGCTGCCCCTGGTACGCGGTGCAGACCCACGCGTCGCTCCTGCCGTACGCGGTCGAGGAGGCGCACGAGCTCGTCGAGGCGGTCGAGGCCGGTGACCGTGCCGGGCTGCGCGAGGAGCTCGGCGACGTCCTGCTCCAGGTCCTCGTCCACGCGCGCGTGGCTGAGGAGCACGAGGACGACCCGTTCGACGTGGCCGACGTCGCCGAGGCGCTGGTCGCCAAGCTGGTGCGCCGCAACCCGCACGTCTTCGCCGCCGACGGCGACGGGGGGATCGACGTGGCCGCGGTGCTGGAGCGCTGGGACCGGCTGAAGCGGGCCGAGAAGCCGACGCGGACGTCCGCGCTCGACGGTGTCCCGGCGACGATCGGCGCGCTCGCGCGTGCGCAGAAGCTCGTCGCGAGGGCGGACCAGGCGGGACTGCTCGCGGCGGCCCCGCCCCCCACGCGCCCGGTCGGCGACGCGGCCGACGTCGAGGCCCTGGGCGACGCGCTCCTGGGACTCGTCGCCGCGGCCCACCGCGCCGGCGTCGACGCGGAGGCCGCGCTGCGCCTCGCGACCGCCACCTGGGAGGCGGCGGCCCGCAGGGCCGAGGGCTGAGGGGTGTGCGCGCCGGCCGGTCGGCGCATCCGCCTCGTCCCGAGGCGTGGGACAGGAGGGGTCGAAACGAGGCCCACCCACCCCTGAGGCCCGGGAGAATGCGTCCGTGCAGGCCCAAGGTCCGACCCGGGCACGATCGCGTCCGGTGAGGATGGACCCCGCGAGCCGGGACCCACGTCCCGCTCACCGCCCCGTCGAAGGAGAGCACGCATGAGGATCGGCGTCCCCCGCGAGCAGCGCCCGGGTGAACGGCTCGTCGCCGCGACGCCCCGGACCGTCGCCCGGCTCCGCGACCTGGGGTACGAGGTCCTCGTCGAGCGGGGGGCGGGGCTCGCCGCGACGTTCACCGACGACGCCTACGCGGCGGCCGGCGCCACGCCCGTCGAGCGCGCCGACGTGCTGGCGTGCGACGTCGTCACCGCCGTGCACCTGCCGCCCGACGTCGACGCGATGCGGCCCGGTGCGACGCTCGTCGCCACCATGGCGCCCTTCGCCGACCCGGACCTGGCGGCACGGCTGGCGGGCCACGGGATCACGGCGCTGGCTCTCGACGCCGTGCCGCGCATCTCGCGTGCGCAGGCCCTCGACGTCCTGTCGACGCTGTCCAACGTCGCGGGGTACCGCGCGGTCATCGAGGCCGCCGAGGAGTTCGGCGGGATGTTCACCGGTCAGGTGACCGCCGCCGGCAAGACCCCGCCCGCCAACGTCTTCGTCATCGGCGCGGGCGTCGCCGGCCTCGCGGCCCTCGGCACGGCCGGCAGCCTGGGCGCCCAGGTGCGCGCGTTCGACGTCCGCCCCGAGGTCGGCGAGCAGATCGAGTCCATGGGCGCCACCTTCGTGCAGGCCGAGGGCGCGAGCCAGGAGGTCTCGACCGACGGGTACGCGCGCGAGCTCACCGCCGAGCAGGAGCGGCTCACCGAGCGGATGTACGCCGAGCAGACCGCCTGGGCCGACGTCGTGGTCACGACCGCGCTGGTGCGCGGCCAGGCGCCGCGGACCATCACCAAGGAGATGGTCGCGGCGATGACGCCCGGGTCGGTGATCGTCGACCTCGCCGCGTCGGGCGGCGGCAACTGCGAGCTCACCGTGCCCGGGGAGCGCGTCGTGTCCGACAACGGCGTGGTCGTCCTGGGCTACACCGACCTGCCCAGCCGCATGCCGCAGCACACGTCGCAGCTGTTCGGCACCAACATCGTGCACCTGCTGGCGCTGCTCACGCCCGGCAAGGACGGCGAGCTCGTCCTCGACCTCGACGACCCGGTCCAGCGCGGCATGACCGTCACCACCGGCGGGGACGTCACGTGGCCGCCGCCGCCGGTCGCCGTGTCCGCCGCCGCGCCCGTCGTGACGCCGCCCGTCGAGACGCCCGAGGATCTGGCGGCGCGGAAGGCGGCCGCCGTCGCGTCGGCCGCGCGTCGCTCGCGCCGCAACGGCGTGCTCGCCGGGCTCGGTGCCGTCCTGGCGGTCCTCGCCCTGACGGTCGCACCGGCCTCGTTCCTCGGCCACGCGACGGTGTTCGCGCTCGCGGTCGTCGTCGGCTACTACGTCATCTCCAACGTCAGCCACTCGCTGCACACCCCGCTCATGGCGACCACCAACGCCATCAGCGGGATCATCCTGGTCGGCGCCCTGCTCCAGATCGGCAACGACAACTGGGTGGTCAGCACCCTGGCCTTCGTCGCAGCCACGGTCGCGGCCGTCAACATCTTCGGCGGGTTCCTCGTCGCGTTCCGCATGATCCACATGTTCCGGAAGGAGGCGTGACGGCGTGCTCACGTCACTGGCCCAGGCCGTCTACCTCGTCGCGGCGATCCTGTTCGTCCTGTCCCTCGCGGGGCTGAGCAAGCAGGAGACCGCGCGACGCGGCAACCTCTACGGCATGGCGGGCATGGCCCTGGCGCTGCTCGCCACGGTCGCGCTCGCGGCCGACCTCTCCGAGCGTCCCGTGGTGGTCACGCTGCTGCTCATCGCGATGGCGCTCGCCCTGGGTGCCGGCATCGGCATCTGGCGGGCGCGCAGCGTCGAGATGACGCAGATGCCGGAGATGATCGCGATCCTGCACTCGTTCGTCGGGCTCGCGGCCGTGCTCGTCGGCTTCAACTCGTTCCTCACCGAGGAGCCGGACGCCGTGCACCTGGTCGAGGTCTTCCTCGGCGTGCTCATCGGCGCGGTGACGCTGACGGGGTCGGTCGTGGCGTTCCTCAAGCTGTCGGCGCGGATCCGCAGCGCGCCGCTGATGCTCCCGGGCCGCAACTGGCTGAACCTGGCGGCCCTCCTCGCCTCGGCGGGCCTCCTGGCGTGGTTCCTCGACAGCCGCTCGCTGCTCCCGCTCGCGCTCATGACCGTCGTCGCGCTCGCGCTCGGCTGGCACCTCGTGGCGTCGATCGGCGGCGGCGACATGCCGGTCGTGGTGTCGATGCTCAACTCGTACTCGGGCTGGGCGGCGGCCGCCGCCGGGTTCATGCTGAGCAACGACCTGCTCATCATCGTCGGAGCTCTCGTCGGCTCGTCGGGCGCGATCCTGTCGTTCCTCATGTGCAAGGCCATGAACAGGTCGTTCGTGTCGGTGATCCTCGGCGGGTTCGGCGCCGAGGGCGGCAAGGTCGCGACCGGCGACCACGACTACGGCGAGCACCGTGAGATCAGCGCCGTCGAGGTGGCCGACCTGCTGCGCGACGCCAGCAGGGTCGTCATCGCGCCGGGCTACGGGATGGCCGTGGCGAAGGCGCAGTACCCGGTGGCGGACCTGGTCGCGCGGCTGCGCGGCCAGGGCGTCGACGTGCGGTTCGCGGTGCACCCGGTCGCCGGGCGTCTGCCCGGGCACATGAACGTGCTGCTCGCCGAGGCCAAGGTGCCCTACGACATCGTCTTCGAGATGGACGAGATCAACGACGAGTTCGCGGACACCGACGTCGTCCTGGTGATCGGCGCCAACGACACCGTCAACCCGTCCGCGCTCGACGACCCCTCCTCGCCGATCGCCGGGATGCCGGTGCTCGAGGTGTGGAAGGCCAAGCAGGTGATCGTCTTCAAGCGGTCGATGGCCACGGGGTACGCGGGCGTGCAGAACCCGCTGTTCTTCCGCGAGAACACCGCCATGCTCTTCGGCGACGCGAAGGACCAGGTCGAGCAGATCGTGGCGCCGCTGGCGGTGGGCTGACCGGGACGGCGCCCCGAGGGGTGGCAACGGCACTGAAACGCTTCGGGGTCTGATGCTGCGCGGCGCCCGCGCCTAGCCTCGCGACGGGTCGTGCTGTAACGATCCACCCCCAGCGCGAGGAGCACCGCATGCCGTCCGCCCGTCCCGTCCCTCCCGCCTCCCGGCCGGTCGTCGCGGCCCTCGCGGCCCTGCTCGCGGCCGCCCTGGTGGGCGTGGGGGCGCTCGTGGTCCCGCTCGTCGCCCCGGCCCGCGCGCTGTCCCCGGCCGTGGTGCTGGCGAGCGACTTCGAGTCCGGGCTCGGCGGCTGGCAGGCGCGCGGCGCCGCGACCGTGAGCACCACGTCGGTCGGCGCCCGCGGGTCCGGCAGCCTGCTCGTGGAGGACCGCGTCGACCCGTGGGACGGCGCGCTGTACCCCGTGACCGAGCTGTTCGAGCCCGGGACGACGTACACGATCGGTCTGTGGGTGCGGCTGCCCGACGGCGCCGGCAGCGCCGACCTGCGGGTCTCCGTGCAGCGCGACCTCGACGGCGAGCCGTCGTACGAGACGGTCACCACGGTCGAGGGCGTGACCAGCCAGTGGCGTCAGGTCACCGGGACCTACACTCCCGGACCGTTCGACACCGCCTCGCTGTACGTCGAGTCGGTCTCCTCGCCCGTCGACGTCATGATCGACGACGTCCTGGTCACCGGGGTGCGCTACACGCCCGACCTGTCGGTCACGCCCGTGTCCGACGCGGTGTCCGTGCCCTTCGGCATCGCGGTCGAGCCGCAGGACCTGCTGGGCGGTCGCGGGGACCTGCTCGCGCACCACGCCGAGCAGATCACCCCCGGCAACCAGATGAAGCCCGACGCGATCCAGCCCACCGAGGGCACGTTCACGTTCGCCGCGGCCGACAGCCTCGTCGACTGGGCGGTCGAGCACGACATGCGCGTCTACGGCCACACGCTGCTGTGGCACCAGCAGACGCCCGCGTGGTTCTTCCAGCGCGACGGGTCCGCGCTGACCACGTCGGCCGCCGACCAGGCGCTGCTGCGCGAGCGGCTGCGCACCCACATCGAGGCGATCGCCGACCACTACCGCGAGACGTACGGCGAGTACGGCACGCCCGGCAACCCGATCTTCGCGTTCGACGTCGTCAACGAGGTCATCGACGAGAACGAGCCCGACGGCCTGCGGCGCAGCGACTGGTACCGCGTCCTCGGTCCGTCGTACATCGCCGACGCCTTCCGGTACGCGCGTGACGCGTTCGGTCCCGAGGTGCAGCTGTTCATCAACGACTACAACTCCGAGTACCCGAACAAGCGCGCGCCCTACCTGCGCCTGGTCACCGAGCTGCTCGCGCAGGGCGTGCCGGTCGACGGCGTCGGGCACCAGCTGCACGTCGAGGTGGGCCGCTCGATCTCGATGATCGAGGACACGATCGAGGCCTTCGAGGCGCTCGACGTGCGGCAGGCCGTCACGGAGCTCGACGTCTCGGCGTACCGCGACTCCGGTGAGCAGTGGGACGCTCCGCCGGCGGCCCGCCTGCTCGAGCAGGGGTACTACTACCGCGACATGTTCGACATGCTCGAGCGCCACGCGGCGTCGTTCGAGTCGATCACGGTCTGGGGCCTCGAGGACTCGCGCACGTGGCTGCGCTCGGGCGCGGCGCCGCTGCTGTTCGACGGGCAGCTGCAGGTCAAGCCCGCGTACTGGGGGATCGTCGACCCGTCACGCATCGGGGCGACGCCGACGGCCACGCCGACCGTGACCCCGACGCCGACGGTGACCCCGACGCCGACGGTGACCCCGACGCCGACGGTGACCCCGACGCCGACGGTGACCCCGACGCCGACGGTGACCCCGACGCCGACGGTGACCCCCACGCCGATGACCCCCACGCCGACGCCCACCGCCGGCGCGGGCTGCCGTGTCGCGTACACGACGAACGACTGGAACACCGGCTTCACGGCGGGCGTGCGCGTCACCAACGCCGGGTCGTCGGCGCTCACCGGGTGGACCCTGACGTTCGCGTTCGCGGGCGGGCAGCGGGTCACCCAGGGCTGGTCGGCGACGTGGTCGCAGTCCGGCTCGACGGTCACGGCCACGAACGCCGCGTGGAACGGCACGCTCGCGGCGGGCGGCACGGTCGACATCGGCTTCAACGGCTCGCACACGGGCGCCAACCCCCGGCCGACGGCGTTCGCGCTCAACGGCACGCCCTGCACCGTGAGCTGACCTGACCGGAGCAGTCCCCTCCGGGCCCGGTCCGCTCACCCCCGTGGTGAGCGGTCCGGGCCCGGCCCCGTCCCGGGGTGACCGGTGGAGCCGGCCGGCTACCTGCGACGTCAGGCCGGGCGGCGGGCGACGACGACCGTGCCGTCGACGTCGTCGTCGTGCAGCACCTCGACCGACCACCCCGGCGGGCACGCCGCGCGCGTCAGCGGGGCCTGGCCCACGCTCGTCTCGACCAGCACGTGCCCGCCGGGGCGCACCCACCGCGGTGCGAGCGCGAGCAGCCGCCGGTGCACGTCGACACCGTCGGGTCCGCCGTCCAGCGCGACGTGCGGCTCGTGGTCGCGTGCCTCGGGGGGCATCACCGCGATCGCGTCGTGCGGCACGTAGGGCGCGTTCGCGACGAGCACGTCGACGTGCCCGCGCAGCGCGTCCGGCACCGGGTCGAGCAGGTCGCCGGTCCACGCGTGGCCGCGCCCGTCCAGGTTGCGCGTCGCCCACGCCGCCGCGACGGGGTCGAGGTCCGCGGCGTGGACGTCCGCCCCGGGCACGTCGTGCGCCACGAGCGCGGCGACGGGTGCGACACCGCAGCAGGCCTCGACGACGACGGGGGAGGGGCCGGCCGCGCGGGCGAGCCGCACCGCGGTGCGTGCGAGCAGCTCGGTGCGGCGTCGGGGGACGAACACGCCGGGACCGACGCCGAGCCGCAGCCCGGCGAACGCGACCCAGCCGAGGACGGTCTCCAGCGGCTCCCCGGACACCCGCCGGGTGACGAGGTCCTCCAGCACGTCGGGCCGCGCGGTCCGTCGTCGGTCGGCGTCCGAGGACCGCTCCCACGCGGCCGTGACCAGCAGCTCGGCTTCCTCCTCCGCGAAGACGCAGCCCGCCGCGCGCAGCCGGGCCACGAGCGCGGGCGGCGGCACCGGGTCGCCGCCGGCCGGTGCGCCCGGGGGCGTGCCGGTGGGCGGCGCGGGCGGCGTGTCGTGCGTCACGCCCCGATGTTCGCACGCGGGCGGTGCGCCGTGCCGGCATCGTCGCTGGTCAGCGCCGCGGCGTCCACCTGCCGAAGGTCCCGAGGTGCGTCCTGACCAGCGGCACTAGTCTGGGTGAGCAAACCCACCGTCTGTCGAAGGAGCACCATGGCCAGCATCGAGGCTGTCGGCGCCCGCGAGATCCTGGACTCGCGCGGCAACCCCACTGTCGAGGTCGAGGTCGCCCTCGACGACGGCACCATCGCGCGTGCCGCCGTCCCGTCGGGGGCGTCCACCGGCGCGTTCGAGGCCGTCGAGCGCCGTGACAGCGACGACCCCCGCTACGGCGGCAAGGGCGTCCAGGGTGCCGTCAACGCCGTGATCGACGACATCGCCCCGGAGCTCATCGGCTTCGAGGCCAGCGAGCAGCGTCTCGTCGACGCCGCGCTCATCGAGCTCGACGGCACACCCAACAAGGGCAAGCTCGGCGCCAACGCGATCCTCGGCGTCTCGCTCGCGGTCGCGAAGGCCGCGGCCGACTCGGCCGACCTGCCGCTGTTCCGCTACGTCGGCGGCCCCAACGCGCACGTCCTGCCCGTGCCGATGATGAACATCCTCAACGGTGGGTCGCACGCCGACTCCAACGTCGACGTCCAGGAGTTCATGGTCGCCCCGATCGGCGCCCCCACGTTCCGTGAGGCGCTGCGCACCGGCACCGAGGTGTACCACTCGCTGAAGTCCGTGCTGAAGAGCAAGGGCCTGTCGACGGGTCTGGGCGACGAGGGCGGCTTCGCCCCGAACCTCCCGAGCAACCGCGACGCGCTCGACCTCATCATCGTCGCGATCGAGAAGGCCGGCTTCGTGCCCGGCAAGGACGTCGCGCTCGCGCTCGACGTCGCGGCGACGGAGTTCTTCGCCGACGACAAGTACGGCTTCGAGGGCCAGAAGCTGCAGTCGGCCGCGATGATCGAGTACTACGAGGCGCTCGTCGCGGACTACCCGCTGGTCTCCATCGAGGACCCGCTGGCCGAGGACGACTGGGAGGCGTGGGTCGCGCTCATGTCGCGCATCGGCGACAAGGTCCAGATCGTCGGTGACGACCTGTTCGTCACCAACCCGGAGCGCCTGGCCAAGGGCATCAAGCTCAAGGCGGCGAACTCGCTGCTGGTCAAGCTCAACCAGATCGGCTCGCTCACCGAGACGCTCGACGCGGTCTCGCTGGCGCAGCGCAACGGCTTCACGACGATGACCTCGCACCGCTCCGGCGAGACCGAGGACACGACGATCGCCGACCTGTCCGTCGCGACCAACGCCGGCCAGATCAAGACGGGTGCGCCCGCCCGCGGCGAGCGCATCAACAAGTACAACCAGCTCCTGCGCATCGAGGAGGAGCTCGACGACGCCGGCATCTACGCCGGTGCGAGCGCCTTCCCGCGCTTCCAGGGCTGATCACCGCCTGAACGACGACGCCCGGTCCACCGTCACGGTGGGCCGGGCGTCGTCGTGGGGGGAGGCGCGACGCGACGCACGCAGCCACGTGCGGCCGATCGGGCGCGCGGCAGGCACAATCGAGGCCATGTCCTCGCCCCGTCGTCCTCCCGCGCCCGGCTCCGGCCGGCGTCCGGGGCGCGACGAGGCGCCGTCGGGGGCGGTCCCGCGCGCCGGCCGCGCAGCAGCGGGCAGGTCCACCGGGCCGTCGACGTCGCCGCGTGGCGTGCGCAGCGCCGCCCCCCGGTCAGGTGCCGTGCCCAAGGTCGGGCCCGCGCGTCCTGGCGCCGCTCGCGCGAGCGTCCGCCCCGGGTCGTCCCGCGGCGCCACGCCCCCGCGAGGCACGCCGCGCGCGGCCGCCACGAGGCTGCCCGTGCCGCGGATGTTCACCGTCCGGGCGATGGTGTTCTCGCTCGTCGTGCTGGTGGCGTTCGTGCTGGTCTACCCGACGCTCGGCTCCTACCTCGCGACGCGGACGGAGGTCGAGCAGCTGCGCGCGGCGCGCGACGCGGCCCGTGCGCAGAACGCGGACCTCGAGGCGGACCTGCAGCGGTGGGACGACGACGCCTACGTCGTCGCGCAGGCGCGCGAGAGGCTGTCGTTCGTCATGCCGGGGGAGACGGCGTTCCGCGTCGTCGACCCCGAGGTCGTGGTCGACACGGCGCCGGACGGCGCTCCCGTGGTGGAGCCGTCCGACGGTGCGACGCGCCCCTGGTACGCGACCGTGTGGGAGTCGGTGGAGATGGCCGGTGACCTCGACGTCGACGCCGAGGCGCCCGGCGACCCCGCGGACGGCTCGACGACGCCCGGCACGCCGCCGACGGCCCCGGGACCCGGCACGGAGCCCACCGGCTGACGTCCCGTGAGGGAGAATGGACGTCCCCGACCGGACGAACGAACGGACCGCCGTGCCCGCACGACCTGACCCCACCGAGCACCGCGACGTGCCCGGACCCTCGGCGCTGCCCGACGCCGCGACCTCGCCCGTCGTCCTGGACGTCGTCAGCGAGCGGGACGTCGAGGTGCTCACCGAGCAGCTCGGGCGGCCGCCGCGCGGGGTCGTCGGTGTCGCGGCGCGCTGCGTGTGCGGGCGCCCCCTGGTCGTGCGGACGGCACCGCGCCTCGACGACGGCACGCCGTTCCCGACGACGTACTACCTGACGTCGCCCCAGGCCGTCGCGGCCGTCAGCGCGGTCGAGGCGACGGGCGTGATGAAGGAGATGACGGCGCGGCTGGCCGAGGACGACGAGCTCGCGGCGGGCCACCGGCGCGCGCACGAGGCGTACCTCGCGGACCGCGAGGCGCTCGGGCACGTGCCCGAGATCGCGGGCATCTCGGCCGGGGGGATGCCGCACCGCGTGAAGTGCCTGCACGTGCTGGTCGCGCACGCGCTGGCCGCGGGGCCCGGCGTGAACCCGGTGGGGGACGAGGCGCTGGCGATGGTCGCCGACCGGTGGCGTCCCGACCGCTGCACCTGCTGACGGCCGCGGACCCAACGTGAGCCGCCGCTCGGCGGTGTCGGTCGGCGGTGGCACGATGTGCCGGTGACACGCGTGGCAGCCATCGACTGCGGGACCAACTCCATCCGTCTGCTCGTCGCGGACGTCGACCCGGTGGCGGGCACGCTCGTCGACCTGGAGCGCAGCAACGAGGTGGTGCGGCTCGGCCAGGGGGTCGACCGCACGGGGCTGCTGGCCCCCGAGGCGCTCGAGCGCACGCTCGCGGCGACGCGCCGGTACCACGAGGTGTGCGAGGGGCTCGGTGTCGAGGCGGTGCGGTTCGTGGCCACGTCGGCGACGCGCGACGCGCGCAACCGCGAGGAGTTCGTCGCGGGCGTGCGTGCAGCGCTGGGCGTGGAGCCCGAGGTCGTCGCGGGGGACGAGGAGGCGCGGCTGTCGTTCCGCGGGGCGACGGGCGTGCTCGCGAGCCGGTTCGACGGGCCGTTCCTCGTGGTCGACCTGGGCGGCGGCTCGACGGAGCTCGTCCTGGGCACCGACGCGCCCGAGGCGGCCGTCTCGATGGACGTCGGCTCGGTGCGGCTGACCGAGCGGCACCTGCACGACGACCCGCCCACGCCGGCGCAGGTCGCCGCGGCCGACGCCGACGTGCACGCGGCGCTGGACGCCGCCGCCGCCGTCGTGCCCCTGGGCCGGACCGTGACGCTCGTGGGCCTCGCGGGGTCGGTGACGACGCTCACCGCGCACGCTCTCGGCCTGGACCACTACGACCGCACGCGCATCGACGGTGCCGTGCTCGGCGTCGACGACGTGCTCGCGTCGTGCGAGGACATGCTGGCCCGCACGCGCGAGCAGCGCGCGGCGCTGCCCTACCTGCACCCGGGTCGCGTCGACGTCATCGGCGCGGGGGCCCTCGTGTGGCGCGACGTCGTGCGACGGGTGCGCGACGAGGTGGCGGCGGCGGGGGGCGGGCTGACCCACGTGGTCACCTCCGAGCACGACATCCTCGACGGCATCGCCTGGAGCATCGCCGAGCGCTGAGCTCGCGGGCCCGGTGCTGCCGGACCGGTGCAGCGCCACATCAACTGTGGCGTGTCGTAGACAGTAGTGCGGACTGCACAGTACTGTGCGACGTGCGGGCCCTGGAGGGGTGCCCGCGCCACGTACGCCCGCCGGTCCCGCTCACATCCGGGACCGGCGGTGCGACGGGCGAGGAGACCCGGGAGGTCGCATGGACACCACGCAGCTGCTCAAGGGGGTGCTGGACCTGGCTGTGCTGTCCGTCGTGGCGGACGAGGACGGCTACGGCTACGACGTCGTGCGACGCCTGCGCGCCGCCGGCATCGAGGAGGTCGGTGACGCGTCCGTGTACGGCACGCTCCGCCGGCTCTACTCGTCGGGGGCGCTGACGTCGTACGTCGTGCCCAGCGACGAGGGACCGCACCGCAAGTACTACGGCATCAACGCGCAGGGCCGGGCCATGCTCGACGGGCAGCGCAAGGACTGGTACGAGTTCGCAGGCACGATGCAGCGCCTGCTCGAGACGGAGGGTGGGGCATGAGCATCGTCGACGACGCGATCGCGCAGGACGTCCGGACGTACGCCGCGCAGGTGCGGGCCGCGCTCGCGGACCTCGGCCAGGAGAACGTGGACGACCTGACCGACGGCCTCGAGGTCAACCTGGCCGACGCGCTGGCCGACGACGGGCGGGCCCACGGCGGCTCGCTCGTCGACGAGTTCGGCACGCCGGAGGCGTACGCGGCCGAGCTGCGCTCGGCCGCGGGGCTGGCGGCGGCCGGGCGGAAGGAGCGCACCGAGAGCGTGTTCCGCGCGGCGCTGCTGGCACCGTGGCGCGAGGCCAACGACGTGGTCCGCACCGCGCTCGCGCGCCTGCGGGGGACCCGCTGGTTCCCCGGTGTCGAGGACCTGCTCGTCGCGCTGCGTCCCGCGTGGTGGGTCCTGCGTGGCTGGGCGCTCGCGCACCTGGTGCTCAACATGGTCGGCGCCGAGCCGTACCCCTTCTGGGTGCCGTCGAGCTCCGGAGGCTGGGTCCTGATGATCCTCGCGGTCGTCGCGAGCGCGCAGTGGGGACGCGGCGAGTGGCGCGCCGGGCCCCGCTGGGACCGCGTGCTGCAGGTGCTCAGCCGCGTGCTCGCCCTCGCGGCACTGATCCTCGTCCTGACGCTGCCCGGGGCGCACCGCAACGACGTGGCGATGGCCGAGGCCTGGGTCGACACGCCCGCCGAGGACGGTGTGTTCGTCGCGGGTGAGCCGGCCTCCAACCTGTTCGTCTACGACGCCGACGGCAACCCGGTGGAAGGTGCGCAGGTCTTCGACCAGCAGGGGCGTCCCGTGACCACCGAGCCCCACGGAGGGACTCCGTGGCTCCAGCAGGAGCACTGGCCCGACGGCGCCGACGAGCCGCTCCTGCACGTCGGGGTCCCCGGCCTGAACGGCGAGACCCGGTGGAACGTCTTCCCGCTGCACAGCCTCAGCCGGGGGGAGTTCCCGGACGGTGCGCCGCTCGACGTCACCGACGAGCGCGTGCGCAAGCAGGTGCTCGCCCCGTCCTGGCCGTTCGCGGCGGCCGCGGCCGTCCTGCCGTGGCAGAAGGCGACGGGCGGCCCGCAGCCCACGCCGACCCCGTCGGCCACGGCCCCGGTCGAGGAGGCACCGGCCCCGGTCGAGGAGGCACCGGCCCCGGCCGACGACGCGCCGGCCCCGGACGCGCCCGCCGACGCCGAACCGGCACCCACCACCCCCTGACGAGCGCCGAGCGCGGGGGACACCGCTCGAGCGCGGGGGTCGTTTTCCCCCGCGCTCGAGCCGTTCCTGCCGCGCTCGCGGGCCGGGGAGAGCGGCGGCGGGGGCCGCTGGACGGGGCCGGCGCCTAGGCTGGGAGCCACCGCTCGTCCACCCTGGAAGGACCCGTGACCGTCGACATCTGGGCCGACATCGGCCTCGTCCTGCTCTTCGTCCTCATCGGCGGCGTGTTCTCGGGTACCGAGCTCGCGCTGGTGTCGCTGCGCGAGTCGCAGCTCGGGCAGCTCGAGAAGCAGGGGCCGCGCGGGGTGCGCGTGGCCGCTGTCGCGCGCAACCCCAACCGCTTCCTCGCGGCCGTGCAGATCGGTGTCACCGTCGCCGGGTTCTTCTCCGCGGCCTTCGGAGCGTCGGCGCTCGCGTCGGCGCTCGCGCCCGTGTTCGTCTCGCTCGGCATGGCGCCGGGGCCGGCCGAGGGCGTCGCGCTCGTCGTGCTCACGCTGGTCATCGCCTACCTGTCGCTCGTCCTCGGCGAGCTCGTGCCCAAGCGCATCGCGATGCAGCAGGCGGCGCGCGTCTCGCTGTGGGTCGGGCCGCCGCTCGACCGGTTCGCCGCGCTCATGACCCCGGTGGTGTGGCTGCTGTCGCGGTCGACCAACGGCGTCGTGCGGCTGCTCGGGTTCGACCCCGCGGCGACCGGCGACCAGATGAGCGACGAGGAGCTGCGCGACCTGGTGCGCACGCACCCCGACCTGCCCGAGGACGAGCGGCGCCTCATCGACGACATCTTCGACGCGGGCGACCGCTCGCTCGTCGAGGTCATGCGCCCGCGCGCCGACGTGACCTTCCTCGCGGCGGCCGAGCCGATCGCGCAGGCCGCACAGCTCATCGGCACGCTGCCGTACTCGCGGTACCCGGTGACGGGGGAGGACTTCGACGACATCGTGGGGTTCGTGCACGTGCGCGACCTGCTCGCACCCGTCGCTCGTGCCGTGCGCGACGCGGACGCCGACCCCGACACCCACGGGCGCGAGGGCGTCGTCGAGGCGATCGTCCAGGTGTCGTCCACGACCGTCGGTGACGTGATGCGACCCGTCGTGCAGCTGCCCGGCACCAACGCCGTCCTGCCGACCCTGTCGACCATGCGGCGCACCGGTGCCCACATCGCCGTCGTCGTCGACGAGTACGGCGGCACCGACGGCATCGTCACGCTCGAGGACCTGCTGGAGGAGCTCGTCGGCGACATCGTCGACGAGTACGACCACGTGCCGGTCCGCGCAGCGGGTGACGACGACGTCGACGCGGGGCTCTCGCTCGAGGACTTCGCCGACCGCACGGGCGTCGTGCTGGCCGACGGGCCGTACGAGACCGTCGCCGGGTACGTCCTCGCGCGGCTGGGCCGGATGGCACGCCCCGGAGACGTCGTCGACGTCGAGCCGCCCGAGGCTGAGGACGGGCCGGCCGGCCCGCCGACCCGGCTGCGGGTACGCGTGGTCGACGGTCGTCGGATCACGGCGGTGCGCGTCGAGCAGCCCGTCGAGCAGCCCCTCGAGCCGGAGCCCGCCGACTCGCAGCGGTCCGGGCGGCCGGCCGACGTCGACCGCTCCTGAGCGCCGGACGCCACCCCGCCGAAGCACCCGGTGTGCGCGGTATCACCGCCTTCCGGCAGGGTTGCCGAGCCCGTCCGCGTCTACCGTAAGAGGTATGCCTCAGCTGTCCGCTCCCGTCGACGCCGACCGCCCCTCGGGCGTGCTCATGCCCGCGCCGGCCGGTAAGCCCCGCAAGGTGCCGCGCGTCGTCGTCCTCGGTGGCGGGACCGTCGGCCTGTACTCGGCCCGGCGCCTGCGCCGTCGCCTGGGCCGGCGGGACGCGGCGATCGTCGTCGTCGACCCGCGTCCCTACATGACGTACGCACCCTTCCTGCCCGAGGCCGCGGCCGGGTCCATCGACCCCCGCAACGTCGTCGCACCGCACCGCCGGGCCCTCAAGGGCGTCGACGTGCTGCAGGGGCACGTCACGCAGATCGAGCACGCGCAGCGCCGCGTGCAGATCACGCCCATCGAGGGCGAGCCGTACTGGGTGACGTACGACCACCTCGTCGTCGGCCTGGGCTCGGTCGCCCGCACGCTGCCGATCCCGGGGCTCGCCGAGGTCGGCATCGGCTTCAAGAACGTCGAGGAGGCCATCGCGCTGCGCAACCACGTGCTGGGCCGCATCGACGTCGCGGCGTCCACGTGGGACCCCGAGCTGCGCCGCAAGATGCTGACGTTCGTGTTCGTCGGCGGCGGGTTCGCGGGCGTCGAGGCGCTCGGTGAGGTCGAGGACATGGCCCGGTACGCGGTGCGCAAGTACGGGCAGATCGAGCCGGACGAGATGCGCTTCGTCCTCGTCGAGGGCAGCCGCCGCATCCTGCCCGAGGTGAGCGAGGAGCTCGGCGGGTACACCCTCGAGCAGCTGCGCAAGCGGCACATCGAGATCTACCTGTCCACGTTCCTCAGCTCGTGCGTCGACGGGCACATCGTGCTGTCGGACGGCACGGAGTTCGACGCCGAGACGGTCGTGTGGACCGCCGGCGTCAAGGCCAACCCGGTGCTGAAGGACTCGGACCTGCCGCTCGACAAGATCGGCCGCGTCATCTGCAACGAGTACCTGCAGATCACCGCGGCGGACGGCACCGTCGTCGCCGACGCGTGGGCCGCGGGTGACTGCGCCGCCGTGCCGGACCTGTACAACCCCGGCGCAACCTGCCCGCCGAACGCCCAGCACGCGCTGCGCGAGGGCAACCACATCGGTGACAACCTCGCGCTCGTCCTGCGCTCGGCGGACCCGACGCCGTACAAGCACCGCAACGTCGGCGCCGTCGCGTCCCTCGGCATGTACAAGGGCGTCGCGCAGATGTTCGGCCGCATCAAGGTGCGCGGGTTCCTCGCGTGGGTGCTGCACCGCACGTACCACGTGTTCGCGATGCCGACGTTCAACCGCAAGCTGCGCATCGCCGCCGGGTGGACCGGCTCGGTGCTGCTGCGCCGCGAGGTCGTCGCCCTCGGCTCACTGCACGACCCGCGCGCCGAGTTCCGCGCCGCGTCGGTGCCGCCCAAGCCCCAGGTCGAGCAGACGACGCAGGACACCGCCCCCACGGACGGCGCCACGGCCGCCCCGCCGCTCCCGCCGCAGAAGGCCGAGAAGGACTCCCCGGCCGCGAAGAGCGACGCCCACCAGGCCTGACCCGCACCGTCCGACGGCCCCGCCACCCCTCGGGGTCGCGGGGCCGTCGCACGCCGTGACTGGATCGCACTGTCACGGGCAGGTGGCGCGGGAGCGGCCCCACCCCGAGGCGTGAGAGGGCGATCCAGCGCACGCCCCTGGCAGGATGGCGGCGCGCCCCCGTAGCCCAACCGGCAGAGGCAACCGGCTTAAACCCGGTCCAGTCCGGGTTCGAACCCCGGCGGGGGCACCGACCGCTACCCGTCGTGTCAGCGGCGTACGCGCTCCCAGTCGATGCGCCGCGTCCACGTGAGGGCCGCGAGGACCAGGCACAGGGCGCTGATCGACCCACCGATCCAGGCGCCCGTCCCGTCGGGGCCCAGGCGGGCGTCGACGACGCGGTCCTCGGGGGCCAGGGGGTCGTACAGCACCGGCACCTGGTCACCGACCGACGGGGTCCAGCCCGCGGTGTCGACCTGGGCGACGACCTCGGGTCCGTCGTGCGGCGCGTAGCGGACCTCGACGTGCATCGTCTTGGAGAACCAGACGTCCACGACGACGCCCGTCGCGCCGAGGCCGCGGCTGCTGAGTGCCTCGGCGTCGGCATGCATCTGCCAGGCTGCCAGTGCGGCGACCGCCGCCACGACGAGCGCGATGAAGGTCGACGGCCCCCGCCTGTTCACCCAGGTCGCGGAGGACGAGCGGCGTCGGCGCGCCACGTCAGGCGTCGGGGCGGTCGCGCTCAGCCGCCTGCTCGCGGGCGCGGATCTGCGCCTCCCACTCGCGCAGCATCTGCTCGTGGAGCTCGTCGGACCGGCGCTCCTCGGCGCGGCGGCGCTCGGCGGCCGCGTCGTCGTCGCCGTACCGGCGCGGGCGCTCGTGCTCGGGGAAGCCGGCGGTCTCGGTCGCCGGCCACGCGACCTGTGCGCGCGGGGTCTGCGGACGTCCGGCGACGAGCCACGCGATGCCGCCGACCAGCGGCAGCACGACGATGAGGACGAGCCACCAGCCCTTCGACAGGTTGCGCACACGGTCGGGGTCGGACTGGATCGCGTCGATGAGGCAGAACACGAGCAGGGCGATCTCCGCGACCACCGGCAGGAAGCGCAGCACCCGACCCCCTTCGTCGTCACGGGCAGCAGCACGCTAGCGCTCCGGCGCGTCCGGTGTGACCGGTTCGGGGCATCTCACCCGTTCGGACGTCCCGCTGCACCGGCCTCGCCGTCACCGCGCGCGGTGTCCCGCAGCCACCGCGTCATCGCCTCGGCGTCCGACGGCCCGTCGTCGAGGACCCGCCGCACTTGCACGGGCTGGCCCAGGGGGACACCGCCGCGGCCCGGTGCGGCCGAGACGCGGGCCGCGATCTCGAGCGCGCGGTCCAGCGACGCGACGTCGACGACCTGGAACCCGGCCACCCACTCGGAGAACTCGGTGAACGGGCCCTCGGTGACGGTCGTGCCCGCGCGCCCGTCGGAGCGCACGACGCGGGCGACGTCGGGCCCGTCGAGCACCACGAGGCCCGTGAGCTCGCCGTTCGCGCGCAGCTCGTCGTTGAGGGCGCCGTAGTGGTCGAGGTGCGCCTGCACGTCCGCCGGGTCCCACTCCTGCATCGGTGCGGGGTCGGTGCCGGGCTGGAAGTCCACGATCAGCAGGTACTGCGGCATGGTGCTCTCCGTCCGTCACGGGCGCCCGGTTGGCGCCCTCACCTGCATGACGCGCGGACCGTGCCGGTCTCGACGTTCCCGAGCGACGAGTCGTGTCCTCGCGCCGTCCCCCCCCGGGTCAGTCGAGCCCGGCCGCAGCCTCCGCCTGCTCGATCTGCGCGTTCCAGGCGCGCTTGTCCGCGCGCCAGCCCTCGTCGTCGGCGCCGAGACGCCAGTAGCCGGAGATCGACAGGTCGCCGCGCGCGACGCGGTGGTCGACGCGCAGGTGGGCGCGCAGCTCCTTGACCGCACCCGCCTCGCCGTGGACGAAGGCGCCGACCCGGCCGACGGGCCACGGCCAGGCGCGGACGGCGTCGGGGAGCGTCGAGCCGACCGGTCGCTCGCCGTGGTGCAGCCAGTGCACCTCGACCCCCGCGGGGCCGGTGAGGTCCAGCTCGTCGTCCGGCCCGTGGACCTCGACGAACGCCGCACCGACCGCGTCCGCCGGCAGCCGCTCGAGCGCCACGGCCACGGCGGGCAACGCACTCGCGTCGCCGACCAGCAGGTGCGCGTCGACGTCGGTCCGGGGGTCCCACGCACCGCCCGGTCCGTGGACGAGCACACGGTCGCCCGGTTGCGCCGCCGCGGCCCACGGCCCGGCGAGGCCCTCGTCGCCGTGCACGACGACGTCCAGGGTCAGCTCGCGCGTGGCGTCGTCCCACGTGCGGACGGTGTAGGCGCGCTGCCGCACCTGCACCCCGGCGGGCAGGGTCGCCTGCAGGGCCGGGAGGTCCACGCGGCCGTCGGGGGCCGACGGGCAGTCGTCCAGGGCGCCGGCCGGCAGGAAGCCGAGCTTGACGTAGGAGTCGGCGCACGGCGGCGTCGCGAACGCGTCCAGGCCCGGGCCGCCGAGGACGACCCGGACGAGGTGCGGCGTGAGCCGCGCCGTCCGGACGACCTCCGCGAGGACGGGGGCGGGCCGCCGCGGTGCAGGGGGGAGGACGCTCGGCCCGGTGGTGCTCATAGGCCCGACCGTAGCCGCCGTGCCACCCGGGATGCGTCGGCGCCGGACCAGGTGTGACGTGGACCACGTGCGCGACCGGCAACTCCGCGCGCCGGACGACCGTTGACGCTACGGGTGCCCTTGCCCGCGCGGCTGTCCGCTCCGTCGTCGCCGCGAACCGCTCGTCCCACCGCCGCGCAGTCGCGGCCACCCGGAGGACCCGTGTCACGCCTCGCCCGGCTCTCGCTGGCCAACCGCTCCGTCGTCGCGCTCGTGACGGTCGCGATCGCGGTCTTCGGCTGGTTCAGCCTCGGCTCCCTCAAGCAGGAGCTCATCCCGTCGCTGCAGATCCCCACGGCGGTCGTCGTCGCGGTCGACCCGGGGTCCTCGCCGGAGCTCGTCGAGCAGCAGCTCACCGAACCCATCGAGCAGGCGGTCTCCGCCGTCGCGGACGTCGAGTCCGTGACCTCCACGTCCGCCACGTCGGTCTCGACGACGACGGTCGAGCTGACCTACGGCGTGGACGTCGACGCGCGGGCCCAGGACATCCAGCAGGCCGTCGACCGCATCCGCTCCGCGCTGCCCGAGGGCGTCGACCCGATGGTCGTGACCGGGTCCATCGACGACCTGCCCGTCGTGCAGCTCGCGGTCGCCGGGACCCCCGACGACGTGCGCGAGGGCGAGGACCCGCAGGCCGCGCTGGCCCGGGTCGTCGAGGACGTCGTGGTGCCGCGCCTGGAGCAGGTCGACGGCGTGCGGGAGGTCGCCGTCACGGGCGTGGCCGAGCAGGCGGTCACGATCACGCTCGACCTGCCTGCCCTCACCGCGGCCGGCCTGTCTCCGGCGGCGGTGCAGACGATCCTGCAGGACAACGGGGTCGTGCTGCCCACCGGCACGGTCGACGAGGGCGACCTCACCCTGTCCGTCCAGGCGGGCTCGCCGATCACCTCGGTCGACGACCTGCGTGCGCTCCCGCTGCTCGGCTCCGCGACCGGCCAGGCCGTCACGCTGGGTGACGTCGCGGAGGTCGTCGTCGCACCGGTGCCCGCGTCCAGCCTGTCGCGCCTGGACGGCGAGCCGGCCCTGGCCGTCTCCCTCACCAAGACGCCCGCCGGCAACACCGTCGACGTGTCGCACGGCGCGCAGGACGCGGTGGACGAGCTGCGCGAGCAGCTCGGCGGCGACGTCGACGTCGCCGTGGTGTTCGACCAGGCGCCGTTCATCGAGGAGTCCATCGAGGGCCTGGCCACCGAGGGCGGCCTCGGCCTGCTGTTCGCGGTCGTCGTCATCCTGCTGTTCCTGGGCTCGATCCGCTCGACCCTCGTCTCGGCCATCTCGATCCCGCTGTCGCTGCTGGTGACGTTCATCGGCCTGCAGGTCGCCGGGTACTCGCTCAACATCCTCACGCTCGGCGCGATGACCATCGCGATCGGCCGCGTCGTCGACGACTCGATCGTCGTCATCGAGAACATCAAGCGGCACCTGTCGTACGGCGAGGGCAAGCGCGACGCGATCGTCACCGCGGTGCGCGAGGTGGCGGGCGCGATCACCGCCTCGACCATCGCGACCGCTGCGGTGTTCGTGCCCATCGGCCTGGTCGGTGGGATGGTCGGCGAGCTGTTCCGGCCGTTCGCCTTCACCACCGCGATCGCGCTGGTCGCCTCGCTGCTCGTGTCGCTGACGATCGTGCCCGTCCTGGCGTACTGGTTCGTCAAGGCGGACGCGGTCGAGGGGGCCGGTGCGGACGACGTGCGCGCCGCGGCGGAGGCCAAGGAGCGTCGTTCCTGGATGCAGCGGTCGTACCTGGCCACGCTGCGCGGCGCGATCGCGCACCCCGTGGTCACGATGCTCGCGGCCGTCGTCGTCTTCGCCGGGACGCTCGGCCTGGCCACGCGCCTGGAGACCAACTTCCTGGGCGACGCCGGCCAGGACACCCTCACCGTCACCGAGACGTTCCCGCCGGCCACCTCGCTCGAGGCGCAGGACGCCGCGGCGCAGGAGATCGAGGAGGTCCTGCAGGGCGTCGAGGGCGTGCAGACCGTGCAGACCACGGTCGGCTCGGCCGGCGGCATCGAGGCCGTGTTCGGCAGCGGGGGAGCGCCGCGCGCGTCCTTCGCGCTGACGCTCACCTCCGACTCCGACAACACAGCGGTCGCCGACGACGTGCGCGAGGCCGTCGCCGACCTGTCGGGCAGCGACGGGCACGGCGACGTCGTGGTGGCCGGCGCCGACGCCGCGTTCGGGTCGTCGACCGTCGACGTCGTGGTGCAGGCCGACGACTCCGAGGAGCTGGAGCGGCTCGCCGCGCAGGTGCGCGACGTCGTCGCCGGGGTCGAGGGCACCACGGACGTCACCAACGACCTGTCCGCGGACCAGCCGACCGTGCGCGTCACGGTCGACCGCGAGGCCGCGGCAGCCGCCGGGCTGACCGAGACCGCGGTCGTCGGCACGGTCGCCGGTCTCATGAGCCCGCAGCCGATCGGCACGGTCGACCTCGGCGCCGGGCCTGTGGACGTCACCGTCGTGACGGTCCCCGCACCGGCGAGCGTGGCCGAGGTCGAGCAGCTCGTGCTGCCCACGGCCACCGGCATCGTCCCGCTGACGTCCGTCGCGAGCGTCGAGGAGGTCGAGGTGCCGGTCTCCACGACCCGCATCGACGGCAAGCGCGCGGCGACGATCTCGGCCACGCCGGCCGACCAGGACCTCGGCGGGCTCACGGAGCGGATGCGGACCGCGTTGGAGGACGTCGACGTGCCGGCCGGTGCGAGCGTCGAGATCGGCGGCGTCGCGGCGGACCAGGAGGACGCGTTCGCGGACCTCGGGCTCGCGCTGCTCGTCGCACTCGCGATCGTCTACGTCGTGATGGTCGCGACGTTCCGGTCGCTGCTGCAGCCGCTGATCCTCATGGTGTCGGTGCCGTTCGCGGCGACCGGCGCCCTGCTCGGCCTGCTGCTCACCGGGACGCCGCTGGGCGTGCCCGCGCTGATCGGCGTGCTGATGCTCATCGGGGTCGTCGTGACGAACGCGATCGTGCTGGTCGACCTGGTCAACCAGTACCGCGAGCGCGGCCGCGGGATCGACGACGCCGTGACCGAGGGGTCGCGCAAGCGGCTGCGGCCCATCCTCATGACGGCCGCCGCGACGATCTTCGCGCTCGTGCCCATGGCGTTCGGGCTCACCGGCGGTGGGGTGTTCATCTCGCAGCCGCTGGCGATCGTCGTCATCGGCGGCCTGTTCACCTCGACGCTGCTGACCCTGGTGCTCGTGCCGGTGCTCTACACGCTGGTCGAGCGGCGCCGGGAGCGTGGCGCCGCACGGCGTGCGGAGCGTCGGGCGACGTCGACCACCGCCGACGCGGGGTAGCCGCCAACCGCACGCACGACGACGGCCCACCACCGTCCCCCTCCGGGACGGTGGTGGGCCGCGTCTGCGCGAGAGTCAGACGTCGCGCGTGCGCAGCCGCACGACGGCGGCGGCGAGGATGGCGACGACCCAGCCGACGAGCACCGCGTACCCGGCCCACGGGGACAGGTCGACGGCCTGCGTCGCCATCTGGTTCGTCAGCTCGAGGAACTCCTGGGGCGTCGCGACGCGGGCCCCCGCCGACGACGGCAGGAACGGCCGGACGTACTCGAGCGGCTTCCACGAGATGAGGTTGAGCACGCTCTCGACGACGAGCACGAAGCCGATGACCGTCGCGATGGTCGCCGCCGTGTTGCGCATGAGGGCGCCGAGCGCGTAGCCGAGCAGTGCGACCGTCGTGATGTAGAGCGGTGTGCCGAGCACGATCCGCAGCATCTCGGGGTCGGACCAGTCGGGCCGCATCTCGGGCACGATGGCGCCCGCCAGCGCCAGGGACAGGGCTGTGCCGACGGCGGCCGTCACGAAGGCCACCAGCGCGACGACCGCACCCTTGGCCCACAGCACGGGCAGCCGGGACGGGACGGCGGTGAACGTGGAGCGGACCTGCCCCGTGCCGTACTCGCCGGTCACCGTCAGCGCGGCGAGCACGACCAGGACGAGGGAGCCGAAGATCTGCCCGGGGGCGAGGACCGTGTAGACGGTCGTCGCGCTGCCGGGTGCGTCCGACAGGTCGCCGAAGCTCGCGGCGCCCGCGGCCATCGCCCAGGCGAGCAGCACCAGCACGGCGACGGTGAGGCCGACCGTCCAGAGCGTCGAGCGCAGGCTCCAGAGCTTGATCCACTCGGAGCGCAGCACGTGCCACGCCGACAGGCGTGCCGTGCTCGCGGGCGCGGAGTGCTGGGCGTGCGAGGTGCGGGGAGTGGTCGCGGTGCTCATCGCTGCGCCTCCGGCTCGGTCGTGGGGGCGGTGGGTGCGGCGTCGATGCCGGAGTGGTACTCGACCGCGTCGGCCGTCAGGCTCATGTACGCCTGCTCGAGCGAGCCGCTGACGGGCGTGAGCTCGTGCAGGACGTACCGCGACGCGGCGGCGAGCTCACCGATCTCGGCTGCGGACGGCCCGCGCACCTCGATCAGGCCGGGCTCGATCGCGTCGATGGTCGTGCGCGGTCCGGAGAGGGCCGCGGCGAGCTCGGTCGCGTGGGGGCTGCGGACGCGCACGGTCGTGCTCGTCGCGCGGGAGATGACCTCGTCGACGGGGCCCTGAGCGACGATCCGGCCGCGGCCGATCACGAGCAGGTCGTCGGCGGTCACCGCGACCTCGCTCATGAGGTGGGAGGACAGGAACACCGTGCGCCCGTCGCCCGCGAGGTGCTTGGCCAGCCCGCGCACCCACGCCACGCCCTCGGGGTCCAGGCCGTTGACGGGCTCGTCGAGGATCAGCGTGTGCGGGTCGCCGAGCAGCGCCGCGGCGATGCCCAGGCGCTGGCCCATGCCGAGCGAGAAGCCCTTGACGCGCTTGGACGCGACCGCGCCGAGCCCGGCCATCTCGATGACCTGGTCGACGCGCTTGTCGCCGATCCCGTGCGTCGCGGCGAGCGCCCGCAGGTGCTGACGCGCCGACCGCCCGGGGTGGACGGCCTTGGCCTCGAGCAGCGCGCCCACCTCCGTCAGCGGCGAGCGCAGCCTCGCGTACGGCCGGCCCTGCACCGTCACGGTGCCGGCCGTCGGGTGGTCGAGCCCGACGATCATGCGCATGGTCGTCGACTTGCCCGCGCCGTTGGGCCCGAGGAAGCCGGTCACACGTCCGGGTCGCACGGTGAAGTCGATCCCGTCGACGGCGGTCTTGCTGCCGTACCTCTTGGTCAGTCCGTGCGCCTCGATCATCGGGTCCCCTGGTTTCGCGTGGTGGTGCGCGTCGCTGTGCTCACAGACGACGACGCTATTCCTGCCGCGCCCGCCGCGGCACCCTCCCGCGACCGATCCGGGTGCCCGGGCCCTCATCCGCAAGGACGACGTCGCCGGCAGCAGGATCCGGGGGCTCCCGGACGGGGAACGTCCTGGCCACCCGCTACGTTGTTCCTGTCGTCGACAGAAACATCCCCGGCCGGCTACGACCAGAGGTGCCCGCATGACCAACCCCGTCTTCAACAACAGTCCCGTCTTCGGTGACCCGCGCCAGCAGCGCCGCGGCGGTCAGCAGACCGTCGTCCAGGGCCCCGCGTGGGGCACGCCCGGTGCGCAGGCGGCCGACGCCGCGACGCTCGAGCAGATGTACGACGCGCCCCCCGCCACCCCGCGCGAGACGGGCCGCCTGACCTACGACGACGTCATCGTCAAGACCGGCGGGCTGCTCGCGCTGCTCGTGGTCGTGGCAGCGGCGACGTGGATGATCGCGCCCGGCCTGTGGATCGTCGGCGCGATCGTCGGCCTGGTCCTGGGCCTGGTCAACGCGTTCAAGAAGGAACCGAGCCCGGTCCTCATCACGCTGTACACGGTGGCCCAGGGCGTGTTCCTCGGCGGCATCAGCGCGTTCTACGAGTCGGCCTTCGACGGCATCGTCGGGCAGGCCGTGCTCGCCACGCTCTCGGTGTTCGCCGTCTCGCTGGTGCTGTTCCGCTCCGGCAAGGTCCGGGTCACGCCCAAGTTCCAGCGTGCGGTCCTCATCGGCATGGCCGGGTACCTCGTGTACTCGCTCGTCAACGTCGGGCTCATGCTGTTCGGCGTCGGCGGCGGGGACTACGGGCCGCTGCGGTCCGGCCCGCTCGGCATCGTGATCGGCCTCGTGGCCGTGGGTCTCGCCGCGGCGAGCCTCATCATGGACTTCGACTCCATCAAGCGCGGCGTCGAGCAGGGCGCGCCCGCCAAGTTCGCGTGGGCGGCGGCCTTCGGCCTCATCGTCACGCTCGTGTGGCTCTACCTCGAGCTGCTGCGTCTCCTCGCGATCCTGCGCGGCGACTGACCAGCACCGCAGCCTCACGAGAGCCCCGTCGACCTCGGTCGGCGGGGCTCTCGCACGTCCGGGGCGGGTGACGGCGGGATGAGAGGATCGGCGCGTGAAGTACGCCCAGCACATCTCCGAGCTCGTCGGCGGCACCCCGCTCGTCCGGCTCACGTCCGTCACCGCCGGCCTGACCGCCACCGTCCTGGCGAAGGTGGAGTACCTCAACCCCGGCGGGTCCGTGAAGGACCGCATCGCCCTGCGGATGATCGAGGCCGCGGAGGCGTCGGGCGAGCTGCAGCCGGGCGGCACGATCGTCGAGCCCACGTCCGGCAACACCGGCGTCGGCCTGGCGCTCGTCGCGCAGCGCAAGGGCTACCGCTGCATCTTCGTGTGCCCGGACAAGGTCAGCCAGGACAAGCGCGACGTGCTGCGCGCGTACGGCGCCGAGGTCGTCGTGACGCCGACCGCGGTGCCCCCCGACCACCCGGACTCCTACTACTCGGTGTCCGACCGCATCACGCGCGAGACGCCGGGCGCCTGGAAGCCCAACCAGTACGCCAACGTCAACGGCCCGGCCAGCCACTACGCGAGCACGGGCCCGGAGATCTGGGCGGACACCGACGGGCGCATCACCCACCTCGTCACGGGCGTCGGCACGGGCGGCACCATCACCGGCACCGGGCGCTACCTGCACGACGCGTCGGCGGACCGCCCCGCGGCGGACGGCGGCCGCGTGGTCGTCGTCGGCGCGGACCCGGCGGGCTCCGTGTACTCCGGGGGTGACGGCCGGCCGTACCTCGTCGAGGGCGTCGGCGAGGACTTCTGGCCGACCGCCTACGACCCGGCGGTCCCGGACGAGATCCTCGCGGTGTCCGACGCGGACTCGTTCGCCATGACGCGCCGCCTGGCGCGCGAGGAGGGTCTGCTCGTCGGCGGGTCGTGCGGCATGGCGGTCGAGGCGACGCTGCGGCACGCCCGCGCGTTGCAGGACGCCGACCCCGACGCCGCCGCCCGCGCGGTGTACGTCGTGATCCTCCCCGACGGCGGACGCGGCTACCTGTCGAAGATCTTCAACGACTCCTGGATGCGGTCGTACGGGTTCCTCGCCGCCGGCGAGGGCGCGTCCGTGGGCGACGTGCTCCGGACCAAGTCGGGCGACCTGCCGGCGCTCGTGCACACGCACCCCACCGAGACGGTCCGCGACGCGATCGAGATCCTGCGCGAGTACGGCGTCTCGCAGATGCCGGTCGTGGGTGCCGAGCCGCCCGTCATGATCGGCGAGGTCGCCGGGTCCGTGAGCGAGCGCGAGCTGCTCGACGCGGTCTTCTCCGGCGCCGCGTCGCTCGCCGACCGCGTCGACGCGCACATGGCCGCACCGCTGCCGCTCATCGGCGTCGGGGAGCCCGTCGAGGCCGCGCGGGCGACGCTCGAGAAGTCGGACGCGCTCATGGTCGTCGACGACGGGCGCCCCGTGGGCGTCCTGACGCGCCACGACCTGCTGGGCTTCCTGGCCCGCTGACGCGCGGGCCGCTCCGGTCCGGCGGGAAGCGTCCGCGCGCGGGTTAGCATCGGCCGACCCCTGGGCCGTACCCGCAAAGGACCAACCGCGATGGCGCTGTTCGACCTGCCCCTGCCCGAGCTCGAGCGCTACCTGCCGGAGCTCGACGAACCCACCGACTTCGACGAGTTCTGGGCCGCCACGCTCGCCGAGACGCGCGCGTTCGACCTCGACGTGCGTCGTGAGCCGTACGACGCGGGGCTGACGCTGGTCGACGTCGAGGACGTGACGTTCGCCGGGTTCGGCGGGCACCCGATCAAGGCGTGGGTCACGCGGCCCGCGGGGTCGGCCACGGACGGGTCCTCGCTGCCGGCCGTCGTGGAGTTCAACGGCTACGGCGGTGGCCGCGGGCGCCCGCACGAGCGCCTCGCGTGGGCCGCGGCCGGGTACGTGCACCTGCTGATGGACACGCGCGGCCAGGGTTCGGGGTGGGGCAGCGGCGGCGCGACGCCGGACCCGGTCGGGTCGGGGCCGCAGGTGCCGGGCTTCCTGACCCGCGGGATCCTCGACCCCGCCGAGCACTACTACACGCGGGTGTACACCGACGGCGTCCGCGCGGTCGAAGCCGTGCGGACCCTGCCCGGGGTCGACCCGGCGCGCGTCACGGTGACCGGCGGCAGCCAGGGCGGCGGCATGACGCTCGCGGTCGCAGGGCTGTCCGACGGCCTCGCGGCGGCGATGGCCGACGTGCCGTTCCTGTGCCACATCCAGCGCGCGATCGCCGTCACCGACGCGAGCCCGTACCGCGAGCTCGTGACGTACCTGTCGGTGCACCGCGACCAGAAGGCCGCCGTGATGCGGACCCTGTCGTACCTCGACGGTGTGCACCTCGCCCGCCGCGCGACGGCGCCGACGCTGTTCTCGGTGGCGCTGCGCGACCCGATCTGCCCGCCGTCCACCGTGTTCGCGGCGTACAACTACTACGGCACGCTCGCGGGCTCCCGCCCGGAGCGTGCCATCGAGGTGTACGAGTTCAACGAGCACGAGGGCGGCGGCGCCTTCCAGCTCGACGCCCAGCTGCGCTGGCTCGCGGGGGTCCTCGGCCGCTGACCCCGCCGACGCCCGTGCGGCAGGGCCGTGGTCGGCAGGGCAGGATGGTCGGGCACTGTCATCCACCGAAGGAGAACCGCCATGGCCGCAGCGCTGCCCGAGGTCTCGGGCGCACCCGGCACCAAGCCCACCCTCACGTTCCCGGAGGGCGCGCCGTCCGACGAGCTCGAGGTCGTCGTGCTCAGCCGCGGCGACGGCGCACTCGTCGAGGCCGGGCAGGACATCGAGGTGCACTACCTGGGTCAGGCCTGGCAGGGAGGCGTCTTCGACAACTCCTTCGACCGTGGCTCCTCGATCAGCTTCCCCATCGGGGTCGGCGCCGTCATCGCGGGCTGGGACGAGGGCCTCGTCGGCCAGCAGGTCGGCTCGCGCGTGCTGCTCTCCATCCCGTCGCACCTCGGCTACGGCGACCGCGGCGTGCCGCAGGCCGGCATCAAGGGTGGCGACACGCTCGTGTTCGTGGTGGACATCGTCGGCGTGAGCTGACCACGCCCCACCGTGCGCCGCCGGTCGCCCCGACGAGGGCGCCGGCGGCGCTCGCACGTCGGGGACCCGCCGGTTCCCGCCGCCCCGATGAGTCCGGCACCCGCGAGGTGTCCACCTCCACGGGAGTCCGACGCGGGCCCCGGGACGGAGGCGGTGATGCCGGACAGCGTGCAGGACGCGACGGGCAGCCCAGCCGTGTGGGCGCGGCACTCGCCCTACAGCGACCCCGGTCGGCACGCGGCGGTGCTCGCCGCGCTGGGTACCGACCCGGCCGACGTGCACGCCGCGGCGACGGGTGTGATCGCGCACTATCGGGCTGAGGCGGACACGCTCGACGCCGACCGGCTGTCAACCGTCGACCTACGGTGGTTGGACGCGATCCTCACGGCCGGCTTCGCGCTGTCACCCGCCCCGCTCACGGGCCGCCCCGCCGGCGCCCGTCTCGCGGGGTGCTGCCGGGACCACACGCTTCTCGGCGTGGGTCTGCTGCGGGAGCACGGCATCCCCGCGCGGTCCCGCATCGGGTTCGCGCGGTACTTCACCCCGGGCTTCGCGCACGACCACGTGGTCGTCGAGCGCTGGGACGGACGCCGCTGGGTGCGCGCGGACCCCGAGCTCGACGCGGCGTTCGGTGCCGCACCCCCGGCCGGGGAGCCGTTCGACCCGTTCGACCTGCCGACAGGGCTCGACGCGCCGTTCGCGACCGCCGCGGAGCTGTGGCTCGCGCACCGGCGCGACGGGCTGGACCTCGGTGCGTACGGGGTCGCGCGAGAGCTGCCCGACCTGTGCGGACCGGACTTCGTGCGCGGGAACGTGCTGCTGGAGCTCGCGCACCGCCGCCGCGACGAGCTGCTGCTGTGGGACGTGTGGGGCGCCGAGCTGCACGAGGCGCCCGAGGACGTCGCCGCACTCGCGGACGAGATCGCCGACCTGCTGATCCGCGCGGACGGCGGCGACCTCGAGGCCGAGGCCGCGCTCGCGCGCCGATACGCCGACGACCCGCGCCTGCACCCCGGGGACCGGGTGCGCACGCTGTCACCGCTCGGGCGCGAGGGCTGGACGGACCTGCGGACGAGGGTCACCGCCTGGGACGCCTGAGCCGTGCCGCCGGGCGGGCCGTCAGGCGCGCAGCCCGTGGCGGACCAGGAAGTCGTTCGCGAAGACGCCCTCGGGATCGCGGCGGGCCAGCAGCGCCACCTGGTCGTCCCACCGCGGGTACAGACCGCGCAGCGCGCGGTCCTCGTCGGCGAACAGCTTGCCCCAGTGCGGGCGCGCGCCGAACGGCGCGAGCGCCTCCTCGATCACCGGCAGCGCGGCGTCGACCTCGGCCCGCAGCGGCTTCCACGTGAAGTGCAGCGCCACGCGGTCGCCGCCGTGCGCGGTCGACAGCCACAGGTCGTCACCGGCGATCGTGCGGATCTCGCTCACCAGGAGCAGCGGCGACGTGACGTGCGCGATGCGGCGCAGGGCCTCGATGGCCGCGACGGCGTGCTCGCGCGGGACGAGCCACTCGGACTGCAGCTCGGCGCCTGCGGACGGCGTGAAGTCGAGCCGGAAGTGCGGCAGCCGCTCGTGCCACGGCCCCGGCACGCCGCCCTGCTGGGTGCAGGCCACGGGGTCCGGGCCGGGGACGGGGTGCACCGGCCCGGGCGCGGGCCGTGCGCCCTGCAGGACGTCACCGGCCTGCGGCAGCGTCCACGCGTCGCCGTCGACGCGGTGCTTGCGCCACACCTGGCCCACGGCGTCCCCGGTCCAGTCGGTGAACAGGCTGACCGAGTACGCCGACGACATCAGCGCGTCGAAGCGCTCGAGCGCCGTGCGCCACGGGAGGTCGAGCCAGACCTCCTGCGCGACGTCGTACGTCGGCTGGATCGCGAGCGTCACACGCGTCACGACGCCCAGGCTCCCCAGCGCGACGACCGAGCCGGCCAGCTCCGGGTCCTCCGGGCCCAGCGTGCGCACCTCACCGCCCGCACCGACGATCTCCAGCCCCCGCACCGCGGCAGACAGGTTGGGTGCCGTGACGCCCGAGCCGTGCGTGGCCGTCGCGACGGTCCCGGCGACCGCGATGTGCGGCAGCGACGCCATGGTGTGCAGGGCCCACCCCGCCGCGTGCAGGTCCTGCGCGAGCTCGCCGTAGCGGACACCCGCACCCACGGTGACGGTGCCCGCGTCGGGGTCGATCACGGTCGGGACGTCGAGCCGGTCCAGGACGACGAGCGTCCCCGGACCGTCCGCGAGGTCGTGGAACGAGTGCCGTGAGCCGAGCGCCCGCACGTGCCGGGCGCCCGCGACGAGCTCTGCGACCTGCTCGACCGTCTCCGGGTGCACGACCGGTCCGCCGCGGAACGTGTGGCTGCCGGCCCAGGTGGTCAGGGCGTCGGTCATCGGGGTCCTCCTCGGTGAGTCGTCAGCGCGCGGGCGCGGTGACGAAGATGTCGAACAGCTCGGGGGTGTGCGCGTGCACGAGCACCATGAACACCACCGCGTCGAAGAGCAGGTGCACGACCAGCACGTAGGTCAGCGACTTGGTCAGGTTGAACGTGAACCCCTGGATGAGGGCGAACGGGATCGTCAGCAGCGGGCCCCACTCGCGGTAGCCGAGCTCCCAGAGGAACGAGACGAACACCAGGGCCTGCAGCACGTTGGCCGTCCAGAGGCCGAAGTGCCGGCGCAGCAGCGCGAACACGGTGCAGACGAAGAACAGCTCGTCCCACGTGCCGACGGCGTTGACGCCGACGAACAGCCGCGCGATCTCCTGGCCCTCCACGACCGTCGGCCAGTTCTGGTACGCGCCGGAGGACAGGAAGTAGTACGGCAGCACGAGGTAGCCGGCGCCGACGACGAACAGCAGGTACGCCCACTGCGTGCGCGTCCACCGCCGGCCCGTGCGCCAAGGGAACCGGATGACATGGTCGCCGTTGACGTGCCGCGACAGCACGTACGGGACGATCACCGCCAGCGACAGCGCGATGGTGAACTGCACCATCCCGAGGTCCGACAGGTCGGCGGCCAGGGGGATCGTGCTGACGATGCTCATGCCTGCGGCGACGATCAGCAGGTCGCGGCCCAGGACGCGGTCGACGGCCCAGGCCAGGGCCACGCCGACGACGAGCGGCACGTACGCGAGCGGACGCACGTGGATCGCGAACATGAGCACGGCCGACCCGCAGACCAGGGCCGCGGCCACGTACCGCCACCACGTGCTCACCAGGGGGCGCGGCTGCGTGTCGTCCACGCGTGTCGGCAGGGCTCCGGCTGTCTCGTCCACCCGGACACCCTGCCTCACGGGGCCCGGCCGTGCAGTGCGGTGGCCTCCGGCGCGCCGCGCGGGGCGCTCCTACGACTTCGACGTGCCGGCCTCGAGGATCGACACGATCGAGAACAGCGTGAAGCAGACCGCGCCGAGGCCGACCAGGACGTGCGCCCCCACGAAGAAGCCGGGCTGCCGCGTCGTCGCCTCGAAGAGGAACGCAGCGAGGAACAGGCAGGTCAGCGCGGTCCCCACCGGGATGATCGGGATGCGGTTGGCGAGCGGGAACCTGCGTCGCCACACGAGCGCGAGCAGCACGACCTTCGACAGGATGCTGAAGCAGACCAGACCCAGCCCGATCAGCACGGTGCCGGGGGCCAGGCGGGCCGGGTCGTCCGAGGCGACCAGGACGCCGACGCCGACGCCGACGTTGATCGTCCCCATCGCCACGACCCACCAGGTCCAGCGGAACCGCTCGGCGTCACCGAACTCGTTGCGGACCTGCCGCACGATGCTGGCGACCAGGGCGACGAGCGCCGCGCAGATCAGCGAGAGCCCCGTCAGGACGTGCGCGGCGACGAGACCCGGTGTGTCACCCCGCGCGTAGAGGGTCGCGGCGATCACGAGGCCCGTCACGGCGAGCACGACCGGCACCGCGACGAGCACCGCGCCGACCCGACGCGAGTACGCACCGTCGGGCGGGCCGCTGTCCGGCGGGCGTGCACCGTTCGCCGCGATGAGCACGAACTTCGTCGACGCCACGGCCACGGTGCTCACGCAGGCCGCGATGAAGCCGATCCCGATCAGGACGTGCCCTGCCACGACGTGCTGCGGCTCGTCGCCCTCGAGCGTGATCGTGGCGCCCCAGACGACGGTGCCGGCGGCGACCGCGTAACCGAGCGCCGGCAGCACGATCTCCCAGACCTCGCCGTAGCGGTCGACGAGCTGCCGGATGATCGTCGCGGCCGTCGTGAACAGCGCGATGCAGATCGCGGTGAGCGCGATGTTCACGTGGCCGGCGACGAAGTGCGCGGCGTCGTCGCCGCCGGACAGGATGTCGAGCCCGAACATGAGGCAGACGAGTCCCATGACCAGCGGGATCGCGCGGAACAGGATGCTGATGGACCGGTTCATTGCGTCCCCCCGACAGCCGAGCCGATTTCCCCACGGTAGGCCCGGGCACCGGGTTCGGCGCGGCGGTGGTCGCGGGCTACCCGAGCAGGGCCCGCACGGTGTCGATGGTGTCCGCCTCGGTGGCCGGCTTGTCGTCCCGGTAGCGCAGCACGCGGGCGAAGCGCAGGGCGAGGCCACCGGGGTAGCGGGTCGAGCGCTGCAGCCCGTCGAAGGCGATCTCCACGACCTGCTCGGGGCGCACCGTGACGGTCCACCCGTCGTCGGCGACCTCCAGCTCCCGGAAGCGCTGCGTCTGCCACGCGAGCATCTCGTCGGTCATGCCCTTGAACGTCTTGCCGAGCATGACGAACCCGCCGTCCGGGTCGCGCGCGCCCAGGTGGATGTTCGACAGCAGCCCGGACCGTCGTCCCGACCCGCGCTCGACGGCCAGCACGACGAGGTCGAGCGTGTGGCGCGGCTTCACCTTCACCCACGCCGCCCCGCGCCGGCCCGCCTCGTACGGCGCGTCGACCGCCTTGACGACCACACCCTCCTGGCCGGCGGCGACGACGGACCGGAAGTGCTCGGCCGCGACGGCGGGGTCGGACGTGACGACGCGCTCCACGACGTGCCCAGCGGCCACCTGGTCGAGCACCGCGAGCCGCTCGCGCAGCGGTGCGTCGAGCAGGTCGCGGCCGTCGGCGTGCAGGACGTCGAAGAAGAACGGGGTGAGCGTCGCGGTCGCCGCGAGCTCGGCGTCACGCGTGGCGCTGCGGGACGCGGTCTCCTGGAAGGGGCGCGGCCGGCCCTCGGCGTCGAGCGCCAGCGCCTCGCCGTCCAGGACGAGCGTGCGCGCCGGCAGCGCTCGCACGGCGGCGACGATCTCGGGCACGCGCGCGGTGACGTCGTCGAGGCTGCGCGTGTACACGCGGACGTCGTCGCCGTCGCGGTGCACCTGGATGCGGATGCCGTCGAGCTTGGTGTCGACGACGACCTGCGCGGCAGGGGCGTTGTCGGTGCCCGCCGACAGCTGTGCCACCGCCGTGGCGACGTCGGGCGCCGACTGCGCGAGCATGGGCCGCACCGGGCGGCCGACCGTCAGTGTGAATTGGTCGAGGGCCGCCCGCGCGTCGTCGGGCGAGGCGGCGCCGAGCGCTGCCACCGCGACCGCCTCGGTCTCACCCGCCAGCATCGCGGCCCGGCGGACGGAGTCGGCCGGCACGCCCGCGGCCTCGCCGACCGCGTCGAGCAGCAGCGCGTCCAGGGCGCCCTGCCGCAGCTCCCCGCTCACCAGCCCGCCGAGCAGCCGCTGCTCCCGCTCGGTGGCCGCGGCGAAGAGCGTCCGCGCCGCCTCCAGGCGCGCGGTCGACGAGCCCGGACCGCTGAGCCCCGCCACGTGCGCGAACGCCGCGTCGACGTCACGCACCGTCAACGAGGGCGTGTCCGCGGGGTCGGGCATGCCGCTCAGCGACCGCCACCCCAGGCCGGTCCGCCGCTGGCGCAGCTCCCCACCCAGGTACCGCGACACGATCGCGACGACGTCCGGCCCGTCCGCCGCCGCTCGTCGCAGCACGTCGACCAGCACCGCCCGCTTGGCGAGGCGCGACCGGGTCGCCGCGACCTGCGCGGACGCGTCCGCGACGTCGTCGAAGAGCATGGGGCTCATCCTGACCCGACCCACCGACACGCGCGCGCGCAGCTGCCCGTCGTCGGACGGCGGGGTCGACCGGATCGCTCTCTCACCACCTGGGGGGTGACCGCCTGGGTGGTGAGAGAGCAGTCCAGGTGCGGGTCAGGCCGAGGGGAGGGGGCAGGCGACGCCCGTCGAGTTCACCGGGCAGTAGCCGCCCGGGTTCTTGTGCAGGTACTGCTGGTGCGGGCCCTCGGCGTAGTAGAACGCGCCCGCGTCCTGCACCGCGCGGATCTCGGTCGTCACGTCGCCGTACCCGCGGGACTTGAGCACCGGGGCGTACGCGTCGCGCGTCTGGCGTGCCGCGGCCTCCTGCTCGGGCGTCGTGAAGAACACCGCGGAGCGGTACTGGGTACCCACGTCGTTGCCCTGGCGGAAGCCCTGCGTGGGGTCGTGCTCCTCCCAGAAGTGCCGCATGAGGTCGACGTCGGACAGCACGGCCGGGTCGTACGCGACCATCACCGTCTCGGTGTGGCCGGTGCGACCGGTGCACGTCTCCTCGTACGTCGGGAAGGGCGTGAACCCGCCCATGTACCCGACGGCTGTCGTGACGACGCCCGGCAGCTGCCACGCCTCCTTCTCCGCGCCCCAGAAGCACCCCGACGCCAGGTACAGCACGCGGGTGCCCTCGGGCCACGGTCCCTGCAGCGGCGTGCCCAGCACCGCGTGCGTCTGCGGCACGGCGTACGCGTACCCGTCCCGGCCCTTCAGCGCGTGCTCCGCGTCCACCATGGTGGTGCGCAGCGACGTGCCCAGCAGCGTCTCGAACAACGAGGCCATGACCATCTCCTTGGGAATCGGCTCCACGACGTGCAACAGGCGCCGCGCGGATGGTGTTCCGGCACGCGGCGCGCGCCCTCCCGCGCTGCTCGTGCGTCCACCGCCTAGCCTGGGTGCGTGACCCACGACCCGCTCGCGCAGACCCACGACTGGACCGACTCCGGCTTCTCGACCCGCGCCATCCATGCAGGTCAGGACCCCGACCCCCGCACGGGCGCCGTGGTGACGCCCATCCACCAGGTCTCGACGTACAAGCAGGACGGCGTGGGCGGCCTGCGGGACGGGTACGAGTACTCCCGCTCGGGCAACCCCACGCGCGACGCGCTGCAGGAGGCGCTGGCCGCCGTCGAGGGCGGGGCCGCCGCCTTCGCGTTCGCGTCGGGCCTGGCGGCGGAGGACACGCTGCTGCGCGCGGTGCTCCGCCCCGGGGACCACATGATCGTCCCGGACGACGCGTACGGCGGCACGTACCGCCTGGTCGCGCGGGTCCTGGGGCCGTGGGGGATCGACCACACGCCCGTGCACCTGTCCGACCCCGACGCGGTGCTCGCCGCGATCCAGCCGGGCCGCACCAAGGTGATCTGGGTCGAGACGCCGACCAACCCGCTGCTGGGGATCGCGGACATCGCCGCGATCGCGACGCACGCCCGGTCCGCCGGCGCGGTGCTGGTCGTCGACAACACCTTCGCGTCGCCGTACCTGCAGCAGCCCATCGCGCTGGGCGCCGACGCCGTCGTGCACTCGACCACCAAGTACATCGGCGGTCACTCGGACGTGGTCGGCGGTGCCGTCGTCGTCGCGGACGGTGCGCAGCTGCCTGCCGGTCTCGAGGGGCCGACGGGCACGACGGCGCTGGGAGACGCGGTCGGCTTCCTGCAGAACGCGTCCGGCGCCGTCGCGGGCCCGTTCGACGCCTGGCTCACGCTGCGCGGCCTCAAGACGCTCGCCGTCCGGATGGACCGCCACAACGCGAACGCCGAGGCGGTCGCCCGCTTCCTCGTCGAGCACCCCGGGGTCCGGGAGGTCCTGTGGCCGGGCCTGCCCGAGCACCCGGGCCACGAGGTCGCGGCCCGTCAGATGCGCGGCTTCGGCGGGATGGTCGCGTTCCGCACGGGCTCGGCCGAGTCCGCGGTCGCGGTCTGCGGCGCGACGCGCGTGTTCACGCTCGCCGAGTCGCTCGGCGGTGTCGAGTCGCTCGTCGAGCACCCCGGCCGCATGACCCACGGGTCCGTCGCCGGGACGGCGCTCGAGGTCCCCGACGACCTCGTGCGGCTGTCCGTGGGGATCGAGGACGTCGAGGACCTGCTCGCCGACCTCGAGCAGGCGCTCGCCGCCGCGGGACTGAGCCGGTGACCACCCCGGACGTGCCGGGCCCGACCGTCCCCGGCGGCGCGGCCGTCACGCCGCGCCCGCACCCCGTCCCCGCATCCGTGCGCGCCTGGGCCGGCTGGTCGTGGCGGACCCTGGTGATCCTCGCCGCGCTCGCGGCGGGGCTCTGGCTCGTCGCCGCCCTCAAGGTGATCGTGGTGCCCGTCGCGGTCGCGCTGCTGGTCACCGTGCTGCTGTCACCGGTCGTCGCGGCGCTCCAGAGGTACGCGCGCCTGCCGCGAGCGGCCGCGGCCGGCACAGCGCTCGTCCTGCTCCTCGCCCTGGTCGCGGGACTGCTCACGCTCGCCGGGCGGTCGATCGCCAACGGCATCACCGCGCTGTGGGAGCAGGCGCGGGACGGTTTCACCCAGCTGCTGCGCTGGCTGTCCGACGGTCCGCTGCAGCTCGCCACGGACGACCTCGACCGCTACGTGCAGCAGCTGCAGGACACCGTCGCCTCGAGCGGGCAGCAGATCGCGTCCGGGGCGCTGTCCGTGGGCGTGACGGTGGGCCACGTCGCCGCCGGGGTCCTGATCGCGCTGTTCTGCACGCTGTTCTTCCTCATCGACGGGCGCAGGATCTGGGCGTGGGTCGTCGGGCTCATGCCCCGCGGGTCGCGCGAGCGGGTCCACCAGGCGGGGCGGCGCGGCTGGGTCACGCTGGGCGCGTACACGCGCACGCAGATCCTCGTGGCGGGCGTCGACGCGGTCGGCATCGGCATCGGAGCGGCGTTCCTGCAGCTGCCGCTCGTCGTCCCGCTCGCGGTGCTCGTCTTCTTCGGCTCGTTCATCCCCTTCGTGGGCGCCATCGTCACCGGCTCCATCGCGGTGCTCGTCGCGCTCGTCACGCAGGGCTGGGGCTCCGCGCTGATCATGCTGGGCGTCGTGCTGCTCGTGCAGCAGCTCGAGGGTCACGTGCTGCAGCCGTTCCTCATGGGTCACGCCGTGTCGCTGCACCCGGTGGCCGTCCTGCTCGTCGTGACGACGGGATCGCTGGTCGCCGGCATCGTCGGCGCCCTGTTCGCGGTGCCGCTCGCCGCGCTCGTCAACACCGTCGTGCTGTACCTGCACGGCCACGACAAGTTCCCCCAGCTGGGGACCGACGACCACGTGTCCATCCGCGCCAAGGGGCACCCCGTGCTCGACCGCGCCGTGGCGGCCGCGGCGGAGGCCGAGTCCGAGGCGCGTGCGGCGCGCGCCGAGCCCGACGCGGCGCGCGGCACCACACCGGGCGACTCACCCGTGGCCCCGTGATCGGACCCCAGGACGTCCGGGCGGCCGCCGCCCTCATCGAGGGCGTCGCCGAGCGCACGCCGGTGCAGCGCAGCCGCGCCCTCTCGCAGCTGGTGGGCGCCGACGTCTGGCTCAAGTGCGAGAACCTGCAGCGCGCGGGGTCGTTCAAGATCCGCGGCGCGTACACGCGCATGGTGCGTCTCACGGAGGCGGAGAAGGCGCACGGCGTCGTCGCGGCCAGCGCCGGCAACCACGCGCAGGGCGTGGCGCTGGCCGCCGGGCTCCTCGGGCTCGACGCCGTCATCTTCATGCCCGTCGACGCCGCGCTGCCCAAGGTCGCGGCGACGCGCGGGTACGGCGCACGCGTCGAGCTCGTCGGCACGTCCGTCGACGAGGCGCTCGTGGCCGCGCGTGCGCACGCGGACCGCACGGGCTCCGTCCTCATCCACCCGTTCGACCACCCGGACGTCGGCGCGGGCCAGGGCACGGTCGCCCTCGAGGTGCTCGAGCAGGTCCCCGACGTCGGGACGATCGTCGTGCCCGTGGGTGGCGGCGGGCTGGCGGCGGGCATCGCGGCCGCGCTGGCCGACCGGCCGGACGTGCGCGTCGTCGGCGTGCAGGCCGCGCGCGCCGCGTCCTACCCCGTGTCGCTCGCCGCCGGGCGGCCGGTCCCCGCGACCGAGCTGCGGACCATGGCCGACGGCATCGCGGTGGGCATGCCCGGCGCCGTGCCGTTCGAGGTGCTGGCGAGGCACCAGGTGCCGGTGCGGACCGTCTCCGAGGAGGACCTGTCGCGCGCGCTGCTGCTCGTCGCCGAGCGCGCGAAGCTCGTGGTCGAGCCGTCGGGCGCCGCCGCGGTCGCCGCGGTCATGGCCGACCCCACGGGGATCGCGGACGACGGGCGGCCCGTCGTGTGCGTGCTGTCGGGCGGCAACGTGGACCCGATCGTGCTGCTGCGGGTGATCCGCCACGGCCTGGCCTCGGCCGGGCGCTACCTGCAGCTCCACGTCGTCGTCGAGGACACGCCCGGAGCGCTGGCGGAGCTCCTGCGCGAGGTCGCGGCGATGGGCGGCAACGTCATGCACGTCAGCCACCTGCGCACGGGCGGCGACCTGGGGTTCAGCGACGTCGCGATCGACCTGCAGATCGAGACCAAGGGTCCCGAGCACTGCGGCACGGTCCTGACGGGCCTGCGCGCAGCGGGCTACCGCCTCAGCAGCTCCTGAGACGCCGAGTGCGGGGGAACCGGCCCGAGCGCGGGGTGGTCCCCCCGCCCTCGGGCAGCTTCCCCCGCACTCGGCGGAGCGGGTCAGCCCTGGAAGGGGCTGGCCGCCGTGATCTCGACCGGGATCTGCCGGCCGTTGGGCGCCTCGTAGGACGTCGTGTCGCCGACCTTGTGGCCGTGGATCGCGGCACCGAGCGGCGACGTGGGGGAGAAGACGTCGATGTCGGCCGACCCGGCGATCTCGCGCGAGCCGAGCAGGAACGTCATCTCGTCCCCGGCGACGAGCGCCGTGACGACCATGCCGGGCTCGACGACGCCGTCGTCGGGCGGCGTGCCGATCTGCACGTTGCGCAGCTTCGCCTGCAGCTCGCGGATGCGGGCCTCCTGCTTGGCCTGCTCCTCGCGGGCCGCGTGGTAGCCACCGTTCTCCTTGAGGTCGCCCTCGTCGCGGGCCGCCGCGATGCGGTCCGTGATCTCCTTGCGACCGTCCGTCTGGAGGTGTGTGAGCTCCTCCGTGAGGCGGTCGTAGGCCTCCTGCGTCAGCCATGTGGCCGCAGTCGTCTCCGTCACGATCGCTCCTTCCTAGCCTGGGGCGCCACCGGTCCCGGCGGCGAGTGAGCCCCCGGCGGCACGGACGCAGGTGCGGTGCGGGGGCGGGTGGCGCCTGCCACCGCGGTCGCGTCGACCTGTCGTACGACGCCGGACCGGGGGCGGCGTAAACGCACAGCGTACCAACCGACCGCGCGCGGGTGGTCTCCCGCGGTCGGGGGTTCTCGCGTCAGGTCAGCCGACGGGCTCGCAGCCCTGCACCACGCCGGTCACCGCGAGCTCGACCGTCGGGATCGTGACCGTCACGCGGCGCGTGCGCGTGTCCGTCGGCGGCACGGGCACGTCGAGCACCCCGACCTGCGCGTACGACGACGAGAGGGCCTGCACGCGGCACGTGGCTCCCGCCCCGATCGGCGTGGTGACGTCGAACGTCACCTCGGTCGACGTGGGGCCGTCCACGCGGTAGCCGACGTCCTGCCAGATGACGGGGTCGCGGATGACGCCGGCGCCGATCCAGGCGAGCAGCACCATCGTCACCACGACCGCCGCGGCGAGCGCGAGGCGCTGCAGCCGGCGGGTGCCGTCGGTGGGTTCCGGTCCGTAGCGCCCGGCGGGCGGGCGGGGGGCCGGTGCGACCACGGTGGGGCCTCCTGGGTGGCGTGCGGGTGGTGTGACGCGGGTGATGCCGTGCACGGTGCCTCGAGTGTCAGCGGGGTGGGGGATCATTGTCTCTCGTCCCAGGACCTGCCACGGAAGGACCCACGGTGAGCTCGGAGCGGCTACGGCTGATGGCGGTGCACGCGCACCCGGACGACGAGTCCAGCAAGGGCGCGGCCACCACGGCGCGGTACGCCGCCGAGGGTGTCGAGGTGCTCGTCGTGACCTGCACGGGCGGTGAGCGCGGCGACGTGCTGAACCCGCGGTACGGCCCGGCGCCCGTCGGCCTGGAGGCGATGCGCGCGGTGCGCGGCGAGGAGATGGCCGCCGCGGCCGCCGCGCTGGGCGTGCAGCAGCGCTGGCTCGGGTTCGTCGACTCGGGCCTGCCCGAGGGTGACCCGCTGCCGCCGCTGCCCGAGGGGTCGTTCGCGACGCTCCCGCTCGAGGACGCGTCGGCGCCGCTGGTCGAGGCCGTGCGGGAGTTCCGGCCGCACGTCATCACGACGTACGACCCGACGGGCGGCTACCCCCACCCCGACCACATCATGTGCCACCGCGTCGCGGTCGAGGCGTTCGCCACGGCGGGCGACCCGGAGCGCTACCGCGGCCGGGGCGAGCCGTGGACGCCGCTCAAGCTCTACTACAACCACGGTTTCTCGCTCGCGCGCATGCGGGCGGTGCACGACGCGATCGTCGCGGCCGGCGGCGAGTCGCCGTTCAGCGACTGGATCGACTCGCGCCAGGCGCGCGAGGTGCCGGAGCGCCCGGTGACCACGCGCATCGAGTGCGCCGACCACTTCGACCAGCGGGACGCCGCGCTGCGTGCGCACGCCACGCAGATCGACCCCGAGGGCTGGTTCTTCGCCGTGCCGCGCGAGGTCGAGGCCGCGACGTGGCGTGACGAGGAGTACGAGCTCGCGGAGTCCCGTGTGGAGACGACGCTGCCGGAGACCGACCTCTTCGCGGGGATCCGCGGGACGGAGCACGCACGATGACCTCTCTGCTCGCCACCAGCCTGGTGGCATCCGGCCTCGTCACCGGGGTCCTGGGCGCCCAGCGCCTGCCGGGCCCGACGTACGAGAGCCCCACCGAGGGGTCGCCCGGGTTCGCGGGCTTCGTCGCCACCTTCGTCCTGGCGCTGGCCGTCATCGTGCTCGCCGTGTCCATGACGCGGCGCATGCGGCGGGCGTCGCACCGTGACCGGCAGCGCGCCGAGTCGGAGGCCCCTGCCGGCGGCGGCGCCGACCCCGTGGACGCACCGCCCGCCGCGGCACCCGAGGGCGACGGCGCTGTCGACGACGGTGCCGGGCGGCGTGCGGCGCCCGGGGGCGTGGCGGCCCCGGCGGCACCTGCGGACCCGCCGGGCCGGGTGGCCGACGAGGAGTCGCGGTGAGCTCACGCCCCGAGCCGCCGCAGCGTCCGGCCGTGCGCGTCACGGTCGGCCAGCTCGAGGTCGGCCGGGACCGGGCCGCCAACCTGCTCGTGACCCGTGACGCCCTGCGCCTCGCTGCCCGGGCTCGGGCCGACGTGCTGGTGCTGCCCGAGTACGCGAGCGCCTACGACCCGCGGGGCGTGGGTGTCGACCTCGCCGAGCCGCTCGACGGCCCGTTCGTCACGGCGCTGCGGCGGGGAGCGGCGGAGCACGGGCTCGCGGTGATCGCCGGGACGACGATCCCCGGCGGCGAGCCGGGAGCGGACGGCCGGCCGCGCGCCGTCAACGCGGTGGTGGCCGTGGACGCCCACGGCGACGTGGCCGGCGTCTACCGCAAGGTCCACCTGTACGACGCGTTCGGCCACCGCGAGTCCGAGCGCCTCGCACCGGGTCCCGCCGACGCGCCGCCGCTCGTGCTCGACGTCGCCGGCCTGCGGTTCGGTGTGCTGACGTGCTACGACCTGCGGTTCCCGGAGTCGGCGCGCCGCCTCGTCGACGCGGGCGCCGACGTCCTGGTCGTACCGGCGGCCTGGGCCTCGGGCGACCTCAAGGCGATGCACTGGCGCACGCTCGCGGTCGCGCGCGCGATCGAGAGCACGGCGGCCGTCGTCGCCGTCGGGCAGGCCGGGCGCGGTGTCGTGGGCCGCTCGCTCGTCGTCGGGCCGGACGGCGTCGTGGGACTCGAGCTGGACGAGGGACCTCAGGTGCGCACGGTCGACCTCGACGCGGACGAGCTGCGGACCGTGCGCGAGCGCAACCCGTCGCTCGCGCACCGGCGCTACGCGGTGGTGCCGCGCGCCTGAGGGCGCCGCGGGACGGTCGCTCAGGCGAGACGCGCCGTGGCGATGGCCACGGCGACGAAGTGGGTGCCCCAGCCGATGACGGTCAGCACGTGGAAGATCTCGTGGAACCCGAACCAGCGCGGGCTCGGGTTGGGCCGCTTGAGGCCGTACACGATGGCCCCGACGGTGTACGCCAGCCCGCCGACGGCGATGAGGTAGACGATCGCGGGGCCACCGGTGGCCCAGAACTGCGGGAAGAACCCGACGGCGACCCAGCCGAGCGCGAGGTAGATCGGGACGTACACCCAGCGCGGCGCGTTGAGCCAGAAGACCCGGGCCAGCAGCCCGAGGATCGCCCCCGACCAGACGATGACGAGCAGCGTGCGTGCGGTGGCGGCGGGCAGGAGCAGCACCGCGAGCGGCGTGTAGGTGCCGGCGATGATGAGGAAGATGTTGGTGTGGTCGAGGCGCCGCAGGATCCCGGCCACGCGGGGTGACCAGGTGCCGCGGTGGTAGACCGCGCTGGTGCCGAACAGCAGGACGGCGGAGACGCCGAAGACCAGGTTGGACCAGCGGGCGGCGGGCGTCGGCGACATCGCGACGAGCACGACCGCCGCGACCACGGCGATCGGGGCGACACCGGCATGCACCCAGCCGCGCAGGCGGGGCTTGATGTTCTCGACGGCGGCCTCGACGGCGTCGCCGACGCTCTCGGCGGCCCGCGTGAGCGGTCCGGCGTCGGTGGGCTCGTCGGCGTGCTCGTCGGCCTGCACGGAGGGCCGCCCGGGCGTCGGGGATGTGCTCATCGGGGGGTGTGACCGCTCTCTCGTCGTCCGTCACCTACGTCGCCTACGTCAGCGTAGGTTACGTCGCCGTAGGTGCGATGTCATGGGACCTCTGCGGGTCCCGGGACCGAGCTGCTCCCGTAGGTGCGTCGTGGCGAGTACCGTGTTCGAGGTCCGCCGGTTCGCTCCTTGGAGGCTACGCGTGCGCCTGCCGCACCCGCTCTACGGCCTGTACGAGCGCCGACTCGCCGCCTCGCTGCAGCCGGACCAGGTGCCCCGGCACGTCGGCGTGATCCTCGACGGCAACCGGCGCTGGGCGCGCGGCAGCGGCCTGTCCTCCGCGACCGGCCACCGCCGCGGCGCGGACAAGATCAGCGACCTCCTGCAGTGGAGCGAGGACGTCGGCGTCGAGGTCGTGACCCTGTGGCTCCTCTCGACCGACAACCTCGCGCGGGACCCCGCGGAGCTGGGGGACCTCCTGCAGGTCATCGAGGACGTCGTCGGTGAGCTCGCCGCGGAGCGGCGGTGGCGCATCCAGGCCGTCGGCGCGCTCGACATGCTGCCCGACGGCACGGCGGCCGCGCTCAAGGCGGCGCAGGACGCCACCTCGGACGTCCAGGGCCTGCACGTCAACGCGGCGGTCGGGTACGGCGGCCGGCGCGAGATCGCCGACGCGGTCCGCTCCTTCCTGCGCATGCACGCCGACGCGGGCTCGAGCCTGGACGAGCTGGCCGAGGCGTTCGACGTCGAGCACATCGCCCAGCACCTGTACACGCGCGGCCAGCCCGATCCGGACCTGGTCATCCGCACGTCGGGCGAGCAGCGTCTCGGCGGGTTCCTGCTGTGGCAGAGCACCCACTCGGAGTTCTACTTCTGCGAGGCGTACTGGCCGGACTTCCGGCGCGTCGACTTCCTGCGCGCGGTGCGCGCGTACAGCCAGCGCGAGCGGCGGCTCGGGCGCTGAGGCGTCCCCCCGCCAGGTGAACGCCGCGTGACATCTCGCGTGTCGGGGCCGTCGCTGGGACATCTCGGACGTGCCGCGCGTTACGGTCGGACGCGAAGGACGACGCCCGTCGTCCCGGGAGGCCAGCCCATGGAGCATGCGCTCCGGGAGGAGGGCCGGATCCGGCCCTCGGCCGGCCGACCCCGTCCCGCCGCCGAACGCCGGTCCACCTGCGCAGCCGCGCCGGCGACCGACCGGAAGCGTCCAGACCGGCGCTGAGGCGCCGAGGGGAGCCTGCCGTGGACCACATCTCGCAGCACGACCTGGGAACCACGCCCCCGACGAGCGGCACGGCGCCGTCCGAGACCCCCGACGGCCCGAGCCCCGCGCCCCGCCTGACCTACGTGCTCGACACGTCCGTCCTGCTGTCCGACCCGCGGGCCGTCCTGCGGTTCGCGGAGCAGGACGTCGTGCTCCCCGTCGTCGTGATCACGGAGCTCGAGGCCAAGCGCCACCACGCCGAGCTCGGCTACTACGCCCGCAGCGCGCTGCGCCTGCTGGACGACCTGCGCATCACGCACGGCCGGCTGGACTCCGCGATGCCGGTCACGGACCAGGGCGGCACGCTGCGCGTCGAGCTCAACCACGTCGACCCCGCGGTGCTGCCCGCCGGGTTCCGGCTGGGTGACAACGACACGCGCATCCTCGCCGTGGCCGCCAACCTGGCGGCCGAGGGGCAGCACGTCGTCGTGGTCTCGAAGGACCTGCCGATGCGGGTGAAGGCCGCTGCCGTCGGCCTGACCGCCGAGGAGTACCGCGCCGAGCTCGCGGTCGACTCGGGGTGGACGGGCATGGACGCGCTGGACCTGTCCGAGCAGCAGATGGCCGACCTGTGGGAGCACGAGTCGGTCGCGCTCGCGGACGTCGTGGTGGGCCCCTCCGCGCTCGCCGGTGGCGCGGGCGACCTGCCGTGCCACACGGGTCTGGTGCTGCACAGCCCGCGGGGCTCGGCACTGGGACGCGTCACGGCCGACAAGCACGTGCAGCTGGTGCGAGGCGACCAGGACGTGTTCGGCCTGCACGGACGCTCGGCCGAGCAGCGCGTCGCGATCGACCTGCTGCTCGACGAGGAGATCGGCATCGTCTCGCTCGGCGGGCGCGCGGGCACCGGCAAGTCGGCGCTCGCGCTGTGCGCCGGCCTCGAGGCCGTGCTCGAGCGGCGCCAGCACCGCAAGGTCATGGTCTTCCGGCCGCTGTACGCCGTGGGCGGGCAGGACCTGGGCTACCTCCCGGGTGACTCCGCGGAGAAGATGAGCCCCTGGGCGCAGGCCGTGTTCGACACCCTCGGGGCGATCGTCAGCAAGGAGGTCGTCGAGGAGATCCTGGACCGCGACATCCTCGAGGTCCTGCCGCTCACGCACATCCGCGGCCGGTCCCTGCACGACGCGTTCGTGATCGTCGACGAGGCGCAGTCGCTCGAGCGCAACGTCCTGCTCACGGTGCTCTCGCGCATCGGGCAGTCGTCGCGCGTGGTCCTCACGCACGACGTCGCGCAGCGCGACAACCTGCGGGTCGGCCGGCACGACGGGGTCGCGGCGGTCATCGAGGCGCTCAAGGGGCACCCGCTGTTCGCGCACGTCACGCTGACGCGTTCCGAGCGCTCGCCCGTGGCCGCGCTGGTCACCGAGCTCTTCGAGGGCATCGAGGCCTGACGCGCGTGCTCGTCGCGGGGGCGCCGGCCGGTGGGTCGGCGCCCCCGCGTTCGTGGCGCGTCGTCGCGCGGGTGAACCGGGCACTTCCGGTTGAGGGGCCGGTCCTCCGGGCGTAATGTTCCGCGCGGAATAGGGACGGACGTCCCTCGACGACGCCGGACGGAGACGCTGTGCCCCGCGAGCTCACGACCGTCGCGCTCGTCGTCCTCGGCCTGCTCGACGAGCAGCCACGCCACCCGTACGACGTGTTCCAGACGCTCGTCGAGCGGGGCGACGACCGACTCGTGCGCGTCACGCCCGGCGCCGTCTACCACGCGGTCGAGAGACTCGAGCGCGACGGTCTCGTCGAAGCCGTCGGTACCGAGCGCTGCGGCAACCGGCCCGAGCGGACCACGTACCGCGCCACGGCGGCCGGCCACGCCGCCCTGCGCCCGGCGCTCACGTCGTACCTCGCCGACGACCGACCCGCCTACGCGGACTTCCCCGTCGGTCTGGCCCACGCACCCCGGCTCCCCGCCGACGAGGTCGCCGCCGCGCTCACGCAGCGACGCGGCCGCGAGGCCGCGCGGCTGGCCACCCTGCGTGCGCGCTGCGACGAGGTGCTCGCGCTCGGGCTGCCCCGCCGATTCCTGCTCGACGGCGAGCGCGAGGTCGCCCTGCTGGAGCGCGAGGTCGCCTGGCTCGACGAGGTCCTGCGCGACCTCGCCGACGGCACCCTCACCTGGGGCGGCCCCCCACCCGACGACTTCCTCGCCGCGCGCCAGCACCACCGCACCCGCACCAGCGCGCCCGCCCGGCGCCCCGCAGACCGGAGCACGTCATGACCGCACCCGCCCCCGTCGACCTGGGCGGCCGCAGCCCGTGGAGCATCCTGCCCCCGCTGTGCCTGGGCTTCTTCATGATCATGGTCGACACGACCATCGTGAACATCGCCGTCCCCACGCTGCAGGAGGCGTTCGACGCGAGCCTCGTGACCGTCGGGTGGGTCAACAGCGCCTACCTGCTGACGTTCGCGGTGCTGCTGCTCGTCACGGGCCGGCTGGGGGACAGGTTCGGCCCGCGCCCCGTCTTCGTGACGGGCCTGGTCGTGTTCACGATCGCGTCCCTCGCCTGCGGCCTCGCGGGGTCGGTCGGCATGCTCATCGTGGCCCGCGCGGTCCAGGGCGTCGGCGGTGCGCTCATGACGCCGCAGACCATGGCCATGATCACGCGCGTCTTCCCCGCCCAGAAGCGCGGCGCCGCGCTGGGCGTGTGGGGGTCCGTCGCGGGCGTCGCGACCATCACGGGGCCCGTGCTCGGCGGCATCCTGGTCGAGAGCGTCGGCTGGGAGTGGATCTTCTACGTGAACATCCCCGTCGGCCTGGTCGCGCTGTGGCTCGCGGTGCGCACGCTGCCTGCGCTGCCGACGCACGCCCGCACGTTCGACGGGCCGGGCGTCGTGCTGTCGGTCGTGGGCCTCGCGCTGCTGGTCTTCGGGCTGCAGGAGGGCGGCGAGTACGCCTGGGGCACGATCGCCGGGCCCATCTCGGTGCCGCTGGTCATCGGGGCCGGGGTCCTGGTGTCGGCCGCGTTCGTGCTGTGGCAGCGCCACCGCGGCGACGACGCGCTGCTGCCCCTCAAGCTGTTCGTGCAGCGCAACTTCGCGCTCGCGAACGTCGCCGGCGCGGCCGTGTCGTTCGCGATGACCGGCATCTTCTTCCCGTTCACGCTGTACCTGCAGCAGGTCCTGGGCCTCTCGCCGCTGCACGCCGCACTGGTCGGGCTGCCGGGGTCGCTGATCTCCGGAGTCGTCGCGCCCTTCGCCGGGCGGCTGTCCGACAGGGTCGCCGGCAAGTGGGTCGTCTTCACCGGCTTCGTGGTGCTCGCGGCGTCGATCGGGATCCTCGCGACCCAGGTGCAGCCGGACGTCGCGGTCTGGCGGCTCGTGGTGCCCATGCTCGGGTTCGGCGTCGGGACGGGCCTGGTGTTCTCCCCGCTCGGCAACCTCGCGACCACCGGGCTCGACCAGCGCAACGCCGGCGCCGGCGCCGGCGCGTTCAACACGACGCGCCAGGTGGGCGGCGTCATCGGCTCGGCCGTCGTCGTCGCGGTGCTCACGTCCCGGCTCGCCTCGACGATGCCCGCGGCCGCCCAGGACGTGGCGCAGGACCTGCCGACCGAGCTGCGCGGGCCGTTCGTCGACGGCTTCCGCCAGGCGGCGGCCGAGGGCCTGGGCGCTGCGGGCGGTGGGTTCGACCTGCCCGCCGACGTGCCCGCCACGGTGGCCGACCAGGTGCGGGCGGCCGCGCAGGCGGCCGTCGAGGCCGGGTTCGCCACGGCGGCCGCGCAGACGCTCGCGGTCACGGTCGGCGTGCTCCTGCTCGGCGCCGCGTGCGCGTTCGCGATGCGCGGTGGCCTGTCGCACGTCGGCCCGCCGGCGGCGGCGGACGAGGTCGGCACCGCAGCCCGCTGAGGCCGGCGCGCGTCGACCCTCAGGGTCAGCGCACGCCGACCCGCAGCACCTCGCCGAGCCGTTCGCGGCGCCGCACGGCCTGCTCGACCAGCACCGCGACGGCCAGGGCAGCGGCCAGGGCGCCCGCCGCGACCAGGACCGGCCACCACGTCAGCGACACGGGGACGTGGCCCGGGGCTGCTGTGACCCACGTCAGCCGCAGGGCGTCCCCCAGCAGGAGGGGCAGCGCCAACCCGATGGCCGTGCCGCCCACGAAGCCGCCCAGGACGAGCGGCGCGAGCTCGCCCAGGGTGGCCCAGCGCGCCGTGCGGGCGTCGAGACCCAGGGTCCGCAGGGTCGAGAGCGTGCGTCCGCGCTCACCGGACGTCGCGACCACCACGAGCACGAGGGCGATGACGGCGAGCCCGGCGAGGACGCCGACGGTCACCAGCATCAGCGTCCGGAGCGCTGCGGGCAGCGGCGCACGCGACCAGGCGCTCCACCAGCCGTCCACGGTCGTCACCGTCACGCCGGGGAGGTCCGCGATCTCCAGGTCGGCGACCGCCTGGACCGCGCCCGGTCCGGCCACCCAGGCGCGCGTGGTCGCGGGGAGCCGGTTGGTCACCCGGGCGGCCGCGGCGGTGTCGATGACGACGACGCCGTCGTCGCCCGTGACAGTCGCCTGTGCCGCGCGCACGTCGGCGGGTGGGGCGCCGTTGTCCCCGGTGAGCACGGTGGTCGCCATCACGTCCACGTCGACACGTTCGGTGAGGAGCTGCAGGAGCGTGCCGTCGGCGTGGTCGATGCGCGCGAGCACGTCGGGCGTCGCGAGCACCGGAAGACGCCCCTGGGCGACCTCCGTGAGCAGTGCGAGCCCGTCGTCGACCGGCAGTCCGCGTGCCCGGCGGACCTCGGCGAGGGCGACCGTGTCGACCACGAGCACCGTCACCACCGGCTCCGAGCCCCGTCCGAACGCGCGCTTGTTCATCTGGCCGCCCGTGGCGAGCGCCTCGACGCCGTCGGCCGCCGCGAGCCGCGCGAGCGCCTCGCGGGCCTCGTCGGTGTCCAGCGCACCGTCGAGGCGCACATCGGCGCCGACGAGCTGGTCCGCGGCGATGCGCTGCCCGTCGTGGACGGTCTGCACCAGCACGCCGCTGAGCACCATCAGAGCGACGGCGACCGTCACGGTGACCAGCGGCAGCAGGGCGGTCGCGCCGCGCTGCGCGCGCGAGGTCGCGAGCGGCGCCGCGAGGCCCCGCGAGCGTGCGGCCCACCGCGCCGCGAGACGCACGACGGCGGGGGCGACGCGCACGACCACGAGCGCCGCGGTCAGCGCGAGCAGGAACGGAGCGGCGGCGAGCAGCGGATCGGTCCGCATCGAACCCTGCGGCACCAGGCCACGGCTGCGCAGGGTGACGAGCGCGGCTACGGCGACGGCCACAGCCGTCAGCTCCGTCACGGACCGGCGGGCGCTGCGCAGCCCCGCAAGCCGCGCCCGCTCCCGGCGGTCGGCGGGCACGCGCCGGCCGGCCCAGGCGGCCGCCGCGGCACGGGTCGCGAGGAGCACGGGAGCGACGACGGCGACCGTCGTGATCGCCGTCGCGAGCCCGGGCGAGCCCGGCCCGTCGGGAAGCCACCATGCGACGACGCCGCCGGCCACGAGTGCGGCCACCGCCGCCGTGGGCACCGACTCGACCGCGCTGCGCAGCGCGACGGAGAGCAGCGAGGCGCCGCGCGCGCGCTCGCCCGACAGGTGGCTGCGGCGACGCTCGACGAGCAGGGCGCCCGCGAGCACCAGGCAGCACGCCGCGGTCGCGCCGGCACCGGCGACGACCAGGGACGCCTGGGCGAGGGTCGCACTCAGGTGCGCGTCGAACGCGTCGAGCACGCGCGGCAGGCCGGTCCGGACCGGGGACGTCGACGTGAGCGACATGACCGACCGGCGGAGCTCAGGCACGTCGGCCAGCTTCAGGTGCTCGACGTCGACGACGGCCACGGCCTCGCCCGCGAGCATGGTCGCCCCCAGCAGTGCCGCCATGTCGGCGCGCGCCGCGGGCGGCACGTAGAGGCCCACGGGTCCGCGGGGCGGGTCGGTCGGCGCCTCCAGCAGGTCAGGAGCGTTGGCCCACTGGACGTCGTCCGGTGCGACCGGCTCGTAGAGCCCGGTGACGTGGGCCTCCATGGGCGGGACCTCGCCGCGCCCGGGCGTGAGCAGGATCGTCACCGGCCCGGCGCTGGGGTCGATGCCCAGGGCGCGGGCGACCGCCACGCTCAGCCCCACCTCCACGGCCTGCGCCGACGGTGCCGGGGGTGGCGGCGGCGTACCGTCGGCGGCGGGCTCGGGTGCGGGCGGCGGCAGGATCGCGATGGGCTCGCGCCCCACGGTCCAGCGCACGCCGGCCGTGCGTGACGCGGGCGAGTCGAGCGTGACGAGCCGGACGTCGAGCTTCAGGTCACCCGTCGACGCGGCGAAGGGCGGCGTGACGGCGATCGCGGTCGCGGGGTGCATCCCCCTCATCAGGTCGAGCACCGCCGCCTCGGCCTGGGGCCCGGCCAACGGCAGCGCGTCGTCCGCGGGATAAGGGGGTGCGGGTGCCACGACGACGACGGCGGCGTCGGCTCCGGCCTGCGTGATCGACTCGCGCAGCGCGACCTCTGCCGTGCGTCCCAGCAGCAGCGGGGCCGCCAGGACGGCGACCAGGGTCGCCGTGAGCAGGATCGCGGTGCCGATCAGCAGACCGACGTCGAGGCGCGCGCGGCGCCCCGTCACGAGCAGCGCGCCGCCGGTGGTCGCGCGCACGCGCGTGGCCGTGGTGGTCATCGTTCGTCCCCCATCCGTAGGGCGGCGCCCGAGGTCCGTCGGACGCCCAGGGCGACGACGACGGCGACGACGGCGCACGCACCCGCCACGACAGCGGCACTGCGCGTCGTCTGCGCCGCCCAGCCCCACACGAGGAGGGGGTCGGGCACCGGTGTGCGCCCGTCGGGCGACATCGTCAGGAGGGGTGCGACCACGCCGGCGAGGCCGTAGCCCGCGAGCAACCCGACCACCGCACCGAGGACCACGAGCATCGTGCTCTCCGCGACCATCCCGCTCATGAGACCGGGCCGCGACGCCCCGACGGCCTGCAGGCGCGCCAGCTCGAGGCGGCGCGCCCGCACGGCTGCCGCGGCGACCGCGCCGACGCCGACGAGCACGAGCAGCGTGGCTGCGCCGCTCACGAGCGCCATGGTGGCGGGTACGGCCACCCGGACGGGGCCGGTCAGCGCCTCGTCGCGCAGGTCGACGCGGGTGCTCGTCCGCGCGCCGGTGCCGGCGAGCGACGCCGGGACGGTCACCGCCGCGTCGTCGGGCGCGGCGATCCACCAGGTGTCGGGGCTGATCGACGGGCCGCCGGCCTCGATCGCCGCCCGTGCGAGCGTGAGCTGGTCGACGAGGATGCTGCCGCGGCGGGGCGAGCCCGGGATCTCGTCCACGAACCGCTCCACCTCGGCGTCGACGTGCGTCCCCGCGAGGTTCAGCGTGAGGTCCTGACCTGGTCTCAGGGCCAGGTCGTCCAGCATGGCCTTGCCGACGACCGCCGGGACGGCACCGGACGCCTCCCAGGTCCGCGCGAGGAGGGTGGCGAGCTCGATGCCGCGCCCGTCCCCCCGCATGGTGCCGACGGCCACGAGAGCCCCGTCGCCGGGTTCCGCGGTGACGCCGCCGAGCACCTCGACCTCCGACACGCGCGGAGCCTGGCGCAGAGCCCCCGACCAGCCCGCCGCGCTCAGGGTCACGGGGGTCGACGCAGCGCCCGCGGCGACGCGGGGGTGGCTGATCCCGGCCGACCGGGGCACCGTGCCCAACCGGGTCACCGACAGCTCGGCCTGCAGCACGCGCACGAGCCCTGCCTTCGGGTCCTGCGGGTCGAAGAGCGGCAGGTCCCGCGGCGCCAGCATGGCGCCGATCGCGACGACGCGCAGCGCACCGCCGGCCGGGACCTCGAACGCGACCTGGAAAGGTTCGCCCAGGGGGACAGCGCGCTCCTCCGACCGCACGAGCAGGCCGGTCGGGGACTCGACCGTCAGGTCGACCATGCCGTCGCCGCCCGTCGCGGGCGTCGTCCCCAGCACCCCGGTGGCGACCACCCACTGGGTCTCCGGCGGCAGCTCGGCGCCCGTGCCCGTCGCGGGGTGCGCGTCCGCGAGGCCGGCCAGGAGCTCGTCGGGCGTCGACCCGGACCGTCCGCGGAGGTCCTGCGGCCGCGACGCGTCGAGCGCGACGAGCTGGGCCGTGACACCGCCGACGTTCCCGCGCGGGCCGATGCCGACGGACCGGTGCACGACCGGCTGCGCGTGCCCGTCCGGGCCTGCGGCCGCCGTGACCGCGACCTCAGCGGCCAGCGGTGCGTCGTCGAGGTCGTCGACGCGGACGTCGGTCCCGATCGCGAGGTCGACCTGCTCGAGCTGGGACGTGCGCCACGTCGACAGGAAGGCCGCGCTGAAGGTGCCGGAGGCGACGGCGACCACGACCACCAGGACCGTGCCGGTCGCGATCGAGGGACGCCGGGAGACCTGCCACGCCGCGAGCGGCACGACGAACGAGCGGGCACGCGCCGCCACGACGTCCGCCAGGCGCCCGAGGGGCGTGACGAGCCGCAGCGCGACGGTCGCGGCGGCGAGCGTCACCAGCGCCGGCCCGGTGACGAGGACGATGTCGACCCCGACGCCGCCCGGGCCACCGGTCAGCGGCGAGCCGTAGGCGATGAGCTGGCCCATCGCGAGACCGCCCAGCGCCAGCAGGGACAGGTCGCCCCCGGCCCGCAGCAGCCCGGCGTGCGCGGTGGCGGAGGTCGAGCCCTCGGTGTGCCAGGACGGCACGCACAGCGCCACCGCGAGCACGCCGGCCATGACGGCGCACGTGAGCAGCACGGGGGCCGGGAGGCCGGGACCGACGAGGTAGCCGGCGGCGGACAGGTCGCCGGACCCCGTCAGGCGCTCGAGCGCGGCCCGCGCGAGCCAGGGCGACGCGAGGAAGGTGAGAGCCGCGAGCGTGAGGGCCTCGAGGACGACGACGGACCGCAGGTGCGCGGGCGACGCGCCGCGTGCCGCGAGCAGCTCGTTCTCGGCGGCGCGGCGCTCCGCGAGCAGGCGGGCCGCCAGCAGCATGACCGTGGTCGCGAGGGTCGCCAGCAGCAGCCCGATCGTGATCACGCCGGCCCGCATGACGACGACCTCGCGCGTGATCGCGTCCAGCGCACCGTCGACCTCGGTGCGGACCCGGCCGTCGGCCTCGGGGTCCAGGGCCTCCGAGAACGTCGCCTGCGCGTTGCGCACCTCCTGGCGCATCTCGCGGAGCGCCTCGCTCGACGCGTCCGCGGGGTGCGGCTCGATCATCAGGTACGCGGTGTCCACCAGTCCCGGACCGTCCAGGGCCGACGGGTCCGCGACGAGGGGGCCCCACAGGACCGCCGGGCGCAACCCCATGCTGCCGGGCCAGGGGTACGGCTCCATGCCGCGACCGTCCAGCCGGTCGCGGGTCCAGCCCTTGCCCGCCCTGAGGGCCTCGTGGGTCCCCACGACGACGAACGTGGCGTACTCCTCGCCGTCCCACGGCCGGGTCTCGACGCGAGCGCCGACCTGCCAGCCCAGCTCGCGCGCGGCGATCTCCGGGACGTTGACCTCGACCGCGCCGGTCTCGTCGGTCGCGCGGTCGGGCCAGCGGCCGGAGACCAGACGGGCGATGTCCTCGGTGGGGGCGAAGGCGGCGAGGTAGACGAGCTGCGGGATCTCTCCGGTGCCCGTGCCGGTGCTGCGCAGCGTCCGCAAGGACCCGACCTGCCACGTGTCCTCGCTCGTCGGCACGTCACCCGTGATCTCCGCGAGACCGGCCCGGGCCTTGTCGAGCACCACGCCGGTGTCCTCGCCCTGCACCCAGACCGTCGCCTCGATCCGGACGTCGTCCGGCGACAGCCGGCTCAGCGCGGCCGGCGCCCCCTGGGTCTCGGCGAGGTGCAGGAGGCCGGCGAGGAGGCCCACGAGCGTCGTCGCCGCGACGGCGACGGCCGTGACCATGGCGACCACCGACCCCTGCTCACGCAGCCGGCCGCGCAGGACGCGCGAGCGCCATCTCATGTCTGCCTCCTCCTGCTCATGCCGGGTGGTCCGTCCGTGCGTCAGGCGTCGACGAGACGGCCGTCGGCCAGGTGGACGACGCGGTCGGCCAGGGCGACCATCACCGGGTCGTGGGTCGAGACGATGGCGGTCATGCCCTCGGCCTCGACGACCGCGCGGATCAGCGCCATGACGGCCCGGCCGGTCTCCGAGTCCAGCTGGCCGGTCGGCTCGTCCGCGATGAGCAGACGCGGCGAGTTCGCCAGTGCGCGCGCGATGGCGACACGCTGCTGCTGACCGCCGGACAGCTGCCCGGGCCGCTGCTTGGCGTGCGCACCGAGCCCCACGAGGTCGAGCAGCAGCTGGACGCGCGCCTCGCGCTGCGCGACGGGCGTGCGCAGCATCCGCAGCGGCACCCCGACGTTCTCCGCGGCCGTCAGCACGGGCACCAGCCCGAACGTCTGGAAGACGAACGCGACGACGTCGCGGCGCAGGGAGACCAGCCCGCGCTCGTCGAGCGAGGAGACCTCCCGGCCCGCGACGACGACGCGGCCCGTGTCGGGGCGGTCCAGCCCGCCGATCGTGTTGAGGAGCGTCGTCTTGCCGGACCCGGAGCGTCCGACGAGCGCGACCATCTCGCCGGGCGCGACCTGCAGCGAGACGTCCTGCAGCGCGTGGACGGCGGCGTGACCCGAGCCGTAGGTGCGCCCGACGCCCTCGACGAGCACGAGCGGCCCGTCCGCGGTGCGGTCCGCGTCCTGCCGGTCGGTGGTGGTGGCGGTCATCGGGCTCTCCGTCCGTGTCGGGCGTGGTTCTCGTGCGCGGCGCGCTCGTCCGCACCCGGCGTCCCGCGGTCGCCGGGACGGTTGCCGGGACGCACGGCGACGTGCGACTGCTCGAGCGTGAGCCGCACGCGGCCCACCAGGTCGAGGGCCTCGCGGTAGTCCTGGGGCAGCTGGATGCGGCCCGCCCGGTCGAGGACCGCGAACTCCTCGGCGACCTCGTGCTGCGTGCCGTCGTCGCGCGTGGCGGTGTGGCGCAGCACCTCCGCGCTGGTGCGGCCGTCCCGGATCTCGACGGTGCGCTGGACGTGGTCCCGGACGCTGGGGTCGTGCGTGACCACCACGACCGTGGTGCCCAGGTCGCGGTTGACGGCGCGCATCGCCTCCAGGACGTCGTTCGACGTCGCGGTGTCGAGCTCACCCGTCGGCTCGTCGGCGAACAGCACGCGGGGCGAGTTCGCCAGACCCACGGCGATCGCGACGCGCTGCTGCTCACCGCCGGACATCTGGCTGGGCCGGCGGTCCGCGCAGTACGCGACGCCGAGGACGTCGAGCAGCGCCGCGGCCTCCGCACGCCGCTGCCGACGCGGGCGCCCCGCGAGCGCCATCGGCAGCTCGACGTTCTCCTCGGCCGTCAGGTACGGCACGAGGTTGCGCGCCGTCTGCTGCCACACGAACCCGACGGTCGTGCGCCGGTACTCGACGCGCTCGCGGGACGTCATGGTCATGAGGTCCCACTCGGCGACGCGCACGTTGCCGGCCGTGGGCACGTCGAGGCCCGACAGCACCGACAGCAGCGTCGACTTGCCGGAGCCGGAGGCGCCGACGACGGCGATGAGCTCACCCTCGTCGACCAGCAGGTCCAGGCCCTGCAGGGCCTGCACCTCGATCCCCTCCGACTGGTAGATGCGCACGAGCGACTCGCACACGATCAGCGACGTCCGCCCGAACGCCTCGGGACGTGCCCGGGCGCGCTCCTCGAGCGTCGCCAGGCTCGTCGGGGGTGCGCCCTGCACCGTCGACCCGTGGTCCATGGCCTGCTCCATCCTGGTCATCGTTCACCTACCCGCAGCACCTCGCCGAGCCTGTCCCTGCGCCGTACGGCCTGCTCCACCACCACCGCCACCACGAGGGCGACGACGAGGGCCGCCGCGGCCGCCGCGACGGGCCACCAGGTGACGTCCACCGTCACGCCCCCGGGCTCCGCCGTGAGCAGCTGCAGGCCGATCGCGTCGCCGATGAGCGCGGGCACGCCCAGCCCGATCGCCACACCGCCCACGAGCCCACCGAGCGTGAGGGGCGCCAGCTCGCCCAGCGTCGCCCAGCGGGCGGTGCGCGCGTCGAGCCCCAGCGTCCGCAGCGCCGACAGGGTCCGGCCGCGCTCGCGGGCGGTCGCCACGACGACGAGGACCAGGGCGAGCACCGACAGCGCGGCGAGCACGGCCACCGCGGCGAGGAGGAGCGTCGTCAGGCCCGACGTCAGCGGAGCCTGCGACCAGTCCTGCCACCAGCCGTCGCGCGTCGTGACGACCACCCCGGAGGACGCGGTCGGTGCGAGGCGCTCGGCCTCGACGGCCTCGACGGCGCCAGGACCGCTCACCCACGCGCGGTCCACGGTCGGTCGCTGGCCGCTGACGGCGGCGAGCGTCGCGCGGTCCACGACGACCAGGCCGTCGTCGTCCTCCAGCGGCGCCGCGACGCGCGCGTCGAGCGTCGGGGCGCCGGCGTCGGGCCGCAGGACGGTCGTGCCCCGGACGTCGAACCGCACGGTGGTGTTGAGCACGGACATCACCGGCTCGGCGTCACCGGCCTGCGCGCGCTCGAGCAGGCCTGCGCTCACGAGCGCGGGGACCGTCCCGGCGGGCCCCGGCTCGGCCAGCGCCGCGAGGGCCTCGTCGACGGGCAGGCCCGCGGCGGCCCGCACCCGCCCGAGCTCGGCGGCGTCCACGACGAGGATCGTCGCGCTCAGCCCGGTGCGCGTGCCGTAGGTGCGGTCGCGCACCTGGGCGGCCGTCGCCACGTCGGTGACCCCGGGTGCGGCGGCGATCCGCGTCAGCGCGGCGGCGCCGGCCTCCGTGCCGATCGACCCGTCCAGCCGGACCGGTGCGCCGACCAGCTCGTCCGCGGCGGCCTGCTGTCCCGTGCTGACGGTGTGCACCAGGGTGCCCGACAGCACGACGAGCGCGACGCTGACCGTGACCGTCAGGACCGGCACGACGGCCGTCGCCGCGCCGTGGGCACGTGCGACCGCGAGCGGTGCGGCGAGGCCGCGCGAGCGTGACGCCCACCGCCCGGCCGCGCGGACGACCGCGGGGGAGACGCGGACCACGACCAGCGCCGCGGCGGACGCCACGAGCACCGGGGCCGCGGCGAGCAGCGGGTCGACCTCGCCCTGGCCCAGGGGGACGAGCCCCCGGCCCCGGACCGACACGAGAGCCGCGGCCGCGAGCACGACCACGAGAGCCTCGACGACGATCCGGCGGGCCTGCCCACGCGCCCGCTGGGCCGCGCGTGCGCGCCGGTCGGCCGGGACGCGCCGTCCCTCCCAGGCGGCGGCCGCCGCACGTGCCGCCAGGACGGCCGGTGCGAGTGCGGCGACGGCCGCCACGGCCACCGCGATGAGCACCGAGCCCCGTTGGCCGTGCAGCGTCACCGCGACGACACCGCCCGCGAGCAGCCCGGCCGCGAGCACCACCGGCGCGGACTCCAGCAGGCCGCGCGTCACGACCGAGGCGATCGACGCGCCGCGTGCACGCTCGCCCGCCAGGAAGGGCTGCCGGCGGGTGACGAGCAGGGAGGCGGCGAGCACGAGGCACAGGGCCGCCGCGGTCGCGACGCCGGCGACGACGAGGGACGCCTGTGCGCGGGCCGCGGACATGCGGGCGTCGAACGCGGTGACGACCGCCGGCAGACCGCTGTAGATGTTCGCCGAGCGCGCGTACGTCGCCTCGATCAGCCCCACGAGCCGGTGCGCGTCGGTGACCGTCAGGCCGTCCGTCCGCACGGGGGCCCGTGAGGAGACCGCCACGGCGTTGCGACCCACCACGTGGACCATGTCGGGGATCGCCTCGACCGGCACGTACGCCGAGGTCTGCAGCAGCGTCGCGGTGCCGGGCGGCGACGTGATCGCGGTGAGCAGACCCGGGTGCTCCGCCCAGACGCGTGCGAGGGGGTCGACCGCCTCGTACAGCCCGGTGACGACGACGTGGTCGTAGTCGCCCGTGGTGTGGCGGCGCATGACGAAGGGGCCGTCGTCGAGGGTGATGCCGAGCTCCTCGGCCGCGGCGACGTTCAGACCGACGTGCACGGTGCGTGGGCCGGGCTCGTCCCCGGGCCGACCGTGCTGCTCGTCCGTCGGGACGGGACCCGGCGCCGTGCCGGCGACCCAGCGGACCAGGGGGGCGGGGTCGCCGGTCTGCCCGACGTGGACGAGGGAGAGGGCGAACGCACCCACGGGGGTGCGCATGGTGGCGTACCCCGACGTCACGGCGACGACCGGCGCGTCGACGGCCTTGCCGAACTGGAAGAGGAGCATCGAGGCGGCCGCGTACCCCGCCTCCTGGGCGGGTGGCGGCCTGCCCGTCACAGGGTCGGGCGGGGCCATCCCGACGATCTCACCGTCACGACCGGCCGCGATGATCGTCTCGCGCACCGCGCCGTCGGCGCTGCTCTCGACCAGGCGTGGCACCGCGAGCGTGAGGAGCAGCGTCGCGAGGAGCAGGACGGCGCTCCCGACGACCAGGGCCGTGTCCTGGCGGGCGCGCCGCACGGTGACCAGCAGCGCGACGGCCGTGGTCGCCCGGACGCGGGTGTCGATGTCACTCATCGGTCGTCCCCCAACCGCAGCAGGGCACCGGAGGCGCGCCGCACGAGCACGACGGCCAGGAGCGCGACGACGGCGCACGCCGCGAGGGCCAGACCGCCCGTGATGACCAGGGCCAGGCCGTCCTGCCAGACCACGAGCGGGGCCGGGACGGGCCGTCGGCCGTCCGAGGACACCGTCAGGACGGGGGTGACGACCCTCGCGAGCCCGTAGCCGATCGCCAGTCCGGCGAGCGCGCCGACCAGGACCAGCGCCACGTGCTCGCCCACCAGGCCGCGCACGAGCGACGGGCGTGCGGCGCCCAGCGCCTGCAGCCGGGCGAGCTCGAGGCGACGTGAGCGGATCGCGGCGGCCGCGCTCGCGCCGAGTCCCACGAGGACGAGCACGAGCGTCGCGGCGGTCACGAGCGACAGCGCGGCGGGGATCGCGGCGCTCAGCGGTCCGGCGACCGCGGCCGCCCGCTCGGTGGTCCGCACCGTCGCCTCCGCGTCCGCGGCGCGCGCGAGGGCCGCGGCGAGCGCGGGGGCGTCGCCGTCGGGGGCGGCCAGCCACCAGGAGTCGACGAGGGGGTCGGTGCCGGCGGCCTCGACCGACCCGCGTCCCAGCGCGTCGCGGTCCACGAGCACGGCGGGCCCGCGGGGCACACCGGGCAGGTACGGCACGACGTCCTCCACGACGGCCTGCACCTGGGCGTCGCCGGCACGGATCCAGAAGTGGATGCCGGGCGACAGGCTCGCGCGCTCGGCGACGGCCGTGGTGACCAGCGCCCGGACGGCGCCGTGCGCGGGCCACGCGTGCGCGACGAGGCGGCCGTTCCCCCCGTCCATCGCGGCCAGGTCGAACTTGCCGTCGACCACGAGCGCGCCGGGAGGCACGTCGTCGACGAACGGGTACGGGCCCACCCGGGCGCCGACGGTCGCGCCACGCTCAAGCCCGCCGCTGGTCGCACCGGCCTGCCAGCCGCCCGCCTCGAGCGCCACGGGCGTCCCCTGCGCGGACGCCGCGGCGAGCGCCTCGTCCGGCGACGTCAGGCCGACCGCACGGTCCAGGACGCGCACGTCCTGGAGGGTGAACCACACCTGGCCGAGGCGGGCGGCCGGCGAGTCGGCGCCCATCGCGGTCGCACCGGACAGCGTGACCACGGCCGACGCGGCGACCAGGCGCAGGGGTCCGAGCCCGCGCGGCACGGCCAGGGCGAAGGTCGACGGCACGTCGAGGGGCAGCTCGGGCACGCTGACCCAGGCCCGCACGCCGGTCTCGTCCTCGACCGCCAGCGTCGGGTAGAGCATCCCCGCCGTGTACGGGTCGGAGCCCGCCGTCATGGTGACCACGAGCCACTGCGGGTCCCCGGGCAGCGGTGTTCCGGTCGGACCGGTGCTCACCGGCGCGTCCTCGCCCTCCGGTGTCCCGAGCCCGCCGACCAGCGTGGACCAGGGCACGTCCGTCCGGCCGCGCAGCGCCTCGGGGTGCTCGGTGTCGACGGCCAGCATCCGCACGTCGAAGCCCGAGCTCTCCTGGCCCTGCCCGACCGGGCGGCCGATCGACGCGTTCCGGTCCACGACCGGCTGCAGGTGGGTGCCCGCCGGTGCGTCTGCCAGGACAGCGCGGGCGTCTGCCGACGCGGTCAGACGCTCGCCGCGGATCCCCTCGACCCGCACGTCGGTGCCGACGGCGAGGTCGACCTGGTCGACCTGCGAGGTGCGCCACGTCGCGAGGAAGGCGTGCGAGAACGTCGCGGCGGACACGGCGAGGATGACGACCAAGGTCGTGCCGGTCGCGGCCGTGAAGCGGCGCGAGACCTGCCACGCGGCGAGCGGGACGACGAGCGACGCGCTGCGGCGCGCGAGGACGTCGGCACCGCGCGCGAGAGGCGCGACCGCACGCAGCGCGAGCACGGCTGCTCCCAGCGTGACGAGCGCGGGTCCGACGACGAGCACGGGGTCCAGCCGGACGCCGGCGGGCCCGCGCGTGAGCGGGGCGCCGTAGTCGAGGAGCTGCCACAGGGCGACGCCCGCGAGCACCACGAGCGCGAGGTCCGCGCCCGCACGGACCAGGCCGGCGTGGGCGGCGGCGCTCGACGAGCCGGCGGTGTGCCAGGCCGGCACGACCAGGGACACGGCCAGGACCGTCGCGACCGCCGCGCACGCGATCCAGACCGACACGGGGATCCCCGGCGGCGCGCCCAGGCCGGCGTCGCCGAGGCCCCCGGCGTCGGCCAGACGCGTGAACGCGACGCGGGCGACCCACGGCGCGACAGCCGCGGCCACCGCCGCCAGGACCGCGGCCTCGAGGACCGCGAGCGAGCGCAGCTGTGCCGCCGACGCGCCGCGCGCGGCGACGAGCTCACCCTCGGCGGCCCGCCGTTCCCCGAGCAGCCGCGCGGCCAGCAGCATCACGGTGGTGGCGAGCACGACGAGCAGCAGCCCGACGACCACGACGCCGACGCGCGTCACCGTGAGCTCGCGCCACGAGGCGTCGATGGTCTCGCCCAGCCGCGTGAGCACGAACCCGCTGGCGCCGACGTCGCGGAGCCCGGCGGACAGCTGCGCCTGGGTGGACTCGAGGTTGTCGCGCGTCTGCGTCAGGGCACCCCGCGGGGCGCCGGCGAGGTGGGGCGTGGTCAGTACGTGAACCGTGTCGACCGTGCCGACGCCCAGCAGCGCGTCGGGCGCCACGACCATCGGCCCCCACGCGTCGGTCGTGAGCCTGCCGCCGGTGCCGATGACCGGGTAGCGGCTGTCGTGGGCGGCACCCTTCAGCAGGTCGCGCGACCACGACGCCGACGAGCCGGTGAGCCGGTGGGTCCCGACGACGACCCAGCTGTCCTGCGTCTGCCCGCCGAGCGTGCGGACCGGCACGACGGTGCCGACCGTCCAGCCGTACCGCTGCGCGGCGACGTCCGGCGCGTTGACGAGGAGCCGCCCGCCGTCGTCGCGTGCACGGTCCGGCCACGCGCCCGCCACGAGCTCGCCCTGCTCCGGCAGGAGCGGCGTGCTGGCGGGGTACGCGACGGGTGCGAACTGCGTGCCGGCGACCAGGGGCAGGGACCACATCCGGCCGGTGAGCCAGGTCTCCCTGTCGGACGGCAGGTCGCCCAGGGTCGCGGCCAGCGCGACGTCGGTCGCCGCGAGCGCCGCAGCGGCGTCCTTCTTGTTGACCCGGACGACGGCCTCGAGGGTCACGGCCGAGTCGGGCACGCGCGCGATCTCCGCCTCGACCGCGTCGTCGCCGGTGACCTCGAGCAGGAACGCGAACGTCCCGAGCAGGGTCGTCGCCACGAAGGTGACGACGGCGACGGTCGCGATGACGGTGGCCTGGTCGCGCAGGCGTCCCAGGAGCACCTGCGACCGCCAGCCCATCGCCCCACCCTCCGCAGCGCCACCCGACGTCGGGTGCCCCTCGGTGTCCGAGGGCTGACGGCGATGCTAGGTGACCCAAACCCGCAGGTGGGAGGATCGATAACACCCGTTCGGGTGACAGAAAAGGTTGGGTCGGCCGACGGGTGGATTCACTCGTCCGGGCGTCCGGACCGACGTGCGGCCCGGACGCCCGGAGCGTCTCAGGCCTGCGGCGGACGCGTCATCGCGAGCACGTCGAGCGCGGTGTCGAGCTGCTGGAGCGTGAGCTCGCCGCGCTCGACGAAGCCCAGGTCGAGGGTCGCCTGGCGGATCGTGACGCCCGCCTTCACGGCGTGCTTGGCGATCTTGGCGGCGTTCTCGTAGCCGATGGTGCGGTTGAGGGGCGTGACGATCGAGGGCGACGACTCGGCCAGCGCGCGGGCGCGCTCGACGTTGGGCGTCGTGCCCACGACCGTGCGGTCGGCCAGGACGCGCGAGGCGTTCGCCAGCAGGCGGACCGACTCGAGCACCGCCGACGCGATGACGGGGATCTGGACGTTGAGCTCGAACGAGCCGGACGCGCCCGCCCACGCGACCGTGGCGTCGTTGCCGACGACGCGCGAGCAGACCATGAGCACGGCCTCCGGGACGACCGGGTTGACCTTGCCGGGCATGATCGACGAGCCGGGCTGCAGGTCCGGCAGCGCGATCTCGCCGAGGCCCGTGTTGGGGCCCGACCCCATCCAGCGCAGGTCGTTGCAGATCTTCGTCAGGCTGACCGCGATCGTGCGCAGCGCGCCCGAGAGCTCGACGAGGCCGTCGCGCGACGACTGCGCCTCGAAGTGGTCGCGCGCCTCGGTCAGCGGCAGGCCGGTGTCCTCGACCAGCAGCGCGATGACCCGCTGCGGGAAGCCGGCGGGGGTGTTGATGCCGGTGCCCACGGCCGTGCCCCCGAGCGGGACCTCGGCGGCGCGGGGCAGCGCGGCCTGCAGGCGCTCGACGCCGTAGCGCATGGCGGCGGCGTACCCGCCGAACTCCTGCCCGAGGGTCACCGGCGTCGCGTCCATGAGGTGCGTGCGCCCGGACTTCACGACGTGGGCCCACGCGGTCGCCTTCGCCTCCAGGGCGCCCGCGAGGTGCTCGAGGGCCGGGACGAGGTCACGGACCACACCTGCCGTGGCGGCCACGTGCACGGACGTCGGGAACACGTCGTTGGACGACTGCGACGCGTTGACGTGGTCGTTCGGGTGCACCGCGCGCCCGAGCAGGCGCGTGGCGAGCGTGGCCAGGACCTCGTTGGTGTTCATGTTCGAGCTGGTGCCCGAGCCGGTCTGGTAGACGTCGACGGGGAAGTGGGCGTCGTGCACGCCCGAGGCGACCTCGTCGGCCGCCGTCGCGATCGCGTCGGCCACGTCCTGCGGGAGGACGCCGAGCTCGGCGTTGGCCCGCGCGGCCGCCTTCTTGACCCGTGCGAGGGCCTCGATGTGGCCGCGCTCGAGCGTGCTCCCCGAGATGGGGAAGTTCTCGACCGCGCGCTGCGTCTGCGCGCGGTACAGCGCGTCGGCGGGGACGCGCACCTCGCCCATCGTGTCGTGCTCGATGCGGAAGCCGGGGGTGGCGACGTCCGCGGTGGCCGCGGCGTCGGGACCGTTCGTGTCAGTCATGAGCCCATCCTTCCACCGCCGCGGGGGTCGTCGGCCGTGCCGCGCACCGCAGCTGCGCACCTCGCCGGGCGCCTCCGGTGGCGGGACCGGGCAGGTCGTAGTGCGATGTGATCGAACGCCCGGCCCTTTCCCGACGACGCGAGAGGTCAGGTTCCCGACGTGCGACGACGCGCGGCCCTCCTCGCCCTGGTGCTCGTGGCGCCGCTCGCCGCGTGCGCCTCGGCCGAGGCGGGCCCTCCCACGCTCACGTGGTACATCAACCCGGACTCGGGGGGGCAGGCCCGCATCGCGCGGGAGTGCAGCGAGGCCTCCGACGGCGCGTACCGCCTCGACGTCGCGCTGCTGCCGCGCGACGCACCGAGCCAGCGCGAGCAGCTCGTGCGGCGCCTGGCCGCCGCCGACACGTCGATCGACCTCATGAGCATCGACCCGCCGTTCGTCCCGGAGTTCTCGAACGCCGACTTCCTCGCGGACGTGCCGGACGACGTCGCCGAGGTCGTCACGCAGGACGTGGCCGAGGGCGCGGTCGCCGCGGCGACGTTCGGCGACGAGCTCGTGGTCGTGCCGTTCTGGGCGAACACGCAGCTGCTCTGGTACCGCAAGGCCGTGGCCGAGGCCGCGGGGCTCGACATGACCCGGCCGGTGACGTGGGAGCAGGTCATCGCGGCGGCCGACGACCAGGACGTCACCGTCGCCGTGCAGGGCACCCGCGCGGAGTCGCTCACGGTCTGGGTGAACGCGCTGGTCGAGTCCGCGGGCGGGCACATCCTCGAGAACCCCGACGAGGAGGACCCGCAGCAGGTCACGGCGAGCCTGGACTCCGACGCGGGGCGCACGGCCGCGCAGATCATCGCGGACCTCACCGCGGCAGGCGTCGGCGGGGCGCAGCTGTCCAACGCCGACGAGGACATCAACGCCTCGATGTTCGAGGGTGACGCCGCGGGCTTCATGGTCAACTGGCCGTTCGTGTGGCAGCGCGCCAAGGCGGCCGTCGAGGCGGGCAGCCTCGACCAGTCGGTCGTCGACGACTACGGCTGGGCGATGTACCCCCAGGCGGTCGAGGGTGAGCAGTCCCGCCCGCCCATCGGCGGGGTCACGCTGGGCGTGAGCGCCTTCAGCGAGCACCCTGACCTGGCCTTCGAGGCCGCGCAGTGCATCGTCCAGCCCGAGAAGCAGGCGGAGTACTACCTGTCCGACGGCAACCCGCCCGGGGCGCTCGCCGCCTTCGACGACCCCGAGGTCCAGGAGGCGTTCCCCATGGCCGACCTGATCCGGGAGTCCCTGCAGCAGGCGGCACCGCGTCCGCAGACGCCCTTCTACAACGAGGTGTCCTCGAGCCTGCAGCGCACGTGGCACCCGCCGCGCGCGGTGTCGCCGGACTCCAGCCCCGGACGGGCCGACCAGCTCGTCATCGACGTCCTGCAGGGGAGGTCGCTGCTGTGAGCGCCGCCACCACCGCCGTCCCCGCCGCCGCCGACGCGGCGACGCGCAAGCCGCCCCGGCCCCACCGGTCCGACCGCGGGCGCCAGGAGGCACGGCTCGGCATGATGCTGTGCGCACCGGCGATCCTCGTCCTGCTGGCCGTGGTCGGGTACCCGATCCTGCAGGCCGTCTGGGACTCGCTGTTCAGCTACAAGCTCACGAACCCCGACGCGCGGCGCTTCGTCGGCCTCGGCAACTTCTCGCTGATCCTGTCCGACCCCATCTGGTGGCGGGCGCTCGGCGTGACGGTCCTCATCACGGTCGTCACGGTCGTCGTCGAGCTCGTCCTCGGGTTCGCGCTCGCGCTGGTCATGAACCACGCGCTGGGCACGCTGCGGCCGGCGCTGCGCACCGCGATCCTCATCCCGTACGCGATCATCACGGTCGTCTCGGCGTTCGCGTTCCGGTTCATGTTCGACCTGACCAGCGGGTTCGTGAACAGCTGGCTGCCGTTCGTGCCCGACGACCTGGACTGGTTCGCGTCGTTCGGGACCGCGGTGACCGTCATCTCGATCTCGGAGATCTGGAAGACCACGCCGTTCATCTCGCTGCTGCTGCTCTCGGGCCTCGCGCAGGTCCCGGGCGAGCTGCAGGAGGCCGCGAAGGTCGACGGGGCCACGTGGTGGCAGCGCATGCGTCGCGTGACGATCCCCAACATGAAGGCCGCGATCATGGTCGCGCTGCTGTTCCGCACGCTCGACGCGTTCCGGATCTTCGACAACATCTTCATCATGACGAACGGTGCGGCGGGCACCGAGTCGGTCTCGTTCCTCGCCTACCGGCAGACGATCCAGCGGCTCGAGATCGGCATCGGCTCGGCCGTCTCCGTCCTGCTGACGATCTGCGTCGCGCTCATCGCGATCGTGTTCGTCAAGGGCTTCAAGGTCAACCTGGCGGCGTCGACGAGGGCGGGACGATGAGCGGGCGGTCGAAGGCGTGGTGGTGGGTCGGTGGGCTGCTCATCTTCCTGTACTGCCTGTTCCCCGTCGCGTGGATCCTGTCGCTGTCGCTCAAGGCGCCCTCGGACCTGGACGACGGCTCGTTCCTGCCCACGTCCGTGTCGTGGCAGAACTACCAGCTCATCCTCACGGGCGACGCGTCCGGCCTGTTCCTGCCGGCGCTGCGCAACTCGGTGGGCATCTGCCTCATCGCCACGGCCATCTCGGTCGTGCTCGCGGCACTGTGCGCGTACGCGGTCGCGCGGCTCGACTTCCCCGGCAAGGCGTTCGTGCTGGGGCTGTCGCTCGCGGTGTCGATGTTCCCGGTCATCTCGATCGTCACGCCGCTGTTCAACATCTGGCGCGCGATCGGGCTGTTCGACACGTGGGCGGGGCTGGTCATCCCGTACCTGTCGATCACCCTGCCGCTGTCCATCTGGACGCTCACGGCGTTCTTCCGCGAGATCCCGTGGGAGATGGAGCAGGCCGCGCAGGTCGACGGCGCCACGACCGCGCAGGCGTTCCGCAAGGTCATCGTGCCGCTCGCCGGGCCCGGTGTGGCCACGACCGCGATCATCGCGTTCTTCCTCGCGTGGAACGACTTCGTCTACGGCATCTCGCTGACGTCCACCGAGGCCGCCCGCCCCGTGCCGGCGGCGCTCGCGTTCTTCACGGGTGCCTCGCAGTTCGAGGAGCCGACCGGGGCGATCTCCGCCGCGGCCGTCATCGTCACCGTCCCCGTCGTCGTGCTGGTGCTGCTGTTCCAGCGCCAGATCGTCGCCGGGCTCACCCAGGGCGCCGTCAAGGGCTGACCCGCCGTCGGAGCAGGAGGAGGAGCGCCATGGCCGCGATCACGCTGAGCCACGTCGTGAAGAAGTACGGCGACGGATTCCCGGCCGTGAACGACGTCAGCCTGGACATCGACGACGGGGAGTTCGTCATCCTCGTGGGCCCGTCCGGCTGCGGGAAGTCCACGCTGCTGCGGATGGTCGTCGGGCTGGAGGACATCAGCGACGGCGAGATCTCGATCGACGGGGACGTCGTCAACGACAAGGCGCCGCGCGACCGCAAGCTCGCGATGGTGTTCCAGAACTACGCGCTGTACCCCCACCTGAGCGTCTTCGAGAACATCGCGTTCCCGCTGCGGCTCGAGAAGGGCAAGTACCCCGAGGACGAGGTCCGGCGGCGCGTCGAGAAGGCTGCCGAGACCCTCGAGCTGCAGGAGCACCTCGACCGCAAGCCTGCGAACCTGTCCGGCGGGCAGCGGCAGCGCGTCGCGATGGGCCGCGCGATCGTCCGCGAGGCCCGCGCGTTCCTGTTCGACGAGCCGCTGTCCAACCTCGACGCGAAGCTCCGCGGCCAGATGCGGACCGAGATCGCCCGCATGCAGCGCCGGCTCGGCACGACCACGATCTACGTGACGCACGACCAGACCGAGGCCATGACGCTCGGCGACCGTGTGGCGGTCCTCAAGAAGGGCGTGCTGCAGCAGGTCGCGAGCCCGCGGGCCCTGTACGAGCAGCCGGTCAACCTGTTCGTCGCCGGGTTCATCGGCTCCCCGCCGATGAACTTCCTGCCCGGCGAGGTCGACGGCGACGTGCTGCGCATGCCGCTGACGGAGGTCCCGCTGACGGACGAGCTGCGCGCGCGGATCGGCGACCGCAAGCTCGTGATCGTCGGTCTGCGGCCCGAGCACCTCGAGGACGCCGACACGCTGGACGACGAGACGCGCGCCAAGGGCGTCACCTTCGAGGCCGACGTCGACGTCGTCGAGTGGCTGGGCGCGGAGCTGTACGCGTACGTCCCGTTCGAGACGCGCGGCGACGTCGCGGGCACCCTCGCCGAGCTCGACCGCGACCTCGACGGCGAGAACCTGCGCACCCAGCTGGTCGCCGCGCTCGGCGCCGAGTCGCACGTGCGCGACGGCGACACGGCCGAGCTCTGGTTCGACCCGTCGCGGCTCCTGCTGTTCGACCCCGAGTCGGGGGACAACCTCACGTTCGACGAGGAGTCGGCGCGGCGCTCCGACGAGGAGAGCGTCGAGGAGCGCCGGCGCGCGACCGAGCGCGCGCGTCGCCGAGCCGACCGGGAGCGCGAGGGCGAGACCGCGGCCTGACGCCCCCGGCCGGCGTCAGTCCTGCGGGGGGACAACGCCCATGCCGGCGCCGATGTCCCCGATGACGTGGGCCAGGCGCGCCCGGCCGTCGGCGAGGGTGTACTCGAGCGCGACGATCGCGCAGCGCCCGGCGGCGATCTCGTCGGCGAGCGACACCGAGTAGCCGTGGAGCTGGCGTGCGGTGTGCAGCACGTGCTGGTGCCCGAGCGTCGCCGCGTCGAACGAGTCGAGCGGTCGGCCCGACGCCGTGAGCCCGACGATCGACGGGATCACGCGGTCGACCACGGCCTGCACGAACCCGGGGGGCACGTTGCCGTTGGTGATGGCGTCGACGGCGGCGGCCACGGCGCCGCACGAGTCGTGCGCCAGGACCACGACGAGCGGTGCACCGAGGACCGTCACGCCGTACTCGATGGACCCGATGACCGTGGTGTCGAGCACGTGGCCCGCGGTGCGCACGACGAAGAGGTCCCCCAGTCCCTGGTCGAAGATGATCTCGGCCGCGACGCGGCTGTCCGAGCAGCCGAACACCACCGCGAACGGGTGCTGCTCGGCGCTCAGCTCGGCGCGCCGGTCGATGCCCTGCGACGGGTGCAGCATGCGGTCCTCGACGAACCGCACGTTGCCCGCGCAGAGCTCCGCCCACGCGGCGGCAGGGGTCGTGGGGGCGGTGGTGGCGGCGGTCATGCGCCGGCTCCCTTCGTGTCCGTGGCGGCGGGTACGTCATCGAGCTCGGCGCGTCGCGGCGGGTCCGCACCGGGTCGCGAGACCGTGATCGCGGCGATCCGGGCGCAGCGCTCCAGCACCTTCTGCAGCACGGCCGGGTCCGCGTCGTGCAGCGCGGCCCGGCGGCCGGCGCCCAGCAGCCCGGCCGACCACAGGCCGTCGATGAGGCCGCCCATGAACGAGTCGCCCGCGCCGACCGTGTCGGCGACCGTGACGCGCGGCGCCGTCACCGAGAGCCGGGCGCCGGCCGACGTGACAGCGAACGCGCCCTCGCCGCCGTGCGTGACGACGACGAGCGCGGGACCGGACCGGCTCCACGTCTCGGCGATCTCGGCCGGTGCGACGCCGGGCTGCAGCCACGCGAGGTCCTCGTCGCTGACCTTCACCACGTCGACGAGCCGCACGAGACGCTCGACGACGGGCAGCACGTCGGCCGCCTCACCCATGAGCGCGGGCCGCAGGTTCGGGTCGTAGGTCAGGGTCGACACCTCGCGACGGCTCTCGAGCAGCGCGGCGACCTTGGGGGCGCCCGGCATCAGCACGGTGGCGATCGACCCCGTGTGCACGACGAGCGGCGCGTCGCCGTCCTCGTCCCACGACGACGGCAGGTCCCACTCGAGGTCGAACTCGTACGTCGCGACGCCGGCGGCGTCCAGGTGGGCGGTCGCCACGGGCGTCCTCGCGGGCGTGCGGTCGCCGTGCAGCACCCGGACGCCCGACCTCTCGAGGTGCCGGCGCACGAGGTCACCCTCGGCGTCGGGCGCGAGCCAGGTCAGCAGGTCGGCGGGCCGACCGAGGCGGGCCAGCCCCAGGGCGACGTTGGCGGGGCTGCCGCCGGGATGCTCGCCGCGGGTCCCGTCCGGCCGTCGCACCGCGTCGACGAGCGCCTCGCCGACCACCAGGGCGCGACCGGGGGTGCCGTCGCTCACCGTTCCTCCTGCTCGTCGATGTCCGCCGCCGCGCCCGGGGCCTGCGGCGCCGCGTCGGGCGCCGCTCCGCTCCGCGCGGACGTCAGCCGTGCCCGCGCGCCGTCGAGCCACTCCTGGCAGCGCGCCGCGAGGGCTTCACCGCGCTCCCACAGCGCGAGCGACTCCTCGAGGGTCCCCGCGCCGGACTCGAGCCGCGCCACGATCGAGACCAGCTCGTCGCGCGCCTGCTCGTAGCCGAGCGTCGCGGGGTCGGGGAGGGAGGGCGCTGCCGGGGTCCCCGCACCGGCGGGGTCGGTCGTCTCACGTCGTGCCACGCGCACAGTCAACCAGGAGCGTCCGACGCGAGCCGCACCGTCCCACGGGCACGGCCCGCTCCGGATGCCCCGCCACGGGTGTCAGGGGGTGACGGCGGCCGTCAGCTCGCCCGCGGCGACGCGCACGCGCAGCGGGTCGCCCGGCGCGACGTCCGCGGGGCTGCGCACGACGGCGCCGTCGGCCCGCTGCACCACCGCGTACCCGCGCTCCAGCGTGGCGGCGGGGGACAGCGCGCGCACCTGCCCGGCCAGCCGAGCCGTCGCGGTGGACGCCTGCGCGAGGGCGGCGTCGAGCAGCGTGCGGCCGCGCGCCGTCTGCCGGTGCAGCGCGGCCTCGTGCGGGTCGACGAGCGTCTCGGGACGTGCCACGACCGGACGCGTGCGCAGGTGGGCGAGCGTCGACTCCTCGCGCGAGATCCGGTGCGTGAGCGCGGCGCGTGTGCGGCTGCGGGCCTGCACGATGCGTGCGCGCTCCTCGGTGACGTCCGGCACGACCCGCTTGGCCGCGTCCGTGGGCGTCGACGCGCGCAGGTCCGCGACGAGGTCGAGCAGCGGGGCGTCCATGTGGTGCCCGATCGCGCTGACCAGCGGCGTGCGGCAGGCGGCCGCCGCACGCACGAGGGTCTCGTTGCTGAACGGCAGCAGGTCCTCGAACGAGCCGCCGCCGCGCGCCACGACGACGACCTCGACGCGCGGGTCGGCGTCCAGCTCGGCGATCGCCGCGCTCACCTCGGGGACCGCGCTGGGCCCCTGCACGGTGACCCGCCGGATCTCGAACTGCACGCCGGGCCAGCGGGCGCGCGCGTTCGAGACCACGTCGTGCTCGGCGTCGCCCTGCTGCGCGCACACCAGGCCGACGACCGCGGGCAGGAACGGCAGGGGGCGCTTGCGGGACTCGTCGAACAGCCCCTCCGCCGCCAGCACGCCCTTGAGGTGCTCGATGCGCGCGAGCAGCTCCCCGAGCCCGACGAGCCGCACCCGGTCCGCCGTGAACCCCAGCGCGCCCTTCTTCACCTGGTACTGCGGGCGGGCGTGGACCACGACGTGCGCACCGTCGGCGAACCGGTCGCCCAGGCTCATCGCCGCCACGGCCGGCAGCGTCACCGACAGCGACATGTCGAGGTCCGTGTCGCGCAGCGTGAGGAAGAGCAGCGAGTTCCACCGGCGCACGTTGAGCAGCTGGCCCTCGACCCAGACCGGGGGCATGCGTGCGACGTAGTCGGCCACCTTGGGCGCGAGGTGCCGCACGGGCCACGGCCGCTCGGGCGTGGTGTCGGCCGCCTTGAGCGGCAGCGGCAGCGGCGCCGCGGGTGACGCGGGGGCTGCGGCGGTCGGGGCGCTGGTCTCGTCCTGCACGGACCCAGCCTGCCTCACGCCGCCGACACGGCCCGTCCGCGCCGCCGACACCGCGGTGCCGTGGAGGTCGCGTGACGGTGGCGGGCGTCACCCGGGGTCCGCGCGGCCCCCGGCCTAGACTGGCGCGGTGACCCACGCTGCCCCGGACCCCGTCGACGCGCGCGCGCACGACCTGCGCCCCGCGCGCAAGCGCGTCCTGCTCGCGGCGCCCCGCGGGTACTGCGCCGGCGTGGACCGCGCGGTCATCGCGGTCGAGAAGGCGCTCGAGCACTACGGCGCCCCGGTGTACGTCCGCAAGGAGATCGTCCACAACCGCCACGTCGTCGACACGCTGGCGGCGCGCGGCGCGGTGTTCGTCGACGAGACGGACCAGGTGCCCGAGGGAGCGCGCGTCGTCTTCTCCGCGCACGGCGTCTCGCCGGCCGTGAAGGCGACCGCCGCGGCCCGCAACCTGCAGACGATCGACGCGACGTGCCCCCTGGTGACCAAGGTCCACAAGGAGGCCGTGCGGTTCGCCGCCGAGGACTTCGACATCCTGCTCATCGGCCACGAGGGCCACGAGGAGGTCGAGGGCACGCAGGGTCACGCCCCCGAGCACATCCAGGTCGTCAACTCCCCGGCCGACGCGGACCACGTCGAGGTCCGTGACCCGGAGCGGGTCATGTGGATCTCCCAGACCACGCTGTCGGTCGACGAGACGATGGAGACGGTCCGCCGGCTCCGCGTGAGGTTCCCGCACCTGCAGGACCCGCCGAGCGACGACATCTGCTACGCGACGCAGAACCGCCAGGTGGCCGTCAAGAAGCTCGCCCCCGCGTGCGACGTGGTGCTGACGGTCGGGTCGGCCAACTCGTCGAACTCGGTGCGGCTGGTCGAGGTCGCGCTCGACGCCGGGGCACGCTCGTCGTACCGCGTCGACAAGGCCGCCGAGATCGACCCGGCCTGGCTCGCGGGGGCGACGACGGTCGGCGTCACGTCGGGTGCCTCGGTCCCCGAGATCCTGGTGGACGACGTCCTGGCGTTCCTCGCCGCGCACGGCTTCGCCGACGTGGAGGAGGTCCGCACCGCGACGGAGGACCTCATGTTCTCGCTGCCGCGCGAGCTGCGCGCGGACCTCAAGGCCGCGGGGGAGCCGACCGGCCGCCCGCGCCCCGACGGCCGCCGCCGGCTGGACGTCCAGCCCGCCTGAGGTGTCCGCGCCGTCCGCTCACGCGGTCGAGGCGTTCCCGTCGCGCGACCGTGGCGCGGCGGCCTCGTCGGCGAGCGCCCGGGCGTCCCGGGCTCCCGCCGGGTCCCCGAGCGCTCGATCGCCCAACACCCGGTCGCCCAACACCCGGTCGCCCAGCACCAGGTCGTCGAGCGCGACGACCTGGTCGGTCGCTGACGCCACCAGCTCGGGCGCGCTGAGCGCCGTGAGCCGGGGGTTCGCCGGATCGGGCGTCGGCAGGTCGCCGTCGACGACGTTCAGGTCGGCGAAGCGCCGCGCGCTCACCAGCACCCGGGTCTCCAGAGACCCGACGGCCTGGTTGTAGGCGCCCGCCGCCGCGTCGATCGAGCGGCCGAGGCGCGCCAGGTGGCTGCCCATGGTCGCCAGGCGTCCGTGCAGCTCCTTGCCCAGGGTGAGCACCTGCTGCGCGTTCGCCGCGAGCGAGTCCTGCCGCCACGCGTACGCGACGGTCCGCAGCAGCGTCAGCAGGGTGACGGGGGTCGCGATGACGACGTTCTGCTCGAAGGCGTACTCGATGAGCGTCGGGTCCTGCTCGGCCGCGGCGTGCAGGAACGACTCCGCCGGCACGAACATGACGACGAACTCGGGTGCCGGGGCGAACTGGTCCCAGTAGCGCTTCGAGGCCAGGTCGTCGACGTGCTTGCGGACGTGCCGCGCGTGCGCCGCGAGCCGCTGCGCCCGCACCGTCTCGTCGTCCGTCTGCGCGGCGTCGAGGAACCCGAGGAACGCGACCTTGGCGTCGACGACGACGTGCTTGCCGCCGGCGAGCTTGACGACCATGTCGGGCCGCTGCAGGCCGTCGTCGGTGCGGACCTGCTCCTGCTCGACGAAGTCGACGTGCGCGAGCATGCCGGCCGCCTCCACCACGCGGCGCAGCTGGACCTCGCCCCAGCGTCCCCGCACCTGCGACGAGCGCAGGGCCGTGACGAGCTGCGACGTCTCGCCGCGCAGCTGCTCGGACGCGGCCCGCATGGCGCGCACCTGCTCGCCCAGCGCGGCGTTGCCCTCGACGCGGGCGCGCTCGGCCTCGACGAGCTCGCTGCGGACGTGGTCGAGCGTGCGCGACAGCGGCTCGACCATCGCCCGCACCGCCTGCTCGCGCTGCACCAGCTCACCGACCTGCGTCTGGTGCTCGGCCGCGAGCCGCTGGTGGGCCAGGGCGAGGAACTGCTCGCTCGTCGCCGCGAGGGCCTCGTCGGCGAGCGCCCGGAAGCGGTCGCCCGCACCCGCGCGCTCGGACTCCAGGTGCGCCCGCGCACGCGCGGCGTCGACCTCCGCGGCGCGGACCCGCTCGTCGGCCGCCCGGGCGGCGCGCGACGACGCGAGCACCCAGGCGACGAGGGCACCGAGCGCCCCCCCGAGGAGCAGGGCGCCCAGGAGCAGCGGGAGGGTGCCGAGGGTGGTGTCGTCCATGGTGCGCAGCGTGCCAGCGCCCACCGACACGGGACGTGAGGCGGTGCCGTGCGGTGGGCCGGCGCACCCTGCGGACCCGTCGCGGGACGGAGCAGGGTCTCCGTCCCGCGACCGATCCCGGCAGTGGGTGCCCGCCCCTATCCTCGGTCGGGTGACGACGCCACCCGCCCTCCCGCAGCCAGGTCCTGGGCCTGTGCCCGGGCCTGTGACCAGCGCCTCCGCAACCATGGCGGGTGCGCCCGCCATCGCCCTGCAGGGGCTGTGGCGCCGGTTCGGGCAGAAGGTCGCGGTCGCCGGCATCGACCTGGAGATCCCTGCCGGGTCGTTCTACGGCCTCGTCGGTCCCAACGGCGCGGGCAAGACGACGACGCTGTCGATGGCCACCGGGCTGCTGCGACCCGACGCCGGCACGGTGCTGGTGCACGGCGTCGACCTGTGGGCCCACCCGACCGAGGTCAAGCGCAGCATCGGCGTCCTGCCCGACGGCGTCCGCCTGTTCGACCGCCTCACCGGCGCGCAGCTCGTGACGTACGCCGGGCTCCTGCAGGGGCTCGACCGTCCCACCGTCACGTCGCGCACGCGCGACCTGCTGGCCGCCGTCGGGCTCGAGCAGGACGCCGACACGCTCGTCGTCGACTACTCCGCCGGCATGACCAAGAAGGTGGCGCTCGCCTGCGCGCTCGTGCACGCACCGCGCGTCCTGGTGCTCGACGAGCCGTTCGAGGCCGTCGACCCCGTCTCGGCGGCGAACATCCGCGAGATCCTGCACCAGTACGTCGCCGGCGGCGGGACCGTCGTCGTGTCGTCGCACGTCATGGACCTCGTGCAGCGCATGTGCGACCACGTCGCGGTGATCGCCGAGGGCCACGTGCTCGCGGCGGGCACGGTGGACGAGGTGCGCGCCGGCAGGTCGCTCGAGGAGCGCTTCGTCGACCTCGTCGGCGGCCGGATCACGGGGGAGGGCATCGCGTGGTTGCGCACCTCGTCCGACTGAAGCTCACGCTGCTGCGCAACGGTCTGCGCCGCAGCGCGTGGCAGGTCGTCGGACTCGTCGTGGCCGCGCTGTACGGGCTCACGCTGCTGGGGCTCGCGGTGGCGGGTGCGGTCGGGCTCGGCTTCGTCGACGTCCAGCTGCGCGGGGACCTCCTCGTCGTCGTCGGCTCGCTCCTGGTGCTCGGCTGGTGGGTCGTCCCGCTCGTCGCGTTCGGCGTCGACGCGACGCTCGACCCACGCCGCTTCGTGACGTTCGGCGTCCCCCGGCGCGACCTGCTCGTCGGGCTGACGATCGCCGGGCTCATCGGCATCCCGGGCGTCGTGACGACGCTGAGCGCCCTGGCGACGCCCCTGGCGTGGTGGCGCGAGCCGCTCGCGGCGCTGGCCGCCCTCGTCGGCGCGGTGCTCGCGGTGCTCGCGTGCACGCTCGGTGCGCGTGCCACCACGACCGTCCTCGCGCCCGTCATCGGGCGGCGGCGCGTGCGCGAGGTGGTCGCGGCGCTCGCGATCCTGCCGTTCATCTTCCTCGGCCCGATCCTGTCGACCGTCGCCGAAGGGGCGTCGGGCGTCGGGCTGGAGTCCGTCGCGCGCGTGCTGTCGTGGACGCCGCTCGGTGCGGCCTGGGCGCTGGCGCCGGCCGTCGCCGCCGGCGACTGGGGCGGGCTGCTGCTGCGGCTCGTCGTCGCGCTCGCGACGCTCGTCGTGGCGCTGCGGGCCTGGTCGTGGGCCCTGGACCGCACCCTCACCGAGCCGGTCAGCGCGGGCGGCGACTCCCGCGCGCGGGGGCTCGGCTGGTTCGGCCGGCTGCCCGCGACCCCGACCGGTGCGGTCGCGGCGCGCGCCGCCACGTACTGGCTGCGCGACCCGCGCTACGCCATCGCGGTCGCGATCGTCCCCGTGCTGCCCGTCCTGCTCGCGATCTCCGCACCCGACGGCGCGATCGTGCTGGTCGCCGGCCCGGCGGCCGCCTTCACGGTGGGCTGGAGCATCTCGGCCGACGTCGCCTACGACGGCACCGCCTACTGGACGCACCTCGCCTCACCGCTGCGCGGCCTGGCGGACCGCTGGGGCCGTGTGCTCGTCGCGGGCTCCCTGGGGCTCGTCCTGACGCTCGTCGTGGTCGTCGGCACCGTCTGGTACGCCGACCGGTGGGACGCGCTGCCGGCCCTGCTCGGGGCGAGCGTCGGTCTGCTCCTGACCGCGCTCGGCGGTGCGAGCGTCGTCTCGGCGGCCGTCGTCTACCCCGTACAGCAGCCGGGGGAGAACCCGTTCGGCACCAAGCAGGGCTCGAGCGCGGCGGCGTTCACGTCGCAGCTGGTCGGCTTCACCGCGATCGGCGCGCTGGGTGCGCCGACGGCCGTGCTGGCGCTGCTCGCGGTCGTGCGCGAGTCCGCGGCGCTGGGGTGGGCCGCCCTGGGTGTCGGCCTGGTGCTGGGGGCCGTCGTCCTGGTGGTCGGCGTCCGGGTGGGCGGGTCGATGCTCGACCGGCGCGGTCCGGACCTGCTGCAGAAGATGCGCACGTTCGCGTGACGCCGGCGGCGGGCGGCCCCGCCCGCCGGGCGGCTCGGGGCGCCCGGACGGCTGCGTAGACTCGACGCCCGTGGCTCTCACCATCGGCATCGTCGGACTGCCCAACGTCGGCAAGTCCACCCTCTTCAACGCGCTGACCCGCGCGCAGGTCCTCGCGGCGAACTACCCGTTCGCCACGATCGAGCCGAACGTGGGCGTCGTCCCGCTGCCCGACCCACGCCTGGACACGCTCGCCGAGATCTTCGGCTCGGAGCGGATCCTGCCCGCCACGGTCTCGTTCGTGGACATCGCGGGCATCGTCAAGGGCGCGAGCGAGGGCGAGGGCCTCGGCAACAAGTTCCTCGCCAACATCCGTGAGGCCGACGCGATCTGCCAGGTCACGCGCGCCTTCGCCGACCCGGACGTCGTGCACGTCAGCGGCAAGGTCGACCCCGAGGGCGACATCGAGATCATCGCGACCGAGCTGGTCCTGGCGGACCTCCAGACGCTCGAGAACGCGATCCCGCGGCTCGAGAAGGAGGTCCGCGGCAAGAAGACGGACCCCGAGGTCCTCGACGCCGCCCGGCGCGCGCTCGCCGTGCTGGAGACCGGCCAGACGCTGTTCGCCGCCGGCCTCGCCGACGACGAGCACGTGCGCGCCCTGCAGCTCATGACGTCCAAGCCGTTCATCTACGTCTTCAACACCGACGACGAGGGGCTGGCGGACACCGCGATGCAGGAGCGGCTGCGCGCCCTGGTCGCGCCCGCCGAGGCGATCTTCCTCGATGCCAAGTTCGAGTCCGAGCTGGTCGAGCTCGAGGAGGACGAGGCCCGCGAGATGCTCGAGGCCAACGGCCAGACCGAGGCAGGCCTGGACCAGCTGGCGCGCGTCGGCTTCCGCACCCTCGGCCTGCAGACGTACCTCACGGCCGGTCCCAAGGAGTCGCGCGCCTGGACGATCCACCAGGGCTGGACGGCCCCGCAGGCCGCCGGGGTCATCCACACGGACTTCCAGAAGGGCTTCATCAAGGCGGAGGTCATCTCGTTCGACGACCTCGTCGAGACGGGGTCCGTGGCCGCCGCGCGTGCGGCCGGCAAGGCCCGCATCGAGGGCAAGGACTACGTCATGCACGACGGCGACGTGGTGGAGTTCCGCTTCAACGTCTGACCCGCCGGTCAGTCCCGCCCGGGGCGCCGGCGCTCCTGCTTGAGGGCCGACCGCTCCCGCTTGTCCTCCAGGCGGCGGCGCTGCGAGCCCTTCGTGCGCCGGGTGGGACGGCGGGGCGTCGGGGGAGCGACCGCCTCGCGCAGCAGCGCGGCCAGGCGCTCGCGTGCCGCCGCGCGGTTCTGCCGCTGCGAGCGGTGCTCGGCGGCGCTGATCGTCAGCACGGTGCCCGTGAGCCGGGGCGCGAGCCGGCCGAGCACGCGCTCGCGCTGCACGCCGTCGAGGGCGGTCGTCGTCCCGAGGTCGATGCTCAGCTGTACGCGCGAGTCCGTGGTGTTGACGCCCTGGCCCCCGGGCCCGGACGCGCGCGAGAACTGCTCGAGCAGGTCGGCGGCGGGCACGGTGAGGCCCGCGGGAGCGCCGGGTCCCGGAGCGACGTGCAGGTCGTCCACGCCCTCAGTGTGCCGTGCGGTGCCGCGGTACGGGTGGGGCGCGGGGGCGCCCGCCCGCCGCTGCACCGGGGTCGTCGTCCGTTCGACAGGCGCGACGGCGCGGCGTGCGCCACGATGCCGCCATGGTGACGAAGCTCACGGGTCAGCAGACCGCGGACGCCGGCCTGGTCGGCTGGGTCCACCTCAGCGACGGGCTGCGGACACGGATCACGACGGGCGGCTTCGCCGCCGGGCTCGCGCTGGTCGACGCGATCGGTGCCGCCGCCGAGCAGGCCGACCACCACCCGGACCTCGACCTGCGCTGGGGGCACGTGGACGTCCGGCTGTGGAGCCACGACGCGGACGGGGTCACGCAGCGCGACGTGGACCTGGCCCGCACCGTGTCCCGTCTGGCGGCCGACGCGGGGCTGACGCACGACGGGACGGACCTGCAGAGCGTCGAGCTGGCGCTGGACGCGCCGGACGGCGGTGCGGTCCTGCCCTTCTGGCAGGCGTTCCTCGGCTACGAGCGCCGACCGGGGGCGGACGACGAGGTCCGGGACCCGGCCGGTGCGCACCCCCCGGTCTGGTTCCAGCCGTCGGGGTCGGACGAGCCGCGCCAGCGGTGGCACCTCGACGTGTGGGTCGACCCCGCGGCGGTGCAGGGGCGGATCGACGCAGCGGTGGCCGCGGGGGGCCGGGTTGTCGACGACGCGCAGGCGCCGAGCTTCTGGGTACTGGCGGACGCGGACGGCAACCGCTCGTGCCTGTGCACGTGGCAGGACCGGCGGGACGGGGGATGAGCGTGGCGCGGGGTCCCGCTCGGCCTCCCTAGCAGACGCCCTGGCCAGTGGAGCGACCTGAGGTCCCGCGCCACCCGAACGTGGGATGTGTCATGGTCGTTTCAGGCGCGTTACCGCCTCGTGCGTCTCGTATGATGGACGGTACTGACCAGTATCAATCAGGTAACGATCGACATGGGCGTCTGTCCATGTCTCGATTGTCTCCCGCCCCGGGGCTAGCGTGGCCACAATTCAGGCGGACGCTCGCGCCCGGACCCCGAGCTGCACCGACGGGGTCGCGCGGCCACGTCCACCACGTCTCAGGAGGAACATTGAGGATCACACGCAAGGCTGTCCTCGCGTCGGTCGCGACGGTCAGCGTGCTCGCGCTCGCTGCCTGCACGGGCGCCGACGAGGGTGCCGGCGGGGGTGCCGGCGATGACGACAACGCGGGGATCAACACCGACACCGCGCTGAACATCGCCTGGGACCAGCCGTTCTCGTCCGCCAACACGGAGAGCACGACCGGGAACGCGACCAAGAACGCCGTGGTCATGTACATGGCGAACTCGCGGTTCAACGACTACGACCACGACCTGAACCTCGTGATCGACGAGTCGTTCGGCACCTACACCAAGGTCTCCGACGACCCGCTGACGATCGAGTACACCTACGCGGACACGGCGCAGTGGTCCGACGGGGTCGCGGCCGGCCCGGCCGACCTGCTGCTGGAGTGGGCTGCCCAGAGCGGCAAGTTCAACAACGTCGAGGCGGAGTACGACGCCGAGGGCAACGTCGTCAACCAGGACGCCATCGACGCGGGCATCTTCTTCGACGCGTCGAACCCTGCCGTGGCCCTCATCGAGGACACCCCCGAGATCGACGGTGACTCGATCACCTTCGTGTACTCCAAGCCCTTCGCGGACTGGGAGACGGCGATCGACAACAACCTCCCGGCGCACATCGTGGCGCAGCGTGCCCTCGGGATCGAGGACGCGGAGGAGGCGACCGACGCGCTCGTGTCCGCCATCACCGAGAACAACTCGGAGGACCTGGCCAAGATCGCCAAGGTCTGGAGCGACGACTGGAACTTCGCGTCCCTGCCCGACGACCCGCAGCTGCTCGTCACCTCGGGCCCGTACAACATCTCGGAGTTCGTCGAGGAGCAGTACCTCACGCTCACCGCGAACCCGGAGTACAAGGGCGACCACGAGGCCGTCTTCAACAAGGTGACGCTGCGCTACAACGGCGACCCCATGGGTCAGGTCCAGGCGCTGCAGAACGGCGAGGTCGACCTCATCAGCCCGCAGGCCACGGCTGACGTCCTCACCGCGCTCGAGGCCATCGACGGCCTCGAGGTCGAGAGCAACATCGAGGGCACGTACGAGCACGTCGACATGCAGCAGGCCAACGGCGGCGTCTTCGACCCGGCGACCTACGGCGGCGACGCCGCCAAGGCGCAGAAGGTGCGTCAGGCGTTCCTCAAGACGATCCCGCGCGACAAGATCGTGCAGGACCTGATCAGCCCGCTGAACCCCGACGCCGAGGTCCGCAACTCGTTCACCCAGGTGCCCGGCTCGCCGATGTACGACGGCATCGTCGGGATGAACGGCCAGGCCACGGAGTACGGCGAGGTCGACATCGACGGCGCCAAGGCGCTGCTGGCCGAGGTCGGCGTGCCGAGCGTCCAGGTGCGGATGCTGTTCGACCCGAACAACACCCGACGCACGAACCAGTTCGAGATCATCAAGCAGTCGGCCGCGCAGGCCGGGTTCGACGTGGTGCCCTACACGGTCCAGGTCGACTGGGGCACCGACCTGTCGAACTCCACGTCGTTCTACGACGCGGCGCTCTTCGGCTGGCAGTCCACCGCGACCGCCGTCACCGAGTCGGACGCGAACTACCGCACCGGTGCGACGAACAACTACTACGGGTACTCCAACCCCGAGGTCGACGCGCTGTACGACGAGCTGCAGACCGAGACCGACCCCGCGGAGCAGGAGCGCATCCTGGGTGAGGTCGAGAAGCACCTCATCGACGACGCGTTCGGCGTGACGATCTTCCAGTTCCCCGGCGTCACCGCCTGGAACACCTCGAAGGTCGGCAATGTCCAGAAGATCTCGATCTCCCCGACGATCTTCTACGGTTTCTGGGAGTGGACCGCCGGCGAGGCCGCGGCCGAGTGAGGTCCGGGACCCCGGCGCGCGTGCGTGCCGGGGTCCCGACTGCTCAACGCACGACGAGGGCGCCGAGGCCCAGGGCCTCTCCGGCGCCCTCGTCGTGCGTGCGTACCAGACCGCGTCCCACACCCACCTGGACGTCACCGGGATACGATCCCGGGCGACAGGCTTCCCGTCACACCCGAGGTAGCCCTCCGTGCTGAACTTCCTCTTTCGCCGCATTGCGGCCGGGATCGCCACCCTCGTCGTGGCGCTCTTCCTCATGTTCCTGCTGGTCGACCGCGCGATCGACCCGCTGCAGGACCTCATCGAGAGCACCGCGCCCAACAAGCAGCAGCTCATCGAGCAGCGCATCGCCGACCTGAACCTCGACGTCAACGTGGTCGTCCGGTTCTTCCAGTGGTTCGGCAACGTGCTGACCGGCGACCTGGGAACGGCCTGGCGCTCGGGCCGCGACGTGAGCAGCCTGCTCACCCACGCGATCGGCTCGACGCTCGAGCTCGTGACGGCCGCCACGTTCCTCGCGGTGATCCTGGGCGTGACGGTGGGCATCGTGTCCGCGCTGCGCCAGTACAGCGCGTTCGACTACATCACCATCTTCCTGTCGTTCCTGCTGTTCTCGCTGCCGTCGTTCTGGGTCGCCGTCCTGCTCAAGCAGTGGGCCGCGATCGGCTTCAACGACTTCCTGCGCGACCCGGTGATCGCGTGGCCCGTCATCATCGGCGCGTCCCTGCTCGTCGGCCTCCTGTGGTCGCTCGCCATCGGCGGATCGCCGCGGCGTCGGGTGCAGGTCTTCGGGATCGCCACCGCCGCCAACGTCGCGCTCCTCGCCTACATCCAGCTCACGGGGTGGTGGGACCGGCCGCAGATCGGGCCCGTCCTGCTCGTGGTGCTGGGCGCGGGCACAGCCGTCGCGGTCGTCGGCGTCTTCGCGGGCCTGCACAACCGGCGCGCGCTGTGGACCGCCCTGACGGTGGTCGTGCTCGGTGCGGTCCTGTACTTCCCGATGCAGGTGCTGTTCGACTCGATCACCGAGTCCAACTGGCTCATCGTCGGCCTGGCGCTGGTCGCCGCCGCGGTCGGCTACCTCGTCGGACGGCTGTACGGCGGCGCCGACTGGCGCCTGTCGGCGCACACGGGCGCCGTCGTCGCGCTCGTCATGGGCGCGCTGATCTTCGTCGACCAGGTGCTGCAGGTGTGGGGGCCGTACTTCAAGGCCCTGGACGGGCGGCCGATCCCGACCTTCGGTGACCGGACGCCCAACCTCGGCGGCAACTACTGGGTGCAGGTGCTCGACTCGTTCACGCACCTGGCGCTCCCGACGGCGACGCTCGTGCTCATCGCGTTCGCGTCGTACACGCGCTACGCCCGCTCGAGCATGCTCGAGGTCATGAACCAGGACTACATCCGCACCGCGCGCGCCAAGGGCCTGCCGGAGCGACTGGTCATCGTGCGGCACGGGTTCCGCAACGCGCTGATCCCGCTCGCGACGGTTGTGCCGATCGACGTCATCACGCTGATCGGCGGCGCCATCATCACCGAGGCGGTCTTCGCACGGCCGGGCATGGGGCAGCTCTTCGTGCGGTCGCTGACCGAGGCGGAGATCGAGCCGGTCATGGCCTACCTGCTGGTGACCGCCATCCTCGCCATCCTCGCCAACATCATCGCGGACATCGTGTACGCGACGATCGACCCCCGGATCCGGTTGGACGCATGAGCATCCCGATGACACCCCCGTCCGGCCCGCCGGTCGACGAGCACCTCGAGAACGAGATCGAGCTCAAGGAGGTCGAGGGGCTCTCGCAGGGCCAGATCGTCCGCCGGCGCTTCTTCCGTCACAAGGGCGCGATCCTCGGCCTGGTCATGCTCGGCCTCACGACCCTGCTGGCGCTCACCTCCGTCGGTGTCGGGCCGGTGCCCGGCTGGTGGCAGTGGACGCCGTACCAGACGCCGTCCGTCGTCGACGCGGGCCGCCCGTCGATGTCCCTGCCGACGTGGCTCGGCGGTTCCGGCTTCGCGATCGGCGACCACCCGTTCGGCCAGGACGAAATCGGGCGCGACATCTTCGCGCGCGTCATGGCCGGCGTGCAGACGTCGCTCATGGTCATGGTCGTGATCGGCACCGTCTCCGCGGTGATCGGCATCGCGGTCGGCGCGGCCTCCGGCTTCTTCCGTGGCCGCTACGACACCGTCCTCATGCGGCTGACGGACCTGGTCATCACGGTCCCGACCATCGTCATCGGTGCGGTCATCGGCAAGATCGCCGGCGGCGTCAGCGGCCTGGTGTTCGCGATCGCGATGGGTCTGATCCTGTGGACGACCCTCGCGCGCCTCGTGCGCGGCGAGTTCCTGTCGCTGCGCGAGCGCGAGTTCGTCGACGCGGCCCGGGTCGCCGGTGCGAGCAACATGCGCATCATCTTCAAGCACATCCTGCCGAACGCGATCGGCACGGTCATCGTGTCGGTGACGCTGCTCATGAGCTCGGCGATCCTGCTCGAGACGGCCCTGTCCTTCCTCGGGTTCGGTGTGCAGCAGCCCGAGATCTCGCTCGGCCAGCTCATCAACCAGTACCAGCAGGCGTTCGCCACGCGGCCCTGGCTGTTCTGGTGGCCGGGCCTGTTCATCGTCGTCATCGCGCTGAGCATCAACTTCATCGGCGACGGCCTGCGCGACGCGTTCGACCCGCGCCAGAAGCGCATCCCGTCGGAGCGCAAGATGGCCAAGGCGATGGAGGCGGACGGCTCGGCCGCCCGCGCCAACGCCTCGACCGTGCGGCCGGCGGACGACGTCCGCAACGCCGGCACGGGCTCGTGACCGCGGTGCCGACGCCGGGCTGCGGCGGATCAGCCGCCGGTCAGCACGGCGACGCTCGCCGCGGCGAGCACCGCGACGGCGCCCACCGTCACGACGTGCACGCGGCGCGTCGTCGTCAGGCCCTGCTCGACGGCGACACGCTGCGCACCGTCGAGGTGGCCCGCGGCGACCAGCGCGTCGTGCCGGGCCTCGATGGCCGCGCCGACTCTCTCGGCGGTCGCCTGCAGCGAGCGCACCGGGCGGCCGGGCGCCGGCACGGCGCCGGGCAGCGGTGCGCGGCCTCGGCGGACCCGGCGGGCCGTGGCGCTGGCGCGGGGTGCGGCGAACACCGTCACGTCACCGTCGCTGGTCCGCACGACGAGCGACCAGCCGTACACGACCTCGCGGTACGTGGGCCACGGGACGTGCACGGTGCTCAGCACGTTGCGCACGACGACCTCGCCGTCGGACACCTCCACCCCGGGTCGCCAGAACAGCGCCCACAGCACGACCACGACCAGGCCGACGAGCGGCAGCGCGCGCAGCGCCTCGCCCGCGCCGTCCTGCACCGTGACCGACACGAGCGCGACCAGCCCGATCGCCGCACCGGCGAGGGTCAGGACTCGCCCGTAACCCGACGTGAACTCCTGCGTGGCTCCCACGTGACCATGCTCGCAGACCGGCACCACGCCGCCCCCACCGGGCCGACGGCGCGCGTGCAGGAAGGACGCTGAACGGTGGCACTCGACACGCCTCCCGGCCCCACCCGTACCGACGAGCCCGTGCTGTCGGTGCGGGACCTCGGCGTCGACTTCTACGTCGACGGCACGTGGTACCCGGCCGCGGCCGACGTCTCGTACGACGTGCGTCCGGGCGAGGTGCTCGCGATCGTCGGCGAGTCCGGCTCGGGCAAGACGCAGTCCTCGATGGCGCTGCTGGGTCTCCTGCCGCCGAACGGCCGTGCCCGGGGCTCCGCGAAGCTGGACGACCGCGAGCTCGTCGGCATGTCGACGAGCCGGCTGCGCCGCATCCGCGGCAAGGAGATCGCGGTCATCTTCCAGGAGCCGATGACGGCACTGAACCCGGTGTTCACGATCGGCTTCCAGATCGTCGAGACGCTGCGCGCGCACTTCGAGATCGGCCCCGCCGAGGCGCGTGAGCGCGCGATCGAGCTGCTGCGGCTCGTCGACCTGCCGAACCCCGACAAGCGCGTCGACTCCTACCCGCACCAGCTCTCGGGCGGGCAGCGGCAGCGCGCGATGATCGCGCAGGCCCTGGCGTGCGACCCCAAGCTGCTCATCGCCGACGAGCCGACCACGGCCCTCGACGTCACGGTGCAGGCCGAGATCCTCAAGCTCATGCGGGACCTGCGCGAGCGGATCGACGCGGGCATCGTGCTCATCACGCACGACATGGGCGTCGTCGCCGACATGGCGGACAAGATCATCGTCATGAAGGACGGCCGGATCGTCGACCAGGGGCCGACCCTCGACGTCTTCCGCAACCCCCAGCACCCGTACACGGTCAAGCTGCTCGAGGCCGTCCCGCACCTGGGCAAGGGTGCGGCCGCCTACGCCGCGCGCCCCGCGACCACGACGGCACCCGTCGACGCGCCGGCGCCGCCGGCCGACGGCGAGGAGCCGCTCGCGCTCGACGCGCGGGACATCGTCATCGAGTACCCCGGACGGCGCCGCACGCCGACGTTCCGCGCCGTCGACGGCGTCTCGCTGCAGATCCGCCAGGGCGAGGTCGTGGGCCTGGTCGGGGAGTCCGGCTCGGGCAAGACGACGATCGGCCGCGCCGTGGTCGGGCTGCTGCCCGTCACGAGCGGGTCGCTGAAGATCGTCGGCCAGGACATGGTCGGTGCGTCGAACAAGGACCTCAAGCCGCTGCGCACCAAGGTCGGGATCGTCTTCCAGGACCCGGGCTCCTCGCTGAACCCGCGCCTGCCGATCGGTGAGTCCATCGCCGAGCCGCTGCTGCTGCACCGGGGCGTCAAGGGGCAGGCGGCGCAGCGCGAGATCGAGCGGCTGCTCGACCAGGTGCGGCTGCCGCGCGCGATGCGCAACCGCTACCCGCACGAGCTGTCGGGCGGTCAGCGTCAGCGCGTCGGCATCGCCCGGTCGCTCGCCCTCGAGCCGCGCCTGCTGGTGGCCGACGAGCCGACGTCCGCGCTCGACGTGTCCGTCCAGGCCGCCGTGCTCGACCTGTTCCAGGAGCTGCAGCGCGAGCACGGCTTCGCGTGCCTGTTCATCAGCCACGACCTGGCCGTCGTCGAGATCCTGTCCGACCGCATCGCGGTCATGCGCAACGGGCGGCTCGTCGAGGTGGGCGAGGCCGCGCAGGTGGTCCACGACCCGCAGGACCCGTACACGCAGCGGCTCATCGCCGCCGTCCCCGTGCCGGACCCCGAGGCGCAGCGCGAGCGCCGCATCGCGCGCGACGCTCTGCTCGAGGCCCAGCGCGGCGAGCTCGAGGCCGAGGAGGCGCGGCAGGCTGCCGACGCCGCCCGGCACGACAGCGTCGGCATCGACGAGATCGACAACGAGCGGACGCACGGCACCGGCGTCTGACACGCCGCCCCGCCGACGACGCCCGACCACCCTCCCGGTGGCCGGGCGTCGTCGTCCCCGGGGCCGCCTGGGGGTGCGACGCGCCTGCCCAGCGGCGCCCGGTGTGCGGGGAGACGCACCGCTGCGGTGCGATCGTGGCGATTCGCGGCTCTCGTGGGGTTCAGCCCGCGCGTCCGCGCGCCGATGCACGGGTGGGCGTGGCAGGGTCCCGACGGGAAACGGGCGGGCGTGCCGCCGACGCGGCGTGGGAGGCGGACGGGTGACGGGGACGATGCGGGCGACGAGCGCGGTGCGGCCGACGGCGGGGACCGGGGCAGGAGGGACCAGCACGGCGGGCACCGGGACCGCGGGGACCGGGACCGCGGACGCCGGCGCGTGCACCGCGGGTCGCCGGCCGCGTGCCCGGGCGGGCGCCGCGCTCCTGGTCCTGCCGCTCGGGCTCGGCGCCCTCGCTGCCTGCACCTCGGAGCCCGTGGACCCGGCACGCGCCGGGACCGTGGTCGTCTCGGCAGACCTGCCGTTCGCCTCGCTCAACGGCGCCACGGCCGCGGGTCGGGCGCCCGGGAGCGTGCTGGTGCGCGGACTCGTGCAGTCGGGCTTCACGTCCCTCGCCCCCGACGGCACGGTCACGGTCGACGAGTCGTTCGGGACCGTCGAGAAGGTCACGGACGACCCGCTGACCGTGCGCTACACCATCGCCCCGACGGCCCGCTGGTCCGACGGCGTGCCCGTCGGTCCCGCGGACCTGCTCCTGGAGTGGGCGGCCCGCAGCGGCCAGCTCGACGAGGTCGTGCCCGAGCTCGACGCCGACGGCGCGGTGGTCTCCACCAGTGACGACGTCGTCCTGTTCGGTGCGCCGTCGGCCGCGCTCACGCGCGCGTCGAGCGTCCCGACGGTCGACGGCGCCACGGTGACGGTCGTCTACGACGTCCCCGTGGCCGACTGGGAGGTCGCCCTCGACGTGAACCTGCCCGCGCACGTCGTCGGCAGGTGGGCGCTCGACCCCGACGCGCCCCCGCTGCCGACCGTCGCGCCCTCGGTGCCCGCCGCGACGTCGACCGCCACGACGGCCGCCGGCGACGGGCCCGCGACGACGCCCGCCGCCACGCAGCCCGCGTCCCCGTCGACGTCGGCCACCCCCGCGACGACGGGTGACGCGACGCCCGGTGAGCAGGACACGGCCGACGCGGACGGCGACGCGGACGCCGAGGCCGAGGCGTGGGCCCAGGCGGTCGTCACGGCCGTCCAGCAGCAGGACCGGGCGGCGCTCGTGCCCCTGTCGCGCGTCTGGCGCACAGCCGGACGTGCCACCGACGTCGCGTCCGACCCGACGCTCACCACCACGACGGGCCCCTACGTCCTGGCCCAGGTCGACGCGTCGGGCGTCGAGGTCGTCCGCAACGAGCGGTACGCGGGCGACGCGGCTGCGTCGTACGACCGTGTGCGGCTGCGCACCGACCTCGACCCGCTCGCCCAGGTCGACGCGGTCGACGACGACGCCGTCGACGTCGCGGCGCCGGTGAGCACGCGCGACGTGCTGGCGGCGGCCGAGGACCTCGAGGACGTCGCGATCGGCACCGGGGGTGACGCCGTCCTCCAGCTGGTCGTGCAGGAGGGCGCCGGGGGAGTCTTCGACCCGACGTCCCACGCGAGCGCACCGGACCCCGCGGCCATCGCCGCCGGGCTGCGCGCCGCGTTCCTCGCGAGCGTGCCGCGCGAGGAGGTGGTGGCCGACGCCGTGCGCCCGCTGTGGGCGCGGGCGCAGGTGTCCGACGTCGTGGCCGCGCAGGTGGCGCCGGCCGCGTCGACGGCGGCACCGGGTGAGCCCACCCCCGCGCCGGAGCGTGCGGCCGACCCGGTCACGGTGCGGGTCCTGACCAACACGGCCGACCCGGTGCGGTCCGTCGCGCTGGACCTCATCACGGACGCCGCGGCGGACGCCGGCATGGCGGTCGTGCCGGTCGACGCCGACCCGGCGCAGACCCTGCGCACGCGCCCCGAGGACTGGGACGCGGCGCTCGTGCCCGTCGCCCAGGACGACCTGCCGGTCGCCGCGTTCGTCGCGCGCTGGCGCAGCGGCGGTGCGACGAACGTCACGGGCCACACCGACCCGGCGCTCGACGCGGTGCTCGACGCGCTCGCCGCGCAGCCCGACCGGGCGGAGGCCGCCGACGCGCTGACGTCCGCGGCGCAGGCCCTGCGGACCTGGGGCGCGGTGCTCCCGGTCGTGCGCACGCCGGCCCTCACGGTGACCGCCGTACGCGACCCCGAGAGCGACCCGGGGCTGCCCGTCGTGGCGGACGTCCCCGTCCTCACACCCGCTGCGGCGGACCTCACATGGTGGTGGGGCTGGACACGACGGTAGGATGGGTCGCTGCGCCGACGCCTCGGCTAGCCCCCAGCCTCCTGAGATGAGTACCCGCATGCCCGCAACCGACCAGGCCACCGCCACCGCCGTGCGCTCCGACCTGCGCAACGTCGCCATCGTGGCGCACGTCGACCACGGCAAGACGACCCTCGTCGACGCGATGCTCTGGCAGTCCGGCGCGTTCGGTGCGCACGACCACGTGGACGAGCGTGCGATGGACTCGGGGGACCTGGAGCGCGAGAAGGGCATCACGATCCTCGCGAAGAACACGGCGATCCGGTACTCGGGTCCCGCGGCCGCGAAGGTCGGCCAGCCCGACGGCATCACGATCAACGTCATCGACACCCCCGGGCACGCCGACTTCGGCGGCGAGGTCGAGCGCGGCCTGTCGATGGTCGACGGCGTCGTCCTGCTCGTCGACGCGTCCGAGGGCCCGCTGCCCCAGACGCGGTTCGTCCTGCGCAAGGCGCTCGAGGCCAAGCTGCCGGTGATCCTCGTGGTCAACAAGGTCGACCGCCCCGACGCCCGCATCGACGAGGTCGTGCACGAGGCGACCGACCTGCTGCTCGGCCTCGCGTCGGACCTGCAGGACGACGTCCCGGACCTGGACCTCGACGCGATCCTCGACGTGCCGGTCGTCTACGCGGCCGCCAAGGTCGGCAAGGCCTCGCGCACGCAGCCGGCCGACGGCGACATGCCCGACAGCCCGGACCTCGAGCCGCTGTTCGAGACCATCCTCGAGAAGATCCCGGCGCCGACGTACGACCCGACCGCACCGCTGCAGGCGCACGTCACCAACCTCGACGCGTCGCCGTTCCTCGGCCGCCTCGCGCTGCTGCGCATGTACAACGGCACGCTGCGCAAGGGGCAGACCGTCGCGTGGGCGCGCCACGACGGCACGCTGCAGAACGTCCGCATCACCGAGCTGCTCGAGACCAAGGCGCTCGACCGCGTGCCGACCGACGAGGCCCGGCCCGGCGACATCGTCGCGGTGGCCGGCATCGAGGACATCACGATCGGCGAGACGCTGACGGACCCCGACGACCCGCGGCCGCTGCCGCTCATCACGGTCGACGACCCGGCGATCTCGATGACCATCGGCATCAACACCTCGCCGCTGGCCGGCAAGGGCGGCAAGGGCCACAAGGTCACCGCCCGGCAGGTCAAGGACCGCCTGGACCGCGAGCTCATCGGCAACGTGTCGCTGCGGGTGCTGCCCACCGAGCGCCCCGACGCGTGGGAGGTGCAGGGCCGCGGCGAGCTGGCCCTGGCGATCCTCGTCGAGCAGATGCGCCGCGAGGGCTTCGAGCTCACGGTCGGCAAGCCGCAGGTCGTCACCAAGAAGATCGACGGCAAGGTCCACGAGCCGACCGAGCGCATGACGATCGACGTGCCCGAGGAGTACCTGGGCGCGGTCACGCAGCTCCTCGCGCAGCGCAAGGGCCGCATGCAGACGATGAGCAACCACGGCACCGGCTGGGTGCGCATGGAGTTCATCGTGCCGGCGCGCGGGCTCATCGGGTTCCGCACGCGGTTCCTCACGGACACCCGCGGCACCGGCATCGCGTCGTCCATCGCCGAGGGCTTCGAGCCGTGGGCGGGCCCGATCGAGACGCGTGTCAACGGCTCGCTCGTCGCGGACCGCTCGGGCGTCGCGACCCCGTTCGCGATGCTCAACCTCCAGGACCGGGGCGCGTTCTTCGTCGAGGCCACGGCGGAGGTGTACGAGGGCATGGTCGTCGGCGAGAACGCGCGCAACGAGGACATGGACGTCAACATCACCAAGGAGAAGAAGCTCAACAACATCCGGTCGTCGACGTCGGAGTCGTTCGAGAACGTGGTGCCGCCGCGCAAGCTGACGCTCGAGGAGTCCCTCGAGTTCGCGCGCGAGGACGAGTGCGTCGAGGTGACGCCGGAGGTCGTGCGCATCCGCAAGGTCGTGCTCGACCAGACGGAGCGCGCGCGCCAGACGGCACGCAACAAGAAGTCCTGACCCCGGCGTCGCGAGCGGGGAGGACCATGACCGGCGGCCTGCTGGCGGTGCACGCGCACCCCGACGACGAGTCGCTCGCGACCGGCGCGCTGCTCGCGACGTGGGCGGCCGCCGGTCGTCCGGCGACGGTCGTGACCGCCACGCGCGGCGAGCGCGGTGAGGTCATCGGCCGACGGTGGGCCCGTCTCGAGGGTGACGGGCCCGCGCTGGCCGAGCACCGCGAGGGCGAGCTCGCCGCCGCGCTGCGCGCGCTCGGGGTGCACGACCACGGGTTCCTCGACGAGGCCGTGACCGCGGACGTGCGGTACGAGGACTCAGGCATGGCGTGGGTCGGCGCAGGCCGCGCCGGGGCGTCCGACGACGCCCCGCCGGACGCCTTCGCGTTCGCGCCCCTCGCGCAGGCGGCCGGTGCACTCGCGCACCTGCTGCGGCTGCGCCGTCCGCACGTCGTGGCCACGTACGAGCCGGGTGGCGGCTACGGGCACCCCGACCACGTCCGGGTGCACGAGGTCACGACGCTGGCGCTCGAGCTCGCCGCGCGCGAGGACGACACGCACGCGCCCGCCCACGCGGTGCCCGTCGTGCTGTGGTCGGTGGCGGGCAGCGCGGCGCTGCGGCGCGCGCAGCACGCGCTGGCCGGCGACGCCGTGCGTGCGGCGCTGGGTCGCGACGGCCGGGGCCTCACGCTGCCGGACCCGGCCGGCGAGCAGTCGAGCGTGGCCGTGCCCGACGACGAGGTCGACGTCCTGGTGGACGTCGCGCCCGTCCGGCACCGGCTCCTCGCCGCGCTGCGCGCCCACGCGACGCAGGTGCAGGCCGTGCGGGCCGTCGACGGCGACGACGCGCTGCTGGGCTGCTACGCGCTGAGCAACGCCGTGCTGGCCCCCGTCCTGCCGGCCGAGGCCTACCGGTACGCGCCGGGCAGCGCGCGCGCCGAGGACGCGGGCGTGACGTGGCCCGCCGGTGTGCGACCGGTAGCCTGAGCGACGTGCAGCCGCCTACCGTCGCGACCCTCTGGCGTGCCGCCGTCACCCTGGGCCTGGGCCTCCTCGCGGGGACGCTGGGCACGGTCATGCACCGCGCGGTGCGTCCCTGGGGCCTGGTCGTCTGCCTCCTGCTGGTGCTCGTCATCGTGCTGGTGTCGCGGGCGTGGGTCGGGTGGTTCGGGTACGTCGCGAGCGCCGGTGGCGCGATCCTCGCCGTCCAGGTCCTGGCGACCGGCGGCCCCGGCGGCGACGTCCTCGTCACGGGGCGCGACCTGTGGGGACCGGCGTGGGTGATCGGCGTCGTGCTCGTCGTCGCCCTGGTCGCCTTCGCGCCACGACGCTGGGTCGAGGACGAGCGGCCGCCGACGCCATGAGCCTCGGCGACGTCACGCCCGACGCCTTCCGCGCCGTGGTCTCCCGGCTGGCCTCCGGCGTCGTCGTGGTCAGCGCCGTCCAGCGCGGCGTCGCCCACGCGGCGACCGTCAGCTCGTTCGCGTCCGTGTCGCTCGACCCGCCGCTGCTGCTCTTCTGCGTCCATGCCGACGCCCGGCTGCGCGAGGTCCTCGACGACGTCGACACGTGGGCGGTCTCGGTGCTGTCCGACGCCCAGGCCGACGTCGCGGACTGGCTCGCGTCGCCCGGCCGGCCCGCCGTGGGGCAGCTCGACCGCGTGCCGCACCGTCCGGCCCCCGTGTCGGGGGCGGCGTGGGTCGACGGGGCCGCAGCGTGGTTCGACTGCCGCACCGAGGCGGTGCACCCCGCCGGAGACCACGACGTGGTCGTGGGCCGGGTCCTCGCGGCGGCGGAGGGCGGCGCGGACGGCGGAGCGCTCGTGCACCTGCGCGGTCGCCTGCGGGGCGTCCGGTAGGACGGCGCCGACGCGCCCGGGTGCGGGGGAGCCGTGTGGAGCGGGTGAGGATCGGCGACGAGGCCCCCGATCCGCCCGTCGCGGCCGGTCAGCGCCGTAGGATCGACCCGCACGACGCGTGCCCCGGGGCGCGCGCCCAGGACCTTCACGGGGGATCGATGACGCACGGCACCGACCGCGACACGCCGACGGGCGAGGCCGCCGACCGCGACGCCGCCGCGGGGCCCGAGCGCTCCGCCGCGGACGGTGCGCGCGAGGGCGTGCCCCAGCCGCACGACGCACCCGACGCGGCGGACGTCACCCCGTCCGTCGCGGCCACCCCCGCGGAGTCCCGGTCCGACGAGGCGCCGCAGGACGCCGCACCCGACGAGCCCGCCACCCCCGATGAGCCCGCCACCCCCGACGAGCCCGCCACCCCCGACGAGCCCGCCACCCCCGATGAGCCCGCCACCCCCGACGAGCCCGCCACCCCCGCGGAGCCCGCCACCGCTCCGGCTGCCGCCGGAGGCGAGCAGAGCCACCGCGCGCAGCCCCTGGCCACGCCCCGCGTCGACGCCCGGCGCCCGCTGGCCCCGGAGTCCGGTGAGCCCCTCGCGTCGTGGCCCTCGTGGGACGACGTCGCCATCACCGCACCGGCGGCTCCCGCCTCCGACGCCACGACCACGGACGAACCGGACGTGTCGGCCGGCGGCACGGACGAGCCCGACGTGTCGAGCGACGGCACCGACGAGCCGGACGTGTCGAGCGACGGCACGCAGGCGCCGACAGTGTCGGTCGCCGGCCCGGACGGATCCGCCGCGTCGACCCCTGCCGCTCCCGACGACCGTCCCGACGCCCCCGCCGGCGGCGAGGTCGAGCCGACGCCCCTGCCGCCGTTGAGCCTGGGCGGCCTGTCCGCGCTGGCGTTCACCGCGCTCAACGCCGCCTCGGTCGGCGTCGCGGCGCACGCCCTGCCGCAGAGCCCGCTGTCGCATGCGCCGGGGCAGACGGACGACCGCGGCGATGTCGCGTCCGCCGGCTCGCCCGCGGCGGGCGAGGTCCCGGACACGTCCGGGGCCGGAGCGCGCTCGGCGGCCCCCGGCACGACGTCCGGCGCACCCGACGCGCCGGCCGCCGACGCGCCGGCCGCCGACGCGCCGGCCGCCGACGCGCCGGCCACCGACGCGCCGGCCACCGACGCAGCCCCGTCGCCGACGCTCGCGGACGCCCCCGTCACGCCGCGCGCCGACGAGACCGCCGTGGTCCCTGCCGCTGACGCGACCGCCGTCCTGCCGCCCGCGTCGGCCGCGGCCGCGCCCGAGGACCTGACGACCCGAGCCACCCCCGTGGCGTCCCCGCCCGGCACACGGTCCACCGCCGCCGACGGCGGCCCGCGCACCCCGGCGGGCGGACCGGTGGAGGGCACGCCCGACGCCGAGCGTGAGACGTCCCCGCTCGACGTCTTCGAGCCCGAGGACGGGCACCGGCGCTGGCCGCGCGTGCTCGCCGTCGTGGGGGGCTCCGTGGCGCTCGTCGGCGCGCTGTACGTCGGGGCGTCCTACGGGCTGGCCGACCGCGTGCCGCGTGGTGCGACCGTCGCCGGTGTCGAGATCGGCTCGATGTCCTCCGACGAGGCCGAGCAGCGCCTCGCCGACGGCCTGGCGGACCGTGCGTCGTCGCCCGTGCCCGTCGTCGCGCAGGAGGTGCAGGCCGAGGTGGACCCCGCGGCCGCGGGCCTGGAGCTCGACACGAGCGCCACGGTGGCGCGGCTGACCGGCGTGGACCTGACGCAGCCCGTGCGGCTGTGGCGGCACCTGGTCGGTGTCGGCGAGCAGCCGCCCGTGAGCCGGGTGGACGAGGACGCGCTCGAGTCGGTGCTGACGCAGGTCTCGGGCTCGCTGACGCTGGCTCCCGTCGACGGCACCGTCGTGTTCGCCGACGGAGCCGCGCACGCGACGCAGGCCGTCGACGGCTGGGAGCTGGACACGGCCGGGGCCGCCGTGGTCCTGCAGGACGGGTGGCTCACCCAGGAGCGTCCCCTCGTGCTGCCGACGAGCGTCGTGGCGCCCGCGGTGACCCAGGGGGAGACCGACCGCGCGCTGCGCGAGCTCGCCGAGCCGCTCGCGGCCGCGCCCGTCACGGTGCAGGTCGCCGACCGCCAGGCGGTGCTCGACGTCCCGACGCTCACCGCGCACGCGTCCGTCGTCCCGGTGGACGGCGCCCTGGACCTGCAGATCGACGGCGCGGCACTGGCCGACGCCGTGCTGACCCAGGTGCCCGACCTGCTGACCACGGCGTCGGACGCGCGGTTCGAGTTCCAGGACGGCTCGCCGGTCATCGTCCCGGGCACGGCCGGGACGACGCTCGACCCGGCGGCGCTCGCGACGTCGGTCGTGACCGCGGCGACCGCGGGGGGCGACCGTCTCGCCGCCGTCGAGCTCGTCCAGTCCGATCCCGCGCAGACCACGGCCGAGCTCGAGGCGCTGGGCGTCAAGGAGGTCGTCTCGGAGTTCTCGACGCCGCTGACGAACGAGCCGCGCCGGACGGGGAACATCGCGAACGGCCTGAAGAACATCACCGGCACGCTCGTGCGGCCGGGGGAGACGTTCAGCCTCACCGACGCGCTCGGGCCGGTCGACGCGGCCCACGGCTTCGTGGAGGCGGGTGCGATCGTCAACGGCGAGCACAAGGACGCGTGGGGAGGCGGGCTGTCGCAGGTGTCGACCACGACCTTCAACGCGGCCTACTTCGCCGGCTTCGAGGACGTGGAGCACACGCCGCACAGCGAGTGGTTCCAGCGCTACCCCGAGGGCCGCGAGGCCACGATCTTCACGGGTGTCCTCGACCTGAAGTGGAAGAACAACACGCCGTACGGCGCGCTCGTGCAGGGCTACGTGGCGGACGGACGCGCGTACGTGCGGATCTGGAGCACCAAGCACTTCACGGTCGAGACCTCGAAGAGCGGGCGCTCCGGGGTCGTCAACCCCACGACCGTGTACTCGCAGTCCCCGACGTGCGAGCCGCAGAGCGCCGGCAACCCCGGCTTCACGGTGACGAACACCCGTCGCGTCCTGCTCAACGGCGAGGTCGTCGACACCGAGTCCTCCACCTGGCGGTACAAGCCGCAGAACCGGGTGATCTGCGGCGCGGCACCGACCGCCGCGGCGCCGACGCCGTGACGTCGGCCCCCTGACGCCGGTCCGCCGACGTCAGGCGGGGCCGGCGCGCCGGGGCCGTCGCGCGGGGGGCGGCGGCACGACCTTCGCGCGCAGGACGTCGCCCGCCGGTACGCGGACGTCGCCGCGGCGGGTGCGCACGGTGAGCCCGTCATCGTCGACGGCCAGGACCTCGCCGAGCACGTCGGTGAACGGCGGCTCGCCGCCGTGCAGCGTCCCGGTGAGCGTCCCGGGCGGCAGGTCGTCGCGGCGGCGGCGCACCACGACGCGCGTCCCGGGCGGCCACGCGCGCCACGTGGCCGGGCTCACTCGTCCCGTCCCGTGTCGGGGAGTGGACGGCGGGTCGTGGCGGTGCGCACGTGGGGGATACTAGGTCCGACCGCTGCACCGTGGAGGACACCCGTGACGTACGTGATCGCCGAGCCCTGCGTGGACGTCAAGGACAAGGCGTGCATCGAGGAGTGTCCGGTCGACTGCATCTACGAGGGCAAGCGCTCGCTGTACATCCACCCCGACGAGTGCGTCGACTGTGGTGCCTGCGAGCCGGTGTGCCCCGTCGAGGCCATCTACTACGAGGACGACGTCCCGGAGCAGTGGGCCCCGTACTACGAGGCCAACGTGCACTTCTTCGACGAGATCGGCTCGCCCGGCGGCGCCGCGAAGATGGGCGAGATCGCGCACGACCACCCGATCATCGCCACGCTCCCGCTGCGCGTCCACGGCGAGTGACGCCCGTCCGCGTCGGCCCGGGGGACACGTGGGCCTGCTGACCGGCGCGCTGCCGGACTTCCCCTGGGACTCCCTGGCGCCCGTGACCCAGCTCGCCCGCACGCATCCGGGCGGCGTGATCGACCTGTCCGTCGGCACGCCGGTCGACCCGACGCCGGAGGTCGTGCGCGAGGCGCTGGTGGCCGCCGCGAACGCCCCCGGCTACCCGACGACCCACGGCACGGTCGCGCTGCGGGAGTCCGTCGCGGCGTGGTTCGCGCGGCGGCGCGGCGTGCCGGACCTCGACCCGGACGCGGTGCTGCCGACGCTCGGCTCGAAGGAGCTCGTCGCGTTCCTGCCGTCGCTGCTCGGCCTCGGCGCGGGTGACGTGGTGCTGCACCCTGCGATCGCGTACCCGACGTACGACGTGGGGGCACGGCTCGCGGGTGCCACGCCGCTACCCGCCGACGACCCCGCCGAGCTGCTCGCGCAGCGTGACGACGTCCGCCTCGTGTGGCTGAACTCGCCCGGGAACCCCGACGGGTCGGTCCTGGGCGTCGAGCAGCTGCGGGACGTCGTCCGCGCGGCGCGGGCGGCGGCGACGAGGACGGGACGCCCGGTCGTCGTCGCGTCGGACGAGTGCTACGCCGAGCTGGCCTGGGACGAGCCGTGGGTGAGCGGCGGGGTGCCGAGCGTGCTCGACCCCCGCGTGACGGAGGGTGACCGCACGGGGCTGCTCGCGGTGTACTCCCTGTCGAAGCAGTCGAACCTGGCGGGGTACCGCGCGGCGTTCGTCGCGGGCGACCGGGACCTGGTCCTGGGGCTGCTGGAGACGCGCAAGCACGCGGGCATGATCGTGCCCGCACCGGTGCAGGCGGCGATGACCGTCGCCCTGGGGGACGACGCGCACGTGGCCGAGCAGCGCCGGCGCTACCGGCGTCGCCGGGTCGCGCTGCGCGGTGGGCTCGAGGCGGCGGGGTACGTGGTCGACCGGTCGCACGCCGGGCTGTATCTCTGGGCGCGGCCCGACGGCCCGCCGCAGGACGCGTGGACGACCCTGCAGGACCTGGCCGGCCTGGGTCTGCTCGTCGCGCCCGGCTCGTTCTACGGTGCGGCGGCGGCGGCGCACGTCCGCGTCGCGCTGACCGCGACGGACGAGCACGTCGCGGAGGCCGTCGCCCGTCTCTCCGGGGCGTAGCACCGGCGAGGTCGGGCGCATAGCCGCGCGGGACGTACCGACGTAGATTGACCGCGACCTGTGTGAGGAACCTCACACGGGGCTCAAGGTTCGGTCGCTCATTGGTCAAGGTGCCGCTCCCGCAGGTACCGTCACGTGGGCCGACGATGGTCATCACCGCGCGTCGGCCACCCCACCGGCCCGCACGGCAACCCGCCCGGGCCGGCTGGACCCGCTCGTCGGCGCAGGAAGGAACACCCATGTCGGACGTCGTCACCTCACCGGTGCAGGCCCCCGTCCAGCTCGTGGTCGACGGACAGGTGCGTGACCTGCCCGTGGTGCCTGCCACCGACGGCAACGACGGCATCGTCGTGTCGTCGCTCCTGCGGGACACCGGCATGGTGACCGTCGACCCCGGGTTCATGAACACCGCGTCGTGCGAGTCGCAGGTGACGTACATCGACGGTGACGCGGGGATCCTGCGCTACCGCGGCTACCCGATCGACCAGCTGGCGGAGCACTCCTCGTTCCTCGAGGTCGCGTACCTGCTCATCCACGGCGAGCTGCCCTCGCCGTCGGTGCTCGCCGCGTTCGAGGAGCGGGTCAACCGCCACACGCTGGTGCACGAGGACTTCCGCACGTTCATGGGGACGTTCCCGCGCAACGCGCACCCCATGGCGGTCATGGCGTCCGCGCTCAACGCGCTGTCGACGTTCTACCCCGAGTCGCTCGACCCGTTCGACGACGAGACGGTCGAGCTCGCGACCGTGCTGATCCTGGCGAAGACGCGCACGATCACGTCGTACGTCCACCGCGCCTCCAAGGGCGAGCCGCTGCTGTACCCGGACTACTCGCGCGGCTACGTCGAGGACTTCCTGCGGATGACGTTCGCGGTGCCGTACCAGCAGTGGGACCCGGACCCGATCGTCGTCAACGCGCTCGACAAGCTGCTGATCCTGCACGCCGACCACGAGCAGAACTGCTCGACGTCGACGGTGCGGATCGTCGGCTCGAGCCACGCGAACATCTACGCGTCGGTCGCGGCCGGCATCAACGCGCTGTCCGGCCCGCTGCACGGCGGCGCCAACGAGGCCGTGCTGAAGATGCTCGACCAGGTCAAGGCCAACGGCGGGGACGCGACGGACTTCATGCGCCGCGTGAAGAACAAGGAGGACGGTGTCCGCCTCATGGGCTTCGGGCACCGCGTCTACAAGAACTACGACCCGCGCGCCGCGATCGTCAAGCAGAGCGCGCACGAGGTCCTCGCGGCGCTCGGCGGGTCGGACGAGCTGCTCGACATCGCGATGGGGCTCGAGGAGATCGCGCTGTCGGACGACTACTTCGTCTCGCGCAAGCTCTACCCCAACGTCGACTTCTACACGGGCCTCATCTACAAGGCCATGGGGTTCTCGGAGCGCATGTTCACGCCGCTCTTCGCGCTCGGCCGCATGCCGGGGTGGATCGCCCAGTGGCGCGAGATGATGAACGACCCGCAGACCAAGATCGGCCGCCCGCGCCAGGTGTACACCGGTGCGACCGAGCGGTCGTACGTGCCGGTCGAGCGTCGCTGACCCATCTCCGGCCGGTCGCCGGCCGGGGTCCTCGACGACCGCCTGTCCCCTCGGGGCGGGCGGTCGTCGTGCGTCGGGGTGCGACCGGCCCGGGGGTCAGCCGGCGAGCGTCAGACGAACCTGGCCCGCAGGCAGGGGCGCGGCGCCCGTCGGCTGCCACGTGGGCTCGGCGCGCGACCACGTCGTGCCGGCGACGGTCACGGCTTCGAGCCGGAGCTCCCACGCGACCGCGACGGCCCACTGCGCGAGCGACCAGCCGGCGCGCGCCGGGTCGTCGATCGGCAGCGCGGTCGCCGCGAGGTCGATGGTCGACGGCGTCCCGGCGGCGGCGTCGGCGAGCGTCACCGTCGCCGGGACGTCGCCCAGGTCGCGCACGACGCGCGCGAGCACGGGATCCGGCCCGACGGCGGCGTCGTCGACCGGGCGCAGCATGCAGCGCAGGGCCGCGGGGGAGTGCCCCGTCAGGGCCGAGGCCCACGCGCGCGCCCGCACCTCGTGCTGCGCGTACGCGTCGGGGAACCCGCTGCGCTGCACGGCCTGCGCGGCCTGCGTGACCGGCATGTCCTGGTACCCTGGGACCTTCTCGAGGCCCTCGAAGAACTTGTTCGTCGAGTAGACGGGATCCATGATCTCGTCGACCGTGCCCCAGCCCTGCGACGGGCGCTGCTGGTACAGGCCGACCGAGTCGCGGTCGCCGTAGTCGATGTTGACGAGCCGCGACTCCTGCAGCGCCGTCGCGATGCCGATGGTCACGGCCCGCGCGGGCAGGCCGCGTCGCGTCGCGACCGCCGCCGCCAGCGCGGCGTTCTGCGCCTGGTCGGGAGTCAGGCTCCAGTCCGTGCCGTCGAGGTGGGCGACGCACCGCTCGGCGACGGGTGCCTCCGGGCGCGCGTTGCGCAGCAGCGCGACCACGGCGCCGACGGCCACGGCGAGCAGCACGACGACGAGGATCACCGTCCCCAGCGTGGTCAGCCAGCCGCCGCGGCGACGTCCGCGGGCCACGGCGTCAGTTCGCGTGCAGCGCGGAGTTCAGGTGCACCCCGGCCCCGGACCGTGCCACGGCCTCGACCGCGCCCGTGAGCGAGTTGCGCCGGAACAGCACGTTGTCGGCACCGGCCAGCACGCGTGCCTTGACCACCCGCGCACCGTCGTCGTCCGTCGCGCCCTCGACGTCGAAGCCGACGAGCCGCACCTTCGTCCCCGCCGTGACGTACAGGCCCGCCTCGACCACGCAGTCGTCGCCGAGCGGGATGCCGAGCCCCGAGTTCGCCCCGAGCAGCGAGCGCCGCCCGATCGACACGACCTCGCGGCCGCCACCCGACAGCGTGCCCATGATCGACGCGCCGCCGCCCACGTCCGAGCCGTCGCCCACGACGACGCCGGCGGAGATGCGGCCCTCGACCATGGAGGTCCCGAGGGTGCCTGCGTTGAAGTTGACGAAGCCCTCGTGCATGACGGTCGTGCCGGGTGCCAGGTGGGCGCCGAGCCGCACGCGGTCGGCGTCGGCGACGCGCACCCCCGCCGGCAGCACGTAGTCGACCATCCGGGGGAACTTGTCGACGCCGTACACGGTCACCGGGGTGCCGGTCGCGGCGCGCAGGCGCAGGCGCGTGGCCTCGAAGTCCTCGACCGCGCACGGGCCACGGTCGGTCCACACGACGTTGGGCAGCACGGCGAAGAGCCCGTCGAGGTTCTGCCCGTGCGGCGCGACCAGGCGGTGCGACAGCAGGTGCAGGCGCAGGTAGGCGTCGGCGGTGCTCGCGAGCGGGGCGTCGAGGTCGGCGACGGTCGCCACGAGCGTCACCCGGACGCCGCGGGCCGGGTCCACGCGCTCGCACGCCGCGAGGTCGTCGGCGGCGTGGCGGCGGACGGAGGCGGGGTCGTCGACGTCGAGCGTCGCGGGCGGTGCGCCGAGGGCGGGTGCGGGATACCAGACGTCGAGCGTGGTGCCCGCGTCGGTGACGGTGGCCAGGCCGAGGCCCCAGGCCGTGCGGTCGGTCATGGCGTCCAAGCCTATCGGTGCGCGGAGGGCGGACGCGGACGACGGGCAGGCGCGCACCGCGCGTAGGGTCGCAGACGTGGCTGCCGACGACCTGATCGACCTGTCCGCCGACGTCGTGACGCTCACGCGTCAGCTGTGCGACGTCCCGTCCGTCAGCGGGGACGAGACCCGGCTGGCCGACGCCGTCGAGGCCGCGCTGCGCGCGCACCCGCACCTCGAGGTCCTGCGCGACGGCGACACGGTCGTCGCCCGCACGCACCTGGGCCGCGAGCGGCGCGTCGTCGTCGCAGGGCACCTCGACACCGTGCCCGTCGCCGACAACCTGCCCACACGGCTCGAGGGCGACCTGCTGTGGGGCCGCGGCACGGTCGACATGAAGGGCGGTGTCGCGGTCGCCCTGCACCTCGCCGCCGCGCTCACGGCGCCCGTGCACGACGTGACGTGGGTGTTCTACGACCACGAGGAGGTCGACGCCGACCTCAACGGTCTGGGTCGCGTCGCGGCGCACCACCCGGACTGGATCACGGCGGACTTCGCGGTCCTCGGCGAGCCGAGCAACGGCGGGCTCGAGGGCGGGTGCAACGGCACGCTGCGCGCCGAGGTGCGGCTCCGAGGCGTCGCCGCGCACTCCGCGCGTGCCTGGGTCGGTGTCAACGCCGTGCACGCCGCGGGCGAGGTGCTGCGCCGGCTCGAGGCCTACGAGCCGGCGACGGTCGAGGTCGAGGGTCTGGCGTACCGCGAGAGCCTCAACGCGGTCCTCATCTCCGGTGGGGTCGCGACCAACGTCATCCCGGACGCGTGCGTCGTCACCGTCAACTACCGGTTCGCGCCGTCGCGGGACGTCGACGAGGCCGTCGCGCACGTGCGCGAGCTGTTCACCGGGTACGACGTCGAGATCACCGACTCCGCGCCCGGCGCGCGCCCCGGGCTCGACGCGCCCGCGGCGCAGGACTTCGCCGCCGCGGTGCTCGCGGTCACCGGAGGGCGGGCCGCGCCCAAGTACGGGTGGACGGACGTCGCCCGGTTCAGCGCGCTCGGGGTCCCCGCGGTCAACTTCGGCCCCGGTGACCCGCTGCTCGCGCACAAGGACGACGAGCACGTGCCGGTCGCGCAGATCGAGCTGTGCCACCGCGCCCTGCGGGCGTGGCTGACCGGCACCCAGCCGGAGGACCTGCCGCTCGGCCTGGCCTGACGTCCGCCGTCCGCGCGACGCGGCTCCTCGCCGGGCGCGCATAGGCTCGGGGGATGACCACCGACGACTCCTCGGCACCGGCGCCGGAGTACCGCCGCGGTCCCGTGCTGCTGCGCCGCGACCAGATCCCCGCCATGACCTCCGACCAGCGGCTGCTGTCGCGCGGGGAGGGAGCCGCGTGGCTGCACGACGACCCCTGGCGCGTCATGCGGATCCAGAGCGAGTTCGTCGAGGGGTTCGGGGCGCTGGCGGAGGTCGGGCCGGCGGTCAGCGTCTTCGGCTCGGCGCGGACCAAGCCCGACGACCCCTTCTACGCGCTCGGGCAGGAGGTCGCCCGCGGGCTCGTCGAGGCGGGCTACGCCGTGATCACCGGGGGCGGTCCCGGGATCATGGAGGCCGCCAACAAGGGCGCGGCCGAGGCGGACGGGCTGTCGGTCGGCCTCGGCATCGAGCTGCCGTTCGAGCAGGGCATGAACGAGTGGGTCGACCTCGGCGTCAACTTCCGGTACTTCTTCGCCCGCAAGATGATGTTCGTCAAGTACTCCGAGGGCTTCGTCGTGCTGCCCGGCGGGTTCGGCACCTTCGACGAGCTGTTCGAGGCGCTCACGCTCGTGCAGACCCACAAGGTCACCGGGTTCCCCATCGTGCTGGTCGGCGTCGAGTACTGGTCGGGGCTGCTCACCTGGCTCCGCGACACCGTGCACCCCGCCGGCATGATCGCCGCGGCGGACATCGACATGCTGCAGCTCGTGTCGACCGCGCAGGAGGCCGTCGAGCACGTGGTGCGGCGCGGCGCGGAGCTGCGGGCGCAGGAGCAGGCCGCCGCGCGCGCAGCCGCCCGCGACCAGCGCGCGGCCGCCGCGGCCGGCAAGCACCGGGAACCGACGGGGCGTGACGGTCGCGCCGCGCGCGCCGCGGCGCCGGACGACCCGCAGGCGGACGACGCGCTCGCGGACGGCGGGTGGTGACGAGCGGGCCGCTGCCCGGCGTCCCGGTCGGCGCCGCGCCGCTGCGGCTGCGCGGACGCACGTTCGGGGACGACCACCCGGTCGTCATGGCCGTCGTCAACCGCACCCCCGACTCCTTCTACGCCGCCGCCCGGTACGGCGACGCCACGGTCGACGCGGCCGTCGAGCGGGCCGTCGCGGAGGGCGCCGACGTGCTGGACGTCGGCGGCGTGCGCGCCGGGCGGGGGCCGGCCGTCGACGAGGCCGAGGAGATCGCGCGCGTCCTGCCGGTCGTCGAGCGCGTCCGCGCGCGGCACCCCGACCTGCTGGTGAGCGTCGACACGTGGCGCTCGGGGGTGGCCCGCGTCGTGGCCGACGCAGGCGCCGACCTGCTCAACGACACCTGGGCCGGTCACGACCCCGCGCTCGTCGAGGTCGCCGCCGAGCGCGGGCTGGGCGTCGTGTGCTCGCACACCGGCGGCGCGGTGCCGCGCAGCGACCCGTTCCGCGTCGCCTACCCGGCACCCGACGGTGCCGACCCGCTGGACGGCGTGCTCGCGGACGTCGTGTCCACGCTGACGGCCGCCGCCGCGCGCGCCGTCGCCCTGGGTGTCGACCCCGCCTCGGTGCTCGTCGACGCGACCCTCGACTTCGGCAAGACCACGTGGCACTCGTTGCACCTGCTGAGAAACACCCCGCGAATCGTGCAGATCGGGCACCCTGTGCTCATGGCGATCTCACGCAAGGACCTCGTCGGGGAGACCTTGGGCCTCCCGCCGGAGGAGCGGCTCGAGGGCACCCTGGCGGCGACGGCCGTCGCGGCGTGGCTCGGCGCGCGGGTGTTCCGCGTGCACGACGTCGCGGCGACGCGGCGCACACTGGACATGGTCGCGGCGCTGCGCGCGGAGCGGGCGCCCCTGCGCACGCTGCGGGGGATGCTGTGAGCGCCGAGACGCCGCGCGGCGACGTCGTCGACGGCGACGTGGCGGACGGCGACGCGGTGGTCCCCGGTGACGTGGTGGTCGCGGCGGACGGTGACGAGGCGGGAGCGGCGGAGTCCCGCGCGACGGCCGCCGCGACGGGCCCGGTCGCCTGGTGGGACCGCGTCCGCGGCTGGCCGTGGTGGGTGCACGTGCTCCTCGTGTGGGCCGCCTCGCGCCTGTTCGTGGCCGCCGCGTTCGTCTGGACCGCGACCGTGCAGCAGGAGAACCTGTGGACCGGGGCCAACCCGTCGTACCAGGAGTTCGTCGGTCTGTTCTACGACGCCGGCTGGTACCGGCAGATCGCGGAGGGCGGGTACCCGGCGGAGCTGCCGCGCGACGCCCAGGGACTCGTGCAGCAGAACCAGTGGGCGTTCTTCCCGCTGTACCCGATGCTGGTGCGGGCGCTCATGACGCTCACCGGCGGCTCCTGGGTCGTCCTCGCGCCGACCGTGGCGCTGCTGCTGGGCGGTGCCGCGATGCTCGTCGTGCACGAGGCCGTGCGCCACGGCGCGCCGCGCGCCGTCGCCGCCCGGCCCGGGCTGCCGCTCGCGACCGTCGCGCTGGTCTGCGCGTTCCCCACGGCAGCGGTCCTGCAGGTCGCCTACACCGAGTCGGCCGCTCTCCTGCTGATCGCGGCGTCGCTGCTGCTGCTCGTGCGGCGGCAGTACGCGTGGGCCGCGCTCGTCGTCGTCGCCCTCGGCTTCACGCGCGCGGTCGCGCTGCCCATGGCCGCGGTCGTCGTGGTGCACGCGGGCGTGCGGTGGTGGCGTGCCCGCCGGGGCGAGGACACGTTCGGCCGGCGCGACGGCGCAGGCCTCGCGGCCCTGGCCGCCGCGGCGGGCGTGTCCGGCGTCGCCTGGCCCGCGATCTGCGGCTGGGTGACGGGCGTGCCGGACGGCTACCTGCAGACGCAGGCGGCGTGGCGGGGCGTCCGCGAGGTCGTGCCGTTCTCCGGGTGGACGTACGTGCCGCAGTTCTGGCTGCAGGAGTGGGGGACGCCCGCCATGGTGGCCGGCTTCGCCCTGGTCGCCGCCGTCCTGCTGGTGCCCGCCGCCTGGCGGCTCGGACCGGAGCTGCACGCCTGGTCCGCGGCGTACGTCGTGTACATCCTCGCCGTCATCGAACCGGGGTCCAGCCTCGCCCGGTTCCTGCTCCTCGCGTTCCCGCTCGGTGCGGTGACGGCCGGCGTCGTGCCTCGCCCGCCATGGGCGCGGCGGCTCTGGTTCGGGGCCGTGCTGGTGCTCATGCTCGGGCTCCAGGTCCTGTGGGTCCGGCAGATGTGGGAGTTCAACCCCCACGGCGACTGGCCGCCGTGACCCGTTCGTGCCCCCGGGGCCTGGGCGGGGGTCGCGCGGGGTGAACTAGGATGGTCGCTGGACAACCGGCTGATCAGGAGGTTGTCGGGGCTGCCCGGCGACTGTCGGCCGCTCACGTGCGACGCGAAGGAGAGGCCCCGGATGGCCGCGATGAAGCCGAGGACCGGCGACGGACCGCTCGAGGTGACCAAGGAGGGCCGCGGCATCGTCATGCGCGTCCCCCTCGAGGGCGGTGGACGGCTGGTGGTGGAGCTCAACGCGACCGAGGCCGCCGAGCTGGGCGAGGCCCTGACCTCCGTCGTCGGTTGACGACCTGCGGATGAGCCCCCGCACCACCGGCGCGGCTGCCGCGGCAGCACCCCGTACCCCGCCCACCGTCGTGCTGCACGGCGCGAGCGTCGTCGACTCCCCGCTCCTCACGGACGGGTCGGTCGACGCGGTCGCGGTGCAGGTCGCGCCCGGAAGGGCGGGTGACGACGCGCTGCAGCCACGGTCGGGCACGCCGCAGGTGGCCGCGCGCTACGGCATCGACCTGTCGGAGCTGGCGGAGCGCGCCGGTCTGACGGGCGCCGCGGGGGAGGCGTTCACCGTCCACCTGCCGCTGCCCGTCGGATCGTCCGTCGAGCTGCCGTGGGCAGGGCTGCCGCCGCGCATCGTGCTCGTCGGCGTCGGCGACGAGGGTCCCACCGCGCTGCGGCGCGCGGGGGCCGCGCTCGCCCGCGCGACCCGCGGCCTGCGCCGCGTGGCCGCGACCGTCGGCGCGCAGTCCCACCACGACGACGCGGGCGCGGCGCAGGCCGCGCGCGCCGTCACCGAGGGCTACCTGCTCGCCGCGTACAGCCACCCGCGCATCTCGGCGACGCCGGACACGAAGGCGGCTGCCGAGCTGGTGCTGCTGGGCCGCGAAGGCGCGGCCGTGGCCGCGGCGGTCGAGACGGCGCGCATCGGCGCGGAGGCGACCTGGCTGGTCCGGGACCTCGCGAACACCCCCTCGGACGTCAAGAACCCCGCGTGGATGGCAGACCGCGCGCGCCGGCTCGGGACGAAGGCCGGGCTCGACGTGCAGGTGCTCGGTCCGCGTGAGCTCGCCGCGGGCGGGTTCGGCGGCATCCTCGCCGTGGGGTCCGGCTCCGCGTCGTCGCCGCGCCTCGTGCGCGTCTCGTACACACCGGCGGGCGCCGGCGGGCGGCACGTCGTGGTCGTCGGCAAGGGCATCACCTACGACACGGGCGGCCTGTCCATCAAGCCGCGCGAGGCCATGGTCCCCATGAAGACGGACATGGCGGGGTCGGCCGTCGCGCTCGCGACCGTCCTCGCGGCCGCGCGGGCGCAGGTCCCGCACCGGGTCACCGCGGTGCTGCCGCTCGCGGAGAACCACTTCGGCGCCGCGTCGTACCGGCCCGGCGACGTCGTGACGATCCACGGCGGCACGACCGTCGAGATCGCCAACACGGACGCCGAGGGCCGCCTCGTGCTCGCCGACGCCCTCGCGTGGGCCGACGCGACGCTCGACCCCGACGTGCTCGTCGACGTCGCGACCCTCACGGGGGCCGCGACGCTCGGGCTGGGCCGGCAGCACGCCGCGCTGTACGGGACGGACGACGCGCTCGTCGCGGCGCTCACCGCCGCGGGCGACCGCACGGGCGAGCTCGTCTGGCACATGCCGCTCGTCGCCGACTACGAGGAGGCGGTCCGCTCGTCGGTCGCGGACCTGCGGCACGTGCCCGAGGACCGCAGGATCGGGGGCGGGTCGATCACGGCCGCGCTCTTCCTGCGCAGGTTCGTCGGCGGACGCACGTGGGCGCACCTCGACATCGCCGGCACGGGCCGCTCGACGTCCGACAAGCACGAGATCACCGAGGGTGCCACCGGCTACGGGGCGCGGCTGCTGCTGGAGTACCTGAGCACGCTCGACTGACCGGGACGCCCGGGCCGCCGGTGGCGTGCCCGGGCGAAGGACCGGCGGAGGCGCCGCGGACCGGACCGGCGCCTCAGCGGCGGACGGCCACCAGCAGGCCCTCGCCGACGGGCAGGAGCGCGGGCACCAGCCGGTCGTCGCCACGGACGTGGCGGCCGACGTCGCGCACGGTCGTCGTCGCCTCGTCGCGCCGCGCCGGGTCGGCGACGCGGTCGTGCCACAGCGCGTCGTCGACCGCGAGGACGCCCCCGGGTCGCAGCAGCCGCACGGCCTGCTCGACGTAGGCGGGGTAGTTCTCGACGTCCGCGTCGACGACCACCATGTCGTAGCCGCCGTCGGTGAGGCGGGGCAGCACGTCCATCGCCCGTCCCGAGATCGCGCGCGTGCGGGTGCTGCGCACGCCCTCCTCGGCGAACGCCTCCTTAGCGGCGCGCTGGTGCTCGAGCTCGAGGTCGATCGTCGTCAGGACCCCGTCGGCCGGCATGCCGCGCAGCAGGTACAGCGAGCCGACCCCGGCGCCCGTGCCGACCTCGACGACCGCGCGGGCCTGCGCCGCGGCGGCGAGCACGCGCAGCGCGGCGCCCGCGCCGGGCAGCACCGGGGTGCAGCCGAGGTGGGACGCCCGCTCACGGGCGCGCAGGACCACGTCGTCCTCGTCGAGGAACTCCTCGCAGTACACCCAGCTCTGCGCCTTGTCGGTGGAGATGACGGCCTCCTCGTCGCGCGCGCCCCGGACGGGCTCGCCTCGGCGCCAGCGTAGTCCCGTGCACCCCGCCGCCCTGCGCGCCGCGCCCCGTCGTGCGGCCGGCGACGACCGTGGACGGCCACCGCGGACGCCGCCCGGTTCCGCCCACGACGAACACGGGTCCGGCCGAGGCCCTCGGCCTGGGAGAATGACGTCCCGCGAGCCGATCGAGGAGAACCCCTGCTGATGAGCGTCCAGCCCGCCGAGTGGCAGGCCCCGTCGTGGGAGGAGATCGTCCGGGAGCACTCCGGGCGCGTGTACCGCCTCGCGTACCGGCTGACCGGCAACCGGCACGACGCCGAGGACCTCACGCAGGAGACGTTCGTCCGGGTGTTCCGGTCCCTGCACACCTACAGCCCCGGCACGTTCGAGGGCTGGCTCCACCGGATCACGACCAACCTCTTCCTCGACCAGGCGCGCCGGCGCCAGCGCGTGCGCATCGAGCCGATCGGGGACGACTCCGAGCGCTGGTCGTCGCCGGACCTCCTCGCGACACCCGAGCGCGCGTTCGAGGTGGCGAACCTCGACCACGACGTGCAGCGCGCGCTCGACGACCTGCCGCCCGAGTACCGGGCCGCCGTGGTGCTGTGCGACATCGAGGGCCTGTCCTACGAGGAGATCGCGGTCACCCTCGGCATCAAGCTCGGCACCGTGCGCTCGCGGATCCACCGGGCGCGGGCACGCCTGCGGATCGCGCTCGAGCACCGGCGGCCGCTCGACACCACGGCCGGCACCACCGCGGAGGCGCTCGCCCCCGACGCGGCGGAGGTGGCCGGATGATGCACCTCGGGTCCCGCATCAGCGCGCTCGTCGACGGGCAGCTCGACCCCACGGCGACCGAGCGCGCGCTCGCGCACGTCGCCACGTGCGGCTCGTGCGCGCGCGAGCTCGCCGCGGCCCGTGCCGCACGGCGGGCTCTCGCCGGGGCCGAGCCGGTGGAGCCGCCCGAGGACCTGACCGCGCGCCTGCTGTCGATGTCGGCGCAGTCCCGGCCGCCCGTGCCGCAGGGACCGTCGCAGCGCGACCCGTTCGCCGTCGCCGGCGGGGCGGCGCTGCCGTTCGCGGCGACGCACGCGCTGCGTGGCGACGTGCTCGCCCGCCGGACGCCCGTCCGGCTGGTCGTCGGGTCGATGGCCGGTCTCGGCGCCGTCGCGGCGGGCCTCTTCCTGCTGGGCGAGCGGCCCGTGGTGACGCCGTCGAGCCACCCGGCGGCCGCGCTCGGCCTGCTCGCGCACACGTCGACCCCCGCGACCGGGTCCGGCGGCGTGCCCGCGGACGACGAGACGGTCGCGTGGCTGCGCGGGCAGGGGTGGACCTTTCCCGGCACGCTGCCGCAGGGGTGGCACATCGGCTCGATCAGCTGGTCCACGACCGGTCCGCAGGTCCTCGAGGTCGACGTCACGGGTCCCAGCGGGGCGTACGTCGTGACCGAGCAGCAGGGCCGCCTCGACACCGACGCGCTCGCCGGGGCCCCCGTCCGCGAGGTCGGCGGGCGCCAGGTGCACGTGCTGTCCGCCGAGCCGTGGCAGGTGGCCTGGCAGTCGGGGTCGACCGTCGTGCAGGTCGTCGCCTCGCAGGACGAGGGGGAGATCGACGCGCTGGTCGCGGCCTTCCCGTCCGCGGGGTACGACGACACCGTGACCGGTCGCATCGGCCGCGGCTGGCAGACGGTCTCGGCCGTGTGGGAGCGCCCGTGAGCGAGGCCGGCGCCGGGTCCGCCGGTCCCCCGGACGGGAGCCCGCCGGTGGCGCCGCCACCCGCGCCCGCCCTGCCGGTGGCGCCGCCACCCGCCCCCGCCCTGCCGGTGGCGCCGCCACCCGTGCCCCCGCTGCCGGTGGCGCCGCCACCCGCGCCCGCCCCGGTGGCGCTCTTCGCGGCTCCGTCGTCGTACCGGCGCGCGCGGGTCGAGGACGCCCCGCCGGTCGGCACCCCACCGCAAGCCGCACCGGCTGCCCCGGGACCGTCGTCGTCCGCGCCCACGTCGTCCGTACCGACGTCCACGCTCCACCCGCCGCAGCCGACGCCGTTCGCGCGGCCCGGCACACCGCCACCGGGTGCCGGGCAGCATGGGGTGGCGGAGGTCCCGCACTCCGCTGCGCCGGCGACTCCTGCGCACGCGACGCGGCCCGCACGCCGTCGCCGACGACGCGCGATGTCGGCCGCCTGGGTCGCTCCGCTCGTGGTGCTGTCGATGGCCGCGGGGTTCCTCGGTGGCCTGCTGGGGGACCGCGTGGTGCCGGACGACGGACGCCGGGCCGACGCGGGCCTGCCGTCCGTGCCGGCACCCGCGGCGCAGGTCGACCGGGCGCCCGGGTCGGTCGCCGGCATCGCCGCGGGTGTCCTGCCGAGCGTCGTGTCGCTCGAGGTGACGACGTCCGACGGTGCGTCGTCGGGCTCGGGCTTCGTGCTGCGTCAGGACGGGTACGTGCTCACCAACAACCACGTCGTCGCGGGTGCGGCCGACGGGTCGCTGGTCGTGCAGTTCGCCGACGGTGCCGAGCTGCCGGGCACCGTCGTGGGCGCCACCGGGGACTACGACCTGGCCGTCGTCAAGGTCGACGCGACGGGGTTGACGCCGCTCGCGCTCGGTGACTCGGACGAGGTCGTCGTCGGGGACCCCGTCGTCGCCATCGGTGCGCCGTTGGGCCTCGTCGGCACCGTCACCACCGGCATCATCAGCGCGCTCAACCGGCCCGTGGTGGCGGGCGGTGACGACGACGGCACGGCGTACATCAACGCGATCCAGACCGACGCCGCGATCAACCCCGGGAACTCGGGAGGGCCGCTCGTCAACGCGCGGGGCGAGGTCGTGGGCATCAACTCCGCGATCGCGCAGCTGCCCGGGCGGCTCACGGGCGTCGGGAGCATCGGGCTGGGTTTCGCCATCCCGTCGAACCAGGCGCGCCGCACGGCCGAGCAGCTCATCGAGACGGGACGGGCGACCTACCCGGTGATCGGGGTGCTGCTGGACCCGGAGTACTCCGGCGAGGGCGTGCGCGTCTACGAGCAGAACCCCCGCGACACCTCGGCGGTCACGAAGGACGGCCCGGCCGACCGCGCGGGCATCCGCCTCGGCGACGTGATCCTCGCGATCGACGGCCGGCCGGTGACCGCGTCGGAGGAGCTCATCGTGGCGATCCGCGCCCGCGAGGTGGGCGACACGATCGTGCTGCGCGTGCGCACCGGTGACACCGAACGCGACGTGCGCGTGCGGCTCGCCGAGGGGCGTGCGTCCCCGGGCTGACGCCGGGCTCGTCCGCGGCGTCGCGGTAACCTGATCGAGTGTTCGGGATCAACGGTGGAGAGCTGCTCGTGCTGCTCGTCGTCGCCGCCGTGGTCGTCGGCCCCGAGCGGCTGCCGTCGTACGCCGAGCAGCTCGCGGGGTGGGTGCGCCGGCTGCGCGACCTCGCCCGCGACACCAAGGAGCGCGTCGGCGCCGAGCTCGGGGACCCGGACGTCGACTGGGCCGCGCTGGATCCCCGTCGCTACGACCCGCGCCGCATCGTGCGGGACGCGCTGCTCGACGACCCGCCCGCGCGCACACCGTCGCGCCCCGCGGTCCCGCGTCCGGGCAGGGCGGCGCCCGCGGCTGCGGCCGCGACGACGGCCGCGTTCGCCGCGCCGCCGGTGGCCGCGCGTGCACCGGCACCGTTCGACGACGAGGCGACCTGAGCGCACCGAGCACGTTTCCCCCGTACGATCCCGCACGACACCCGGCCCACGGCCGACCATCCCAGGAGGCCCGCGCAATGACCCAGGTGCTGTCCACGACGCAGCCCCCCACGCCCTCGACCGCGGGCGGGCGCATCTTCTCGGGCATGCAGCCGACGTCGGACTCGCTCCAGCTCGGCAACTACCTGGGTGCGCTGACCCAGTGGGTCGCCCTGCAGGAGACGCACGACGCGATCTACTGCGTCGTCGACCTGCACGCGCTGACCGTGGCTCCGGACCCGCAGGTGCTGCGCGAGCGCACCCGGCGCACGGCCGCGCAGTACCTCGCGGCGGGCGTGGACCCGCAGCGCTCGACGCTGTTCGTGCAGTCCCACGTCCCCGAGCACGCCGAGCTCGCGTGGATCCTGTCGTGCCACACCGGGTTCGGCGAGGCCGGCCGCATGACGCAGTTCAAGGACAAGTCCGCCAGGCAGGGCGCGGACGGGACCACCGTGGGGCTGTTCACCTACCCCGTGCTCATGGCGGCCGACATCCTGCTGTACGACACCGCCCTCGTGCCGGTCGGCGAGGACCAGCGTCAGCACCTCGAGCTCACGCGTGACCTCGCGCAGCGGATGAACGCGCGCTTCGGGAAGGGCACGGTCGTCGTCCCGGAGGCGTACATCGTGTCCGCGACGGCGAAGATCTACGACCTGCAGGACCCGACGTCGAAGATGAGCAAGTCCGCCGAGAGCCCCAACGGGCTGATCGAGCTGCTCGACGACCCCAAGGTGGTCGCCAAGCGGATCCGGTCGGCGGTCACGGACGCCGAGCGCGAGATCCGCTACGACCCCGTCGCCAAGCCCGGCGTCTCGAACCTGCTGACGATCTTCTCGGCGCTGTCGGGACGGACCGTCGCGGCCCTCGAGGGCGACTACGAGGGCAAGGGCTACGGGGACCTCAAGAAGGACCTCGCGGACGTCGTCGTCGACTTCCTCACTCCCTTCCAGGAGCGTGTGCAGCACTACCTCTCGGACCCCTCCGCGCTCGACGACGTGCTCGCCGCGGGCGCGGCACGCGCCCGCGAGCTGGCGACGCCCACGCTGGAGCGGGTCTACGACCGTTCCGGGCTGCTCCCGCGGCGACGGGCGTGAGGCTGCCCCGGGCGGGCGACGGCGAGACCGTCGTCGGGGTCGCGATCGCGGTCCCCGAGCCCTTCTGCGGGCAGCTGCACGACGCGCGGGTGCGCCTGGGGGACCCCGAGGCTCGCCACATCGTCCCGCACGTGACGCTCATCGGCCCGACCCCGGTCGCCGACGACCGGCTCGAGGAGCTCGACGCGCACCTCGCCCGCACCGTCGCCGGGCACCGCCCCTTCCACGTGGAGCTGCGGGGGACGGACACGTTCCGGCCCGTCTCCCCGGTCGTCTTCGTGACGCTCGCCGAGGGCGCCGCGCAGTGCGCCGCGCTGGAGTCGGCGGTGCGCTCCGGGCCCCTGCAGGTCGAGTCGCAGTTCCCGTTCCACCCCCACGTGACCGTCGCTCACGACGTGGACGACGCCGCGCTGGACCTCGCGCAGGCCGACATGGCGTCGTACGAGGCGGGGTTCGACGTCACGCACGTCCACCGGTTCGTGCACGACGGCACGGCCTGGCGTCCGGCGCGACGCTTCGTGCTCGGTGCGGTGGGCGCGGTCGCGGATGCCGCGGCGGGGGTCCGCCCGTAGCGTCACCCCATGGCACGCCGCACCGACCCGCACGAGCGCACCGTCGTCGCACCGCCCGCGGGGGCGGGGGCGGCGCACGTGCACGCGGCGGAGCGTGCACCGGACCCGGTGCCCGCGCGCCGGTGGAAGCCCGGGTTCGGTGGGCTGGTCGAGCGGGGCAAGGCGCTCCTCGCCTGGTGGCAGGGGACGCGGCCCGCACGCGCCAACGCCCGGTTCGGGCAGGCGGGCGGCGGTCTGCTCACGGGCGGGCTCGCCTACACCGCGCTGTTCTCCGTGTTCGCGGGGCTGACCATCGGCTACACCGCGTTCATGGCGGTGCTGGGCGGCAACGCGGCCCTGCGCGAGACGGTCCTGCGCTCGATCGGTGAGTCGCTACCGGGCCTCATCGCGACGGGGCCGGACGGCGGTGGCGGTCTGATCGAGCCGGACCAGCTCGTCCTGAGCCCCGGGGTGGGGGTCGCCGGCGTCGTCGCGGTCGTCGTGCTCCTCGTCACCGCGATCCGGGTGACCGCCGCGCTGCGCACCGCGCTGCGCGCGATGTTCGGTGCGCACGACGCGAACAACGTCGTCCTGGGCAAGCTCCGCGAGCTCGGCACCTTCGTCGGGATCGCTGCGGCCGTGCTCGTGTCGGCGCTGCTGGGCATCACCGTGACGACGGCGGCCGGCTGGCTCCTGGACACGCTGGGCTGGTCGGGCGCGTCGGCGGTCGTGCTGCGGGTCGCCGGCATCCTCGTGGCGTTCGTCGTCGACGCGGCCGTGTTCGTCATGCTCGTCCGTTTCCTGGCGGGCCAGGCGCCGCCCCGTCGTGACCTGCTGGGCGGCGCGGTCATCGCCGCCGCCGGGCTCGGGGTCGTGCGGGTGCTCGGCACGTCGGTCGTGGCCGGCTCGGTGCGCAGCGACCCCGTGCTGGCCTCGTTCGCGGTCGTCGGCGTGCTGCTGCTGTGGATCAACCTCATCGCGCGCATCGTGCTGCTGGCGGCGGCCTGGACCGCCGACCCGCCGGCAGCCGACCCCGCCCCCGTGAAGGCGCTGTGACCGCCGTTCGGACCGCGGGCGCTCGTCCGCCGTGGACTCAGGCGGCGGAGGAGAGCGCGGCGAGCAGCGCGGGCAGACGCTCGACGTAGTCGCTCAGCGACGCCCGGGTGCGGGCCGGCTCGCCGACCTGCAGCAGGTTGAGCATGCCCTCGTCGCCCGCCTCCTGCCCGCCGGCGATGGTGTTTGTCGCGGCGGTCATCCGGGCCACGACGTGCCGCGCGACGTCACCGGCGGACGGGGCCGGTGCGCCCAGCGCGGCCGCCTGCCGCCCGTACGCCCCGACGAGGACGCCGAGGCGACGCGCACCCTGCGCGGGCCCGGGGTCGAGGAAGAACGGGACGCCGCTCCAGGCGAGCATCGCGACGTCGTCGAGCGGCACGCCGGGCCCGGCGACGTCCCAGTCGAGCACGCCGACGATCTCGTCCGACCCCGGCTCGGCGACGAGCATGTTGTACAGCGTCGCGTCGTTGTGGCACACGATCTCGCCGGGGGCCAGGTCACGCTCCAGGAAGCGCCAGCGCACGCCCCCCGGCCGCAGGTCCGCGACCGCCGCGTGGTACCGGGCGAGCCACGCCGCCGCCGACGCGAGCCGCGCATCGGTCACCTCGGCGAGGTCGACGGGCACGCCGGGCAGGTGCGCGAGGACCTCGCGCCCGCGCGCGTCGAGCCCGTGCGGCTCCGGGACGCCGTCCAGGCCGCGGGCCCGGACGTGCGTCAGGAGCGCGTGCACCGCGGGCGTCCACGGACCTGCCGGGCGCCGCACCGTCGAGCCCACGCGGACGGCGCCCCCCACGTTGCCACCCGGCAGCCGCACCTCGGTCGCGGCGCCGTCCGGCTCGACGTACCGCGGCAGCGCCGCGGGCGGGGGACCGCTCAGAAGGCGCGCGTGATCATCGCGCGCTTCACCTCCTGGATCGCCTTCGTCACCTCGATGCCGCGCGGGCACGCCTCGGTGCAGTTGAAGGTCGTCCGGCAGCGCCAGACGCCCTCCTTGTCGTTGAGGATCTCGAGGCGCTGCGTGCCGCCCTCGTCGCGGCTGTCGAAGATGAACCGGTGCGCGTTGACGATCGCGGCGGGCCCGAAGTACTGGCCGTCGGTCCAGAAGACGGGGCACGACGACGTGCACGCGGCGCACAGGATGCACTTGGTCGTGTCGTCGAAGCGCTCGCGCTGCTCGGGCGACTGCAGCCGCTCCTTCGTCGGCTCGGTGCCCGTCGTGATGAGGAACGGCATGATCTCGCGGTAGGACGCGAAGAACGGCTCCATGTCGACGACGAGGTCCTTGACGACCGGCAGGCCCTTGATGGGCTCGACGACGATCGGCTTGGACGGGTCGAGGTCCTTGAGCAGCGTCTTGCACGCGAGCCGGTTGCGGCCGTTGATCCGCATCGCGTCGGACCCGCAGATGCCGTGCGCGCAGGACCGGCGGAACGTCAGCGAGCCGTCGTGCTCCCACTTGATCTTGTGCAGGGCGTCGAGGACCCGGTCCGTGCCGTGCACGTCGACCGTGAACTCGTCCCAGCGCGGCTCGGCGACGAAGGCCGCGCCGAACGTCGGCATGTCCTCGTCCGACGGCAGGAACCGGCGGACCTTCAGCGTGACCTGGAAGGACGGCACGGCGCCGACCTCGGTGGCGGGGGCGTCCACGGTGGTGGTCATCAGTACTTGCGCTCCATCGGCTGGTAGCGGGTGACGGTGACGGGCTTGGCCCCGAGGACCACCTGGTAGCCGTCGAACGTCTCGGCCCTGGCGAACGCGCCGGCACCCGAGACGGTGCCCGCGGCGCCCTCGGCGACCGGACGGCGGTACGCCATCGTGTGCTGCATGAAGCGGGCGTCGTCGCGGTCGGGGAAGTCCTCGCGGAAGTGTCCGCCGCGGGACTCCTCGCGGTTCAGCGCGCCCACGACGACCGTCTCGGCGATGTCGAGCAGGAAGCCCAGCTCGACCGCCTCGAGCAGGTCGGTGTTGAAGGTCTTCGTCTTGTCCTGCACCGACACGGCCTCGTAGCGCTTGCGCAGCGCCTTGATGTCGGACAGCGCCTGCGTGAGCGACTCCGACGTGCGGAAGACCTGCGCGTTCGCGTCCATCGTCTCCTGCAGCGCGCGGCGGATGTCCGCCACCCGCTCGCCGCCGGGGCGCGTGCGGATCTTCTCCAGGCCCGCCTCGACGCTCACCGCGGGGTCCGCGGGGAGCTCGACGAACGAGGCCGCCGTGGCGTACGCGGCGGCCGAGCGGCCGGCACGCTTGCCGAAGACGTTGATGTCGAGCAGCGAGTTGGTGCCCAGGCGGTTGGAGCCGTGCACCGAGACGCACGCGACCTCGCCCGCGGCGTACAGGCCCTTGATGACGTCCGTCGCGTTGCGCAGCACCTCGCCCTCGATGTTCGTGGGGATGCCCCCCATCGCGTAGTGCGCCGTGGGGTAGACCGGCACCGGCTCGGTGTAGGGCTCGATGCCGAGGTAGGTGCGCGCGAACTCCGTGATGTCGGGCAGCTTCGCGTCGATGTGCGCGGGCTCGAGGTGCGTGAGGTCGAGCAGCACGTAGTCCTTGTTCGGGCCCGCGCCGCGGCCCTCGCGGACCTCGTTCGCCATGGACCGGGCGACGATGTCGCGCGGTGCCAGGTCCTTGATGGTGGGCGCGTAGCGCTCCATGAAGCGCTCGCCGTCGCCGTTGCGCAGGATCCCGCCCTCACCGCGCGCGGCCTCCGACAGCAGGATGCCGAGGCCCGCGAGGCCTGTCGGGTGGAACTGGAAGAACTCCATGTCCTCCAGCGGGATGCCGCGGCGGTACGCCAGCGCCATGCCGTCACCGGTCAGGGTGTGGGCGTTCGACGTCGTCTTGTAGATCTTGCCGGCGCCACCCGTCGCGAACACCACGGCCTTGGCCTGGAAGACGTGGATCTCGCCCGTGGCCAGCTCGTACGCGACGACGCCCGAGACGTTGACCTCCTCGCCCTCGGGCACGTCGCCCGTGGCGAGGTCGTGGTCCACGAGCAGGTCGAGCACGTAGAACTCGTTGAAGAACTCGACGTCGTTCTTCACGCACTGCTGGTAGAGCGTCTGCAGGATCATGTGGCCGGTGCGGTCCGCCGCGTAGCAGGACCGGCGGACGGCCGCCTCGCCGTGGTTGCGCGTGTGCCCGCCGAATCGCCGCTGGTCGATGCGGCCCTCGGGGGTGCGGTTGAACGGCAGACCCATCTTCTCCAGGTCGAGCACCGCGTCGATGGCCTCCTTGGCCATCACCTCGGCGGCGTCCTGGTCGACCAGGTAGTCACCGCCCTTGACGGTGTCGAACGTGTGCCACTCCCAGTTGTCCTCCTCGACGTTGGCCAGCGCGGCGCACATGCCGCCCTGCGCCGCACCCGTGTGGGACCGCGTGGGGTAGAGCTTGGAGATGACGGCCGTGCGCACGCGCGTCGAGGACTCGAGCGCCGCGCGCATCCCGGCGCCGCCCGCGCCGACGATGACGACGTCGTACTGGTGGGTCTGCATCGGCTGGAGAGCCTTCCTTGCTGGGATGTGGCGGTCGGTCAGGCCGTGCAGAACGACGGCAGCAGGTCGGCCGGGCTGTTCGGGGGGCACGGGTCGAACGTGAAGATCACGAGCGTGCCGAGGACGATGACGACGACCGTCGCGGCGTACAGCGCGAGCTTCAGCACCATGCGGGTGCCGTCCTTCTCCGCGTAGTCGTTGATGATCGTGCGGACGCCGTTGGTGCCGTGCAGCATCGCGAGCCACAGCATCAGCAGGTCCCAGACCTGCCAGAACGGCGAGGCCCACTTGCCGGCGACGAAGCCGAAGTCGATCGCGCTGATGCCCTCGCCCTCGATGAGGTTGACGAACAGGTGACCGAAGATCAGCACGACGAGCAGGACGCCCGACGCGCGCATGAACACCCAGCCGTACAGCTCGAAGTTGCCGCGCGTGCTGCGCCGCGTCGGGCCGGGGCGCGACGCCCGCGGGGCCTTGGGATCGGCGATGGTGCTCATCAGTGGCCCCCGAAGACGTTCATCAGGTGACGCGGCAGGAAGCCCGCCATCGTCACGGCGACCAGGGCGACGACGACCCACAGCATCTGGCGCTGGTACTTGGGGCCCTTGGCCCAGAAGTCCACGAGGATCAGCCGGATGCCGTTGAAGGCGTGGAACACGATGGCCAGCACCAGGCCGGCCTCGCCCAGACCCATGATCGGGTTCTTGTACGTGCCGATGACGTCGTTGTACGCCTCGGGGGACACGCGCACGAGCGCGGTGTCGAGGACGTGGACGAGCAGGAAGAAGAAGATCGCGAAACCGGTGATGCGGTGCGCGACCCAGGACCACATGCCTTCGCGCCCGCGGTAGAGCGTTCCGGCCGGCCGCGGTGGCGCGGTGGGCGCTGAGGACACGGTAGGGGGCCTCCTGAGGCGAGTTCGCGTGCGGACGGCGTTGTCCTTGACGTCCTCTCACTGTAATGACCCGGTCCACCCGGTTGGCCCACGGCGACGGCCCCGGGAATCCCGGAACGGTCCATTGTGACCAACCCCACAGGCCTGCGGGCGGTTCCGGGACCTCCGTCCCGGGCCGACGGTCCGCCTCGCGGACCGGTGCCGACGCTGCCCGCGCACCGCGGGGTCGGCCGCTACGGTGTGCGCATGCCGGACGCGCCGATCGCCGACTTCCACGCCGTCGTCCCCGCCGGGGGCGCCGGGACCCGCCTGTGGCCGCTGTCGCGCGCCGGCTACCCCAAGTTCCTGCTCGACCTCACGGGCAGCGGCCGCACGCTGCTGCAGGGGACGGTCGACCGCCTCCTGCCGCTGACGGGGCCCGGGCACGTGCTGGTGGTGACCGGGACGCGGCACGCCGACGCGGTGGCGCGCCAGCTGCCCGAGCTGGGTTCCGAGCACGTGCTGGCCGAGCCGAGCCCGCGCGACTCGATGGCCGCGATCGGGCTGGCCGCGGCCGTCCTGGCCCAGCGGCACGGCCCCGACGTCGTGCTCGGCTCGTTCGCGGCCGACCACGTCATCACCGGCCTGCCGGAGTTCGGTGCGACGATCCGCGAGGCCGTGGCCGCCGCGCGCACGGGAGCGGTCGTCACCATCGGCATCCGGGCGACCGAGCCGTCCACCGCGTTCGGGTACGTGCGCAGCGGCGCGGCGCTCGGCGTGCCGGACGCGCCGCACGCCCGGCGCGTCGTGGCGTTCACCGAGAAGCCCGACGCGCAGACCGCCGCGGACTTCCTCGCCACGGGGGAGTACAGCTGGAACGCCGGCATGTTCGTCGTCCGGGCGGGTGTGCTGCTCGACCACCTCGCGGCGCAGCTGCCCGCGCTGCACGACGGCCTGCGGCGCATCGCCGCCGCGTGGGACACCCCCGAGCGCGACGCGCGTCTGGCGGACACGTGGCCGACCCTGACGAGGATCGCGATCGACCACGCGATCGCCGAGCCCGTCGCGGCGGCCGGTGGCGTCGCCGTCGTGCCCGGCGGGTTCGGCTGGGACGACATCGGCGACTTCGCCTCCCTCGGCGCGCTGCTGGGCGCGGACGGTGAGCCGACGCTCGGCGACGAGGCGCACGTGCTGCGGGTCGACGCGGACGGGTCCGTCGTGGTCGCCGACGGGCGCGCGGTGAGCGTCGTCGGGATCCCGGGCGCCGTCGTCGTGGACACGCCCGACGCCGTCCTCGTGACGACACGGGCGCACGCCCAGCAGGTCAAGCAGGCCGTCGACGCCTGGCGCGAGCGCGGGCGCGACGACCTGCTGTGACCGGCGCCGCTGGGGGTGCCGGCAGGCCACGGCGATACGCTCGGGGCGTGCTGACCACCTCCAGCGACCACCCCGCCGTGCCCGCGACCGCCGCCGACGTGCCGCCGCTGCGCACGCTCGCACCCGAGCCGACGGACCCCGCCGCGCGTGCGCTGGCGGCCGTGCTCGACGGGCTGCGGCCGGAGCTGGTCGCGATCCGTCGCGACCTGCACGCGCACCCCGAGCTGGCGCGCACGGAGGAGCGGACCACGCGCGTGGTGGCCGAGCGGCTGCGGGCCGCGGGCCTCTCGCCGCACCTGCTGCCCGGGTCCGGCCTGTGGTGCGACATCGGCCCCACCGTCGCCGCGTCGGGGGCGCGCCGCGTCGCGCTGCGCGCGGACCTGGACGCGCTGCCCGTGCCGGACACGTGCGGCACGCCGTGGGCGTCGGTGCACCGGGGCGTCGCGCACGCCTGCGGGCACGACGTGCACACGACCGTCGTGCTCGGCGCCGGGCTGGCCCTCGCGCGACTGGCGGCGGACGGTGCCCTCGACGCGGGCGTGCGGCTGATCTTCCAGCCGGCCGAGGAGGTGCAGCCCGGCGGGTCGATCGACGTGATCAGCGAGGGCGGGCTCGACGGCGTCGGGGAGATCTTCGCGGTGCACTGCGACCCCAAGCTCGACGTCGGCCTGGTGGGCACGCGGATCGGGCCCATCACGTCGGCGTCGGACGAGGTGACGGTCACCGTGACGGGCCCGGGCGGGCACACGTCGCGCCCGCACCTGACAGGTGACGTCGTGTTCGCGCTCGGGCAGGTCATCACCCAGGTGCCCGCCGTGCTGGGGCGGCGGCTCGACCCGCGCTCCGGCGTCAACCTCACGTGGGGCGCCGTGCGCGCGGGGTCCGTCCCCAACGCGATCCCGGCGACCGGCAGCGTGTCGGGGACGCTGCGGTGCCTGGACGGGCGGGCGTGGGAGCAGGCGTCGGCGGTGTTCTCGCAGGCCGTCGAGGACGTCGTGCGGCCCCTGCAGGTCGACGTCGAGGTGAAGCACCAGCGCGGCGTGCCGCCGGTGGAGAACCGCGCCGAGAGCATCGGCGTGCTCGAGGCGGCGGCGCGCGACGTCCTGGGACCCGAGGCGGTCCACCTGACCGAGCAGTCGCTCGGCGGGGAGGACTTCGCCTGGTACCTCACCAAGGTGCCCGGCGCGATGGCCCGTCTGGGCACGCGGGCACCGGGCGGGCGCACCTACGACATCCACCAGGGCGACATTCGGGTGGACGAGCGGGCCGTCGAGGCCGGTGCCCTGGTGCTCGCCCGGGCGGCGCAGCTCGCGGGCCGCCGGGCGGGTGGCGCCGGGACGGTCTGATTCGCCCGTCTCGTGCGCCGGACGTGGCGTCCGTCACGCGGGAACAGGTTGCGAATTCATCACGACACCTGCAGCGATACCCGCCGGTAACATGCCGGTGACCGGCGGTTGTCTACTGTCGCAGTGACGAAGCCGACCGGTCGGCGGTGCGGTGACGGCGCGATGGTGCGCCGGCAGCCTCACCACCACGCCGCGCGGCGCGACCACGAGAAGCAGGAGACAACCCCGGTGAAGAAGATCATCCGAGTGGCCGCGCTGGGTGCGGCGGCCACGCTGGCGCTCGCGGCGTGCGGCAGTGCCCCCGAGGCGTCCGAGCCCACCGCGGGCGGGGAGGCCGCCTCCGACTTCAAGGCGTGCGTCGTCTCGGACGCCGGCGGCTTCGACGACAAGAGCTTCAACCAGCTCAGCTACGAGGGCACGAAGGAGGCGACCGAGAACCTCGGTGCCGGCTTCGCGGAGGTGCAGTCCGACTCCGAGGCCGACTTCGCGACGAACCTCGAGAGCCTCGTCGCCGAGAACTGCAACGCCATCGTGTCGGTCGGCTTCGCGCTGTCGGCCGCGACGGTCGAGTCGGCCGTGGCCAACCCCGAGATCGACTACATCCTGGTCGACGACGCCGCGGACAACGACTTCGACGGCACGGTGGACGCGGAGAACATCAAGCCGCTGGTCTACGACACGGCGCAGGCCGCGTTCCTCGCCGGCTACCTCGCGGCCGGCTACTCCGCCGAGAGCGGCGTCAACAAGGTGGGCACGTTCGGCGGTCAGCCCTACCCGACCGTCACGATCTTCATGGACGGCTTCAAGCAGGGCGTCGAGTACTACAACGAGGTCAAGGGCGCGGCGGTCCAGGTCGTCGGCTACCAGGGCGGCGACCAGGGCTCGTTCACGGGCGGCTTCGCGGCCAACGACGACGCCAAGCAGGTCGCGGCCAGCATCATCGACCAGGGCGTCGACGTGATCCTCCCGGTCGGTGGCCCGATCTACCAGTCCGCCATGGACGCGATCGCCGACTCCGGGCGCGAGGTCGCCCTCATCGGCACCGACGCCGACTACTTCGAGTCGGACCCCTCCACGCAGGACATCGTCCTGACGTCGATCCTCAAGAACATGAAGCTCTCGACGGACCTGGCCGTGACCGCGGCGGGCGAGGGCGAGTTCGACCCCGCGCCCTACATCGGCACGCTCGAGAACGACGGCGTCGGCATCGCGCCGCTGCACAACTTCGAGTCGAAGGTCTCCCCGGGGCTCGTCACCGAGGTCGAGGAGCTCAAGCAGCAGATCATCGACGGCGAGCTCACGGTCACCTCGTACCTCTCCGAGTGATCGTGATGCACGGCGCATGACACGACGCCCCGGGCGGCCCGGCAACGGATCGCCCGGGGCGTCGCTCGTGCGACGATCGAACGAGCGCCCGCACCGCCGACCCGACGGTCGTCCCGACCGTCCGACCCGAGGATCCCGTCCATGAAGCTCGAGCTGCGCGGCATCACCAAACGCTTCGGCGCGCTGGTGGCGAACGACCACGTCGACCTCACGGTCGAGCCCGGCGAGATCCACTGCCTCCTGGGGGAGAACGGCGCCGGCAAGTCGACCCTCATGAACGTCCTGTACGGCCTGTACCAGGCCGACGAGGGCGAGATCCTCCTCGACGACGAGGTGCGGCACTTCGCGGGCCCCGGCGACGCGATGGCGGCGGGCATCGGCATGGTCCACCAGCACTTCATGCTGGTCCCCGTCTTCACGGTCGCCGAGAACGTCATGCTCGGCCACGAGCAGACCCGCGGCGGGGGTCGTCTCGATCTCGACGCCGCGCGCGCCCAGGTGCGCCAGATCGCCGACCGCTTCGGCTTCCACGTCGACCCCGACGCCCTGGTCGAGGACCTGGCCGTCGGCGTGCAGCAGCGGGTCGAGATCATCAAGGCGCTCTCGCGCGACGCGAAGGTGCTCGTCTTCGACGAGCCCACCGCCGTGCTCACGCCGCAGGAGACCGACGAGCTGATGGGCATCATGCGCCAGCTGCGGGACAGCGGCGCCGCCATCGTGTTCATCACCCACAAGCTGCGCGAGGTGCGCGAGGTCGCCGACCGGATCACCGTCGTGCGCCGGGGCGCGGTCGTCGGGGAGGCGGAGCGCACCGCCACCGACGCCGAGCTCGCCTCGCTCATGGTCGGGCGCCCGGTCGAGCTGGTCGTGCACAGGGCGCCGCCGAACCGCACGGACGGAGGGCTGCGCGTCCGGGGCCTGCAGGTGACGGACGCCCGCGGGACCGTCCTCGTCGACGACGTGTCGTTCGACGTGCCCGGGGGCGAGATCCTCGTGGTCGCGGGGGTGCAGGGCAACGGGCAGACCGAGCTCGCCGAGGCGCTCGCCGGGCTGCAGGACAGGGTCACCGGCAGCATCGAGCTCGACGGCACCGAGCTCGTCGGCCGCACGGTCCGCCAGGTGCTCGACGCCGGCGTCGGCTACGTCCCGGAGGACCGCAACCAGGACGGCCTGGTGGGCTCGTTCACCGTCGCCGAGAACCTGGTGCTGGACCGCACCGACGGGCCCCCCTTCGTGCGCGGGGGCGCGCTGCAGCTGCGGACCCGCGACGCGTTCGCGCGCGAGAAGGTCGACGAGTTCGACATCCGGACCCAGGGCATCGACACGCAGGTGGGCAGGCTCTCGGGCGGCAACCAGCAGAAGGTCGTCGTGGCGCGCGAGCTCTCGCGCGACCTGCGCCTGCTGGTCGCCGCGCAGCCCACCCGCGGTGTGGACGTCGGCTCGATCGAGTTCATCCACAAGCGCATCGTCGAGACGCGCGACGGGGGCGTGCCGGTGGTCGTCGTCGCCACGGAGCTCGACGAGGCCGTCGCGCTCGGCGACCGGATCCTCGTCATGTACCGCGGCCGCGTCGTCGGCATCGTCCCGTCCGACACCCCCCGCGACGTCCTCGGCCTGATGATGGCCGGCGTCGCCCCCACCGAGGGAGAGGCCGCGTGAGCGAGCCGAAGCACCCCGTCGACGCCGGCGCGGCCGACGTCGTCCCCGGCGTCGTCGCGATCGACGCGGGAGGCGACGACCCCTCCCCCCCGGCGGTCGCCCGCGACACGCGGTGGGGCGACGCCCTGTCGCGCATCGTGTCCGGCGGCTGGGCCGTCTCCCTCGGCGCGGTCGTCCTGGCCGTCCTCGCCGGGTCCGTGATGATCGCCTTCACCGACGAGAACGTGCAGGCCTCGGCGCAGTACTTCTTCGCACGGCCGGGCGACACGTTCGCCGCGGTCGGGCAGGCGGTCGGGGGTGCCTACGCGGCGCTGTTCCGCGGTGCGGTCTACAACTACACGGCCGACTCGTTCGCGCAGGGCATCCGCCCCCTGACGCAGTCGATGACGTACGCGACGCCGCTCATCGCCGCCGGCCTCGGCCTGGCGATCGGCTTCCGCTCCGGCCTGTTCAACATCGGCGGCCAGGGCCAGATGCTCATGGCCGCGGCCGGTGCGGGCTGGGTCGGCTTCGCGTGGGACCTGCCGGCCGGGCTGCACGTCGTCGTGGCGGTCGCCGTCGGCGTCGCCGCGGGTGCGCTGTGGGCCGGGCTCGCCGGCCTGCTCAAGGCGACGACCGGTGCGCACGAGGTGATCGTGACGATCATGCTCAACTACATCGCGTTCTACCTGCTGTCCTACCTGCTGGCGACACCCGGTCTGCTGCAGGCGCCGGGATCGGCCAACCCCAAGACGCCGCCCATGGCGGACACCGCGCTGCTGCCGCGGCTGCTCGGCCCGGAGTTCCGGCTGCACCTCGGGTTCCTGCTCGCGCTGTGCGCGGTCGTCCTGGTGTGGTGGATCCTCGACCGCTCGCGGCTCGGGTTCTCGCTGCGCGCCGTGGGGGAGAACCCCCACGCCGCACGCGTCGCCGGGATCGACGTGCCGCGCTCGACCGTCCTGGCGATGCTCGTGTCGGGTGCCCTGATCGGGCTGGCGGGAAGCACGCAGGTGCTCGGCCTCATCACCACCGGCTTCAGCTACGACATCGACGCCGGCATCGGCTTCGACGCGATCACGGTCGCCCTGCTCGGCTCGTCGAGCCCCGTCGGCGTGCTGCTGGCCGGCCTGCTGTTCGGTGCGTTCAAGGCCGGCGGGTCGGTGATGCAGGCGTCGCAGGGCATCCCCATCGAGATCGTGCTGGTCGTGCAGTCCCTGATCGTCCTGTTCATCGCGGCGCCGCCGCTGGTGCGGGCGGTGTTCCGGCTCCCGCAGCCGGGTCGCCGCCGACCGGCCGCAAGCCGCCGTCCCGGCGCCGGGCGTCGCGAGGAGGTCCAGCGATGAGCGCGACGACGGCGGACCGTGCACCCGTCCCCGAGGAGGTCGTCGAGCACCGTCACGTGACAGTGGTCTCCCGCAAGGTCCCGGTCGTGCTGACGGTCGTCACGGCGCTGTTCGCGCTGCTGCTCGCCCTCGCTCCGCGCGAGGGCGACGCGACCTTCCGGCTCGCGACGGGGAACGACCTCGTCGCGCTGCCGAACGTGGTGGTGCCCGGGACGACCACCGCCTGGGTCACCGTCGCCGTGATGGCCCTGCTCACGGCGTACGCCTACGTCCGTGTGGGGGCGCGCCGCAAGGTCCCCGGCTGGGTGTCGATGCTGTTCGCCGCCGTGTTCCTCGTGGGCTTCCTCGCGTGGGCCGCCGCCGGCAGCGCGAGCGACGTCCCCGCGGTCCGCGTCATCGGCGGCGCCGTGCTGCTGGCCGTCCCGATCGCGTTCGGTGCGCTGGGCGGTGTCATCGGTGAGCGTGCCGGCGTCGTCAACATCGCCATCGAGGGCCAGCTCCTCGCCGGCGCGTTCTGCGCCGCCGTCGCCTCGTCCGTCACGGACAGCCCGTGGGTCGGCCTGCTCGCCGCCGTGGTCGCGGGCGTGCTGGTCGCCGCGGTCCTCGGCGTGTTCACCATCACCTACAAGGTGAACCAGGTGATCGTCGGCGTCGTGCTCAACGTGCTGGTCATCGGCCTGACGAGCTTCCTGTACTCGCAGGTGCTCGTGCCGAACGCCGAGCTGAACAGTACGACGCGGTTCGCGAACGTGGCGATCCCCGGGCTGTCGCAGATCCCGGTCATCGGCCCGTCGCTGTTCAACCAGTCGGTCATCGTCTACCTCATGTACCTGGCGGTGCCGGGCGTGTGGTTCGCGATGTTCCGCACGCGCTGGGGCCTGCGGCTGCGCGCGGTCGGCGAGCACCCCAAGGCCGCGGACACCGTGGGCATCAAGGTCGAGCGCACGCGGTACCGGGCGGTCCTCGTGGCCGGCGCCATCGCCGGCGTCGGCGGGGCGTTCTACACCGTGGTGTCGGTGTCGGCGTTCGGCAAGGAGATGACCGCCGGTGCGGGCTTCATCGCGCTCGCCGCCGTCATCTTCGGCAAGTGGGACCCGGTCAAGGCGGCGCTCGCGGCGCTGCTGTTCGGGTTCGCGTCGAACCTCGAGGGCGCCCTGAGCATCGTCGGTGCCCCCGTGCCCAGCCAGTTCATGCTCATGCTGCCGTACGTCGTGACGCTGCTGGCGGTCGCCGGCCTGGTGGGTCGCTCGCGCGGGCCCGCGGCGTCCGGCGAGCCGTACGTCAAGGAATGACCGGAGAGGGAGACATGGCCAGCACCACGCGGACCGTCGACTGGGACGGCCTGCGGGCCGCCGCACGTGACGTCATGACCCGGGCCTACGTCCCCTACTCGACGTTCCCGGTGGGCGCCGCCGCCCTCGTGGACGACGGCCGGGTCGTCGTCGGCTGCAACGTGGAGAACGCGTCGTACGGCGTGACGCTCTGCGCCGAGTGCAGCCTGGTCTCCATGCTGCACGTCACCGGCGGTGGCAGGCTCGTGGCCTTCACGTGCGTGGACGGGCGCGGCAACGTGCTGGCCCCGTGCGGGCGGTGCCGCCAGCTGCTGTACGAGCACGGGGGGCCGGAGCTGCTGGTCGAGACCGTGCGGGGCATCCGCCCCATGAGCGAGGTGCTGCCCGACGCGTTCGGCCCGCACGACCTCGTGGAGCGCGGGGACGCGGCGCAGGCCGCAGGAGAGGAGAAGGACGCATGAGCGAGCAGTTCGACGCCGTGGACGTCGTCGTCGCCAAGCGCGACGGGCACCGGCTGACCGACGCGCAGATCGACTGGGTCGTCGACGCCTACACCCGAGGGGTGGTGGCCGACGAGCAGATGTCCGCGCTCGCGATGGCGATCCTGCTCAACGGCATGGACCGTGCCGAGATCGCGCGGTGGACCGCCGCCATGATCGCGAGCGGCGAGCGGCTCGACTTCTCGGGCCTGTCGCGCCCGACGTCCGACAAGCACTCCACGGGCGGGGTGGGCGACAAGATCACGCTGCCCCTGGCGCCGCTGGTCGCGGTGTTCGGCGTCGCCGTGCCGCAGCTGTCCGGCCGGGGGCTGGGCCACACCGGTGGCACGCTCGACAAGCTCGAGTCGATCCCCGGCTGGCGTGCCGCGCTGAGCAACGACGAGATGATGCGCCAGCTCGAGGACGTGGGTGCGGTCATCTGCGCGGCCGGCTCCGGCCTGGCGCCGGCGGACCGCAAGCTCTACGCGCTGCGCGACGTCACCGGGACCGTCGAGGCCATCCCGCTGATCGCGAGCTCGATCATGAGCAAGAAGATCGCCGAGGGCACCGGTTCCCTGGTGCTCGACGTCAAGGTCGGGTCGGGCGCGTTCATGAAGGACGCCGAGCGCGCGGGCGAGCTGGCCCGGACGATGGTCGAGCTCGGGACCGACGCGGGCGTGCGGACGGTCGCGCTGCTCACCGACATGTCGACGCCGCTGGGCCTCACCGCCGGCAACGCGCTCGAGGTGCGCGAGTCGGTCGAGGTCCTCGCCGGCGGCGGCCCGCAGGACGTCGTCGAGCTGACCCTCGCGCTCGCGCGCGAGATGCTCGACGCCGCCGGACGTCCCGACGCCGACCCTGCCGCCGCGCTGAGCGACGGCCGCGCGATGGACGTCTGGCGCCGGATGATCGCGGCGCAGGGCGGCGACCCCGACGCGGACCTGCCCGTCGCCCGCGAGCAGGAGCAGGTCCTCGCCGACGCCGACGGCGTCCTGACCACGCTGGACGCGTACGCGGTCGGCGTCGCCGCCTGGCGCCTCGGCGCCGGCCGCGCGCGCAAGGAGGACCCCGTGCAGGCGGGGGCCGGTGTCGAGATCCACGCGCGCCCCGGCGACACGGTGCGCGCGGGCCAGCCGGTCCTCACGCTCCACACGGACACGCCCGTGCGGTTCGGGCGCGCCCGCGAGGCCCTCGTCGGGGCTGTCGTCGTCGACCCGCAGGGCACGCCGGGCGAGCGCGCGCCGCTCGTGCTCGACCGCGTCGCCGCCGGCTGACGTGGGCCGGGCCCGGTCGCGGCACGAGTGTGCCGGGGTCACGATGAGGAACGCCCAGCAGACGCACGACGACCCCCAGGAGGAGTCATGAGCACCGTCCCCGGATCGGAGTCCTGGCGCGACGCGGGTCTCGCGCCCGTCGACACCGAGCTGCCGCTGCGTCTGACGGACGTCGACGAGTCCGACGTCCCGGACGAGAGCAGCGCGGAGGAGTACGCGCCCGGCTTCCCGCGTGCCGACCGCGAGGACCGCGCCACCGAGGCGGACGTGGTCGAGCAGGCCACCGAGGTCCCGATCGAGGACGAGGGCACCGACGCGTGACACCTCCGGACGAACCCGGGAACCTCGACGCCGCGCTGCGAGCGCTCCCGAAGGTCCTGCTCCACGACCACCTCGACGGCGGGGTGCGTCCCGCCACGATCGTCGAGCTCTCGGCGGCGGTCGGGCACGAGCTGCCGACGACCGACCCGCAGGGGCTGGGCCGGTGGTTCGTCGACGCCGCCGGCTCCGGCTCGTTGCCGCGCTACCTCGAGACGTTCGAGCACACGCTCGCGGTCATGCAGACCGCGGACGGTCTGCGCCGGGTGGCCCGTGAGGCTGTGCTCGACCTGGCCGCCGACGGCGTCGTGCACGCCGAGGAGCGCTACGCGCCCGAGCAGCACCAGCGGGCCGGGCTGACGCTGCAGCAGGTCGTCGACGCGGTGCGCGAGGGCTTCGCCGAGGGCACGGCCCTGGCGGCGGCCGACGGGCACGAGATCCGCGTCGTCCAGGTGCTGTCCGCGATGCGTCAGGACCACCGGTCGGCCGAGATCGCGGCGCTCGCGCTCGCGAACCGCGACGCGGGCGTCGTCGCGTTCGACATCGCCGGGCCGGAGGAGGGGTTCCCGCCCTCACGGCACGCCGCTGCTTTCCGCGTCGTGCGCGACGCGTGCTTCCCCGCGACCGTCCACGCCGGCGAGGCGGACGGGCTCGACTCCATCGCGGAGGCGCTGCACGTCGCCGGTGCCGTGCGGCTGGGCCACGGTGTCCGGCTCGCCGACGACGTGCACGAGGGCCCGGACGGCGCCTGGCGGCTGGGTCTGCTCGCGCACTGGGTGCGCGACCGGCGGGTGCCGCTCGAGGTGTGCCCGTCGTCGAACCTGCAGACCGGTGCCGCGGCGTCGGTCGCCGAGCACCCCGTGACGCTGCTGCGGCGGGCGGGCTTCGAGGTCACCGTCAACACCGACAACCGCCTGCAGTCGGGCACGTCGCTCTCGCGCGAGCTCGGCCTGCTCGTCCGGGAGGCCGGGTGGACGCTCGACGACGTGGTCGACGTGACGCTCACCGCGGCCCGGCACGCGTTCCTGCACGACGACGAGCGCCGCGCGCTCGTCGACCGCATCGTCCGTCCGGCGGCCACGCCGGGCACCGCACGCCCCGGGAGGCACCGCGCATGACCACCGACGACACCCCCACGACGCAGCCCCCGATCGACGCGGTCGGGCTCGCGCGCCTCGTCGACCACACGCTGCTCAAGCCCGAGGCGACGCGCGCGGACGTCGAGGCGCTGGTCGCCGAGGGCGTGCGGCTCGGCGTCTACTCGGTGTGCGTGTCGCCGTCGTTCCTGCCGCTGGAGGTCCCCGTGGGGCTCGACGGTGCGCCCGACCTGCTCGTGGCGACGGTGTGCGGGTTCCCGTCGGGCAAGCACCACAGCGACGTCAAGGCGGCCGAGGCTGCCCGCGCGGTGCGCGACGGGGCCGACGAGGTCGACATGGTGATCGACGTCGGCGCGGCCAAGGAAGGCCGCTTCGGTGACGTCGAGCAGGACATCGCGGCCGTCCGTGCGGCGGCGCCCGCGCCGACCGTGCTCAAGGTCATCATCGAGTCCGCGGCGCTCACCGACGACGAGATCGTCGGCGTGTGCCAGGCCGCGGAGGCCGCCGGCGCCGACTTCGTCAAGACGTCGACGGGGTTCCACCCCGCCGGCGGCGCGACCGTCCACGCGGTCGCGCTCATGGCGCGCACGGTCGGTGGGCGGCTCGGCGTCAAGGCGTCGGGCGGTGTCCGGACGGCGGCGGACGCGCTCGCCATGGTCGAGGCCGGGGCGACCCGGCTCGGGCTCTCGGGCACCGCGGCAGTGCTCGCGGGGCTCACCGCGGACGGTGACTACTGACGTCCCGGCGCCCCGGATCCGCCCTCCCGCCATGAGAGGGACGTGAGAGTTCGGCGTCCCGGCGGGTGAATGATGTCCGATCCGGGCGAACCGGGCGTTGACTTGGGCGCCGGCGACGGACGATGGTGGACGGTCGTCCGGTTCGACACGCACGTGGCCGACGACCCACGTAGGTCACGAGCAGGTGCACCGGTCCGACGACCCGACGGCGTGCGCACCCGCGGGGAGGAGACGCACGGCGCATGAACCGGTTCAGGCGCGGCACGGTGGTCGTGGCGCTCGTCGTCGCGTTCCTCCTCGGTGCCGCGCTCGCGGCCGCGTTCGGCAGCAACGCCGGCGGACGCAAGGACCTCGTCGTGCCGGAGGGCTGGCGCAGCGCCTGGGACGCGGCCCACGTGCTCGAGGGTGACGACGTGGCGCTCGCGTGGGGGGACCGGGTCGGTGCCGACCCCACGCGGGCGTCCGACGACCTGCGCTTCGACCCCGCCGTCGTCGTCACCCAGCTCGAGGCACTGCACGCGCTCGACGTGGACGTCCTGCGGCTGGGGGCTCCCCAGGGGCCCCTCGCGGGGCGCAAGCTCCTCGTCGTCGTCGACGGGAGCTGGTCGACGGGTCCCGGTGCACCGCTCGATCCCGCCGTGGCCGCCGTCGTGGACGGCGGGCTGTCCACGACGGACGGGGCCGTGCCGCCCACCCGCGGCGCCGTCGTGGGCGGCGTGGCGATGCTGCACGTCCAGCCGGCCGTGCTCGCGTCGTCCCTGACGAGCACCGCGACCGCGGGCGAGACCGCCTCCGCGTCCGCGTCCACCTCCTCGTCGGCGGTCCCGCCCGCCACCGGCCCGCCGGGAGCCGCGCAGGACGCCCGCACGCGGGTCCCCGCCGGCACGCCGTGGGAGCTCGCCCGCGGGGTCGCCGAGGCGCTGCAGCGCCTGACGGAGGCCGCGCACCCGGGCCACGGGCTCACGGACGAGGCCGCGGAGGTGCTGCGGCCCGCCGCGTCGGCCTACCTGGCGTCGTTCGCGGTCCCCGAGGGGCACGCCGACGTCGCCGACCACCTCCTGGCGCCCCAGCTCGCCTGGGGGAGCCCGCGCCAGGGCGCCGCCGGGTGGCTGCTGCTGCAGCACCTCGCCGACCGGTCGTCGCCGACGCTCGTGCACGAGCTGTGGACCGAGTCGCTCGACACGGAGCACGTGCTGGGCGCGTACGCGCGTCTCCGGCTCGCCAACGCCTCGGCGCTCAACCGCCAGGTCGCCCAGTACGCGATGCGGGCCGCGGTCCTCGACGTGCCCGGCACGGGTGCGCCCGGCGACCTCGCCACGCGGCTGGACCCGGTGCTGCTCGCGCACCGCACGACGCCGGTCGATCCCGCACCGGACGACCCGGGCCACTACCGCGTGACGGGCACGTTCGCGCCGGCCGCCTACGGCTACACCGTGGTGCGGCTGCTGCCGGACGGCTCGGGGGCCGACGTGCGGGTGCGGGTGCGCGGTCACGCCGAGGAGCTCGCGGGGGCCCACCCGGGCTGGAGCTTCGGCCTCGTGGCCGTGGGGCCGGAGGGGCCGCGCTACAGCCCCGTCACCGAGGCCGTCGACGGCGAGCTGCGCCTCGCGCTGCGCCCGGGGGAGTCGGAGGTGTACCTCGTCGTCACCGCGACCCCCACCGAGGTCGTCCCGTCGGGTGCGCAGGCCTTCCCGGCGACGACCCGCTACCCGTACGAGTTCCGTGTCGCGGGCGCCTCGGTCACCGACCCGGCCGCCGACGCCGCCGTGGCGGGCGGGCACCGGCACGCCAACGGGGGCGGCTGGGTGCAGGACACGGCGGACGTCGACCCCGCGGCCCACGTCGCGGCAGGTGCCGTCGTGCGGGGCGACGCCACGGTGGGGCCCGGTGTCCGGATCGAGGGACGCGCGTGGGTGGAGTCCGGTGCACGGCTGACGGGCGACGTGGTCGTGCGCGACGTGGCCGTGGTGCGCGGGTCGGCGCGGCTGTCGGGCCGGGTGCTCGTCGGCGGTGACGCGGTCGTGGGCTTCACCTGCGACGCGGGTGCGTACACGACCTACCGCCCCGGTGCGTCGTGCGACCCGGGCGCGGTGGACTCGGACGTCAACCCGGTCGTCACGCCCTTCGCGGCGGGGGAGACGGCGCTGCGCGACGGCACCGTCACCGTCGCGCCGACGACGGACCCCGTGCCGAGCGGGACCCCGACCCCCGGGCCGGGCACCGGCGCCCCCGCGAGCCCGCGACCGGCATCCCCGACGCCCCACGCACCGCCGTCCCCGCCGACGGGCGGCACGTCGTCCGGCGGCGTGGTCGCGCCGCCCGCCGCGGTGCCGGCCGGCGCCTGCACGGCCAGCTACCAGGTCGTCGGGTCGTGGACCGGCGGTATGCAGGCGCAGGTCACGGTCACGGCGACGACGCAGGGCGTCAACGGCTGGGTGCTGATGTGGAGCCAGCCCCCCGGCCTGCAGATGCTCGACCACTGGGGCGCCGAGATCTCCCACGGCGGCAGCACCGTCACGGCCGAGAACCTGTCGTGGAACGGCGCGATCGCGAACGGTGCGAGCGTGACGTTCGGGTTCAACGCGACCGCCTCGAGCGACTCGGCCCTGGCCGTCCCGCTGGTGCGCTGCGAGCGCAAGGGCTGACGAGCGGGCCGAGGGTCGTGGAGCCGGCGGCTCAGGACCCGCCGATCCCGAGGGCCCCACGCACGTCGCGCGCCAGGTGGTCCAGGCGCGCGCGGGCGTGGTGGTGGGCGGCGTCCAGTGCGGCGCGGTCCGCGTCGGACGCGATCGGCACGACGACCTCGAGATAGGCCTTGACCTTCGGCTCGGTCCCCGAGGGGCGGACGACGACGCGCGTGCCGTCGGCCGTCAGGAGCCGCAGCCCGTCGGTCGGCGGCAGTCCCCCGCGGTCGTCGTCCGTGCCCGCGGCCAGGTCGACGACCTCGACCACGGGCGAACCGGCCAGCTCGGCCGGCGGCGCCTCGCGCAGCGCCGTCATGGTGGCGCCGATGCGGCTCAGGTCGGCGTACCGGGCGCTGACCTGACCGGTGGCGTGCAGCCCGTGGGCGCGCGCGAGGTCGTCCAGCGCGTCGACGAGCGTCCGCCCCTGCGCCGCGAGCCGCGCCGCCAGGTCGCAGACCCGCACCGCGGCGGAGATGCCGTCCTTGTCGCGCACGTGCGCCGGGTCGACGCAGTACCCGAGGGCCTCCTCGTACCCGAACACCAGGTCGTCGACGCGGGCGATCCACTTGAAGCCGGTCAGGGTCGACGCGAACCGCAGGCCGGCCTCGGCCGCGACGGCCGCGAGCAGACGGGACGACACGATCGAGCACGCGAGCGTGGGCGTCGCGCCCGGTGCGGCACCGTCGGCGCGCACCCGGGCGGCCGCGTCGGACCCGAGCAGCGCCCCGACCTCGTCACCGGTGAGCATGCGCCAGCCGTCGGCCTGCGGCGTCTCCGGGCCGCGCGCCGGGACGTGCGCGCGCGGGTCGAGCAGCGCGACCGCACAGCGGTCCGCGTCGGGGTCGACGGCCACGACGAGGTCGGCGCGCAGCGCCGCCGCGAGCGCCAGCGCGAGGTCCGTCGCCCCCGGCTCCTCGGGGTTCGGGAAGGCCACCGTCGGGAAGTCGGGGTCGGGCTCGGCCTGCTCCGCCACGAGCGTCACGTCGCCGAAGCCGGCCCGCGCCAGCACGTCCTTCGTCAGGGCGCCGCCGACGCCGTGCAGCGGAGTGACGACGACCTTGAGGCGGGCGCGCGCGTCGGCGTCGCCACCCGGTGCCACGGCCGCGGCCGTGCGTGCGTACTGCTCCACGACGTCCTCGCCGAGCGTCGTCCAGCCCGATGTCGCGCGCGGCACCGCCGCGACCGAGGGCACGCGGGCGATCTCGGCGGCGATGGCCGTGTCAGCGGGCGGCACGATCTGCGCACCCTGCCCGGCGTCGGTCACGACGCGTCCGCCGAGGTACACCTTGTAGCCGTTGTCACGGGGAGGGTTGTGCGAGGCGGTCACCATGACGCCCGCGTCGGCGTCGAACCGCAGCACCGCGGACGCGAGGACCGGTGTGGGCAGCGGGCGCGGCAGCAGCAGCACCTCGATGCCGACGGCGGTCATGACCGCTGCGGTGTCGAGCGCGAAGCGGTGCGAGTTGTGGCGCGCGTCGTAGCCCACCACGACCCGGGGTGCGGGCGTCGCGCCCTCGAGCTCGCCGAGCAGGTAGTCCGCGAGCCCGGCCGCGGCGCGGATGACGACCGCCCGGTTCATGCGGTGCGGACCCCCGCCCAGCGCGCCGCGCAGACCCGCGGTGCCGAACTGCAGGAGCCCGGAGAACCGGTCCTCCAGGTCCGCACGCGCGACGTCCGCGTCCCGGCGGACCAGGTGCGCGACGGGCTCGGTCATGCCCGGCTCGGGGGTCTCGCGCGCCGTCCGCAGCAGGGTCGCGAGCTCGTCCGCCGTGGCAGGGTCGGGGTCGTCCGCGATCCAGGCCTCGACCTGGGCGACCAGGCGTGCCCAGCCGTCGTGGTCGGTGTCCGGGTGCTCGGGTGTCACGTCCGCCGACGGGGCGTCCCCGCGGAGCACGTCCTCGTGGTCGCTGGTGGTCACGGACCCCAACCTAGCGGCGGGCCCCCCGCCGGGCACGGCCAGGTGTGTGCGCCTCACAACCGGCGGACGACCTCCGCGAGCAGTGCGCTGATGCGGGGGCCCGCGGCGCGCCCGGCCTCCAGGACCTCCGCGTGGTCGAGCGGCTCGGTGCCGATGCCCGCCGCGAGGTTGGTGACCAGCGAGATGCCCAGCACCTCCAGCCCTGCGTGCCGCGCGGCGATCGCCTCGAGCGTCGTCGACATGCCGACCAGGTCCCCGCCGAGGCGTCCCGCCATCGCGACCTCGGCGGGCGTCTCGTAGTGCGGGCCGGGGAACTGCACGTACACGCCCTCGTCGAGCGACGCGTCGACCTCGCGGGCCACGGCCCGCAGGCGCGACGAGTAGAGGTCGGTGAGGTCGACGAACGTCGCTCCCTCGAGGGGCGAGGTCGCCGTCAGGTTGAGGTGGTCGCGGATGAGGACCGGCGTACCCGGCCCCCAGGCCGTGTTGAGCCCGCCGCAGCCGTTGGTCAGCACGACCGTCGACGCGCCCGCGGCGGCCGCCGTGCGCACGCCGTGCACGACGCGCCGCACACCGCGGGCCTCGTACAGGTGGGTGCGCGAGCCCAGGACGAGCGCGTACCGGTCCGGCCGGTCGCCGTCGCCCGCGATCCGCACGGAGCGCAGCGTGCCGACGTGCCCCGCGACGGCGGGCCGCGAGAAGCCCGGCACGTCGTGGCTGTCGACCTCCGCCACCGTCTCGCCCAGCAGGTCCGCGGCGCCGCTCCACCCGGAGCCGAGGACGAGCGCGACGTCGTGCTTCTCGACGCCCGTGCGGCGGGCGATCACCTCCGCGGCGATGCGCGCGACCTCGAACGGGTCGGTCGTCGGGTGGTCGAGGCTGGGCACGGAGCCGCCGGTCAGGTCACGTGCGGGGGAGACGTCGCTCATGGCAACAGGCTAACCATGCCCGACCCGGGGCAGGATGGGACCCGTGAGCAGCCAGCAGACCGCCGCGACCGCGGACCAGAACCACGTGGCGGCCTCGACCGCCGCCTCCACCGTCCGTGAGGCGCCCGACCAGCCCGCCGGCGGGCGCGTCGTCGTCGTCGGCGGCGGACCGGGCGGCTACGAGGCGGCTCTCGTCGCCCGCCGTCTCGGTGCGCAGGTGACGGTCGTCGAGAGCGCCGGCCTGGGCGGTTCCGCCGTCCTCACGGACGTGGTGCCGTCCAAGACCCTCATCGCGACGGCGGAGTGGATGACCATCGCCGACCGCGCCCCGGAGCTGGGCATCCGGCTCGACGGGCTCGCGGACGGCGACGCCGTCGCCGGGAACGCACCCGCAGCGGCCGTGCTGCGCCACCGCATCGACGTCCCGGCGGTGAACGCGCGCGTCAAGGCGCTCGTGTCGGCGCAGTCCGCGGACATCCGGGGCCGGCTCGAGCGCGAGGGCGTCGACGTCGTCACCGGCACCGGGCGCCTCGTCGACGCCGAGCACGTGGCCGTGACGGGCGTCGACGGCCGCGAGCACGTGCTGGACGCGGACGTCGTCCTGCTCGCGACCGGCGCGACGCCGCGCGTGCTGCCCGACGCCCGCCCCGACGGTGAGCGCATCCTCACGTGGACACAGATGTACAACCTGACCGAGCTGCCGCAGCGCCTGATCGTCGTCGGGTCGGGCGTCACCGGTGCGGAGTTCGCGGGCGCGTACACGTCGCTCGGCGCGGACGTCGTGCTCGTCTCCAGCCGGGACCGCGTGCTGCCGGGCGAGGACGCGGACGCGGCCGAGCTCATCGAGCGGATCTTCCGGCAGCGCGGCATGACGGTCATGTCGCGCTCGCGCGCGTCCGCCGCGCGACGCACCGCGGACGGCGTGGTCGTGACCCTGGAGGACGGCCGCATCGTCGAGGGGTCCCACGTGCTGTTCGCGGTCGGGTCCGTGCCGACCACGCGCGACCTCGGCCTCGAGGAGGCGGGCGTGCGGCTGACACCGTCCGGGCACGTCGAGGTCGACAAGGTCTCGCGCACCAACGTGCGCGGCGTGTACGCCGCGGGGGACTGCACAGGGGTCCTGCCGCTCGCGTCGGTGGCCGCGACGCAGGGCCGCATCGCCATGTCCCACGCCCTGGGCGACGCCGTGCGGCCGCTGTCGCTGCGAGGCATCTCGGCGAACATCTTCACGGCACCCGAGATCGCGACCGTCGGCCTGTCCGAGACGCGGCTCCAGCAGATGGACGCGCACTACCGCACGAGCATGCTGCCGCTGTCGCGCAACCCGCGCGCCAAGATGCTGGGCGTGCGGGACGGTTTCATCAAGATCTTCGCGCACTCCGGCACGGGCACCGTGCTGGGCGCGGTCGTGGTGGGCCCGCGCGCGAGCGAGTCGATCTTCCCGCTCACGCTGGCGGTCACGCACCGGCTCACGGCCGACGAGGTCGCCGAGGCGTCGACGGTGTACCCGTCGATGTCCGGGACGATCGGCGAGGTGGCGCGCATGCTGCACCAGCGCAGCGAGGACTGACCCACCCCGCGCGCGAGAGAGCGATCCGGTCGCCCGGGGTGGGTGAGGGGGCGACCGGGGCCCGCTGCTGTCAGGGGTCGAGTCGGGTGCGCAGCACCGGCCACGCATCTGCGAAGTCCGGGAGCAGGAGGCGGTCGACGACGTCGTCGAGCGGCACCCAGGCGACCTCGATGCTCTCCGCGTCGGCGGCGGTGGGCGTGAACGGCGTGAGCGCGTCCGCGAGGACGGTCGTGTACGACCAGTCGGGGTGGGCGAGCACGTGCTCGCCGCGCACGGCGACCGCCGCGGCGTCGACCCCGGCCTCCTCGTGCGCCTCGCGCAGCGCCGCCTGCACGGCGGTCTCGGCGGGCTCGCGCGCGCCGCCGGGCAGGGCCCACGTGCCGCCGTGGTCGCTCCACGTCGCGCGGTGCTGCAGCACGACGTCCGTCGCGCGGCCGGTGGCGTCGCGACGCACGAGCAGCAGCCCTGCGGCCCCGTGCAGCCCCCAGTGCCGCCGCCCGCAGGCGCACTCCACCCAGCCGTCCCCGGGACGGCGGTGCGCTCCGCTGGTCACGACCGGCTCCGCGGTCAGCCGACGATGTCGCAGATCGCGCCGCCCGCGGTGACGCTCGACCCGACGACCGCCGTGAGCGACTGCACGGTGCCGGCGCGGTGCGCGACGAGCGGCTGCTCCATCTTCATGGCCTCCAGCACGACCACCAGGTCGCCCTCGGCCACGAGGGCACCGTCGGCGACCGCGACCTTGACGATCGTGCCCTGCATGGGGGACGACAGGACCGTGCCGTTCGAGCCGCCCGTGCGTGCGGCGCGGGCGCGCGTGGCGCGACGGGGTGCCGCACCCTGACGGCCACCCCCGAGGCGCCCCGCTCCCGACGCCGACCCGCGCCCCAGGCCGAGCGCAGCCGGCAGCACGACCTCGAGGCGCTTGCCGCCCACCTCGACGACGACGCGCTCGAGCACCCCGTCCGGCAGCTGCTCCTCGTCGTGCGACGGTCCGGGCGTGCCGCCGAGGCCGGCGACGGTCTCGGCGAACTCGGTCTCGATCCACCGCGTGTGGACCGTGAACGGCTGCGCGTCGTCGGCCGGGACGAACGCCTCGGCCTCGAGCACCGCGCGGTGGAACGGCACGACGGTCGGGATGCCCACGACCTCGAGCTCGACCAGTGCGCGGCGCGCGCGCTCGATCGCCTGCCGACGCGTCGCACCCGTGACGATCAGCTTGGCGATCATCGAGTCGAACATGCCGGACACCGTGTCGCCCTCGACGACGCCGGAGTCGACGCGGACACCCGGCCCTGACGGGAACCGCAGGCGGCTGATGCGACCCGGTGCGGGCAGGAAGCCCGCGGCGGGGTCCTCGCCGTTGATGCGGAACTCGATCGAGTGCCCGCGCGTGGTGACCTCGGTGTACCCCAGGGGCTCGCCCGCGGCGATCCGCAGCTGCTCGCGCACGAGGTCGATGCCGCTGATCTCCTCGGAGACCGGGTGCTCGACCTGCAGGCGCGTGTTGACCTCGAGGAACGACACCGTGCCGTCCTGCCCCACGAGGAACTCGCACGTGCCGGCGCCCATGTACCCGGCCTCCCGCAGGATCGCCTGCGACGCGGTGACCAGCGCGCGGTTCTGCTCGTCGCTCAGGTAGGGCGCCGGTGCCTCCTCGACGAGCTTCTGGTGGCGGCGCTGCAGCGAGCAGTCGCGCGTCGAGACGACGACGACCGTGCCGTGCGCGTCGGCGAGGCACTGGGTCTCGACGTGACGCGGCCGGTCGAGGTACCGCTCGACGAAGCACTCGCCGCGTCCGAACGCCGCGACGGCCTCGCGGACGGCGGACTCGTACATCTCGTCGATCTCGTCGGCCTCGCGGGCGACCTTCAGCCCGCGGCCGCCACCGCCGAACGCGGCCTTGATGGCGACGGGCAGCCCGTGCTCGGCGGCGAAGGCGTGGATCTCCGCCACGTCGGTGACGGGCTCCGGGGTGCCGGCGACCAGCGGCGCGCCGGCGCGCTGCGCGATGTGCCGCGCGCTGACCTTGTCGCCCAGCGCCTCGATGGCCGCGGGCGGCGGCCCGACCCACACCAGGCCGGCGTCGATGACGGCCTGCGCGAACTGCGCGTTCTCGGCGAGGAAGCCGTAGCCGGGGTGCACGGCGTCGGCTCCCGAGCGGCGCGCGACGTCGAGCAGCTTGGGGATGTCGAGGTACGTCTCGGCGGCGCGGGCGCCGTCGAGCGCGTACGCCTCGTCCGCGACGTGCACGTGCAGGGCGTCCCGGTCGGTGTCGGAGTACACGGCGACGGACGCCACGCCGGCGTCCCGGCAGGCACGGGCGATGCGGACGGCGATCTCACCGCGGTTCGCGACAAGGACCTTGGTCATGGGAGGCACGGCTCACCGTAGCGCGCGAGCGTCGCGCGCCCACGCCGCGCCCGGGGCGGCGCGGCAAGACTGAGGCATTCCTCAACGGGCCGCGGGCGGCTCTTGTAGGAATCCACCAGAGCGGGCGCGGGCCACGGCGTCAGCGACGCCAGAGGTCCGGGACCGTCAGGTCGATGTCCGCCAGCAGGTGGCGCAGCAGCGGCAGGCTCACGCCGACGACGTTGTGGTGGTCGCCCTCGATGCGCTCGACGAACGGGCCGCCCAGCCCGTCGATCGTGAACGCGCCCGCCACCGCCAGGGGCTCGCGCGTGGCGACGTACGCCGCGACCTCGTCGTCGGACAGGTCCGCGAAGTGCACGACCGTCGACGCGGTCGCGCCGAGCGTCGCGCGCGTCCCGCCGTCGGACGGGTCCCGCTCGTCGACCAGCCAGTGGCCGGTGTGCAGGACGCCCGAGCGGCCCCGCATGGCGCGCCACCGCGCGAGCGCGTCGGCGGCGTCGCGCGGCTTGCCGAGCACCTCGCCGTCGAGCTCGAGCATCGAGTCGCAGCCCAGCACCACGACGTCGTCGTCGTCGTCCCAGCCCTCGACCTCGACGTCGTCGAGACGCCGGGCGACGTCCTCCGCCTTGGCCTGCGCGAGCACGAGGACCGCGTCGGCCGGCTCGAGGTCGCCGTAGCGCTCGCGCGCCGCCGCCAGGACGGCGTCCTCGTCGACGGCCGAGACAGCCACGAGCGGCGCGAGCCCGGCGGCGGCGAGCGTCGCGCGGCGGGCGGGGGAGGCGGAGGCGAGCAGGAGCCGGGTCACGCGCCGACCCTAGCCGTCCCGCGCGGCCGGGACGCGACCACGGGCGGGCCGCGGGTCACGGGACGTCGGACCTGCCGCGCTCACAGCGGGACAGGGCACAATGGCGCGTTCGAGGAGCAGGGGCGAGGAGGCCGCGGTGAAGGAGACCACCCACGACGTGGGCGACGACGAGCTGGTCGGCGTCGTCGACGAGCACGACGACGCGCTCGCCGCGCTGCCGGGCGACCTCGACGACCCGGACCTGCTGCGTCCGGCGCCGCTGCCGTGGCGCCGCCGGACGGCGATCGAGATGATCGTCTCGGGACTCATCGGGCTGTACACGTCGTTCGTCCTGTCGATCGAGGCGATCCACGTCGCGGTCGCGAACGCCACGAACACGACCGCGTCGGCGAGCTGCGACCTCAACGCCTTCATCTCGTGCAGCGCCGTCGCGGACACCTGGCAGGCGCAGCTGTTCGGGTTCCCGAACGCCTTCCTCGGCATCGCGGCCGAGGCCATCGTCATCACGGTCGCGATCGCGATGCTCGGCGGGGTGGTCTTCCCTCGCTGGTTCATGCTCAGCGCCCAGGCGGTCTACACCGCCGGCCTGGTGTTCGCCTGGTGGCTGTTCCAGCAGTCGTTCTTCGAGATCGGCGCGCTGTGCCCGTGGTGCCTGCTCATCACGGCCACGACGACGCTCGTCTGGGCAGGGCTGACCCGTGTCAACGTGCGCGACGGGCACCTCACGCTGCCCGGCCGCTGGGGGCCGTGGGCGCGGCGCTTCGTCGCCTCCGGCAACGACTGGTTCGTCACCGTCGCTGTCCTCGTGCTCTTCGCGGCGGTCGTCTTCGCCAAGTACGGCTGGACGCTCCTGGTCTGACCGCCGTCAGGCGGTGAGCGCCTCGGGCAGCACCGCGAGCGGGACGGAGCCGAGCGCGAGGGCACGGGCGTGGAAGTCGCGCAGGTCGAACCGCTGGCCACGGTCCGACGCGGTGGACCGCGCCGTCTCCCGTGCCTGCTCCCAGAGGCGCTGCCCGACCTTGTACGACGGTGCCTGCCCCGGCCAGCCGAGGTAGCGCGTGAACTCGAAGCGCACGAACGCGTCCGACATGTTCACGTTGGACCGCAGGAAGTCCCAGCCGGACTCCGGCGTCCACGCGCCGCCGACCTCGGCCGGGGCAGGCAGACCCAGGTGCATCCCCAGGTCGAACACGACGCGGGCGGCGCGCAGCCGCTGCCCGTCGAGCATGCCGAGGCGGTCGCCCGGGTCGTCGAGGAAGCCCAGGTCGGCCATGAGCCGCTCGGCGTACAGCGCCCAGCCCTCGCCGTGACCCGACGTCCACGCCGCGAGCCGCCGCCACGAGTTCAGCGTCGCGCGCTCGAACACGGCCTGGGCGATCTGCAGGTGGTGACCGGGGACGCCCTCGTGGTAGACGGTCGTGCGCTCGCGCCACGTCGAGAACGACGTGACGCCCTCGGGCACCGACCACCACATCCGCCCCGGGCGGCTGAAGTCGTCGCTGGGGCCGGTGTAGTAGATCGCGCCCGTGTGCGACGGCGCGATGCGGCACTCGAGGGTCCGTACCGGTGCGGGGATGTCGAAGTGCGTGCCGTCGAGCGCCCCGATCGCGGCGTCCGAGGTCGCCTGCATCCACGCCCGGAGCGCGTCGGTGTCGGGCAGCTGCCGCGCCGGGTCGGCGTCGAGCAGCGCGACCGCCTGCGCGACGCTCGCGCCCGGCCCGGCGACCTGCGCCGCGACCTGCGCCTGCTCCGCCTGCACGCGGGCGAGCTCCTCGAGCCCCCAGGCGTACGTCTCGTCGAGGTCCAGGACCGCACCCACGTGGTGCCGGGACCACAGCGCGTACCGCTCACGGCCGACCGCGTCGTCCTGCGGCGCCAGCGGCGCGAGCTCGTCGGCCAGGACGCGCGCCAGGTCCGCGTACGCCTCACGTGCCACGCCCGCCGCACGCTCGAGGTCGGCGCGCAGGGGGTGGTCGTCACCCAGCACGCGGCGCGCGTCGGCGCCGCGGACGAGCCGCGTGAACGCGGACCGCTGCGGGTCGGCGACCTCGCGGGCCTGCTGGACCACGGCCGCCACCTGGCGGGCGGCGGCGACGTCACCACGGGCGGCGGCCGAGCGCAGCGACGCGACGTACGAGGACATGGCCGCGGGCACGGCCGCGAGCCGCGCGGCGATGTCGTCCCACGCCTGCTCGGTGTCGCTCGCCATGAGGTCGAAGGTCTCGACGACCTGCTGCGAGGGAGACGACACGTTGTTGAGCAGGCGCGCGGTCTCGCCGGCGTCGTGCAGGTCGATCTCGGTGCCGAGCGCGTACCGCATCGACGCCGTCGTCACCTCGTCCACCGCGTCCGCCGCCGGCAGGCCCTCGATCGCGAGCAGGGCCGAGCGCGCGGCCGCGGCCCGCTCCGCCGCTGCCTCGGGGGAGAAGTCCGTCATCTCGCGCTCGTGCCCGGCGACGCCCAGGTAGGTCGCACCCACGGGGTGCAGGCGGGCGAGCGTGGTCACGTAGGCGTCGGCGACGGCGTCGACGGGGCTGACCGGACGGGGGGAGACCGAGGAGGACGTCACCCCCAGCACCCTATGCGTCAGACGCGCAGGCTCCACCGCCACGCGTCGGGACCGTGCGCGGGCACGGCCGCCCCGCGCAGTCGCCCGGGTGCCATCCACCGTGCGCGCGCGGCCCGCGCGGGCGCGTCGGTGTCCTCGTCCTGCGGGCCGTGGCCCGCCGCGGTCGCGACGAGCCCGGCGACCAGCGCCGCGAGCTCGTCGTCGTCCGGTGCCCCCCGCACCACGTGCACGTGGGCCTCGGCACGTGCGACGTCCTGCGGCTCGGCGGTCACAGGTCCTCCTCGTCGTCCTCGTCGTCGAGCAGCACCGGGGCACCGCGCCCCGCGCCCCACTCGCCGACGACGTACCCGCGCTCCGTGAGCGTGTGCGCGATCTGCGCGCCGCCGTCGTCGACGAGGTCGATGACCGCGTCGAGGGTCAGGTCGCTGACCGTGGGCGGCAGCTCGACGACGAACCCGAGGTGGAAGGTGTCGTGGTCGCCGGGCTCGACGGGGGCGTCGGCGTCCGTGTCGCCGTCGTCCCACGTCATGCCCGTCAGGTCCGCGTGCAGGCCGAGGCGCGCGTGCAGCAGGTCGTACAGCTGGGCGTTCAGCGCGCCGACCCGACCCTCGAGCGCGAGCACGCGCGGGTCCTCGTCGGCCTCGCGCGCGCCGAACTCCGCACGCACGCCCACCGCTGTCTCGACGTACGCGTGCAGCGCCGCCGCCAGCTCGTCGACCGTGCGGTGCAGCTCGTCCGCGTCGACGCCGCTGAGCGGCTCGCGCCCGTGCGACGCCGGGTCGTGCTCGTCGGGGTGGCCGTGACCGTGGCCCTCGTGCTCGTCGTGGCCGCCGTCGTTCATGACTGACTCCTCACAGCGGGATGTTCCCGTGCTTCCTGGGTGGCAGGCTCGCACGCTTGCTGCGCAGCAGGCGCAGCGCGCGGACGATCTGCGCGCGGGTCTCGGACGGCTCGATGACGTCGTCGACGTAGCCGCGCTCGGCCGCGTCCCACGGGTTGACGATCGCGTCCTCGTACTCGGCCGTGCGGCGGCGGCGCTCGGCCTCGACGTCGCCACCCGCCTCGGCGACCGTCCGCAGCGCGCCGCGCTGCAGGATGTTCACGGCGCCACCGGCGCCCATCACGGCGATCTGCGCGGTCGGCCAGGCGAGGTTCACGTCGGCGCCGAGCTGCTTGGAGCCCATGACGATGTACGCGCCTCCGTAGGCCTTGCGCGTGATGACGGTGACGAGGGGGACCGTGGCCTCCGCGTACGCGTAGATGAGCTTGGCTCCGCGCCGGATGATGCCGTTCCACTCCTGGTCCGTGCCCGGCAGGAAGCCGGGCACGTCGACGAACGTCAGCACGGGGATGCCGAACGCGTCGCACGTGCGCACGAACCGCGCGGCCTTCTCCGCGGCGTTGATGTCCAGCGTCCCCGCCATCTGCATCGGCTGGTTGGCCACGATGCCGACCGGGTGCCCCTCGACGTGCCCGAAGCCGATCACGACGTTCTGGGCGTACAGCGACTGCACCTCGAGGAAGCTGCCGTCGTCCAGGACGGTCTCGAGCACCGTGTGCATGTCGTAGGGCTGGTTGTCGGAGTCGGGGACGAGCGTGTCGAGCACACGGTCGTCGTCCGTCACCTCGAGGTCCGCGTCGTGCCCGTAGGAGGGCGGTTCGGCCAGGTTGTTGGTCGGCAGGTACGCGAGCAGCGTGCGGACCCAGTCGATCGCGTCGTCCTCGTCGGACGCCATGTAGTGCGCGACGCCCGAGCGCGTCGAGTGCGTCGTCGCGCCGCCGAGCTCCTCGAAGCCCACGTCCTCGCCCGTCACCGCCCGGATCACGTCCGGGCCCGTGATGAACATGTTGGACGTGCCGTCGGCCATGACGATGAAGTCCGTCAGGGCGGGGGAGTACACCGCGCCGCCCGCCGACGGGCCGAGGATCAGGCTGATCTGCGGGATCACGCCCGAGGCCGCGACGTTGCGCCGGAAGATCTCCGCGAACTGCGTGAGGCCCGCCACCCCCTCCTGGATGCGCGCGCCGCCGCCGTCGCTGATGCCGACCAGCGGCACCCCGGTGCGCAGCGCGAGGTCCATCACCTTGGTGATCTTCTGCCCGTGCACCTCGCCCAGCGACCCGCCGAAGACCGTGAAGTCCTGCGAGTACACGCACACCGGACGGCCGTCGACCGTGCCGTGCCCGACGACCACGCCGTCGCCCGCGATGCGCTTCTTCTCAAGGCCGAAGTTGGTCGAGCGGTGCCGCACGAACGCGTCGAGCTCGACGAACGAGCCCGCGTCGAGCAGTGCCTCGATGCGCTCGCGGGCCGTCTTCTTGCCGCGCGCGTGCTGCTTGACGACGGCGTTCTCCTCGGCGGCGCCGACGGCCGCGGCACGCCGCACCCGCAGGTCCTCGAGGAGCCCCGCGGTCGTCCGGGAGGGTGCGGTCGGGACGCTGAGCGCGCCGGGGTCGTCCTGGGTCACCCGACGAAGGCTAGTTGTGCGCGTCGACCCGCAGCGTGCACCCCGCCGACCGTGTTGGCCGGGAGCGCCTGTGGAGACCCCACAAGAAGGGCCGCGAGCGTTGGTGCGGCGCCGCCGACCGGTGCTGCGCGATGATGGCCGGATGACCGTGCGCCCGCCCCTCGAGGTCGACACGCTGCGCGAGCTGCTGCTCGCCCCCGCGGGACCCCTCGCACGCCTCGACGTGGTCGAGGAGACCGCGTCGACCAACGACGCCGTCGTCGCCGGCCTGCGTGCCGCGCCCGACACGTGGCCCCATGCGAGCCTCCTGGTCGCCGAGCACCAGAGCGCGGGGCACGGGCGCGCCGGACGCACCTGGACGACACCGCCCCGTTCGTCGCTGACGTGCACCTTCGTCGCTCGTCCGCGGTCGGGGCCGGCGACGTACGCGTGGCTCCCGCTGCTGGCGGGGCTGGGTGCGGTGCGTGCGCTGCGCGCCACCGCGGGCGTCCCGGCGGTCCTCAAGTGGCCCAACGACGTGCTCGTCGACCTCGGCGACGAGGCCGAGCACCTCGACGGGTGGGGGACCGCGCGCAAGGTCGCGGGCGTCCTCGCCCAGGTGGTCCCGGACGTGCCGGCCGTCGCGGTCGGCATCGGCGTCAACGTCGACCAGCGGCCCGACGAGCTGCCCGTGCCCTGGGCGACGTCGCTCGCGATCGCCGGCGCCCGGGCGGCGGACCGGGCGAACGTCCTCGTCGCCCTCGTCCGGGCGCTCGACGAGGTCGCGCAGCGCTGGACCGAGCACCAGGGCGACGCCGTCGCGGCGGGCCTGCTCGACGAGGTGGCGTCGGTGTGCGCGACCGTCGGGCAGCGCGTGAGCGTCGAGCTGCCCGACGGCACCGCGCTCGTCGGTACGGCGACGGAGCTGGGCGACGACGGCGCGCTCGTCGTGCGCGCCGACGACGGTGCGACGCGCCGCGTGCTGGCCGGCGACGTCACGCACGTGCGGGTGACCGGCGACACAGCCCCGTGAACTAGGCTGCGTGCCGTGCCGGAAGTGCGGGGACAGGACAGCGGGACGGCGGGTGCCGACCCCTTCCCGACGCCCCCCGCGGCGCCCGCCAGCGGCACCACGGACGCGCTCGACGAGCTCCTGCTCGGCGGTCCCCGGACGCTCAGCGCACGGGACCTGGCGCACCGCACCGGGCTGGACCTCGACACCGTGCGCGACTTCTGGCGGACCCTCGGGCTGCCGAGCCTCGGCGACGACGAGGTCATGTTCACCGAGCGTGACGCGCGCGCCCTCGCGATGGCCCAGGAGCTCGTCGTCGTGCACGGCCTGGCGCTGAGCACCGTCGTGACCGTGATCCGCGCGCTCGGGCACACGTCGGACCGGCTCGCGCTGTGGCAGGTCGAGGCCCTCGTCGAGGACATGGCGACGCGGTACGAGCTCGACGACACCTCCGCGCGCCTGCTGGTCCTCGACCGTCTGCGCGACCTCGCCCCCCTGCTCGAGCAGCAGCTCCTGCACTCCTACCGGCGCCAGCTCGCGGCCGTCGCCGACCGCTACGCCGCCGAGTTCGGCCACCTGCGCGACGTCGCCGTGGACGGCACGATGCTGCCGCTCGCGCGTGCGGTCGGGTTCGCCGACATGGTGTCGTTCACGCGCCGCACGGCCGGGCTGGGGTCGACGGACCTGTCGCTGTTCGTCCAGCGGTTCGAGACGGCGGCGCGCGACGTGGTCGTCAACGCCGGTGGACGCGTCGTCAAGACGATCGGCGACGCGGTGCTGTTCATCGCGGACTCCCCGGGCGCGGGCGCGGCCATCGCGATCGGGCTCGCCGACGCGTTCGGGGCGTCGCTCGACGTCGAGGCGGCGCGCGGCGCCGGCGGGCTCGCCGAGGGTGCGCGCGGCGTGACACCCGTGCGGGTCGGACTCGTCTGGGGCCGCGTGCTGTCCCGGTTCGGTGACGTCTTCGGCCCCAGCGTGAACCTGGCCGCGCGGCTCACCGACGTCGCGGAGCCGAGCACCGTGCTCGTCGACGCGGGCACGGCCCAGGTGCTGTCCGGCGACCCCCGCTTCGCGCTGACCCCGCAGCCGGCGCGCGACCTGGCCGGTGTCGGCGAGGTCCTCCCGTACCGCCTGGAGTCGGCCGCCCGCTGACGGTCGCCGCGCTCGGGGGCGGGCACCGGGTCGCCAGACGTCCCCGACCCCACCCGCGACGGGGTCACGTCGTGAGGTCGGGGCCCGTGGGGGTGATGAGGGACGGGCCGTTGTTGGCCACCGCGTTGACGCCGGTCGACACCGGCGTCGCGCGCAGGGGCGGGGGAGGCACGTCGAGGAGCTCGCGGGCACCGTCGGCCCCGACGGCCGGGTCCAGCCACGCGGACCACGCGTCGGGCGGGAGGACGAGCGGCTGCCGGTCGTGGATCGCCGCCATCGCCTCGGTGGCCGCGCGCGTCACGATCGTCACCGAGACGAGCCAGCGGTCGGGGTCGTCGTCGGCCCTGGTCGGGTCGCGCCAGAACTCGTACAGGCCGGCGAGAGCGGCGACCGAGCCGTCCTGCGGGTGGATCCAGAACGGCTGCTTGGGCGCCTTGCGGGCGCGCGGCGAGCCGGCGGGCGGCTCGGGGGCGGCCTGCCACTCGTAGTAGCCGTCCGCCGGGAGCAGCGCGCGGCGTGCCGCCAGGGGCTTGGCGAACGCCGGCTTGTCGGCGAGCGTCTCGACGCGGGCGTTGATCATGCGGCTGCCGATCGACGGGTCCTTGGCCCACGACGGCACCAGGCCCCACCGGGCGACGCGCAGCTGGCGCGTGATCTCGCCCGTGGCGCGGTCCGCGCGCTCGACGACCATCCGGACGCCGTCCGTCGGCGCGACGTTCCACGACGGCGGCAGCAGGCGCACGTCGTCCGCGACGGTCGCCACGGCGAACTCGTCGGCGATCGCCTGGTCCTCCCGGAAGGAGGCGTACCTGCCGCACATGCCGGTCAGCCTGCCACCGGGCACCGACACGCGCACCATCGCCGCAGGCCGGGCCCGCGCCGACCCGGACGCGGACCGGCCCAGGTCGCGCCCCGACCCGGACCTGCCGACGACCCGCCGATCGAATCGATTCGTGCACGAGCGCCCGCGGTGCGACCATAGAGAGCGATGCACTCGTCCCGCCCTCGCGCCACTGTCCCCGGTTCCCTGCCGCCGGCCACCGCCGCCGGCCCCTCGTCCGCTGCCTCGGGCTCGCCCGGCTCGTCGGTCACCGGCCCCCCGTCGACCGGCGCCGCACCCCCGGACGACGCGCCGGCCCACCGCCCCGACGCGCGCTACGTGCTCCTGCTGGGCACCATGTGCGCGCTCCCCGCGGTGTCCACCGACATCTACCTGCCGTCGCTGCCCGACGTCGCGCGCGACCTCGGCACCTCCGCCGCCGCCGCGCAGCTGACGATGACCGGCATGCTGATCGGCGGGGCCGTCGGGCAGCTCGTCATCGGGCCGCTGTCCGACCGGTTCGGGCGCCGCGCCCCGGTGCTCGTCGGCGTCGCGATGCACGTCGTGGTGTCGCTGCTGTGCGCGATCGCCCCCGCGATCGTGCCGCTGGTCGCGCTGCGCGTGGCGCAGGGCTTCTTCAACGCGTCGGCCACGGTCGTCGCGATGGCGCTGATCCGCGACCGTTTCACGGGGTCCGACGCGTCGCGGATGATGTCACGGCTCATGCTCGTCATCGGCGTCGCACCGCTGTTCGCGCCCTCGCTCGGCGGGCTCATCGCGGGGCAGTGGGGCTGGCGCGCGGTGTTCGTGTTCCTCGCGCTCTTCGGCGTGGCGCTGTGGGTCGTCGTCCTGCTGCGCATGCCCGAGACGCTGCCGCCCGAGCGGCGCCGGCCGGGAGGCGTGCGCACCGCGCTGTCCGGGTACGGGCGGCTGCTGCGGGACCGGCACTTCGTCGCGCTCGCGGTGCTGCCGGGACTGACCATGGCCGTGCTCATGACCTACGTCGTGGCCTCGCCGTTCGTGCTGCAGGTCGGGTACGGGCTGACGGGCCACCAGTTCGCGCTGCTGTTCGCCGTCAACGGGGCGGGTCTCGTCCTCGGTGCGCAGATCAACGCGGCGATCGTGCGTCGTGTCGCGCCCATCCGGATCCTGCGGGTGGCCATCGTCCTGACGGTCGTGCTCACCGGGGTCCTGCTGGTGCTGGCGCTGACCGGCGCGGGCGGGCTGTGGGCCCTGCTCGTGGTGCTGTGGCTGGTGCTCGCCCTCGTCAACTTCGCGCCGCCCAACGCGTCCGCCATCGCCCTGGGACGTCACGGAGCGATGGCCGGCACCGCGGCGGCGGTCATCGGTGCGCTGCAGGCCGGGACCGGTGGCGTCGTGGCGAACCTCTCCGGCGTCCTGGGTGGCGGCGCGGTCGCGATGGCCGCGGTGATGCTCGGCGCGGCCGTGACGGGCCTGGCGGTGCTGGCGCTGGCCACGCCGGCGTTCCGGCGCGGCGGTGCGTGGCAGCTCGCCTGAGCGGCGCCGGGCGCGTCAGCCGAACGCGGAACGCAGGCGCGTGACGGCGTCCTCCAGCACGTCCTGACGCTTGACGAACGTGAACCGCACCCAGGTGCGCAGCGCGTCGTGCGTGGGCGAACCGGCGCGGGTGAACGCGCCGACCGGGACGCCGACGACCCCGGCGCGAGCCGGCAGGTCGCGGCAGAACGTCGCGCCGTCGACGGCCCCCAGCGCAGCGGCGTCGGCGAGGACGAAGTACGTCCCGTCCGGCCGGACGACGTCGAAGCCGGCGTCCCGCAGGCCCTCGGACAGCAGGTCGCGCCGCTCGGCGAGGGACGCGACGAGCCCGTCGACCCAGGCCAGCGCCGCCGGGTCCGTCAGCGCCTGCGCGACCGCCGGCTGGAACGGTGCGCCCGAGACGTACGTGAGGAACTGCTTGATCGTCCGGACGGCGGCGACCAGCTCCGCAGGCCCGGTGACCCAGCCGATCTTCCAGCCCGTGAAGGAGAACGTCTTGCCGCTCGACGAGACGGTCAGCGTCCGGGCCGCCATGCCGGGGAGCGTCGCGACGGGCACGTGCTCGACGCCGAAGACCAGGTGCTCGTAGACCTCGTCGGTCACCACGAGCAGGTCGTGCGCGCGGGCCACGAGCGCGACCGCCTCGAGCTCCGAGCGGCGCAGCACGGCGCCCGTCGGGTTGTGCGGGGAGTTGAGGAGCAGCAGGCGCGTGCGCGGGGTCACCGCGCGCTCGAGCGCCACGACGTCCAGGCGGAAGCCGTCGGGCGTCGGCCGCAGGGGCGCGGTCGTGTGCGTGGCACCCGCCATCGCGATCACGGCCGCGTACGAGTCGTAGTACGGCTCGAGCGTGAGCACCTCGTCACCGGGGCCGGTGAGCGCGAGGACGGCGGAGGCCAGCGCCTCGGTCGCGCCCGTGGTGACCAGCACCTCGGTGTCGGGGTCGACCTCGAGGCCGTAGCGGGTGCGTTGGTGGGTGGCGATCGCCTGGCGCAGCGGCGCGGTGCCCGGCCCCGGCGGGTACTGGTTGACGCCGGCGAGGATCGCGTCGGACGCCGCACGCGCGACCGGCTCCGGCCCGTCGACGTCGGGGAACCCCTGCCCGAGGTTGAGGGCGCCCGTGCGGGTCGCGAGCGCGGACATCTCGGCGAAGATCGTCGCGCGCGCGGAGCCGTCCGCGTCCAGCAGCCCCGCCGCTGCTGCCACCTGCTGCCACCTGCTCGTCACGCGGTGAGCATAGGGTCCGGCGGCGCGGCCGGGTCCCGGGGTGGTGCGCTCAGAGCAGGCCGGCGGCGGCGAGCAGGCCGCTGACCACGAGGAGAGCGAGCGACGCCCATGCGGCGACGACCCACCACTCCGTGCGGTGGCGGCGCACCTCGCGGCTCTGCGTGCGAACGGTCATGCCATCAAGATCGGCAGGTGGAGGCTCTCGGACAACGTCCGCGCGGGCAAGTCGCGGATTTCACCCACGACCCACCCACCCGTCGGACGGCAGCCGCTCGACCTCACTGCGTCGCGGCCTTGAGGTCCTCGCCCAGGGCCGCGAGCTGGCCGCCCAGGTCCTGCAGCGCACCGCCCGCCTCGGCACCCGCGCCCGCGGTGACGGCGTCGAGCTCCGCGCGGGCTGCGTCGACCTTGGCCTGCGCGTCGGCCAGCGCCTGGGCCGACGCCTCGGCCCCGTCGGCCTGCGCCTCCTCGACGGCCTGCTCCGCCTGGTCCACGGCCGCCTGCGCCGAGGTCACCGCGGCGTCGGCCTGACCGCGCGCGTCGTCGCCGAGCCCGGCCACCTCGGCCCGGGCGGCGTCGACACCGGCACGTGCCTCGTCGGCGTGGGTCTGGGCGTCGGAGAGCGCCTGCTGGATCTTGTCGCCGGCCGCGGTGAGCTCGTCGGCGGCGCCCTGCGCGGCGTTCGACAGGCCGTCGGCGGCCTCCTGCACGTCACCGTCGGTGCACGCGGTCAGGCCCAGCGCGAGAGCACCCGCTGCGAGCGCGTGGACGACGCGGAACCCGCGGCGGGGCGTCACGGTGCGGGGCTGAGGACGACGGGTGGGGGAGCCGAGCGCGGCCACGGGGACCCTCCTTCGGTTCGGGAGCCCGGCCGGGGGGTGGCCGGGGGCGCCCAGTTTGCCCCGACATGGCCCACGGCGCGCGGTGGACGGCCGGGCGTGGCCCGGTGCACGGCGACGCCCCCGCCCGGCAGTGCCGGTCGGGGGCGTCGGAGCGGTGACGGGGGGCCGCGGCCACGAGGTGGCGCGGCGGACCGTCGGGGAGTCGGTCAGGCCCCCGCCCGCTCGCGGCGGTTCCGGACGTCCTCCAGCGACGTGCCGTAGTAGGCCGCGGTCATGAGGTCCTTCATGTCGTCGATCATCGGCATGCGCGGGTTCGCCGGGGCGCACTGGTCCTCGTAGGAGCCCATCGCGACCTCGTCGAGCCGGCTCATGAACTCCTGCTCGTCGACGCCCTGCGCCTGGAAGGACGAGGGGATGCCGACCTTGGCGCGCAGCGCCTCGACGGCCAGGGCGTACGACTCGACGCCCTCCTCGGGCGTCGACGCCGGCAGGCCGAGCATCGCGGCGATCTGCTGGAACCGCTCGGGCGCGACGTACGACTCGTACTTCGGCCAGCTCGTGAGCTTGGTCGGGACGGTCCCGTTGTAGCGGATCACGTGCGGCAGCAGCGTGGCGTTCGTCCGGCCGTGCACCAGGTGGTACGTCGACCCGATCGTGTGCGCCATCGCGTGCACGATGCCGAGGAACGCGTTGCCGAACGCCATGCCGGCGATGGTGCCCGCGTTGTGCATCTTCTCCCGCGCGTCCTGCGTGACCGGGTCGCTCGGGTCGCCGTTCACCGACTGCGCGAGGTTGTCGAAGATGAGCCGGATGGCCTGCAGGGCCATGCCGTCGGTGAAGTCGTTGGCGTACACGGCGACGAACGCCTCGGTCGCGTGCGTCAGGGCGTCGAACCCGGAGTCGGCCGCGAGCGAGCGCGGCATCTTGTGCGTGAGCACCGGGTCGATGATCGCGACGGTCGGCGTCAGCGCGTAGTCCGCGAGCGGGTACTTCTTGCCCGACTCGGGGTCGCTGATGACGGCGAACGGCGTGACCTCCGCGCCCGTGCCCGACGTGGTGGGGATGCAGACGAGCTTGGCGAGGTCGCCCAGCACGGGGAACTTGAACGCGCGCTTGCGCACGTCGAAGAACTTCTGCTTGAGGTCGGAGAACACGATCTCGGGGTGCTCGTAGAGCAGCCACATGACCTTCGCGGCGTCCATGGGCGAGCCGCCGCCCAGGGCGATGATCGTGTCGGGACGGAAGTGCCGCATGTTCGCGGCGCCCTTCTGGACCGTGCGCACGGACGGCTCGGGCTCGACCTCGTCGATGATCTGCACGGCGACGTTGTTCGAGCGCCGACGCAGGACGTCGAGGACCTTGTCGACGAAGCCGAGGTTGGTCATGGTGGTGTCGGTGACGATGGTGACGCGCTCGACGTCCGCCATGTCCGCGAGGTAGCGGATCGCGTTGGGCTCGAAGTACGTCTTGGCGGGGACCTTGAACCACTGCAAGTTGTTGTTCCTCCGGCCCACGCGCTTGACGTTGATCAGGTTGACCGCCGACACGTTGTTCGACACCGAGTTGTGGCCGTACGAGCCGCAGCCGAGCGTGAGCGACGGGATGAACGCGTTGTAGATGTCACCGATGCCGCCGAGCGACGACGGTGCGTTGCAGATGACCCGGATCGCCTTGACGCGCTTGCCGAACTCGATCGTGAGCGCCTCGTCCTGCGTGTGGATGGCAGCGGAGTGGCCCAGACCGTCGAACTCGACCATCTGCTCGGCCAGTGAGATGCCCTCCTCGGTGGACGACGCGCGCAGCACCGCCAGCACGGGGCACAGCTTCTCGCGGGTCAGCGGCTCGGCGGGGCCGACGCCGGTGACCTCGGCGAGGATGATCGACGTGTCGCGGGGCACCGTGAAGCCGGCCTGCTCCGCGATCCACTGGGGCGACTTGCCGACGACGGCGGGGTTGAGCTTCGCTCCGCCGCAGTTCTCGCCGCCGGACTCGACGCCGAAGATGAACTGCTCGAGCTTCGCCTTCTCCGCCGGGCTCACGCGGTAGGCGTGCAGCCGGGCGAACTCCGCCATCGCGGCGTCGTAGATCTCGTCGTCGAGGATCGCGGCCTGCTCGGAGGCGCAGATGACGCCGTTGTCGAAGGCCTTGCTCAGCACGATGTCGTTGATCGCCCGCGCGAGCTTGGCGGTCTTCTCGACGTACGCCGGGACGTTGCCGGCGCCGACCCCGAGAGCGGGCTTGCCGCACGAGTAGGCGGCCTTGACCATGGCGTTGCCGCCGGTCGCGAGGATCGTGGCGACGCCCGGGTGGTTCATGAGGGCGCCGGTCGCGGCGAGCGACGGGACCTCGACCCACTGGATGCAGTGCTCGGGGGCGCCCGCGGCGACGGCCGCGTCCCGCACGATCCGGGCGGCCGCGACCGACGACCGCTGCGCGTTCGGGTGGAACGCGAAGATGATCGGGTTGCGGGTCTTGAGCGAGATCAGCGACTTGAAGATCGCGGTCGAGGTGGGGTTGGTCACCGGCGTGATGCCGGCGATGACCCCGACGGGCTCGGCGATCTCGGTGATGCCGTTGAGCTCGTCGACGTTGATGACGCCGACCGTCTTGAGGTTCGCCATCGAGTTGGTGACGTGCTCGCACGCGAAGATGTTCTTGACGGCCTTGTCCTCGAAGACGCCACGCCCGGTCTCCTCGACCGCGAGCCTGGCCAGCTGGCCGTGCTGGTCGAGCGCGGCGACCGCGCCCTTCTTGACGAAGCGGTCGACGTCCTCCTGCGTCATCGACGCGAACTCGGCGAGCGCCTTGGTGGCGTTGGCGACGAGCTCGTCGATGGCCTGGGCGACCTCGTCGGGCTCGGTCACGCCGAGGGCGGTGCCGGCGGGCTGGGCACCGGCGGCCGAGGACACCTCGGTCGGCGCGTCGGCGGGGGCCTTCGCGCGGGTGCTCTTCTTGGTGGTCTCGGACACCATGGACTCCCCGGGTAGTGGGTGGGATGGCCGACGCTGGAGCCGTCTGCCGCTGGTACAGACGCTAGGTACAGGGGGTCCCAAAAAGATGGGATGAAAGTCCTCGGGGTGTGACGCACGCCGCTTCCCGCCGCTCCCGCGCGCCCGTGAGGGGACCTGAGTCCCACCCCCGGGCGACGTGTCGGGGCGGCCGGACGTCGCCGGCGCAGGCGGTGGCCCGCCGCGCGTCGAGGTCGCCTGCTACGCCCGCGCGGACACGAGCGTGGCGCCCCAGCCGAACGCCCGCTCGAGCTCCGCGTCCGTCGGCCCGGTGGTGGTCCCGGCGACCTCGAAGGACGTGGGCGGCGCGACGAGCTTCCCGGACAGCGCCTGCAGGCGCTCGGCGATCGCGTGCGCCGCGGAGCCGCTGTCCGGTGTGCCCCAGGCGGTGTCGAACGCGGCCACCGGGGTGTCGGCCACCAGGTCCGGCGCCGAGCTGAGCCAGCGGTCCAGCCCGGTGAGGCCGGAGACGGTCGGGGCGTGAGCGCGGGCCTGCGTGCGCGAGTCGTTGGTGCTCATGCCGCGCAGGTGCGTGGGCCCTCCCACGGCCAGCAGCAGCACGTCCGTCGCGCGCCACGGTGTGCGCTCCCCGGCACCCACGACGCGGCCGACCTCGACGACGTCGACCGGCAGGCCGCACGACGCGATGCCCGCAGCAACCGCCTCGGCGATCGCCTGGGTGCCGCCGAACATGGACTCGAACACCACCATCGCTGTCATGACCCCACGATCCTCGCCGGGCGGTCCCGGCGCCGGGGCCGTTGGTCCCTCGACCTGCGGGCGCCGGGCCACGGCCCCGGCGGTCGGGAGGGTCCGCAGCGCAGCGGGGCAGGCGCCGCGTCACCTCCCACGTCGAGGTGGTCGACGCGCCGCGGGGGTCACCCTGCCCGCCGGCTGCGCAGCCACGGGACCCAGACGCGCCACGCGATCAGGCCGAGCAGCACCGCCGTGACGGTCGCGCTGACGCCGGCGACGACGAGCCAGGTGCGCGCGTTCCCGCCGTCGACGTAGTCGTCGACGTCGGCCTGCGCCATGACGAGGGTGCGGTCCTGCGGGTCCTGCCGCACGGCGAGCGGCCCGGCGTACCGCGTGCCGTCGGGTGCTGCGGCCCAGGTGTCGACCGGGACGTCGCCGAACGGCACGTCGACGCCCCGCAGGTCGACGCTCCTGCCGTCGACCTGCGCCCGGACGTCGTCGGAGGCGAAGCAGAAGCGGCACGTCGGCGCCTCGTAGACCTCGACCTGTGTGGCCGTGGCGCGGGCGCCGCGCTCCTGCATGTCGCGGGCCAGGGCGGTGTCGAGGACCTCCGACCTGGCGGCGACCACGGACGGCACGGTGAACCCCAGCGCCAGGGTCAGCGCGGTGGCCCACCACCACGACCGGTTCCGTCGGGGGCCATGCTCCGGGGCACCCGTGCCAGGGTTCTGCTCGTCGCCTCGCAGTGACGTGCTGTCGTCGACGGGGGACGTGGGGTCCCCGTCCGCCGGGTGCGGAGTCGTCATACCCGGAGCGTGCCAGCGGCCCGCCCTCGGCGCGCGTCGGCTCGGACTCCGCGGGTGCTGCCCTGGACGACGTCGACGACCGGTACCCCCGGTACCGCCGAGGTGGCGACGCGGGCGGGCGTGACCGTGATCTCCTCGCCCACGTGCAGGGTGGCCGGGTCGAGCCGTTCGGACAGGTCCACGGGGGACGACAGCGTCACCGTCCCGGTGCGGTGGTCGTGGTCGTGGTCGTAGTCGTAGTCGTAGTCGTGGGCCGGGCGGTTGCCGCAGCCCCGACCGCCGCCCCAGCGTGCGGCCCATGCGGACGTGCGTCGCGGCGTCCGAGCACGGCAGCGTCGCACGCTTGGGTGCGCGAGAGCCCCACGGCCGGGAACGGCGGTGGGGCTCTCGTGTGGTGCGCCCGAAAGGATTCGAACCTTCGACCTTCTGCTCCGGAGGCAGACGCTCTATCCGCTGAGCTACGGGCGCGCGGCGATCCCCGAGACTACCAGCCCTCCCGGGGCCTCTCCGCCCGCTTTCCGGTGCTGCGGCTCACGCGTCGTCGAGCAGGCCCGACAGGTAGTCGCTCGTCTCGGACGCGGCGCGGTCGGGGTCGCCCGCGACGATGGCCTCGATGAGCGAGTCGTGCGAGTCGTGCGCGTGCGCGTCGGTGACGAAGTTGAAGCGGATGTTGTCCCCGATGGCCTCGATGAGGTTGTCGTACAGGGATCGCAGCACGGGGTTCGCCGAGGTGCGGACGATCGTCCGGTGCAGCTCGAGGTCCGTCGAGACCATCTCGTCGAGGTCGCCGCCCGCGTAGGCGCGGGCTCGGGCGTCACGCTTGGCGAGCAGGTCGGAGGCGTCGGTCGCGGTGCGACGGTGCGCCGCCAGCCGGGCCGCCTCCATCTCCAGCGCCCGGCGCACGGACACGACGTCGCGCTGCCGTGCGTCGGCGATCTGGCGGCTCATGGTGACGGCGAGCTCGGAGGACGACAGCACGTACGTGCCCGACCCCTGGCGCCGGACCAGCAGCCCCGCGTGGACGAGGGACTGGACGGCCTCGCGCACGGTGTTGCGCCCGACCCCGAGCAGCTCGACGAGCGACGGCTCGGGCGGGATGCGCGACCCGACGGGCCACTCCCCGGAGCTGATGCGGGACCGCAGCGACTCGACGGCGGTGTCGATCAGTCCGGTGCGTCGCACCATGGGCGGTGGCCTCCTCGTGGTCGGCGGCGCGGGACGCGGCCGAGACGGACGGCCGCGGTGCCACCGTCCCCGAGTCAACACGTCCGACGACCCGACGACCAGTCTGACGCCTGCAGCGCCCCCGGCGTGTCGCGCGGGAACGTCCGCAGGTCAGCGCGGCAGCGCGAGCGCGGTGACGAGCAGACCGCGCCCCGTGGCCCAACGGCCGTGCAGCACGTCGACCCCCAGCCCGGGGCGGTCCAGGTGCGCGGTGAAGGTGCCGTCACCGACCTCCACGCGCACGTCCTCGAAGCCGAGCCACGTGCCGACGACCGGGGACCACACCTTGTAGACGGACTCCTTGGCGGAGAAGACGAGCCGCTCGGGCCACGGCCCGGCGGCGTGGGCCGCCCGCTCGTCGTGCGACATCACGAGGTCAGCCACGCCCGCGGGCAGGGGTGCGAGCGGCTCGGCGTCGATCCCGACGCCCACCCACGCGTCGGCGCGCGCGACCGCGGCCGCGCGGTAGCCGTCGCAGTGCGTCAGGGCGCCGACGACGCCCGCGGGCCACACCGGTGACCGGTCCGGTGCGCTGGGCACCGCCGGCCGGCCGGCCCCGAGCAGCTCCAGCGCGTCGCGTGCGCACGCCCGCACGGCGGCGTACTCGGCGCGTCGCGCAGGCACGGCCCGTACGACCGCGGCGGCCTCGTCACCGAGCAGCGGGGCCGCGGCGGACGCCCCGAACGCCTCGACCCCGACGACGCCGGGCGGCAGGAGGTCGGCGAGCACGCCCCCAGTGTGTCGGCTCGACGGGCGGATCCTGTCGCAGGCGGCCCGCGCCGGTCGCCTACCCTGGGACCGTGACTCCCGACCAGCTCGCCGACGCACTGCGCGGCGCTCTCGTGCACGCCGTCGACGACGGCACGTTCGCCCTCGACCCGGCCGCGATCCCGGCCCGTGTGCACATCGAGCGACCCCGTCAGCGCGAGCACGGCGACTGGTCCACGAACGTCGCGCTGCAGCTCGCCAAGAAGGCCGGCGTGAACCCGCGGGCGTTCGCCGAGGAGCTCGCCCGCCGCCTGGGCGACGTGCCGGGCATCGCCGCGGTCGAGATCGCCGGGCCGGGGTTCCTCAACATCCGCCTCGACGCGGCGGCGGCCGGCGAGCTCGCGCGCGGCATCGTCGAGCAGGGCGGGGCGTACGGCACGAACGACACCTTCGCGGGGCTCAAGGTCAACCTCGAGTTCGTCTCCGCCAACCCGACGGGCCCGCTGCACATCGGCGGCGCGCGCTGGGCCGCGGTCGGGGACGCGCTCGCCCGCGTGCTGTCCGCGTCGGGCGCGGACGTGACGCGCGAGTACTACTTCAACGACCACGGCGCGCAGATCGACCGGTTCGCGCGGTCGCTGGTCGCGCGGGCACGCGGCGAGGAGGCACCGGAGGACGGGTACGGCGGGCAGTACATCGCCGAGATCGCCGACCGGGTCATCGCCGACGCGCTGGCCGCCGGTGAGCCCGACCCGCGCACGCTGCCCGACGACGAGGCGCGCGAGGTGTTCCGTGCGCGCGGCGTCGAGCTGATGTTCGGCGAGATCAAGCAGTCGCTGCACGACTTCGGCGTCGACTTCGACGTCTACTTCCACGAGGACTCGCTGCACGAGTCGGGTGCCGTCGACCGGGCCGTCGCGCGCCTGCGCGAGAGCGGCCACATGTTCGAGGCAGACGGCGCGCTGTGGCTGCGCACCACCGAGTTCGGCGACGACAAGGACCGTGTCGTCATCAAGTCGGACGGCGAGGCCGCCTACATCGCGGGCGACATCGCGTACTACCTCGACAAGCGCGAGCGCGGGTTCGACCGCGTCGTCATCATGCTGGGCTCGGACCACCACGGGTACGTCGGCCGCATGATGGCCGTGTGCGCGGCGTTCGGCGACACCCCGCACGTGAACCTCGAGCTGCTCATCGGGCAGCTCGTCAACCTCATGAGGAACGGCGAGCCGGTCCGGATGTCGAAGCGCGCCGGCACGGTCATCACGATGGACGACCTCGTCGAGGCCGTCGGCGTGGACGCCGCGCGCTACGCGCTGTCGCGCTCGTCGTCGGACCAGCAGATCGACCTCGACCTCGACCTGCTGACGAAGGCCACCAACGAGAACCCGGTGTTCTACGTGCAGTACGCGCACGCCCGCACGGCGGCCGTCGCACGCAACGCCGCCGAGGCCGGCGTGCGCCGCGAGGACGGGTTCGACGCCTCGCTGCTCGACCACGAGTCCGAGGCCAAGCTGCTCGGGCTGCTCGCGGACTTCCCCCGCGTCGTCGCGCAGGCGGCGGACCTGCGCGAGCCGCACCGCGTGGCCCGCTACGCCGAGGCCGTCGCCGGCGCGTACCACAAGTGGTACGACCAGAAGCTGCGCGTCGTGCCGTTCGGGGACGAGGCCGTCACCGACGCGCACCGCACCCGGCTGTGGCTCAACGACGCGACACGCCAGGTGCTCGCGAACGCGCTCGGCATGCTGGGGGTCGGCGCCCCGGAGCGGATGTGAGCGAGCCGCTCGGCCTGCCCTGGTCGACGGGCGTCGTGCGGGGTGCAGACGGTGCCGTGCGCGTCGCGGGCGTCGACGTGCGCGACCTCGCGGCCACGCACGCCACGCCCGCCTACGTGCTCGACGAGGCGGACCTGCGCGCCCGCGCCCGCGGCTACCGCGAGGCGTTCGAGGCCGCGTGCGCCGAGCACGGCACGAAGGTCGACGTGTACTACGCGGGCAAGGCGCTGCTGACGCGCGCCGTCGCGCGCTGGGTGCACGACGAGGGCCTGCGCGTCGACACCGCGAGCGGCGGGGAGCTGGCCGTCGCGCTGGCGGCCGGCGTCCCGGGCGCGCACGTCGGCCTGCACGGCAACAACAAGTCGGACGACGAGCTGCGTGCCGCCCTCGACGCGGGGGTCGGGCGCATCATCGTCGACTCGCTGGTCGAGGTGGACCGCCTGGCCGCGCTCGTGCGCGCGCACCGCGGTCCGGGCGGTGCGCCGGCGCCGGTCATGGTCCGCGTGACGACCGGCGTGCACGCCGGGGGGCACGAGTTCATCTCGACGGCGCACGAGGACCAGAAGTTCGGGCTCTCGCTCGCGCCCGGCCCCGACGGCGGCGACAGCCCGGCGCTCACCGGGCTGCTCCGGGTCCTGGACCACCCCGAGCTGCACCTGCTCGGGATCCACTCGCACATCGGCTCGCAGATCCTCGACGCCTCGGGGTTCGCGGTGGCCGCGCAGCGCGTGCTCGCCCTGCGGGCGGAGCTGCGCGACCGCACGGGCGTCCTGGTCGACGAGGTCGACCTGGGCGGCGGCTACGGCATCGCCTACCTGCCCGGCGAGGTCCCGGTCGACCCTGACCGCATCGCGAAGGAGGTCGTGCAGGCCGTCGCCGACGCCGCGCGCGAGCTCGGCACGCCGATGCCGCGGCTGTCGATCGAGCCGGGTCGCGCGATCGTCGGGCCCGCGGGCCTGACCCTGTACACGGTCGGCACGGTCAAGCCCGTGCGTCTCGACGACGGCCGCGTGCGCACCTACGTGTCGGTCGACGGCGGCATGAGCGACAACATCCGCCCCGCGCTGTACGGCGCGCAGTACCACGCGGAGGTCGTGTCCCGGGTGTCGGACGCCGCGCCCGTGCTCGCGCGCGTCGTCGGCAAGCACTGCGAGAGCGGCGACATCGTCGTCCACGAGGTGCAGCTGCCCGGCGACGTGCGGGCCGGTGACCTGCTCGCCGTGGCCGCGACGGGTGCCTACGGGCGCTCGATGGCGTCGAACTACAACCTGCTGACGCGGCCACCCGTCGTCGCCGTGACGGCGGGCGAGTCGCGCGTGCTCGTGCGCCGCGAGACGGTCGCCGACCTGCTGGCGCTGGACGTCGCCGCGTCCTGAGCCGGGCGTTCTGCACCGGTTTCTGCAGGTGACGCCCCCGTGGTCAGTAGGACGTGTGTCCTACTCCACTCCGTCCGCGTGTTGGTAGGTGAGCCTAACCTCGGTTAGGTTCGCCTGGCGGCGCCCTCGCGCCGCGTCCCCCGGACGAAGGCGGTGAACGCCGTGCGCGCGCGTGCGACCCTGCTCGCGACCATGGCGACGCTGCTCGTCGTGCTGACGACGGCCTGCTCCGGCCCCGGGGACGCCGTCGCCGTCGAGGCGGACGGCGGCCGACACCTCGCCGACGTCACGCCGGTCGACGACCCGAGGGCCGCGACCGGGCCCGCCACCGCGGTCGTGGCCGACGCCTCCGTCCGGCCCGTCACCGACGACCCCGACCCGCAGCTGCCCGTGACCGTGACCGACGCGCAGGGCACCGAGGTCACCGTCGACGACGTCTCGCGCGTCCTCGCGCTCGACGTCTACGGCACCCTCGCCCGCACCGTCTTCGAGCTCGGGCTCGGCGACCGCGTCGTCGGTCGCGACGTGTCGTCCGGCTTCGCGGAAATCGCCGACCGCCCGCTCGTCACGGCGGGCGGCCACGACCTGTCGGCCGAGGCGATCCTCGACCTCGCGCCGACCGTGATCGTCACCGACACCACGCTCGGCCCGTGGGACGTCGTGCTGCAGGTGCGCGAGGCCGGGATCCCGGTGGTCGTCGTCGACTCGCACCGCGACGTGAACGGGGCGCCCGACCTCGTGCGGCAGGTCGCCGCCGGGCTCGGCGTGAGCGACGCGGGCGAGCAGCTCGCGCAGCGCACACAGGCCGAGGTCGAGGCGAAGGTCGCGCAGATCGCGCAGGTCGCGCCCGCCGACCCGGCCGACCGGCTGCGGATCGTCTTCCTCTACGTGCGCGGCCAGGCGGGGATCTACTACATGTTCGGCGAGGGGTCGGGCTCCGGTGCGCTCATCGAGGCGCTCGGTGGCGTCGACGTCGCGCACGAGATCGGCTGGCGCGGCATGCGCCCCGTCAACGACGAGGGGCTGGTCGCGGCGTCGCCCGACGTCATCCTCATGATGACGGACGGCCTGACCTCCGTCGGTGGCGTCGACGGCCTGCTCGACCGCCTGCCCGCGATCGCCAGCACGCCCGCGGGCGAGCGCCGGCGGATCGTCGACATGGAGGGTTCGCAGGTCCTCAGCTTCGGTCCGACCACGGCCGACGTGCTCGACGCCCTCGCGGTCGCGCTGTACGCGCCGGGGCAGCCGTGAGCGCTCCCGCCGTCGTCGCGGCGCCGCAGCGGGGGACGGCCTGGCGCCGCAGCGCGCTGTTCGTCGGGCTCGCCGTGGCGCTCGTGGCTCTCGCGGTCGTCGCCGCGGGGACGGGCCAGCTGCGCGTGCCGCCGGCCGAGGTGCTCGGCTCGGTGCTGCACCGCCTCGGCCTGGACGTCGGGCCCCTGCCCGCCCACCAGCACGGCGAGCAGGCGCTGTGGACGATCCGCTTCCCGCGCGTCGTCATGGCGATGCTGGTGGGCGCGGCGCTGGCCACCGGCGGTGCCGTGCTGCAGGGCGTCTTCGGCAACCCGCTCGCCGACCCGGGCATCGTCGGGGTGTCCTCCGGTGCCGCCGTCGGCGCGTGCCTCGTCATCGTCACCGGCTGGACGTTCGCCGGGCCGTGGACGATCGCGCTGCTCGCGTTCGTCGGCGGGCTGGCGGCCACGCTGCTGGTGTACCTGACCGCGCGCGGCGGAGGCCGCACCGAGGTCGTGACGCTCGTGCTCACGGGTGTCGCCGTCAACGCCGTCGGCGGTGCAGCGGTCGCGTTCCTGACCTTCCTGGGTGACACGCAGGCGCGCGAGCAGATCGTCTTCTGGCAGCTCGGGAGCCTCAACGGCACGCGCTGGGTGTACGTCGCCGTCGTCGCGCCCCTCGTCCTCGTCGGGCTGGTGGTCGCCGTCCTCATGAGCCACCGCCTCGACCTGCTCGCGCTGGGCGAGCGGCCGGCGCGTCACCTCGGCGTCGACGTCGAGCGGCTGCGCATCGGGGCCGTGGTCGTGGTCGCGGTCCTCACGGCCGCCGCGGTGGCGTTCTGCGGCGTCATCGGGTTCGTCGGGCTCGTCGTCCCGCACCTCGTCCGCATGCTGGTGGGGCCGTCGCACGCCGTGCTCGTGCCGGCCTCGGCCCTCGGGGGAGCGGTGCTGCTCGTCGGCGCGGACCTCGTGGCGCGCACCGCCGTCCCCTACGCCGACCTGCCCATCGGAATGCTGACGGCGCTCGTCGGCGGGCCGTTCTTCTTCTGGCTGATCCGCCGGACCCGCCGCTCGGCCGGGGGGTGGGCATGAGCGTCCTGCGCGCCGAGGGCGCCCGCGTCGCGTACGGCGCCCACACGGTGCTCGACGGCGTCGACCTCGAGGTCGACGCCGGTGAGGTCGTCGCGCTCGTCGGGCCGAACGGGGCCGGCAAGTCGACGCTCCTGTCGGTGCTCGGCGGCGACCCGCGTCCCGACGCGGGGCGCGTCCTGCTCGACGGCGTCGAGCTGCAGGCGCAGGACCTGCGGCGGCTGGCCCGGCGGCGGGCGGTCATGCTGCAGGAGATGCGGCTGTCCTTCCCGTTCCGGGTCGAGGAGGTCGTGCACATGGGTCGGCACCCGTGGCGCGGCACGCCGCAGGAGGACGGTGACGACGCCGTGGTCGCGGCGGCCATGTCGGACGCGGACGTCGTCCACCTGGCGGCCCGCACGTTCCCCACGCTGTCCGGCGGCGAGAAGGCACGCACGTCGTTCGCCCGCACCCTCGCCCAGCAGGCGCCCGTGCTGCTGCTCGATGAGCCCACGGCCGCGCTGGACGTCCGTCACCAGGAGGCGCTGCTCGCGCGCGTGCGGCAGGCCGCGCGGGAGGGCGCCGCCGTCGTCGTCGTGCTGCACGACCTCACGCTCGCCGCGGCGTGGGCCGACCGCGTCGTCGTGCTCGCCGACGGGCGCGTCCGGGCGGACGGCGCCCCGGCCGACGTCCTGACGTCGGACCTCCTCTCGGCGGTCTACCAGCACCCGGTCGACGTGTGGCACCGGCCGTCGGGTGTGCCCGGCGCGCCCGGCGAGATCGTCGTCCTGCCCGTGCGCTCGCCCCGCGACGCCGCGCCCCCCGCCCTCAGCCAGGAGACCCCATGACCCCCGTCCTGCGTCGGCCGGCCCTGGCCGCCGCCGTCCTCGCGTCCGCCGCTCTCGTCGCGACGGTCCCGCCCGCGGCGGCCGCGCCCTCGACGGCGTCCGTGACCGTCGACCGCGTCGACGGCCTGCCGGTGGGCGAGCCCACGACCCTGCAGGTCACCGGATCCGGCTTCCAGGTCGTGACCGGCGGCTTCGGCGGCCTGTACGTGCTGTTCGGGTGGGTCGACGACCCCGCGGGTGGCACGTGGCGGCCCAGCCAGGGCGGTGCGACGGGCACCGACCTGCGCTACGCCGTGGACGAGGCGGCACGCGACAACGCGGGCTACCAGGTCTTCGTCGCGTTCCCCGGGTCGCAGACGGCGGTCGAGGCGAACGGCGGCACCCTCGGCGAGGACGGGTCGTTCAGCGCCACCGTCACCGTGCCGGGTGCCCGGTTCGCGGCACCGGACGCCGCGGGCGGCACGAGCGAGATCGACTGCCTGCAGGTCACGTGCGGCGTCCTGACGATCGGCGCGCACGGCGTCGAGAACGCCACCAACGAGACGTTCACCCCCGTGACCTTCGCGACCGACGACGCGCCCGCGACCCCGCCGGCGGAGCCGTCCGCGACCGAGCCGGCCGAGCCCGCGCCGAGCCCGACCGCCGAACCGACGGTCGCCGCCGCGGTGGACGACGCGGACGCGGACGGCTCCGCCCTGCCGCCGGCACTCGCCGCCGGTGCCGCGGTGCTCGCCGCGGCCGCCGGTGCTGTCTGGTGGCGTGCGCGACGTCGCGGCTCCGCCGCGTGACCCCCCTGACCTCCCTGACGCCGGCCGGGCCACGCGCCGCCGGCACCCGCTCGCACGTCCGCCCCCGAGAGAGGAACACGATGTATCCACGAAGGACGGTCCGCGCCGCGCGCGCGGTCACCGGGGCGCTCACCGCGCTCGTCCTGGGCGCCGGAGGCCTCGCAGCCGCCGCGCCCGCGTCGGCCGCGCCTGCGCCTGCGGTGCAGGTGTCGCGCACGGAGCTGCCGGTCGAGGGCGTGACGACGGTGACGGTCGAGGGCACGGGCTTCCTGCCGTCGCTGGCGACCGGTGCGCGTCCGCCGCTGGCGGGTAGTGCGGCCGGTGCGTACGTGGTGTTCGGTGCGTTCCCCGAGGTGTGGCAGCCGTCGGTCGGTGTGTCGTCGCTCGCGCGGAAGGCCGCGGCGACGAGCTGGGCGGTCCCGGCGGACTCGATGGCCACGATCGGTGGTCCGGCCGCGGGTGCGATCGAGCTGCGGGAGGACGGGTCGTTCACCGCGACGCTGCAGGTCGACAAGGCCGAGCTGGACGCGAAGCAGCCGGCGGCCGGTGCGCGGTACGGGATCTACACGTACGCGGGTTCGGGTGCTGCGGTGGCGGCGTACGAGACGTTCACGCCGCTGACGTTCGTCGAGCCGGCCCCCGAGCCGTCGCCGACCCCGGAGCCGACGCCGACCCCGGAGCCCACGCCGACGCCCGAGCCGACCCCGGCCCCGGCCCCGGCGCCTGCGGTGCAGGTGTCGCGCACGGAGCTGCCGGTCGAGGGCGTGACGACGGTGACGGTCGAGGGCACGGGCTTCCTGCCGTCGCTGGCGACCGGTGCGCGTCCGCCGCTGGCGGGTGGTGCGGCCGGTGCGTACGTGGTGTTCGGTGCGTTCCCCGAGGTGTGGCAGCCGTCGGTCGGTGTGTCGTCGCTCGCGCGGAAGGCCGCGGCGACGAGCTGGGCGGTCCCGGCGGACTCGATGGCCACGATCGGTGGTCCGGCCGCGGGTGCGATCGAGCTGCGGGAGGACGGGTCGTTCACCGCGACGCTGCAGGTCGACAAGGCCGAGCTGGACGCGAAGCAGCCGGCGGCCGGTGCGCGGTACGGGATCTACACGTACGCGGGTTCGGGGGCTGCGGTGGCGGCGTACGAGACGTTCACGCCGCTGACGTTCGTCGAGCCGGCCCCCGAGCCGACGCCGACCCCGGAGCCCACGCCGACGCCGACCCCCACCCCGGAGCAGCCGGTGGGACCGGCCGTGACGGTCGACCGCATCCTGCGGACCGACGGCTCGCTCGACCTGACCGTGCGTGGCACGGGCTTCGGCGCGGGCGTCGCGGCGAACGGCCTGTACGTCGCGGTCGGCCCCCGGCTGGGTGACGCGTGGTACCTCGACGCCTCGACGTTCCAGGCCGCGACGTGGGTGAACCCGCGCGTGACGACCGCCGTGGGTGACATGGCACCGCTCGCCGCGGACGGCACCTTCACGGTCCGGTTCACCGGCGTGCGCCCGACCTACGTCAGCAACGGCGTCACGTACGACCACGCCGGTACGCCGTTCCACGTCGTGACGATGGCGGCGCACGGCTCGAGCGACCGGTCGCTGGACACGAGCACGCCGCTGTCGTTCGACGGCGTGCCGCAGCTGCCCGCCACGCCGCCGGCGTCCGCACCGGCTCCGGCTGCGCCCGCGCCGCTGGTCGTGGAGGGGCTGACGTCCGGTGCGGTCGTCGCGGGCGGAGAGCTGAGCCTCACGGCCGGCGGCTTCCGCCCGGGCGAGACCGGCATCCGGCTGGAGCTGCACTCCCCGCCCGTCGTGCTCGCGCGCGGGCTGACCGCCGACGCCGCCGGCGTCGTGACCGTGCAGTTCACCGTTCCTGCGTCGACCCCCGCCGGGCGGCACACGCTCGTGCTCGTCGGCGCGGACCAGACGCTGCGGCAGTCGATCACGGTCACGGCCGCGCAGCCCAGGTGCGTCGCGCGCTCGGTCAGCGGTGCCACCCTGACGTGGGGCGTGCGGGACAGCTTCCGCACGTACGTCGCCGGCCCGGTGGCGCGCGGCTCCATCACGCCCTCCGGCGTGTCCGGCACGGGTCCGTGGACGTGGTCCGGGGGCACCGGCCGCTTCAACCCCGACGGCCCGGCGGGCGCTGCCGCGTGGTCCGGACGCGTCGCGTTCTCGGGTCACGACGGCGCCCTGGCGCTGACGATCGCCGACCCGCGGGTGCAGGTCACCAGTGCCACGTCGGCCGTGCTCACCGCCACCGTCACGAGCGCCGACGGCACGTCGCGCGTGACCCTCGCGACGCTCGCGCTGTCCGCGGGGCAGCGGACCGTGGGCGACGGCCGGGTCGCGTACAGCGGCGTCCCGGCGACGCTCACGGCCGCCGGTGCGACGGGCTTCGCGGGCTTCTACACGGCCGGCGAGGCGCTCGACCCGGTGTCGTTCACGCTGCCGCTCGGCGGGCAGGTGGAGTGCGACGCGAGCACGGGCCTCGCGACGACCGGTTCCGACGCGCTGTCGGGCGTCGGTGCGTCGGTGGCGTTCGTGCTGCTCGGGGCTCTCATGGTCGGCGTCGCGCGCCGGCGCCGGGGGACCACGACCGCCTGACGTCAGGACGACGGACGGGGGTGGCACCGCTCGGTGCCGCCCCCGTCCGTCGTTCCCCGCGGACGCGAGGACCCCGGCGCGTCGAGCGCGCCGGGGTCCTGCGGGCGTGGGGCTCAGGCGACGTGCACGGCCGCGAGGTCGGCGAACAGCGCGCGGTTGAGCCGGAAGGCGACGCGCGCCTCCTCGACCACCTCGTCGCGCTGCGCGGGCGTGAGGGCGAGCCCGTCGAGCCGCTCGCGGTAGACGTCCTTGAACGGCTTGAGCTTGTGGATCTGCGGGAAGTCGTAGAAGGACACGCCGGCACCGCGCAGCCCGTGGTGGCGCTCGATCATCCGCTTGAGGATCTGCCCGCCGGACAGGTCGCCGAGGTAGCGGGTGTAGGCGTGCGCGGCGTACCGCGGCAGGTCGTCGCCGACGGCCTCGAGGCGCGCGACGTAGTCGGTCGTCGCGGGCAGCGGGCGCACCTGCGTGCGCCAGTCGTCGCCGAGCAGGTGGGCGAGGTCCGCCTCGATGGCCGGGACGCGCACGAGCTCGGGGAACACCAGGCCGGCGTCGGAGCCCGCGGCGACGAGCCGGTCGCCGGCCGCCTCGAGTGCGCTGTACACGGCGTGCTGCTGAGCCGCGAGGTCGATGTAGCCCGCGAGCGGCAGGGTGCCGCCGACCAGGTGCTCGACGAACGCGGACCGCTCGGCGGCCTCGTGGTCCTCGCGCGTCCCGGCGCGCAGCGCGCCCGAGAGCGTCGCGTCGGGAGCGGGCTCGAGGACCTGGTCGGGGGTCGTGGCGGTCATGTGGGGGGCTCCCGGGGGTGCGGCGCGCGGCGGCGACGTGTGTTGCTGACAATCCGTCAGGACGCCACCGTAGGCCAGGTGAGCCTCGCCTAACAAGACCGCTCGTCCAGAAGGTCCGCGCCCGTAGCCCGGACGGCCGCGACGCCCGGCTGCCCGTCCGCCCTATCCTGGGCGGCGACCCAGGCGCCGCCCGCGGCACCCGGCCCGACGACCCACCCCCGGCGGCACCGTCGACCGCCCTGCTCGGAAGGCACCTGCGTGGCCCTCAGCCCCGGCACCCACCCGCCCCTGCGCGTCGCCGTCCTCGGCTGCGGCGTCGTCGGCACGGAGGTCGTGCGCCGGCTGGTGACGGAGGGCGACGAGCTCGCCGCGCGCGCCGGGGCCCGCCTCGAGCTGGTCGGCGTGGCCGTCCGCTCGCTCGATGTCGAGCGCGACCCGGTCGTGGACCGCGCCCTGCTCACGACCGACGCCGAGTCGCTGGTCGAGAAAGCCGACGTCGTCGTCGAGCTCATGGGCGGCATCGAGCCCGCGCGCACGCTCGTGCTGCGCGCCGTCGAGCACGGCGCGTCCGTCGTCACCGCCAACAAGGCGCTCCTCGCCCAGGACGGCCCGGCGCTGTACGACGCGGCCGACGCCGCCGGCGTCGACCTGTACTTCGAGGCCGCCGTCGCGGGCGCCATCCCCATCGTGCGTCCGGTGCGCGAGTCGCTGGCCGGTGACACCGTCCTGCGCGTCCTCGGCATCGTCAACGGCACCACCAACTACGTGCTCGACTCGATGACGACCGAGGGCCTCGGGCTCGAGGAGGCCGTCACGGAGGCCCAGGCCCTGGGCTACGCCGAGGCGGACCCGACCGCCGACGTCGAGGGCTACGACGCCGCGGCCAAGGCCGCGATCCTCGCGTCGCTCGCGTTCCACACGCGCGTCGCGCTGGCGGACGTCGACCGCGTCGGCATCACGGCGCTCACGGCCGACGACGTCACGTGGGCCGGGCGGACGGGCCACGTGCTCAAGCTGCTCGCGGTCGCGGAGCGCGCGCGCACCGCCGAGGGCCGCGACGGCGTGCTCGTGCGCGTGCAGCCCACGCTGGTGCCGTCCGACCACCCGCTCGCCGGCGTGCGCCAGGCGTTCAACGCCGTCTTCGTCGAGGCCGAGGCCGCTGGCGAGCTCATGTTCTACGGCCGCGGCGCCGGCGGCGCCCCCACGGCGTCGGCGGTCCTCGGCGACCTCGTCTCCGTGGTCCGGCACCGCGTGCTCGGCGGCAAGGGCCCGGTGGAGTCGTCGCACGCGGACCTGCCGGTGCTCGACGGCGGCGAGGCCCGCTCGCGCTACCAGGTCCGCCTCGAGGTCGACGACCGCCCGGGCGTGCTCGCGCGCGTCGCGGCCGAGCTCGCCGCGCAGGACGTGTCGATCGAGGCGGTGCGCCAGGTGCTGCAGGCGGGGGACGACCCCGCCGCGACCCTCGTCATCACCACGCACACGGCCCCGGAGCGTGCGCTGCGCGCGACCGTCGACGCGGTCTCCGCGCTCGACGTCGTGCGACGCGTCGTGTCCGTGCTGCCGGTGCTCTGAAAGCCCCACCCCCACCCGAGCGAGGAACTCCACCCCATGGCCCACCAGTGGCGCGGCGTCATCGCCGAGTACGCCGACCGTCTGCCCGCCCACGTCCAGGAGCGCGTCGTCACGCTGGGGGAGGGCGGCACGCCGCTCGTCCACGCCCCCGCGCTCTCGCAGCTCACGGGCGCCGACGTGCACGTCAAGGTCGAGGGCATGAACCCGACGGCCTCGTTCAAGGACCGCGGCATGACGACGGCCATCTCGGCCGCCGCGGCGCGCGGCGCGCAGGCCGTGGTGTGCGCGTCGACGGGCAACACGTCCGCGTCGGCCGCCGCCTACGCGACGCGCGCGGGCATGGTCTGCGCGGTGCTCGTGCCCGACGGCAAGATCGCGATGGGCAAGCTCAGCCAGGCGATCGCCCACGGTGCGCGCCTGCTGCAGGTCGACGGCAACTTCGACGACTGCCTCATCGCGGCACGCAAGCTCGCGGAGGCGTACCCCGTCGAGCTGGTCAACTCGGTGAACCCCGACCGCATCGAGGGCCAGAAGACCGCCGCGTTCGAGATCGTCGACGCGCTGGGCGACGCCCCGGACATCCACTGCCTGCCCGTGGGCAACGCGGGCAACATCACCGCGTACTGGCGCGGCTACCGCGAGTACGCGGGCCTCGACGCGGGCGCGGGCCTGGCGGCGGTCGCCACGCGCACCCCCGCGATGTGGGGCTTTCAGGCGGCCGGCGCCGCGCCCCTCGTCCTGGGGCACCCGGTCGACGCCCCCGAGACCATCGCGACCGCGATCCGCATCGGCAACCCCGCGTCCTGGCAGCAGGCCGAGGAGGCGCGCGACGTGTCGGGCGGCGTGATCGAGTCCGTGACCGACGAGCAGATCCTCGCGGCCCACCGGGTGCTGTCGGCCGAGGTCGGGGTCTTCGTCGAGCCCGCGTCGGCGGCGGGTGTCGCGGGTCTGCTGGCGCGTGCCGAGCGGGGCCTGGTTCCGGCGGGCGCGCGCATCGTCGTCACCGTCACGGGTCACGGCCTGAAGGACCCGCAGTGGGCGCTGCGCACGGCGGACGGCAGCGAGGTGCAGCCGCAGCGGCTCTCGACCGACGTCGTCTCCATCGCCGACGCGCTCGGCCTGGGCTGAGCGGCGGTGCGTCTGCGCGCTGCGCACGTGCGGGTCCGCGTCCCCGCCACGTCCGCCAACCTCGGCCCGGGTTTCGACGCGCTCGGCATCGCGCTGGGCCTGCACGACGAGGTCGACGTGCGTGCGCTCGGCACGGACGACGTGCGCGTCGAGGTGCAGGGGGAGGGAGCCGGCACCGTCCCCGACGACGAGAGCCACCTCGTGGTCCGCGCGCTGCGCCTCGCCCTCGACCACGTCGGGGCGCCGCAGACCGGGCTGCACCTGGTGTGCCGCAACCGGGTGCCCCACGGCCGCGGGCTGGGCTCGTCGGCCGCCGCCGTCGTCGCGGGGATCCTGGCCGCCCGGGGCCTGGTCTCCGAGCCGGACGCGCTGGACGACGACGTCGCCCTCGCGCTCGCGACGGGGCTCGAGGGGCACCCCGACAACGCCGCCCCCGCGCTGCTGGGCGGGCTGACCGTCGCGTGGACCGACGATCCGGCCACCGGTCCCGGCGGTGCGGAGGCGGGGTCGGCAGCCGCCGCCGTGCGCGCCGCCCGGCTCGCCGTGCACCCCGACCTCGCGCCCGTCGCGATCGTCCCGCCGGGCCACCTCTCCACGCACGCCGCACGCGGCGTGCTGCCCGCGCAGGTGCCCCACGGCGACGCCGCGTGGCAGGTCGGCCGGGCCGCGCTGCTCGTCGAGGCGCTCGGGCGGCGACCGGACCTGCTCCTGGCCGCCACCGGCGACCGGCTGCACCAGGGCTACCGGCGCCAGGTGATGCCCGCATCGCTCGCCCTGGTCGACGCGCTGCGTGAGCGCGGCGTGGCGGCCGTCGTGTCGGGTGCCGGGCCGACGGTCCTCGCACTCGCACGCCGGCTGCCGGGCGGCACCGACGGCGCGACCGACGCGGATGCCGCGATCGCCGAGGTGTTCGGCGGCGTCATGGCCGGGTGGCGGGTGCTGCCGCTGGCCGTGGACGTCGAGGGCGGCTCGGTCACGGCGATGCTCGACTGAGTCGTCCGTCCACCAGGGGCACACCGGTCCGTGGGGGTGAACCGCCGCGGTCCGCGACGGCGGCGGACGCCGCGGTGCTAGGCTTTGCCCGTTCCCCGGACCTCGTCCTCCGGCCCCCTGTGGATCCGAACGTGATCCGCCGGTGGACCCCACAGTCCCCGGCTCTCGACCACCTCCTGGATCCCGCCGGACGGTCGCGAGTCGACGACGAGGGGAACATCCCGCCCGCGCCAGCAGACGTCGTCGTACGCGACGCGCGTGGCACCACTCCGTCTGGTCACGTGGACCGGGCGCAGGCCCCCTCCCGGGCGGACCGGGCGGGCCCCGCCGAGGGGAAGGATCCTTCGTGACAGACACCATCGACGCCGCCACGGCCACCACGGGCGGCTCAGGTTCCGGCAGCATCTCCGCGATGCGGCTTCCGGAGCTCCAGGCGCTCGCCTCCCAGCTCGGCGTCAAGGGCACGAGCAAGATGCGCAAGGGTGACCTGGTGCAGGCGATCTCCGCCGCGCGCTCCGGCGAGCGGCCGCAGGCCGCCGAGCCCCGCGTGACGACGCGCCGGCCGCGGGTCGTGCTCGACGAGAGCATCGTGGCGACCGCGCCGGCCGAGCAGGCCCCGACGGAGCGCCCGGCGCGCTCCCGGGAGCGCTCGGGTGGCGGCCGCGACGCGCTCGCCGGCCTCGAGGCCGCGCTGGACGCACGCCTCGCGCCGGCCGAGCAGCGCGACGACCGTGCCGTGCGTGCCGCCGACGCGGCCGCGTCCGTGACGGGCGAGCGCCGCTCGCGCCGTGCGGGTCGTGGCGCGGGTGCGCCGCCCGCCCCGGAGGTGGCGCCGCAGCAGGACGAGCAGGAGGAGCGGGCGCAGGGCGCACGCCATCACGGCGAGCGCCAGCAGGGTGAGCGCCAGCAGAGTGAGCGCCAGCAGGGTGAGCGTCCGCAGGGTGAGCGTCCGCAGGGTGAGCGCCAGGCCGGTGACCGCCAGCAGGGCGACCGCCAGGCCGGCGAGCGCCAGCAGGGCGAGCCCCAGCAGGGCGAGCGTCGCGCGGCCGGCCAGAACGGCGCCCCGGCCCCGCAGGCGGGCCAGGCGGCCAACGACCGGCTGGACGACGACGAGCGCGGCGGTCGCCGCCGCCGCTCGCGGGATCGCTTCCGCGACCGTGACCGTGACCGCAAGCGCGGCCGCACGCGCACGGGGCAGGGCGACCTGGCGGGCCTCGACGAGGTCGAGGTGACCGAGGACGACGTGCTGCTGCCCGTGGCCGGCATCCTCGACGTGCTGGACTCGTACGCCTTCGTGCGCACCACGGGCTACCTGCCGGGGCCGAACGACGTGTACGTCTCGCTCAACCAGGTCAAGAAGAACGGCCTGCGCCGCGGCGACGCGATCACCGGTGCCGTGCGCCAGCCCCGCGAGGGCGAGCAGACTCCCGCGGCGGGCAACCGCCCCAACAAGTTCAACGCGCTGGTCCGGCTCGACAGCGTCAACGGCACGCACCCCGACGAAGCGCGCGAGCGTCCCGAGTTCACCAAGCTGACGCCGCTGTACCCGCAGGAGCGGCTGCGCCTGGAGACCGAGCCGGGTCGTCTGACGCCGCGCGTCATCGACATCGTCGCGCCCATCGGCAAGGGCCAGCGCGGCCTCATCGTCGCGCCGCCCAAGGCGGGCAAGACGATCATCATGCAGCAGATCGCCAACGCGATCACGACGAACAACCCCGAGGTCCACCTCATGGTCGTGCTCGTCGACGAGCGCCCCGAAGAGGTCACGGACATGGAGCGGACCGTGAAGGGCGAGGTCATCGCCTCGACCTTCGACCGTCCCGCGTCCGACCACACGATCGTGGCGGAGCTCGCGATCGAGCGGGCCAAGCGCCTGGTCGAGCTCGGTCAGGACGTCGTCGTGCTGCTGGACTCGCTGACGCGCCTGTCGCGCGCCTACAACCTCGCGGCCCCCGCCTCGGGCCGCATCCTGTCCGGCGGGGTCGACGCCTCCGCGCTCTACCCGCCCAAGCGGTTCTTCGGCGCGGCGCGCAACATCGAGAACGGCGGCTCGCTGACGATCCTCGCCTCGGCCCTGGTCGAGACGGGCTCGAAGATGGACGAGGTCATCTTCGAGGAGTTCAAGGGCACCGGGAACATGGAGCTGCGGCTGTCGCGCTCGCTCGCCGACAAGCGCATCTTCCCGGCGGTGGACGTCAACGCGTCCGGCACCCGCCGCGAGGAGGTCCTCATGAGCAACGACGAGCTGAAGATCGTCTACAAGCTGCGTCGCGTCCTCGGTGGGCTCGACCAGCAGCAGGCGATCGAGCTGCTGCTGGGCAAGCTCCGTGAGACCAAGTCGAACGTCGAGTTCCTGCTGCAGGTGCAGAAGACGACGCCGGGCCACAACGGCCCCGCCCTCGAGGAGGGTGTCGGCAAGGTCGTCTGACCTCCCGCGCCGGCGCGCGACGGCCCCGCACCCCACCGGGTGCGGGGCCGTCGGCTTCCCGCCGACGGGCCCCGACCGGGGTTAGCCTCCCCGTGTGCCGCTCGCCCCGCAGGACCTCGCCGACGCGCTCGCCCGGCCCGAGGTGCTCGGGCTCGTCGCGCTCCTGCTGCTCGTCGCCCTCGTCGCACGGCGCCGACGCCGGGTCGCGGCCCCGCGCACGCGAGCCGGTCGGCCACGCGTCGGTGACGTCTGGTTCGCCGACGTCCCGTTCGACGACGGCCCGGGCAGCAAGGACCGTCCCGTCCTCGTGCTGCGCGTCGACGGCCGGACGTGGGAGGTCGCCCGGTTCACGTCGCAGGACCGCAGCGCACGGCGTGACCACGTCCGGCTGCCGCCCGGGTTCCCGGGCCTGACCCGTGCCAGCTGGATCGACCTGCGGCCACGCACGTTGCCGCTGTCGGCCGCGCGGCGTCGCACCGGGCACGCGGGCGAGGCGCTCGTGGCCTGGTACCGGGACGCGTCCGACGACCGCGGGCCGTCCTGACGCTCCCGCGCGGGAAGTTTTCGCGGCCGCCCGCCGTTCTGGCACAATGGTCCGTCGGTCTGCGGTTCACCGGCGCGGTACGCGCGTCCGGACCCGGAGACGAAACCCAAGGAGAACTCCCGTGAAGTCTGGTATCCACCCGGAGTACGTCCTCACCGAGGTCACGTGCACCTGCGGCAGCACGTTCGTCACGCGCTCGACGGTGACGAGCGGCAAGATCCACGCCGACGTCTGCAGCGCCTGCCACCCGTTCTACACGGGCAAGCAGAAGATCCTCGACACCGGTGGCCGCGTCGCGCGGTTCGAGGCCCGCTACGGCAAGAAGACGGCGAACTAGCTCCTCCGCAGCGCCGGTGCACCGGCGGACGACGGCCCTCCATGGTCGTGTCCGCCCGCGCACCGGCGCTGTCGCTGTGTGCGGCCGTCGGTCGCACGGGTCGTCGACCAGTGGGAGGACAGGACGTGGAGCAGCTCGACGCCGTCGAGGCGATGCTCGTGGAGCACGCGGAGATCGAGCGTGACCTGTCGGACCCGTCCGTGCACGCCGACGCGGCGCGCGCACGCCGGCTCGGCCGGCGCTACGCCGAGCTGGGTCGTGTCGTGCAGGCGTACCGGCAGTGGCGTGCTGCGGCCGAGGACGCCGAGGCGGCCGCCGAGCTCGCCGCCGAGGACGAGGCCTTCGCGGTCGAGGTCCCCGCGCTGCAGGCCGCCGCGGCCCAGGCCGCCGAGCGCCTGCACCGCGTGCTCGTGCCGCGCGACCCGGACGACGCGCGCGACGTCATCCTCGAGGTCAAGGCGGGGGAGGGCGGCGAGGAGTCCGCGCTGTTCGCGGCCGACCTGCTGCGCATGTACACGCGCTACGCCGAGCGCCAGGGCTGGAGCGTGCAGGTGCTCGACGCGACCCCCTCGGACCTGGGCGGCGTCAAGGACGCGCAGGTCGCGGTGAAGGCCCGGACCGCCGGGCCTCCCGAGGACGGCGTCTGGGCGCACCTGAAGTACGAGGGCGGCGTGCACCGCGTGCAGCGCGTCCCCGTCACCGAGTCCCAGGGCCGCATCCACACGTCGGCCGCCGGGGTCATGGTCTTCCCCGAGGCCGACGACGAGGGCGACGTCGACGTCGACGTCAACGACCTGCGGATCGACGTGTACCGCTCGTCCGGGCCCGGTGGCCAGTCGGTCAACACCACGGACTCGGCGGTGCGGATCACGCACCTGCCCACCGGGATCGTCGTGTCGATGCAGAACGAGAAGTCCCAGCTGCAGAACCGTGAGCAGGCGATGCGCGTGCTCCGGGCGCGGCTGCTGGCCGCCCGGCAGGAGGAGGCGGCCGCCGCGGCGAGCGAGGCGCGCCGCTCCCAGGTGCGCACGGTGGACCGCTCCGAGCGCATCCGGACGTACAACTTCCCGGAGAACCGCATCGTCGACCACCGCACGGGCTACAAGTCGTACAACCTCGACCAGGTGCTCGACGGCGACCTCGGGCCGGTCATCGCGTCGGCGGTCGAGGCGGACGACGCCGCGCGTCTCGCCGCCGCGGGCGGTGGCGCCGCGTGAACGGGACGGCCACGGCACGCGACGCGGGTCCGGGCCTGCGCGCGTACGTCGACGGTGCGACCGCCGTGCTCACCGAGGCCGGGGTGCCCTCGCCGCGGCACGACGCGATCGCACTGGCCGCGTGCGCCCTGGGCCTGCCGCGCGTGGAGCTCGTGCTGCCGCCGCCGCTGCCGGAGGGCTTCGCGCCGCGGTACGCGGAGCTCGTCGAGCGCCGCCGCGCGCGCGAGCCGCTGCAGCACATCGTCGGGCACACCGTCTTCCGCTACGTCACGCTGCGCGTCGAGCCGGGCGTGTTCGTGCCGCGTCCGGAGACGGAGACGGTCGCGCAGCTCGCGATCGACGAGGCCGCGGCCGTCGCCGCCCGGGGCGGGCGGCCGCTCGTGGTCGACCTGTGCACCGGCACGGGCGCGATCGCCGTCTCGGTCGACACCGAGGTGCCCGCGAGCCGCGTCGTCGCGGTCGACCTGTCCGACGAGGCGGTGGGGCTGGCCCGCGCCAACGCGGCCGCGGCCGCAGGCCCCGACCTGCGGGTCGTGCAGGGCGACGTGCGCGACCCCGCGCTCCTCGCCGAGCTCGACGGCACCGTCGACGTCGTCGTGTCCAACCCGCCCTACATCCCGCCGCACGCGGTGCCGCTCGACCCCGAGGTGCGCGACCACGACCCGGACGTGGCGCTGTACGGCGGCGGAGCCGACGGGCTCGACGTGCCGCGCGGCGTCATCGCGGCGGCAGCCCGCCTGCTCGCGCCCGGCGGGCTGCTGGTGATGGAGCACGCCGAGGTGCAGGACGTCGCGGCGCGCGCCGCCGCCGAGGCGACGGGCGCGTTCACCGACGTGCGCACCGTGCCGGACCTCACGGGCCGCCCGCGCACGCTCGTCGCTCGGCGGGTCGCGCACGTGATCGTGGGAGACTCGCCCGCGTGAGCATCCGTATCAAGGACGCGACCGACCCGGCGACCTGGGGCCCCGCGATCGACGAGGCGGTCAACGCCGTCGGCCGTGGCGCGCTCGTGGTCCTGCCCACCGACACCGTCTACGGCATCGGGGCCGACGCGTTCGACCCGCGTGCCGTGCAGGCCCTGTTGGACGCCAAGGGACGCGGCCGGCAGATGCCGCCGCCGGTGCTCATCCCGGACGTGCGGACGCTGGACGGCCTCGCGACCGACGTCCCCGACACGGTCCGCGCGCTGGCCGAGGCGTTCTGGCCCGGCGGCCTGACGATCATCCTGCGGGCCCAGCCGTCGCTCGCGTGGGACCTGGGCGAGACGCACGGGACCGTCGCGCTGCGCATGCCCGACCACCCGGCCGCGCTCGCGCTGCTGCGCCGCACGGGACCGCTCGCGGTCTCGAGCGCGAACCTCACCGGGCACCCCGCCGCGACGACGGCGCACGACGCGGACGGCCAGCTCGGGGACGCGGTCGCCGTGATCCTCGACGGCGGGCCGGCGCCCGGCGGCGTCGCCTCGACGATCCTCGACGCCACCGGGGACGTCCTGCGCGTCGTGCGGCTCGGGGCCGTCGACCTCGCGGCGCTCGCCGCCGTGGCGCCCGTGATGGCACCGCCCGCGCCGACGCCGGGGACGCGCGGGACCGCCGAGTCGTGAGGACCTACGTTCTCGTCGCCGTCATCGCCGCGGTCGTCACCTACCTGACGACGCCGCTGGCGCGCTGGTGCGCGTTGCGCTGGGGCGCCATCACGGCGGTGCGTGACCGTGACGTGCACGCGGTCCCGACGCCCCGTCTCGGCGGGATGGCGATGTTCGCCGGCCTCCTCGTGGCGCTGCTCATGGGCTCGCGGCTGCCCTTCCTCGAACCCGTGTACGCCAACCCGCGACCCATCTTCGGCATCGTCGGAGGCGCCGCGCTGGTGTGCGCGCTCGGTGTGGCCGACGACATCTGGGACCTCGACTGGCTCACCAAGCTCATGGGTCAGGTCCTCGCGGCCGGTTTCCTGGCGTGGCAGGGCGTGCTGCTCTACCAGCTCCCGATCGGTGGCGTGCTCAGCGGCTCGTCGCGCACCGCGGTGTTCGTCACCGTGGTGTCGGTCGTGGTCGCGATGAACGCCGTCAACTTCGTCGACGGGCTCGACGGGCTCGCCGCGGGCGTCCTCGCGATCGGCGGCACGGCGTTCTTCGTGTACGCGTACCTGCTGACCATCAGCACCCGCGACGACTACTCGAACCTCGCGACGCTCGTGGTGGGCGTGATGGTGGGCGTCTGCGTGGGCTTCCTGCCGTACAACCTCTACCCCGCCCGCATCTTCATGGGGGACTCGGGCTCGATGCTGCTCGGCTTCGTCATGGCGGCGGCGGCCATCGTCGTCACCGGCCAGATCGACTACGCGGCGGTCGTCGAGCGCGTGCGGTTCCCGGCGTTCGTGCCGATCCTCCTGCCGATCGCGGTCCTCGTCCTGCCGCTGCTGGACATGGGCCTGGCGATCGTCCGCCGGCTGCTGCGGGGCAAGAGCCCGTTCCACCCCGACCGCCTGCACCTGCACCACCGGCTGCTGGCCCTCGGCCACAGCCACCGCCGGGCCGTGGCCATCATGTACGTCTGGACGGCCGTGCTGGCGTTCGGCGTCGCGGCGCTGGCCGTCCTGTCGACCACGACCGTCCTCGTCGTGACCGGCGTGGGCGTGATCGTGGCCACGGCCCTGACCCTCGGCCCGCTGCGCGGGCGCACCCCGACATCCGTGGAGGCCCTGCCATGACCACCGATCCCGCCGCCGCACCCGCGCCGGACCCCACCGAGAGCGTGTTCCGCCGTGCGCTGCGCGACACGGGCGTGCTCCTCGGCGCGCTGACCGTCCTCGGCGTCGGCATCGGCGCGCTCGTCGCCGGGCAGCCCGGCGTGTGGGGAGCGCTCATCGGCGTGGGCCTGGCACTGGTCTTCTCGGGGACGACGGTCGTCGCGATGCTGCGCACGCTCCACTCGCCGCCGCACACGATGGCGGCGGTCGTCATGGGGACCTGGCTCGCCAAGGTGCTGGTCGTGGTGGTCGTCCTGGCGCTGCTGCGGGACCACGACTTCTACTCCCGCGGCGTGCTCGCGGCGGTGCTTGCCCTGGGCGTCGTCGCGTCGGCCGTGCTCGACTTCCGGGCCGTGAACAACGGCCGCGTGCCGTACGTCGAGCCCGGCTCCGGCAGCCGGTGATCCGCGTCACCCCACGGGCCCACCAGGAGGGGCGGACCTAGGTCAGCCATGGGTTAGGCTTTCCCCCATCCACGACGGCCAGGTGCTGCTGGTGTGCCCGCGACGAGGCGGCACCGGCCACCACGACCACAGGAGCCCGCACTGTCCAGCATCGCGACGATCCTGCCGCTCGCCGCGGACGAGAGCGGCTTCCACACCCCGACGATCGCCGACTTCTTCCCGGCGCCGTTCCTCTTCGAGGGCACCGTCTTCGAGTTCAACCGGATGCAGCTCGTCCGTGTGATCGCGACCGTGGCGCTCGTGGTGGTCATGGTGATCGCCGCCCGCAAGGCGAAGCTGGTCCCGAGCCGTGGTCAGAACGCCGTCGAGCTCCTGCTGGACTTCGTGCGCGTGAACGTCGCCGAGGACATCATCGGCAAGGAGAAGGCGCACAAGTACGTCGCGCTGCTCACGACGATCTTCTTCGCGATCCTCGCGTTCAACATCACCGGCATCATCCCGGGCCTGAACGTCGCCGGGTCGGCGCTGATCGGCCTGCCGGTCATGCTCGCGCTGTGGGTCTACGTCATGTACATCGGCGCGGGTGTCCGGGCGCACGGGCTCGGGGGCTTCCTCAAGTCCAGCCTCTTCCCGCCCGGCGTGCCGCCGTTCCTCTACGTGCTGCTGACCCCGGTCGAGTTCCTCACCGTGTTCATCCTGCGGCCCGTGACGCTGGCCGTCCGGCTCATGGCCAACATGGTGGCCGGCCACCTCATGCTCGTGCTCTGCTTCGCCGCGACGGACTTCTTCGTCCGCTCGATGTCGGGCATGAGCGTGTTCGCGGTGCCGAGCCTCCTGGGCGGGTTCGCGATCACGCTGTTCGAGGTGTTCGTCGCGGCCCTGCAGGCCTACATCTTCGTCGTCCTGGCCGCTGTCTACATCAGCCAGTCGATCTCCGACGAGCACTGACCTCACACCCCGCGGGGCCTCGGCCCCGCACCTGAGCACGAGCCCTCGGCCGACCGGCCGGGGACCCAACGGAAGGAACGAGCCATCGTGGCAGACACCAGCATGATCCTCGCCGCCGCCGACGCCGTCTCCGGGAACATCGCGACGGTCGGCTACGGCCTCGCGGTGCTCGGCCCGGGTATCGGTCTGGGCATCCTCATCGGCAAGACCGTCGAGGGCATCGCACGCCAGCCCGAGGTCGCCGGCCAGCTGCGCACCACCATGTTCATCGGTATCGGGTTCGTCGAGGTCCTCGGCCTCCTCGGCCTCATCACCGGGTTCCTCTTCCAGTGAGCGGCGCCGCGGTCTCCGCGGCCGTCGTGACGGCCGCGGGCGAAGAGCCCGAGGGCATCCAGCTGCTCCTCCCGGCCAGCTACGACCTGCTCTGGTCGTCGATCGTGCTCGTGGTCATCGCGGTGGCGTTCTACAAGTACGTGCTGCCGAAGTTCCAGACGGTGCTCGACGAGCGCACGTCGAAGATCGAGGGTGGCCTCGCCCTGGCCGAGACGGCCCAGGCCGAAGCGGCGGCGCAGCTGGCGGAGTACCAGCAGCTGCTCGCCGACGCCCGCTCCGAGGCCGCGCGCATCCGGGAGGACGCGCGCGCCGAGGGTGGGCAGATCCTCGCCGAGTCGCGGGCACGTGCCCAGGAGGAGGCGGCCCGCATCGCCGAGACCGCGCAGCGCCAGATCGACGCGGAGCGCCAGCAGGCCGCCGTGTCGCTGCGTGCCGACGTCGGGACGCTCGCGACGCAGCTCGCGTCGAAGATCGTGGGCGAGTCGCTCGAGGACGAGGCACGGCGCTCGCGCGTCGTCGACCGCTTCCTCGACGACCTCGAGGCCAGCACCACCACGAGCGCAGGCAAGGGGAACTGATGCGCGGGACCAGTCGCGCCTCGCTGCAGGCGGTGGAGAACCGGTTCGCACCGGTCGTCCGCGCCGCCGGCGGCCCGGCACGCACGATCGGCGAGGAGCTGTTCGCCCTCGTCGACGCGCTCGACGCGTCCGGGGCGCTGCGCCGCACGCTCGCCGACCCCTCGCTCGAGGCGGACGCCAAGAGCGGGCTCGTCGCACGGCTGCTCGACGGTGCGGACCCCCGCACCGTGGAGATCGCGCAGGCGCTCGTGCGCTCGCGCTGGTCGGCTGACGCCGACCTCGCGCACGCGGCCGAGCGGCTCGGGTTCGTGGCGCTGCTGTCGGCGGCGCAGAGCGCCGGGACGCTCCAGCAGGTGGAGGCCGAGCTGTTCGCCATCACCCGCGCGCTGGCCGGCCAGCGCGAGGTACGTCGCTACCTGCTGGACGAGATGTACCCGGCGCAGGCGCGTGGCGAGCTCGTCGAGCGCATGCTCGGCCAGCAGGGTGACCCGATCACCCTGGCGGTGGCGCGCCGCGCAGCGGTCGCCCCCCGTGGGCGTCGTTACGTCACCACCCTGAACCACGTCGGTGACGTGATCGCCGAGCTGCGCAGCCTGGAGGTCGCCACCGTCGTTGCGGCCTCGCCGCTCACCCCGACGCAGACGGCTCGTCTGGCGGACCTGCTCGGACGCGCCCTCGGGCGTGCCGTCCAGGTCAACGTCGTGGTGGATCCCGACGTCGTGGGAGGCCTGCGCGTGCAGTCCGGTCCCGACGTCATCGACTCGACCGTCCTCTCCCGACTCGCCGACGCACGCCGGCAGCTGGCCGCCTGACATCGCCGGAGCACCGGCCCACGACACACCGCACGCGCACGGCGCGTGCGTCAGATGAGGAGAACGCCATGGCTGAGCTGACGATCCGGCCGGAGGACATCCGCTCCGCGCTGGACAGCTTCGTGAAGTCCTACGAGCCCAAGGGCCCGGCGACCGAGGAGGTCGGACGGGTCGCGGTGGCAGGCGACGGCATCGCGCAGGTCGAGGGCCTGCCCGGCGCGATGGCCAACGAGCTGCTGAAGTTCGAGGACGGCACGCTGGGCCTGGCGCTCAACCTCGACGTCCGCGAGATCGGTGTGGTCGTCCTGGGCGAGTTCACCGGGATCGAGGAGGGCCAGGAGGTCCGCCGGACCGGCGAGGTGCTCTCGGTCCCCGTGGGCGACGGGTACCTCGGTCGCGTCGTCGACCCGTTGGGTCAGCCGATCGACGGCCTCGGCGAGGTCGCGACGGACGCCCGTCGCGCGCTCGAGCTCCAGGCTCCGGGCGTCATGGCCCGCAAGTCGGTCCACGAGCCGCTGCAGACCGGCCTCAAGGCCATCGACTCGATGATCCCGATCGGCCGCGGCCAGCGTCAGCTCATCATCGGTGACCGTCAGACCGGCAAGACGGCCATCGCGATCGACACGATCATCAACCAGAAGGCCAACTGGGAGACGGGCGACCCGAGCAAGCAGGTCCGCTGCATCTACGTCGCCATCGGCCAGAAGGGCTCGACGATCGCCGCCGTGCGCAGCGCTCTCGAGGAGGCCGGCGCGCTCGAGTACACGACGATCGTGGCGTCGCCCGCGTCCGACCCGGCCGGCTTCAAGTACCTCGCGCCGTACACCGGCTCGGCCATCGGCCAGCACTGGATGTACCAGGGCAAGCACGTCCTCATCGTCTTCGACGACCTGTCGAAGCAGGCCGAGGCGTACCGCGCGGTGTCGCTGCTGCTGCGCCGCCCGCCGGGCCGCGAGGCCTACCCGGGTGACGTCTTCTACCTGCACTCCCGGCTGCTCGAGCGTTGCGCCAAGCTCTCCGACGAGCTGGGCGCGGGCTCGATGACCGGCCTGCCGATGATCGAGACGAAGGCCAACGACGTCTCGGCCTACATCCCGACCAACGTCATCTCGATCACCGACGGCCAGATCTTCCTGCAGTCGGACCTGTTCAACGCCGACCAGCGCCCCGCCGTGGACGTCGGCATCTCGGTGTCCCGCGTCGGTGGTGCCGCGCAGGTCAAGGCGATGAAGCAGGTCTCCGGCACGCTGAAGCTGGACCTGGCGCAGTACCGCTCGCTCGAGGCGTTCGCGATGTTCGCGTCCGACCTCGACGCCGCGTCGCGCGCTCAGCTGACGCGTGGCGCGCGCCTGATGGAGCTGCTCAAGCAGGGCCAGTACTCGCCGTTCCCGGTCGAGAACCAGGTCGCGTCCATCTGGGCCGGCACCAAGGGCAAGCTCGACGACGTGCCGATCCAGGACGTCCGTCGCTTCGAGTCCGAGCTGCTGGACCACCTGCGTCGCAACACCGACGTCCTGTCGACCATCGCCGAGACGGGCAAGCTCGAGGACGCGACGGAGAAGGCCCTGGGCGACGCGATCGACGACTTCCGGCTGGGCTTCCTCACGTTCGACGGCAGCCCGCTCGTGGGCGGCCAGGACGAGGACGCCGACGTCGAGGTCGAGCAGGAGCAGATCGTCCGCCAGAAGCGGGCCTGAGCATGGCGGGTCAGCAGCGCGTCTACAAGGCGCGGATCAAGAGCACGCAGTCGCTCAAGAAGATGTTCCGCGCGCAGGAGCTCATCGCTGCGTCGCGCATCGGCAAGGCGCGCGACCGCGTCGCGATGGCGACCCCGTACTCGCGGGCGATCACGCGTGCCGTCTCGGCGGTCGCGACCCACTCCGACACGTCCCACCCGTTCCTGGTGGAGCGCGACGACACGCGCCGGGTCGCGGTCCTGCTCATCGCCTCGGACCGCGGCATGGCGGGCGCCTACTCGGCGAGCGTCATCCGCGAGACCGAGCGTCTCGTGCAGCAGCTCGAGGGCGAGGGCAAGCAGGTGGCCCTGTACGTCGCGGGCCGTCGCGCCGTCGCCTACTACACGTTCCGTCAGCGCGAGCTGGCGGGGCGGTGGACCGGGTTCTCCGACGCACCCACGCCGGAGATCGCGGACGAGATCGCCGACGCACTGCTGGACGCGTTCCGCGCCCCGGCGGAGGACGGCGGGGTCGCCGAGGTGCACGTCGTGTTCACCCAGTTCGTGAACATGGTGACCCAGCGGCCGCGTGTCATCCGGATGGTTCCGCTCGAGGTCGTCGAGGGTGTCGCACCCGTGGGTGAGAACGACGCACTGCCCCTCTACGAGTTCGAGCCGAGCCCGGAGGAGGTGCTGGACGCGCTGCTGCCGCGCTACGTGCGCACGCGCATCTACGCCAACCTGCTCCAGGCGGCGGCCTCCGAGCTCGCGGCGCGGCAGCGGGCCATGCACACGGCCACCGAGAACGCCGAGGACCTCATCCGCACCTACACGCGACTGGCCAACCAGGCGCGTCAGGGCGAGATCACCCAGGAGATCAGCGAGATCGTGTCGGGCGCAGACGCGCTCGCGTCCTCCTGACCACGAACGCAGCACGACACCGACCCCTGCCGGGCGCCTGAGCGGCCCGGACGAGTGAAGCGAGGCAGACATGACCGCCACCACCGTCGACGCGACGGCCGCGAACGCCGGCACGCCCGGCGTCGGCCGGGTCGCGCGGGTCATCGGGCCCGTCGTGGACATCGAGTTCCCGCCGGACCAGATCCCCGAGATCTACAACGCGCTCGAGGTCGACATCGACCTCTCGACGCAGGGCGAGGGCGAGGCCGCCGGCGGCTTCACCATGACGCTCGAGGTCGAGCAGCACCTGGGCGACTCCCTGGTGCGCGCGATCGCGCTCAAGCCGACCGACGGCCTCGTCCGCGGCGCGCAGGTGCGCGACACGGGCCTGCCGATCTCGGTGCCCGTCGGCGACGTGACCAAGGGCCACGTCTTCAACGTCACCGGCGAGGTGCTCAACCTCGCCGAGGGTGAGACCCTCGAGATCACGGAGCGGTGGCCGATCCACCGCAGGCCCCCGGCCTTCGACCAGCTCGAGTCGAAGACCACGATGTTCGAGACCGGGATCAAGGTCATCGACCTGCTGACCCCGTACGTCCAGGGCGGCAAGATCGGCCTGTTCGGCGGTGCCGGCGTCGGCAAGACCGTCCTCATCCAGGAGATGATCCAGCGCGTCGCGCAGGACCACGGCGGTGTCTCGGTGTTCGCCGGTGTCGGTGAGCGCACGCGTGAGGGCAACGACCTCATCGTCGAGATGGAGGAGGCGGGCGTGTTCGACAAGACCGCCCTCGTCTTCGGCCAGATGGACGAGCCGCCGGGCACGCGTCTGCGCGTCGCCCTGTCGGCCCTGACGATGGCGGAGTACTTCCGCGACGTGCAGAAGCAGGACGTGCTGCTCTTCATCGACAACATCTTCCGCTTCACGCAGGCGGGCTCCGAGGTCTCGACGCTGCTCGGCCGCATGCCCTCCGCGGTGGGCTACCAGCCGAACCTGGCGGACGAGATGGGTCAGCTCCAGGAGCGCATCACCTCGACGCGTGGTCACTCGATCACGTCGCTCCAGGCGATCTACGTGCCCGCGGACGACTACACCGACCCGGCACCGGCGACGACGTTCGCCCACCTCGACGCGACGACCGAGCTCAGCCGTGAGATCGCGTCGCGCGGCCTGTACCCGGCCGTGGACCCGCTGGCCTCGACCAGCCGGATCCTCGACCCCCGGTACGTCGGCCAGGAGCACTACGACGTGGCGACGCGCGTGAAGTCGATCCTGCAGCGCAACAAGGAGCTCCAGGACATCATCGCGATCCTCGGTGTCGACGAGCTCTCCGAGGAGGACAAGACGATCGTCGCGCGTGCGCGCCGCATCCAGCAGTTCCTCTCGCAGAACACCTACATGGCCGAGAAGTTCACCGGCGTCGTCGGCTCGACGGTGCCCGTGAGCGAGACGGTCGAGGCGTTCAAGAAGATCGCGGACGGGGAGTTCGACCACATCTCGGAGCAGGCGTTCTTCAACATCGGTGGCCTCGAGGACCTCGAGCGCAACTGGGCCCGCATCCAGAAGGAGTACGGCGTCTGAGCCCTCGGGCCCAGACGACGTACCGCACCGACTCAGGAGGCAGCACGGTGGCACAGCTCGAGGTCGACGTCGTCGCAGCGGACGGCAAGGTGTGGTCGGGTGCCGCGCGTCAGGTGTCGGCGCCCGCAGCCGACGGGGACATCGGCATTCTGACGGGGCACACGCCGATCCTGTCGGTGCTGCGCCCGGGCGCGGTGCGCGTGGTCCCGGCTGGGGGCGGTGCGGTGTTGTCCTGGCAGGTCGACGGGGGATTCCTCTCCGTCGACTCCGACCAGGTGACGGTGGTGGTCGACTCCGTCTCGACGACGGCGTCCGCCGCCTCGACCGGGCACTGACGCGGCGGACGTCGACGAGGAGGGCGCGGCGTGAACGGTCCGGCGTGGTTGGTCGTCGTCCTGGTCTCGCTGGTCGCCCTCGTCGGCGTCGTCGGGGGGCTGTGGCTCTCCCGGACCCGCACCCTGGCGCGCCGCGTGGGCTCGTTCCCGTGCGTGCTCGTCGAGATGGGGCGGGAGGCCGCGTCGTCGCCGGCGCGCGGTGTCGGGCAGTACGGCGCCGTGACGCTCTACTGGTGGCGGCGCCTGTCCATCGTGCCCCGGCCGGCACGCACCTGGTCGCGCGGCAGCATCGAGGTGCTGGAGCGGACGTTCCTGCCGCCGGCGCCGGATCGCCCGCAGGCGGTCGTGGCACGCTGCCGTGTGGTGCCGTCGTCGGGCGGCGCGCCCCGTGAGATCCGCCTGCAGATGTCGGCGGACGCGTACGCAGGCTTCACCTCGTGGCTCGAGGCGACCCCGTCCCGGGTCGGCAAGGTCATCTGACCCCGCAGCAACTGGAGGAGAGCGCGCATGCGCCTGGTCGTGGCGGAGTGTGCCGCGCGGTACACGGGCAGGCTTGCGGCGCACCTGCCGCGGGCGCGGCGGCTCGTCGTCGTCAAGGCGGACGGGTCGGTGCTGCTGCACTCCGACGGCGGCTCCTACAAGCCGCTGAACTGGATGAGCCCGCCGTGCTCGCTCGCGGTGGGGGAGCCCGACGCCGAGCAGCGCGCGGCGGGCGTGACCCAGGTGTGGACGGTCCAGAACGCCAAGTCGGACGACCGGCTCGTCATCGACCTGTACGACGTGCACCACGACTCCGCCCACGAGCTCGGGGTCGACCCGGGCCTGGTGAAGGACGGCGTCGAGGCGCACCTGCAGGAGCTGCTCGCGGCGCAGATCGTGCTGCTGGGGTCGGGGCACACGCTGGTGCGCCGCGAGTACCCGACGCCGATCGGCCCGGTCGACATCCTCGCCAAGGCGCCCGACGGCGGCACCGTGGCGGTCGAGATCAAGCGTCGCGGCGACATCGACGGTGTGGAGCAGCTCACGCGCTACCTGGATCTGCTGAACCGCGACCCCTTGCTGACGCCGGTGCGGGGCGTGTTCGCGGCACAGGAGATCAAGCCGCAGGCGCGCGTCCTGGCCGTCGACCGGGGCATCTCCTGCCTGGTCCTCGACTACGACGCGATGCGCGGCGTCGACGACGTCGACTCCCGGCTGTTCTGATGACGCCCGCTCCCACGCACGAGTTCGACCCGGCTCTTGAACATGTTCAGATGAACGTGTTCAATAGATCCATGAGCACCCCTCACGCCGCCCCCGCCGCGACCACCGACCCGCGGTCCCGCGCCCTCGCGCGCCAGGCCGCCGAGCAGCTGGGCGGCCTCGGGGTCCTCGAGCTGAACGCCTGGTGCGCTCTTCTGCTCATCACGGTCAACTCCGGCATCGGTCTCCTCACGCTCGCGCTCTCGGGGGTCTGGCCGGGCGGAGAGGCGTTCGGCGTCATGCTGGCGGTCGCGTCGTTCGGGGCGCTCGTGCCCGTCCTCGTCGTGGGGTGGCCCGTCGGCGTCCTCACGGCCTGGCTCCTGCGGCGCGAGCCGCGCGAGAGCCGTCACGTCGTGGTGTTCGCCGTCGTCGGCGCGGTGGCAGCCGTGCTGCTGGGGCTCGTCGGTCGCGACCTCGCGCCCGATCCGGTGATCTCCCTGGTGCTGGCCGCCGAGGGCGCTCTGGGTGCCGGTGGCGGACGGCTGCTCGTGGGGCGCGCGCGACGTGCCCTCGCGCGGCGCCGCGCTGCGCAGCCGGCGCCCTGCGCCGCGACGGCGGAGCCGTGACCGCTCGCCGGACCGCGGACGAGACCCGCGAGCTCATCCGTACGACCGCGCTGCGCCTCTTCCGGGAGCGGGGGTACGACGCGACGACGATGCGCGTCGTGGCCCAGGAGGCCGGCGTCGCGGTGGGCAACGCTTACCACCACTTCGGGTCCAAGGACGACCTCGTGCAGGAGCTCTACCTCGAGGTGAACCGGGAGCAGGTCGCGCACGCGCGGGCGCAGCTCGCCTCGGGCGGGGACCTCGCCTCGCGCGTGCGCATCGCGTGGCTGGCGGGGATCGACGCCTTCGGGCCGTACCGGCAGTTCGGCGCCGAGTCCATCGGCACGGCGATCCGTCCGGGCTCCCCGGCGAGCCCGTTCTCGGAGTCCTCCGCGTCGACCGCCGAGCTCAGCCGCTCGCTGTTCCGCGATGTTGTCGACGGTGCGCGGCCCGCCGTGCCTTCCGCGCTGCGCGCGGAGCTGCCCGAGCTGCTGTGGCTCGCGCAGCTCGGGATCACGGTGTTCTGGGTGCACGACTCCTCGCCCGACGCCCGGCGCACGCGGGTGCTCATCGACGGCCTCGCACCGCTCGTGGGGCGACTCGTCGCGCTGTCCCGGCTGCCGGTCGTCTCGGGTGCCGCGCAGGAGGTGCTGCGGCTGGTGGCGGCGGTGCGCCCGTGACCCGCCTCTGGACCTTCCCCGCCGTGGCGGGCGTCGCGGCGGCCGTGCTGACGGTGTGGCTCGTGCGCGCGGTCGGGATCCTGGTGGCGCAGGGCCCGAGCGCCTCGGTCGTGACCGTGCCCTCGCTCGGGCTCCTGTACACCGCGGGCCCCGCCGTCCTGTGCGCCGTGCCGATCGTGGTGCTCGCGCGCGCCCTGCGGGCATGGCTCGGCCGGTCGGCCGGGGTGTCCACCGTGGTGGGGCTGGCGGGAGGCGCGCTCGTCGGCGTGGTGCAGACGTGGGTGCTCCTCTCGTCCTGGCCGTGGGACCTGTCGTCCGGCCTGCTGGTGGAGATGGTCGGGCTGCCGGCGCTCGGTGGCGTCGTGGGCGGTCTGGTCGCCGGTCTCGTGGCCCGTCGGCGCGACGCCCGCGACGCCGGTGACCCGCCAGGGCGCACGCGCGTCCGCTGAGCCGCGGCGTCACCCGTCACGCCGCGGTGCCGCGTGCGGGTCCTGCGCGATGATGGGCGCATGGTGGACGACCTCTCGGACGTGCCCGGTGCGTCGACGGTGCGCGGGGACGTCGTCACGCCGTCGGGGGTGCTGCACGACGGCGCCGTGGTGGTCGACGGCGGGTGGATCGCCTGGGTCGGACCGGCGGGTGCCGCTCCCGTGCGTGACCTGCCGCCCCCGCCGCCCGCGGGCACGTTGGTGCTCCCGGGCCTGGTGGACCTGCACTGCCACGGCGGGGGTGGTGCGAGCTTCCCCGACGCGACCGGTGCCGACGAGGTGCGCCGCGCCGCCGACGAGCACGCGCGCCACGGCACGACGACGCTCGTCGCGTCGCTCGTGACCGCGCCGCGAGAGGTCCTGCTGGCCCGCACGGACCTGCTCGCACGGGCCGCGGACGCAGGGGTCGTCGCGGGCATCCACCTCGAGGGCCCGTTCCTGTCGCGCGCGCGGTGCGGTGCGCAGCACCCGCAGCACATGGTCACGGGCGACGCCGACCTGGTCCGCGAGCTCGCGGCCGCGGCGCGCGGGCACCTGGTCTCGATGACGGTGGCACCCGAGGTCCCCGGGGTCGCGGACGGGGGCGACGACGTCCTCGCCGCCCTCGTCGGGGCGGGCGCGCTGCCCTCGGTGGGGCACACGGACGCGTCGGCCGAGGAGGTCGAGGCAGCGATCACGCGCGCGTTCGACCTCCTCGCTACGTCGGCCCGGGCCCGCGGGCCGCGCGCGACGGCGACGCACCTGTTCAACGGGATGCGCCCGCTGCACCACCGCGACCCCGGTCCGGTCGCGGCGTGCCTGGCCGCGGCGTCGCGCGGCGAGCTGGTCGTGGAGCTGGTCGCGGACGGCACCCACCTGGCGCCGGCCACCGTGCGGGCGGTCATGGACCTGGTGGGTCCGGACGGCGCCGTGCTCGTCACCGACGCGGTCGCGGCGGCGGGCATGCCCGACGGCGACTACCGGCTCGGGCCCCGGGCCGTGCGCGTGGCAGACGGTGTCGCCCGCGTCCTCGAGGACGTGCCGGGAGGTGCGCGCGGCACCGGCGCGATCGCGGGCAGTGTCGCGCACCTGCTCGACGTCGTCCGCACGACGGTGGCGGGGGGCGTGCCCATGGTGGATGCGGTCCGGGCCGCGTCGGCGACCCCCGCCCAGGTGCTCGGGCGGCACGACGTCGGCGCGCTCGTCGCGGGACGACGGGCCGACCTCGTGGTCACGATCGACCTCCTGGAGCCCGTTCGCGTCATGCGTGCAGGTGCCTGGATCACCTGACGCCGCCGCCGGCGCGCCGAGGTCAGGCGTGCGGGGGAGTGGTGCTGGCGCGCAGGACGAGCCGGGGCGCCAGCAGCCGCGTCTCGGCGGGCTCGGCCCGCAGGACGCGAGCCATGGCCATCTCGACGGCGACGGTCGCGATGGTGTGCGCGGGGATGTCGATGCTCGTGAGCGGCAGCGGCTGACCGAGGGCGACGTCGGGTGGCGACACCGCCACGAGGGAGATGTCGTCGGGCACGTCGCGGCCGCGCTCGCGGAGCGTCGCGAGCACCCAGGGCAGCGCCACCTCGTTGTGGACGACGAGCGCGGTGACGTCGGGCAGACGCGCCAGCACCCGGTCGACGGCGTCGGCGGCACCCACGCTGGAGGACTCGCACGGTTCGACGACACCCTCGAGGCCGGCTGCGGCCACGCCGTGGGTGAATCCGTCGATGATCCGCTCGGCGTACGAGGTGTGACGTTCCATCACGGCACGCGGGGACCCGATGAGCGCGATCCGGCGGTGGCCGAGGTCGGCGAGGTGCTGCACCGCGAGGCGTCCCACGGCGTCGAAGTCGAGGTCCACGCACGACAGGGGGCCGGGGTCGCGCGGCAGGCCGATGAGCACGGCGGGCTGGCTGAGGCGGCCGAGCAGGGGCACCCGAGGGTCCTCCGCCTCGACGTCCATCACGACGAGCGCGTCGACCATCGAGCCGGACGCCACGCGCTCCATGCCGGCGATCTCGTCGGAGGTCAGGAGCAGCACGTCGTGGTCGAAGGTGCGGGCGGCGGTGACCACGCCCGCGACGAACTGCATGATGACCGCCACGTCGACGTCGACGCGCAGCGGGGCCATGAGGGCCAGCACGTCGGTCCGGCTCGACGCCAGAGCTCGGGCGCCGGCATGGGGGCGGTAGCCGAGGGCCTGGATCGCGCGCTCGACCCGTTCGCGCGTGGGTGCCGAGATCGGGCGCTTGCCGGACAGCACGTACGACACGGTCGAGGTCGACACCCCCGCCGCTCGTGCCACATCGTCGATGGTGCTCGCCACGTCGCTCCGTCCGTCAACGCGTTGCGCGCCCGCAGGCTCGCTCCGTCCCGCGTGACGTGCCTCACCCTAGCGCGGCCCGCAGGCCCTACGGTGGGAGGGCGGCAGGTCGTCCGAGGGGGTGCGGGAGCGGTCCCACCCTGTGTATCGTATCGATTCGATTCGCGCCGCACCGATGCCGCGCGACACGGCGAGCGACCCTCCCGGTCCGCCGGCACACCCCTGAACCGCGCACCTCTCGGAGGCCATGCCATGACCCGCACGACGAGGCCGTCCGGCCGCCAGTTCCCCGCCGACTTCCTGTGGGGCTCCGCGACCGCGTCCTACCAGATCGAGGGTGCCGCGGCCGAGGACGGGCGCGCGCCGTCCATCTGGGACACGTTCGCCCACACGCCCGGCAAGGTGCTCAACGGCGACACCGGTGACGTGGCCGTCGACCACTACCACCGGGTGCCGCAGGACGTCGCGATCATGGCGGACCTCGGACTGCAGGCCTACCGCTTCTCGATCGCGTGGTCGCGGATCGTGCCCGCCGGCACGGGCGAGGTCAACCAGGCCGGTCTCGACTTCTACTCCGACCTCGTGGACCGGTTGATCGCCGCCGGCATCAAGCCGGTCGTGACCCTTTACCACTGGGACCTCCCGCAGGTGCTCGAGGACCAGGGCGGGTGGACGTCCCGCGCCACCGCGTACGCGTTCGCGGAGTACGCGCGCGTCGTCGCCCGCGCCCTGGGCGACCGGATCCACCTGTGGACGACCCTGAACGAGCCGTGGTGCTCGGCGTTCCTCGGCTACGGCTCCGGCGTGCACGCCCCCGGTGTCACCGACCCCGCCGCGGCGCTCACGGCGGTGCACCACCTCAACCTCGCGCACGGCCTCGCCGCCACCGCGATCCGCGAGGAGCTCGGCGCGGACACCCCGGTCTCGATCACGCTGAACCTGCACGTCACCCGGGCGGCGTCGCACGACGCCGCGGACGTGGAGGCCAAGCGCCGCATCGACACGATCGCGAACGAGGTCTTCCTCGGCCCGCTGCTCGAGGGCGCCTACCCGGAGCGCGTGACCGCCGACACGGCGACGATCAGCGACTGGTCCTTCGTGCAGGACGGTGACCTCGAGCTCATCCGCGTCCCGATCGACCTGCTCGGCGTCAACTACTACTCCACGGGTCGGGTCCAGCACGGCACGCCGCCGGTGGGCGACGGCAAGCCCGGTCCCGACGGGCACCGCTCGTCGGTCGTCAGCCCCTGGATCGGCGCGGACCAGGTCGAGTGGCTCCAGCAGCCGGGCCCCTACACCGCGATGGGCTGGAACATCGAGCCCCAGGGCCTCGTCGACCTCCTGCTCGAGCTCCACGAGCGCTACCCGGCGCTGCCGCTCGCGATCACCGAGAACGGCGCGGCGTTCTACGACACGGTCACGCAGGACGGGCGCGTCCACGACGCCGAGCGCGTCGCCTACCTGCACGACCACCTCGACGCCGTCGGCGAGGCGCTGGACAAGGGCGTCGACGTGCGCGGCTACTTCGTGTGGTCGCTCTTCGACAACTTCGAGTGGGCGTACGGCTACGACCGCCGCTTCGGTGTCGTGCACGTCGACTACGACACCCAGGTCCGCACGCTGAAGGACTCGGCGCGCTGGTACCGCGAGCTGGTCCGCACGGGCGAGATCCCCACGCCGGAGTCGGCCGCCACCCTGTGACACCCGGCCGCCCGGTCCCCGGCCTCGTGCCGCGCGCGAGGAGCGGGACCGGGCGGCATTGGTGCCGGGGTCGCCCGCCGGGTGAGGATGGTGCCGTGCCCCGCTCCCGCCGCTCCGAGCGCCGACCGTACGGTGCGCCGTACGTGCCGCTCGACGTCGACCGGGCCACGGGCGGCCGCCGCGCCGAGTCCGGCCCGGACGGCGAGTGGGTCGTGCAGCAGGTGCGCGGCTCCGACCGCGAGTACCGCTGCCCGGGCTGCGACCAGGTCGTGCCCGCGGGCAGCGACCACGTCGTCGCGTGGCGCACCGACTCGTGGCGGGGTGACGGCCTCGAGGAGCGCCGGCACTGGCACGACGCCTGCTGGCGGGCCCGCACCCGACGCGGCCCGACGCGGCGATGACGGCAGCCCCCGACCACGCGTGGGACGTGCCCGGCGAGAGCGACGTCCGGCTCGTCGCCAGCGACCTGGACGGCACGCTGCTGGGTCCCGACGGCGCCGTGTCCCGGCGCACCGCGGACGCGCTCGCGGCCGCCGAGGACGCCGGGCTCGACGTCGTGTTCGTGACTGCCCGGCCCCACCGCTGGCTGGCTGATCTCGCGTCCCACGTCGCCGGCCACGGCGTGGCGATCTGTGCCAACGGCGCGTCCGTCGTCGACGTCGCCGGTCTGCGGGTGCTGGAGGAGCACGGCATGGACGCGCGGCGCGTCGCCGCCGTCGCCGCCCGCCTCCGCGCCGCGTGGGGAGCCGACGCCGTCCACCTGGCAGCCGAGAGCGCCGACGGCTTCGCGTCCGAGCACGGGTTCGTCTCCGAGCACGAGGTCCCCGCCGGCAGCCCCACCGCCGTGCGCATCGAGGACGTGCTGACCCCCACCACGCTCAAGCTCCTGCTGCGTGCCCCCGGGCGGCTGCAGGAGGCCGACGCGTTCGTCGCCGAGGCGCAGGCGGTCATCGGCGACCTCGCGCACGTGACCTCGTCCGCCGCCGGCGCGCTCGGCGAGATCGCTGCCCCCGGGGTCACCAAGGCCGCCACGCTCGCCGCCTGGGCGGCCGCACGCGGCATCGCCCCGGCGCAGGTGTGGGCCGTGGGTGACGCCCCCAACGACCTGCCCATGCTCACGTGGGCGGGGCGCGCGTTCGCGGTGGCCAACGCTCACCCGGCGGTCCGCGCCGCGGCCCACGAGACGCTGCCGTCCAACGCGGACGACGGCGTCGCGGTGCTGCTGGACCGGGCGGCCGCACGCGCGCGCGCCCGGGCCGCGGACGGCAGCACGCTCGCTAGGCTCGGTGACGAGGGCGCTCCCCACGGGACGGCGTCCACCGGGACGAGGCAGCTGCCGGACGTGCAGGGCCGCCGGTCCACCGGCACCCGGTCCGTCGACACGCCGCCAGCCGGCACCCAGGAGGACGCATGACCGCCCCCACCCCGATCGTCCTGCTGCACGCCTTCCCGCTCGACCACCGGATGTGGGACGAGGTCGCCGCCGGCCTCGCCCGCACGCACGAGGTCCTGGCGCCGGACCTGCCGGTCGCGCTCGGCGAGCCGCTGCCCGAGCCCGCGCTCGAGCACGCCGCGGACGCCGTGGCCGGCGCGATCCGCGCGACGGGGCCCGGACCGGCCGTCGTCGTCGGGCTCTCGATGGGTGGCTACGTCGCCCTCGCGCTCCTCGAGCGGCATCCCGAGCTCGTCGCCGCGCTCGCGCTCGTCGACACGAAGTCGACCGCCGACACCCCGGAGGCGGCGGCGAAGCGGCGGCAGGTCGCCGACGCGGTGCAGGAGGCCGGCAGCGTGGACCCCGTGCGCGCCATGCCCGACGTGCTGCTGGGGGAGACGACGCGCAGCGCGCGTCCCGACGTGGTCGAGCGTGTCACCGCGTGGATCGGGGAGCAGGACCCCGCCCGGGTCTCCTGGGCGCAGCGGGCGATGGCCGCGCGTCCGGACCGGACGGACGTGCTGCGGGCGTTCGACGGGCCGGTCACGGTCGTCGTCGGCGACGAGGACTCCGTGACGGGCACCGACGCCGCGGAGCACATGGTCGCGGCGGTCGAGCAGGCGCTGCTCGTCGTGGTCCCGCGGGTCGGTCACCTGTCGGCGGTCGAGGACGCGGACGCCGTGCGCAGCGCGCTGGCCGACCTCGCCCAGCGGGTTCACGACCCGGTGGCCTGACACCCCGCGCGCGGGGTGCTCCCGGCGCTAGACCTCGCCGGCGAGCACCCGCGCGAGCGCGTCGGGCATGTCGATGGACTCGCCGTCCTTGCCGCCCGCCCCGATGACCAGCGGCGGGTCCTGGGGCGTGGGCTGCACGCCGCGCAGGCGCGCCACGAGGCTCGTCGGCGTCGTCAGGACGTAGAACTCCCCGGCGGTGTCGATGCCGACCGTCTCGTCGCGGCGGAGGTACCAGCCCCGCAGCGGCGTCCGGTAGCGGGCGCGGCCGTCGTACGACCGCACGTGCAGCGGCACGGGGTCGACGCCGAGCGCGCGGGCTCGCTCGAGGAACTCCGTGATCATGGCGCGCGCGCGGGCCGACTCGGCGCGCTGGCGCGCCGCGAGGGCCTCGCCGTGGGCGCTCGCGGCCTCACGACGCTGCGCGCGCCAGCGAGCGGCCCGGTCGTCCGCAGAGGCGGGGACCGGGCTGCCCTCGGTGCCGTCCGGCACCGGCTGCTGCGGGCTCATCGCGTGCTCCTGCGCCGCTGGATCAGCGCGGGCCGGAAGAGGCGTCCCGCGCGTCGTCCTGCTGGCGCACAGCGGGCGAGGGCACGACCGGGATCGCGGCGGAGACGGGTGCCGGGCGCGCCTTGGAGCGTGCCGGTCGCACGGGACGCACCGGGCGGGCCGTCGGGTCCGACTCCGGCGCGGCCTGCCCGTCGTCGGTGGGGCGAGCGTCGGACGTGCCGTCGACCGGTGCGTCCACCGCGGACTCGCTCGTGCCAGGAGACGTGTCCGCCTGGGTGCCCTCCGGAGCGTCATCGGTAGGACGGTCGGTCGCCTCGTCCGGCGTCGCGGCGTCCTGCTCCGCCCGCTCCGGGCTCGCCCCGCGCGCCGGTGCCGCCTGCGCCTGCGCGAACTCCGCCTCGATCCGGCCTGCCTTCTCCAGCGCGGCGGGGTCCGGGTTGGTCCCCAGCAGGTGGCGCAGCTCGTCGAGGTAGGACGTGATCGACTCGCGCTGCCGGTGCAGGTCCTCGACCTGGCGCGTCGCGGTGCTGCGCTCGCGCTCGGACTCGGTGAGCGCGTCCGAGATCTGCTTCTCCGCGTGCTCGCGCGCCTCCGCGACCGCACGGTCGGCGTTGCGTCGGGCGTTGGCGACGAGCTCGGCCGCCTGCTTCTCCGAGTCGATGCGCACCTTCTCGGCGTGCGCCAGGGCCTTGGCGACCCGCTGCTCCGCCTCCGAGGCGTGCGCCTCGGCGTCGGCCACCAGCCGCTCGGTCTCGACGCGGGCCGACTCGTGCCGCTCCGCGTCGTGCCGCTCGGCCGCCTCGTGCTGGGCGGCGATCGCGAGCTCCGCATCGGCGAGCTGCTGCTCGGCGCGCCGGACGAGCTCGTCCGCCCGCGTCCGTGCCTGCGTGGTCGCCTCGGAGATCGCCCGGCGTGCCTCCGTCTGGAGGCGCTCGATCTCCAGACGCGTGCGCTCGCGCAGCTCGGTCGTCTCGCGCTCGGCGGCCGCGAGGGCCTCGGCGGTCTCGCGGTCGGTCGTCGCCCGCAGCTCGTCGGTCTCGCGCTGCGCGGTCTCGCGCAGGTGCGCCACCTCGTGGCCCGAGCGCTCACGCAGCTCGGTCGTCTCCCGGTCGGCCAGCGCCCGCAGCTGGGCCGCGTACTGCTCGGACTCGGTGCGCAGCGTCGCGACGGCGTCCTCCGCCTCGGCGCGCGCCTGGGCGATCTCGTCGCCGGTCGTCGAGCGCAGCTCGCTGGCCTCGCGCTCCGCCGTCGCCCGCACGTACGCCGCGTACTGCTCGGCCTCGCCGCGCAGGGCCGCGACCTCGGCGGCGACCCGCTGCTGCAGCGCCGCGGCGTCGCGCTCGGCAGCGGCCCGCGTCGCGTCCGCGTACTCGGCGGCGGCCGCCCGCAGCGCCGTCGTCTCCTCCGCCGCCGACTGCCGCCACGCGGCGACCTCGGCGTTCACCTCGGAGCGCACGCGCGCGGCGTACCGCTCGGCGTCGCCGCGCAGCGCCGCGACGTCGGCCTCGACACGCTGGCGCAGCTCGGTGGTGTCCTGGTCGGCGCTCTGGCGCAGGTCCTGCGCGTAACGCTCGGTCTCCTCCCGCAGCGCGGCCGTCTCGGCCTCCGTGCGGGTGCGCAGCTCGGTCGCGGTCCGCTCGGTCGCGATGCGCAGCTGGGTCGCCTCGTGCTCGACGCGCGCGCGGAGCGTGCCCAGCTCGCGCTCGAGGGACGTGCGACGGTCGCTCTCCTCGGTCGCGACCGCGCTCTGGATGCGGGCCGCCTCACGCTCGGCCGAGCCGACGAGCTCCTCTGCCCGGCGCTGCGCGGCCAGCAGCGAGCTCTCGGTCTCGGTCGCCGCGGTCGTCCGGATCTCGTCCGCCTCGCGCCGGGCTGTCGCGAGCAGCTCGGCCACCTCGTTCTCCGCCCGGGCGCGCAGCTGCCCGGCGGCCAGCTTCGCCCGCGCCAGCGCGTCGGCCGCCTGCGCGTTCGCCTGCGTCATGACGTCGGACGACTGCTCCTCGGCCGATCGCAGCAGCTGCTCGATCCGGGAGCCGAGGCCCGCGTACGTGGGCCGCTCGGCCTCCCGCAGCTGGCGGTGCACCTCGGAGAGCTCGCCGGCGACCTTCAGCTTCTCCGAGTCGAGCGCCTCGACCTGGGCGCGCGCGTCGGCCAGGGCCTTCTCGAGCGAGGTGAGGGTCTCGTCGACGGCGTCGCGGTCGTAGCCGCGGAAGTTGACGACGGGGAACGGGTTCCGGGCTTCGGGCACGGGTGATCCTCCTGGGAGAGGGGCCCGGCGGGCGGCTGCGGCCGAGGTCCTCCTCGACGAGCCGGTGCCCCTTGGTCAGGATACGCGGGAGACCCGCTGTGACCAGGGCCGTTCACCGCGTGGGAGGGGTCATGCGGGCGCGGTCGCGGTGCCGGCCGGGCGTCGCCGGGGGATGCCCTGGGTGCGGGCGCCCGGTTCGTCCCGTAACGTCCCGCCGGGGTCTCGCGGAACGGTGCGTCGAGGTGGCACCAGGGGTGCACGAGGCGTGGAGGTGGCGTGTCGATCGGGGCCGATAAGTCGCCCCCGTGCGGTCCTCCGCGGCCCGTCTGCCTATCCTGGGGCGTTCGTCAGTCGAGAGGATCGTGAGTGCTCAAGCGACTTGTCGTCGCCCTGGTCGGTCTCGTGGGCGTCGTCGTCATCGCCCTCGGGGTGGCCTCGGCGACCCTGTGGCGTGCCGACGACGTGCTGGTGGCCGACCTGCAGGCCGACGAGAACCTGGTCGTCACGGACCCCGGCGTGCTGGAGCTCGCCGCCTCCGAGGTGACCGTCCGTGCCGAGGGCGACGGCCCCGTGGTCCTGGCGATCGGCCGGGACACGGACGTCTCCGGATGGGTCGGGACGGACGCGCACCAACGGGTCACGGGCCTTGCCGGCTGGCACGAGCTCGCCGCCGAGGACGTCGTCGCGCCGACCCCGCAGGACGAGGCGCCCACCGAGGGCGAGGCGCCCGCCGAGGGTGAGGCGCCCGCCGAGGGTGAGGCGCCCGCCGAGGGTGAGGCGCCCGCCGAGGGTGAGGCGCCCGCTGCGACGGTGCCCGACCCGACCGGCTCCGACCTGTGGGTCGCCGAGGCGACCGGGGACGGTGCCGCCGAGATCACCTGGGAGGCGCAGCCGGGGCGTTGGAGCGTGCTGGCGGCGAGCACGGACGGCAGCCCGCTGCGTCTCTCGCTCGCGTGGCCGCAGGTCGTGACGACGCCGTGGCTCTGGCCGTGCGTCGCGGTCGGTGCGCTGCTGCTGCTCGCCGCTGCGGGTCTCCTGCTGCGCGACGTGCGGCGCGCGCGCCGGGGTGCGGACGAGGACTGGGTCCCCGTCCTCACCGGCCCGCTCCCGACCGTGGACGAGGCGGGCGGTCCGGTCCAGCTCACGCGACGGCAGCTCCGCGAGCTCGCGGCCCACGGGGCGGCAGCCGGCACAGGTGTCCGGGCGCCGCGCGACGACGCGCCCCAGCACGCCGACTCGACGCAGCCCGTCCCCGCCGACGCGAGCACCGCTGCTGCCCCTGCCGCCGCGACCGCCGGACGGCCCTCTGGAGCGTCCGACGCGCTCGCCGACGAGGACGCGGCGCCGACCGGTCCGGGCCGCGGGCGTGGTGCGCTCGCGGGCATGGCTCCCGCCACCCGGCGTGCGCTGCGGGCGGTGACGTCCCTCGGCTCGAACCCACGTGAGGACCAGCCGGCTGCGGCGGACGCACCCGAGACCGCGGGCGGGGCACCGGCGACGGATCCGGTGGCACCCGCGGCGCGTACCGACGCCGCGCCCGTCCGTGGCGACCGCCCGGCGTGGCGCCCGTCCGTGGCGCCCGGCACCCCTGCCTCGGCGGATCCGGCGCGATCCGCGGCCCCGGCGCGCTCGGGGGGCCCGACGCCTGCTGCCGCGCGTCCCGCGGGACGTCCGGACGCGCCCGTGCCCGCCGGCTCCGCCCCCGCCGGTGTCCCGTCCGCGGGGTCGCCGCGGTGGTCGGTCGGTGGCGACGCACCCTCGCCGTGGGCGGCCGGACCGTCCACGCCCGCCCGCCATGGCGACGCCCCTGCGGCGTCCGGTCCCGCTCACCCCCACGGCCGGCCGGCGTGGCTGGAAGCCGCCGCACCGTCCCCGGGCGCGCGCCCGGCCGGCGGCGGCCTGCCGGCTCCCGGCGCCCCCGGTTCGCCCGACGCGCCGCGGAGCGCACGTCCCGCACCGGCCGGTCCGACCGGCGGCGGCAGGCCGGCCCCGAACGGTCCGTCGGCCGCCGTGCCGACCGCCAGCGCACGTCCCGGGGCGCCACGCCCCGGCTGGGCACCCGTGCCGCCGCCCCCCGGCCCGGTGGCCGGCCGGGCGTCCGACGCGCCGGCTCGTCCCGCGCCCGCGGGATCTGCGGCACCGGACGCCGGGAGCGCCGACGCGCCGCGTCCGGCCTGGCTGCGCGACGCGCCGGTGCCGAGCGGTCCGCGCGCGGGCGCCTCGGAGCCTGCGGGCGGGTCGCGTGCCGACGCCTGGCGTCGGGCATGGGGACTCGCCTCGACCGATGACGACACGACCTCGGAGGAGGAACGATGAAGGGCCGTCGACTCGCGCCCGTGCCGCTCGACGGCGACCCGGGCCGCCGTCCGGGCCGGAGTCGTCGCCGACGGCTCTCGGTGACGGCCATGGTCGTCCTGCCGCTGCTCGGGCTCGGCGCGTGCAGCACCCCGCTGCCGACGGCGGACCCGGAGCCCGTCCCTGCTGTCGCGCCCCCGGCCGTGTCGGTCGCGCAGGCCCAGCGGGTGCTCGACGCCGTCGCGGAGGTCGTCGCGGCGGGCGACGCAGCTGGTGACGCCGCCACGCTCGCGCCGCGACTCGAGGGGCCGGCACTGGCGATCCGCACGGCCGAGTACGTGCGCAACACGGCCAACGCCGGCACACGACCGCCCACGGTCCTGCCGTTCGACGAGCAGGCGCTCCTCGTGCCCGAGACGGACACGTGGCCGCGCACGCAGCTGGTCGTCACCGAGCAGCCGGCCGACCTCCAGGCGCCACGCGTCCTCGTGCTCCGTCAGGCGTCGCCGCGCGACCCGTACAAGCTGTGGGGCTGGGCACGGCTCCTCCCGTCGGTGGAGACCCCCGCGACCGCGGCGCCAGAGGAGGGCAGCCCCACGCTCCCGCCGGACGCCGAGGGTCTGCTGATGACGCCGCGGGACGCCGTCGCGCAGTACACCGACGTGCTGGCGAACGGTGACGTGTCGTCGTACGTCGGCAGCTTCGCGCCGGACTCGTTCCGGTCGGCGATCGAGGCCGAGCGGGGCGCGGTCGTGACGCAGCTGGCCGACGCGGCGACGCTCACCCAGACCTACGCACCGGTCTCCGACCCGGTCGTGACGCTGGGGACCGTGGACGGCGGGGCCATCGTCGTGAGCGAGATCGCGACGACCTCCACGGTCACCCTGCCCGAGGCCGGCGGAACCATCACGGTCGAGCCGTTCTACTCGGCTCTGGCCGGGGGAGCCACGACGGCGGGCACGAGCCTGACCCGCACCTTCTCGGGTGTCGTCGTCATGTACGTCCCGCCGGCCGACAGCGGCGCCCAGGTCCAGGTGCTCGCGGGCGAGCAGTCGGTCACCGGCGCGTCCGCGCAGTGACGTCCGGCAGAATCCTCCGTGACGCTGCGGCGCGGGTGAACCGCGCGGCGACGTCCGGTCCCACCTGAGCACGACGAAACCCGAGGAGCTCGTGATGTCGCAGCCGTCGCAGCAGCCCCGCCCACGACTTGACGCGCGCGGTGCGGTCGACCTCTCCGCGCTCGTGCGGCCGACGACCCCGCCGCCCGGCAGCCCCGGCGGTCTCGATGCACCGGCCGCCTACGTGCGCGACGTCGACCAGGCGACCTTCGCCGACGTGGTGCAGTCCTCGACGCAGCACCCGGTCGTCGTGGCGCTGTGGGCGCCGTGGAGCGAGGTGAGCCAGCAGGTCGTCGCGGACCTCGCCGCACTGGCGCAGGAGGACGGGGGTCGCTGGCTCCTGGCGCGCATCGACGCGGAGGCCAACCCTCAGGTCGCCGCGGCCTTCCAGGCCCAGTCGGTGCCGACCGTGGTCGCCGTGCTCGGGGGTCAGCCCGTGCCGCTGTTCCAGGGTGCGTACCCGCGCGAGCAGGTGCGCGCGGTCGTCGACCAGCTGCTCGCCGCGGCGGAGGCGAACGGCATCACCGGCCGGGTGAACGCGGCCCCTGCCGCCGAGCCCGAGCCCGAGCCGGCGCTGCCGCCGCTGCACCAGGCGGCGTACGACGCGATCGAGCGTGACGACCTGCCCGCGGCGCGCGCCGCGTACGAGCAGGCGCTGCGGGAGAACCCGCGCGACGCCATGGCCCGTGCGGGGCTCGCGCAGGTCGGCCTCATGGAGCGGACGGCCGGCGCGGACCTGCGCGCGGTGCGGGAGGCTGCCGCCGCGCGGCCCGACGACGTCGATGCGCAGCTCGCGGTCGCGGACCTCGACGTCTTCGGCGGCGCGGTGGAGGACGGCTTCGTGCGGCTCGTCGACCTCGTGCGCCGGACGACGGGGGAGGACCGGGAGCGGGTCCGCGTGCGCCTGGTGGACCTCTTCGAGGTCCTGGGCGCCGACGACCCACGTGTCGTGGCGGCACGCCGGGCGCTCGCCGCGGCCCTGTACTGACCGTAGGAACTGACCGTAGGACCGGCGACCGAGAGGCGCCGGCCCGTGGCCGAGGACGCGACTTGCGTTCTGCGGCCGGCGCTGCGTAACGTACTCCCCGGCCACCCGGCAGGGAGGAACGGACACCGAGCACGACTCGGTGGTCGGTCCCCCGGGATGGCACCCCCTCGGATTGCTCTCGAACGGCGCTGTGCGCCGGACCGAGCTGCGCCGGTGGGGGAGATCGATCGGGTCATGAGATCCGGTACGGTCCTCCAGTCGTCGAAGTCCTCCGGGGCGCGACGAGGGGGGTCCGGGCCAGGTCGGAAGATCGGGTACAGTCCTCCAGTCGAAGTCCTCCGGGGCTCCGACGAGGAGGGTGCGGACCGGGTCGGAAGATCGGGTACGGTCCTCCAGTCGAAGTCCTCCGGGGCTGCGACGAGGAGGGTGCGGACCGGGTCGGAAGATCGGGTACGGTCCTCCAGTCGAAGCTCTCCGGGGCGCGACACGGAAGGTCGGGACCTGGTCGCAAGATCCGGTACGGTCATCCCGCTGCAGCCGCTCCTCGGAGCCGGAGCAGCACGGTCGGACCAGGTCCAGCGATCAGGTACGGTCATCCAGCCGCTGAAGCCCTCCGGGGTGAGGCGCGGTGGGTGAGCGACATGTCGCAGGACCCGGGGCGAGCGGAAGACGAGGCCGATAAGGCCAGGTTGACCGGGAGCCGCAGATCGGATAAGTTTGAACGGTTGCCTCCAGACAGGCCCGAGAGGGTCTAGCGGATGCGCGTCTGTTCCTTGAGAACTCAACAGTGTGCCAAGTAGTCGATGCCATATTTTTGGCGTCGAGCCTGGATCAGGTCCACCCCGTGGGTCTGGTTCGGGATGATGCCAGTTGATGCCCCTCTTCGGGGGGGTTCTTTGTGTGTCTGTTGCTCGCCGGTCTTCGGGTCGGTGGGTGGCTGTTTGACATTCACGGAGAGTTTGATTCTGGCTCAGGACGAACGCTGGCGGCGTGCTTAACACATGCAAGTCGAACGGTGATCTCGGTGCTTGCACCGGGTGATCAGTGGCGAACGGGTGAGTAACACGTGAGCAACCTACCCTTCACTCTGGGATAAGCCTTGGAAACGAGGTCTAATACCGGATACGAGACGCACGGGCATCTGTAGCGTCTGGAAAGATTTATTGGTGGAGGATGGGCTCGCGGCCTATCAGCTTGTTGGTGGGGTAATGGCCTACCAAGGCGACGACGGGTAGCCGGCCTGAGAGGGCGACCGGCCACACTGGGACTGAGACACGGCCCAGACTCCTACGGGAGGCAGCAGTGGGGAATATTGCACAATGGGCGAAAGCCTGATGCAGCGACGCCGCGTGCGGGATGACGGCCTTCGGGTTGTAAACCGCTTTCAGCAGGGAAGAAGCGAAAGTGACGGTACCTGCAGAAGAAGCGCCGGCTAACTACGTGCCAGCAGCCGCGGTAATACGTAGGGCGCAAGCGTTGTCCGGAATTATTGGGCGTAAAGAGCTCGTAGGCGGTTTGTCGCGTCTGCTGTGAAAACCTCAGGCTCAACCTGGGGCTTGCAGTGGGTACGGGCAGACTAGAGTGCGGTAGGGGTGACTGGAATTCCTGGTGTAGCGGTGGAATGCGCAGATATCAGGAGGAACACCGATGGCGAAGGCAGGTCACTGGGCCGCAACTGACGCTGAGGAGCGAAAGCATGGGGAGCGAACAGGATTAGATACCCTGGTAGTCCATGCCGTAAACGTTGGGCACTAGGTGTGGGGTCCATTCCACGGATTCCGTGCCGCAGCAAACGCATTAAGTGCCCCGCCTGGGGAGTACGGCCGCAAGGCTAAAACTCAAAGAAATTGACGGGGGCCCGCACAAGCGGCGGAGCATGCGGATTAATTCGATGCAACGCGAAGAACCTTACCAAGGCTTGACATACACCGGAAAAGTGCAGAGATGTGCTCCCCGCAAGGTCGGTGTACAGGTGGTGCATGGTTGTCGTCAGCTCGTGTCGTGAGATGTTGGGTTAAGTCCCGCAACGAGCGCAACCCTCGTCCCATGTTGCCAGCGGGTTATGCCGGGGACTCATGGGAGACTGCCGGGGTCAACTCGGAGGAAGGTGGGGATGACGTCAAATCATCATGCCCCTTATGTCTTGGGCTTCACGCATGCTACAATGGCCGGTACAAAGGGCTGCGATACCGCGAGGTGGAGCGAATCCCAAAAAGCCGGTCTCAGTTCGGATTGGGGTCTGCAACTCGACCCCATGAAGTCGGAGTCGCTAGTAATCGCAGATCAGCAACGCTGCGGTGAATACGTTCCCGGGCCTTGTACACACCGCCCGTCAAGTCATGAAAGTCGGTAACACCCGAAGCCGATGGCCCAACCTTTTGGGGGGAGTCGTCGAAGGTGGGACTGGCGATTAGGACTAAGTCGTAACAAGGTAGCCGTACCGGAAGGTGCGGCTGGATCACCTCCTTTCTAAGGAGCATCTGGCAGCAGGTCGCCTCGTCAAGGGGTGGTGCTGGTGTCCAGGCCCATGCCCTCGCCGATCGTGCGGGGGGTGGTGCTCACGGGTGGAACATCGACTACTGGCCGGCTCGTTGGGTCGGTGGCTTCCAAGTACGCCTGCAGCTTGCTGCGGGGAGGGAACGGAGAGTCGTCGGTTCGTCGCGGGTCGGCTTGGCACGCTGTTGGGTCCTGAGGGAACAGCCCGTTGTGGGTGTTGCCTTGGTCGGGATCGTTCGGTCCGGTCGAACCGCTGGTCGCTGGTGTCCTCTTCGGGGGGTGGTGGTGGTCGGTAGGCGCCGGGATGCCGGACGGTGACCGGTGGTTGCTTGAGAACTGCACAGTGGACGCGAGCATCTTTGAATGATCTTTTGTGGTCAAGTTTATAAGTGCACAGGGTGGATGCCTTGGCACCAGGAGCCGAAGAAGGACGTAGTAGCCTGCGATAAGCCTCGGGGAGTTGGCAAACGAACCGTGATCCGAGGATTTCCGAATGGGGAAACCCCACACGAGTCATGTCGTGTGACCCGCACCTGAATATATAGGGTGCGTGGAGGGAACGCCGGGAAGTGAAACATCTCAGTACCGGCAGGAAGAGATATTCCGTGAGTAGTGGCGAGCGAAAGCGGATCAGGCCAAACCTAGCGCGTGTGATAGCCGGCAGGCGTTGCGCGTTGGGGGTTGTGGGACCTTTCAGTGGGGGCTGCCGCCTTCGCAGGGAGTCAGAAAGTCGCGTTATAGTCGAAGGGTCTTGAAAGGCCCGGCACAGAGGGTGTTACCCCCGTAGACGAAATGACGCGGCCTCCCGAAGGGGATCCCAAGTAGCTCCGGGCCCGAGAAACCCGGAGTGAATCCGCACAGACCACTGTGTAAGCCTAAATACTACCTGGTGACCGATAGCGGACAAGTACCGTGAGGGAAAGGTGAAAAGTACCCCGGGAGGGGAGTGAAATAGTACCTGAAACCGTGTGCATACAATCCGTCGGAGCCTCCCTAGCAGGGGTGACGGCGTGCCTTTTGAAGAATGAGCCTGCGAGTTAGTGGTACGTGGCGAGGTTAACCCGTGTGGGGAAGCCGTAGCGAAAGCGAGTCCGAATAGGGCGACCGTAGTCGCGTGCTCTAGACCCGAAGCGAAGTGATCTAGCCATGGGCAGGGTGAAGCGCGGGTAAGACCGCGTGGAGGCCCGAACCCACCAGGGTTGAAAACCTGGGGGATGACCTGTGGTTAGGGGTGAAAGGCCAATCAAACTTCGTGATAGCTGGTTCTCCCCGAAATGCATTTAGGTGCAGCGTCACGCGTTTCTTGCCGGAGGTAGAGCTACTGGATAGCCGATGGGCCCCAACAGGTTACTGACGTTAGCCAAACTCCGAATGCCGGTAAGCCAGAGCGTGGCAGTGAGACTGCGGGGGATAAGCTCCGTAGTCGAGAGGGAAACAGCCCAGACCACCAGCTAAGGCCCCAAAGCGTGTGCTAAGTGGGAAAGGATGTGGAGTTGCACAGACAACCAGGAGGTTGGCTTAGAAGCAGCCACCCTTGAAAGAGTGCGTAATAGCTCACTGGTCAAGTGATTCCGCGCCGACAATGTAGCGGGGCTCAAGCACACCGCCGAAGCTGTGGCATTCACACAAGTGACAAGCCTTCGTGGTTCAGTCGTGTGGATGGGTAGGGGAGCGTCGTGCCGGCAGTGAAGCCGCGGGGTGACCCAGCGGTGGAGCCGGCACGAGTGAGAATGCAGGCATGAGTAGCGAATGACGGGTGAGAAACCCGTCCGCCGAATGACCAAGGGTTCCAGGGCCAGGCTAATCCGCCCTGGGTAAGTCGGGACCTAAGGCGAGGCCGACAGGCGTAGTCGATGGACAACGGGTTGATATTCCCGTACCGGCGAAGAACCGCCCATACCGAGCCCGGTGATGCTAACCGTCCGAGCCTGCCTCATCGTCCTTCGGGACACCGGGGCAGGGGAGCACGGGACCCGAACTGGTAGTAGGTAAGCGTATTAACAGGGGTGACGCAGGAAGGTAGTCCAGCGTGGCGATGGTAGTCCACGTCCAAGGTCGTAGGGTGAGGTGTAGGCAAATCCGCACCTCGTGAAGCCTGAGAACCGACGGGTACCGCGTATGCGGGAAATGGGTGATCCTATGCTGCCAAGAAAAGCCTCGACGCGAGGTTCTAGCCGCCCGTACCCCAAACCGACTCAGGTGGTCAGGTAGAGAATACCAAGGCGATCGAGAGAATCGTGGTTAAGGAACTCGGCAAAATGCCCCCGTAACTTCGGGAGAAGGGGGGCCTCAAGCGTGAACCGGCATGCCCGGGGAAGCGTGGAGGGCCGCAGAGACCAGGGAGAAGCGACTGTTTACTAAAAACACAGGTCCGTGCGAAGTCGCAAGACGATGTATACGGACTGACGCCTGCCCGGTGCTGGAAGGTTAAGAGGACGGGTCAGCACGCAAGTGCGAAGCTCAGAATTTAAGCCCCAGTAAACGGCGGTGGTAACTATAACCATCCTAAGGTAGCGAAATTCCTTGTCGGGTAAGTTCCGACCTGCACGAATGGCGTAACGACTTCTCCGCTGTCTCAACCGCGAACTCGGCGAAATTGCACTACGAGTAAAGATGCTCGTTACGCGCAGCAGGACGGAAAGACCCCGGGACCTTTACTATAGCTTGGTATTGGTGTTCGGTGCGGCTTGTGTAGGATAGGTGGGAGACTGTGAAGCCGGCACGCCAGTGTCGGTGGAGTCAACGTTGAAATACCACTCTGGTCGCTCTGGATATCTAACCTCGGTCCGTAATCCGGATCAGGGACAGTGCCTGGTGGGTAGTTTAACTGGGGCGGTTGCCTCCTAAAATGTAACGGAGGCGCTCAAAGGTTCCCTCAGCCTGGTTGGCAATCAGGTGGCGAGTGCAAGTGCACAAGGGAGCTTGACTGTGAGACTGACAGGTCGAGCAGGGACGAAAGTCGGAACTAGTGATCCGGCGGTGGCTTGTGGAAGCGCCGTCGCTCAACGGATAAAAGGTACCCCGGGGATAACAGGCTGATCTTGCCCAAGAGTCCATATCGACGGCATGGTTTGGCACCTCGATGTCGGCTCGTCGCATCCTGGGGCTGGAGTAGGTCCCAAGGGTTGGGCTGTTCGCCCATTAAAGCGGTACGCGAGCTGGGTTTAGAACGTCGTGAGACAGTTCGGTCCCTATCCGCTGCGCGCGCAGGAAACTTGAGAAGGGCTGTCCCTAGTACGAGAGGACCGGGACGGACGAACCTCTGGTGTGCCAGTTGTTCCGCCAGGAGCACGGCTGGTTGGCTACGTTCGGAAGGGATAACCGCTGAAAGCATCTAAGCGGGAAGCCTGCTTCAAGATGAGGTTTCCACGCCCTTCGGGGTGAGAGGCTCCCAGCTAGACCACTGGGTAGATAGGCCGGACGTGGAAGGCAGGACTAACGACTGCCGCAGCTGACCGGTACTAATAAGCCGACAACTTGACTAACTTCATTCATTGCTACGCGTCCACTGTGCGGTTCCCGAGGAACCAACGGCTCATTCCCGTTGACATCTCGACAGAGTTACGGCGGTCATAGCGAAGGGGAAACGCCCGGTCCCATTCCGAACCCGGAAGCTAAGCCCTTCAGCGCCGATGGTACTGCACCCGCCAGGGTGTGGGAGAGTAGGACGCCGCCGGACAATCATTCAACGAAAGGCCCACCCCTCACGGGGTGGGCCTTTCGTCGTTCCACCATGTCGTTCACCACGTCGTTCCACGACGTCGTTCCACCAACGTCGTTCCACCACGTCGTTCGCTCCACCACGCACCCTGGTCGAGGCTGCCGGTTCGGTGCGCCTTGCCGTGACGTAGACGTGCGACCCCGTCGTCGCGACGCGGGCAAAGGCGCGGTCGTCGTTGCTGCTGTGCCGGCTGGACAGGGTGCTCGGACACGGGGCGCGGGTGGAGAGCCGGTCGCCGCGCGGGGGACCTGGGTGGCGGACGCAGAAGGGGTGGCGGACGCAGAAGGGCCGGAGCAGCATCGCTGCTCCGGCCCTCCCGCGTCGTACGGACCCGTGCGCGTCAGCTCACGGCGTCGACCGCCTCGACCTGGGACGCCTCGTCCCCCTCGGCGACGAAGATCACGGCTCCCAGCGGCGGGACGCGCACCGTGGCTGACCAGTCGCGCGCATAGTGCTCGACCGGCTGGGCCACGATCGCGCCGAGATTGCCCACGCCCGAGCCGCCGTACGCCTCGGAGTCCGAGTTGTACGCCTCACGCCACGTGCCACCGCGCGGCAGCGGCAGCCGCCACGACTCGTGCGGCACGCCGGCGAAGTTGACGACGACGACGGCGGGCGGTGCGCCGGGCGCGTACCGCGCGTACGCGAGCAGGTTCAGTCCCGCCTCGTCGGACGCCAGCCACTCGAACCCCTCGGGAGCGTGGTCGAGCTCCCACAGGGCCGGCGTCTGGCGGTAGAGGACGTTCAGATCCCGGAGGGACTGCATCACGCCGCGGTGGGAGGGGTCGTCGAGCGCCTGCCAGTCGAGGGAGCGCGACTCCGCCCACTCGCCCTGCTGGGCGAACTCCTGGCCCATGAAGAGCAGCTGCTTGCCGGGATGCGTCCACTGGTAGGCCAGCAGCGCGCGCACACCGGCCAGCTTCTGCCAGTGGTCGCCGGGCATGCGCCCGTACAAGGAGCCCTTGCCGTGGACGACCTCGTCGTGGCTGATCGGCAGGACGAAGTGCTCGGAGTACGCGTAGACCATCGAGAAGGTGATCTCGTGGTGGTGGTACCGGCGGTTGATCGGCTCCTCGCGCAGGTAGCGCAGGGTGTCGTTCATCCAGCCCATGTTCCACTTCAGGCCGAAGCCCAGGCCCTGCGCGGAGGTCGGCGCGGTGACACCCGGCCACGCGGTCGACTCCTCGGCGATCATCATGATGCCCGGCGTGCGGCGGTAGGCCGTCGCGTTCGCCTCCTGGAGGAACGAGATCGCGTCCAGGTTCTCCCGCCCGCCGTGCTCGTTGGGACGCCACTGACCCGGTTGGCGCGAGTAGTCGAGGTAGAGCATCGACGCGACCGCGTCGACGCGCAGGCCGTCCACGTGGAACTCCTCGAGCCAGTACGTGGCGTTCGCGACGAGGAAGTTGCGCACCTCGGGGCGGCCGAAGTTGAAGACGTACGTCCCCCAGTCGGGGTGCTCGCCCAGCAACGGGTCCGGGTGCTCGTAGAGCGCCGTGCCGTCGAAGTGGGCCAGGGCCCACTCGTCCTTCGGGAAGTGCGCGGGGACCCAGTCGACGATGACGCCGATCCCGGCGCGGTGCAGGCAGTCGACCAGGTACCGGAAGTCGTCGGGGTGACCGAACCGCGCGGTCGGCGCGTAGTACGACGAGACCTGGTAGCCCCACGACCCGCCGAAGGGGTGCTCCGCCACGGGCATCAGCTCGACGTGCGTGAACCCGAGCTCGAGCACGTACTCCGTCAGCTGGTGGGCCAGGTCCCGGTACGACAGCCCCTGCCGCCACGAGCCGAGGTGCACCTCGTAGACGCTCATCGGGCCGGCGTGAGGGTCGCGCTGCGCACGGGCGGTCATCCACGCCTCGTCGGACCACGAGTACGTGGTCTCGACGACGACCGAGGCCGTCGCAGGGGGGACCTCGGTGCCCTTGGCGAGCGGGTCGGCCTTCTGGCGCCACGAGCCGTCCGCGGCGAGGATCTCGAACTTGTAGCGCGCACCGGCGTCCACGCCGGGCGCGTACAGCTCCCAGATCCCGCTGGCACCCAGCGAGCGCATCGCGTGCGTCGCGCCCTGCCAGTGGTTGAAGTCGCCGATGACCCGCACGGCGCGCGCGTTCGGGGCCCACACGGCGAACGACGTGCCGCGGACCTCGCCGAGCTGGCCGGGGTAGGTGCGGACGTTGGCGCCGAGCACCTGCCACAGCTGCTCGTGCCGTCCCTCACGCACCAGGTGGCGGTCCAGCTCCTGCACGGTGGGCAGGAAGCGGTAGGGGTCGTCGACGACGCTCGTGATGCCGGCGTACGTGACCTCGAGACGGTAGTCGGGGACGGTCGCGCCCGGGACCAGCGCGTACCAGATGCCGTCCAGCTCGTGCTGGGCCTCGAAGCTGCCCTCGGCGGTCACGACGGCGACCCGGTCCGCGAGCGGACGCAGGGTCCGCACGGTGACCGCGCCGTCGCCGACGTGCGGGCCGAGGACGGTGTGGGGGTCGTAGTAGGCGCCCGCAGCGACGGAGCGCAGCGTGTCGGCGTCGACGGGCACGGGGGATGGTGCAACCGCTGTCATGCCCCTACCCAATCACCCTTGGGGTGTCGCCGCAGGTGGTCACGCACGACGCGCGACGTGAGGGATCAGGCGCTCAACGGGGACGACACAGGGCCGAGTCGTCCCGGGTGAGGAGCGACACATCACCCGGACCGCCAGCCCCGTCTCGTCGGCGACACCGAACGCAGCGACGGCCATGACGTCGTTGTCGAACACGAGGGCAGGGCCAGCTCCCGGCCCCCGACCACGACGGTGGGGATCGCCAGCTCGCGCAGGACCGCCAGGCGGGGGTCCGCGTCGACGAGGTTGACGAGCACGACGGCGTCGACGCGGTGGCCCTGGCCCCAGCGCCGGTAGGCGGCGATCTCGGCGTCGTGGTCGGGAACCACGTGCAGCAGCAGCGACCGGTCGGCGCTCGACAGCGCCTCCTCCATGCCGCCGATGAGCTCCTTGAAGAAGGGCTCGAGACGCAGGAGCCGAGCCGGACGTGCCAGCACCAGTCCGATCGCGTCGGCGCCCGCGGCGGTCAGCGTGGCGGCCGGTGTCGCCACGCCCTCGGGTCGACGACTCGGGCGCGCGGCGTTGCGCGGCGGGTCTGCGGGACCTGGAGCCGAGGGACACTGTTTGTGTCCCGAACTAAGTAGGTCAACATCGTAGGGTGGGCTCGATCCCCTGGAGGTGAGCGGTGCCCCTGCGTCCCGACGACGAGACGACCACCACGACGAGCGCCCGACCGGACCATGCCCCGCCCGGGGTACCCGCGGACCTGCTGCACCTGCGTGCCGCCGGTGTCAGCCTCGTCCTCGACCTCGCGGGACTGCCCCGCGTCCTGCACTGGGGCGCCGACCTCGGCGACCTCGACGAGACAGGGCTGGCCGACCTGCGGCGTGCCGCACGTCCCGCAGGCATGGGCTCCCCGGTGGAGGGCGGGGTCGGGCACACCGTCCTGCCCCCCCAGGCGGATGGGTGGCTCGGGACCCCGGGCCTCACCGGCTCGCGCGCGGGCCGTGCCTGGTCCGCCGCGTTCGTGTCCGGTGCTCCGGCGCTCACGCGGACCACCGACGGCGGCTCGGTCCTCGTCGTCCCCGCGGCCGATCCCGCGGCCGGGCTGCAGCTCGAGCTCGTGCTCGAGCTGACCCCGCAGGGGCTCGTGCGGCAGCGCGCCACGCTCACCAACACCGGCGACGACGTGTACGAGGTCGGGAGCCTCACGCTGACCCTCCCGGTGCCCGCGCGCGCGACCACGCTCCTGGACTTCGGCGGGCACTGGGCGCGAGAGCGCGCGCCGATGCGCACGGCCTTCACGCACGGCACGCGGTTGCGGGAGAACCGGCGGGGGCGCACCGGGTTCGACACCCCGTACGTGCTCGTCGCCGGCACCGACGACCTCGCGCACCGTCGGGGGGAGGCCTGGGGCTGGCACGTCGCGTGGTCCGGCAACCACCGCAGCCTCGCCGAGCGCCACCACGACCACCCCGGCCTGCTCGGCGGGGGCGAGCTGCTCGCCCCCGGCGAGGTGCGGCTCGCGCCGGGGGAGGCGTACACGAGCCCCTGGGTCTACGCGTCGTACGGCGAGCAGGGCCTCGACGCGCTCGCGGACCGCTTCCACGCCTGGCTGCGCGCCCGCCCGCAGCACCCGAGCAGCCCGCGGCCCGTCACGCTCAACACCTGGGAGGCCGTGTACTTCCACCACGACCTCGCCCGGCTCGTCGAGCTCGCCGACGCGGCCGCGGCCGTCGGTGCCGAGCGGTTCGTCCTCGACGACGGCTGGTTCGGCTCGCGCCGCGACGACACGAGCGGGCTGGGGGACTGGTTCGTGTCCGACGAGGTCTGGCCCGACGGACTGCACCCGCTGATCGACCACGTCACGGGCCTCGGGATGCAGTTCGGGCTCTGGGTCGAGCCCGAGATGGTCAACCCGGACTCCGACCTGGCACGGGCACACCCGGACTGGATGCTGCAGCTGCCCGACCGCCTGCCGCGGCCGGTGCGGCACCAGCAGGTGCTCGACCTCGCGCGGCCCGAGGCCTACGCGTACGTGCTCGGGCGCCTCGACGCGCTGCTCACCGAGAACGACATCGCGTACCTCAAGTGGGACCACAACCGGGACCTCGTCGACGCGGGGCACGGACCCGACGGCGTCCCCGGGGTCCACGGGCAGACGCTCGCGGTGTACCGGCTGCTCGACGACCTGCGCGCACGCCACCCGCGGATCGAGATCGAGTCCTGCTCGTCGGGGGGTGCACGGATCGACCTCGAGATCCTGCAGCGGACCGACCGCGTGTGGGCGTCGGACTGCATCGACGCGCTCGAGCGCCGGTCCATCCAGCCGTGGACCAACCTGCTCATCCCGCTCGAGCTCATCGGCGCCCACATCGGCTCCGGCACCGCGCACAGCACGGGCCGCAGCGCGTCCCTCGGGTTCCGCGCCGGCACCGCGCTGTTCGGGCACCTCGGGATCGAGTGGGACCTGCGGGAGGCCGACGACGCGCAGCGCGTCGAGCTCGCCGCGTGGGTCGCCCTCTACAAGGAGGTGCGCGGCCTGCTCCACACCGGCGTGAGCGTCCACGCCGACACCACGGACCCCGCGATCCAGGTGCACGGCGTCGTCGCGCAGGACGGCTCGGACGCCTTGTTCGCCGTCGCGGCCCTCGGCTCGTCGGCGCAGATGCCGCCGGACGCCGTCCTGCTGCCCGGGCTCGACCCCGACGCGACGTACCACCTGCGCCCGCAGGCGCCGGGCGACGTCGTCACGCACGGGCAGCCCGTGCCGTGGTGGGGACCGGAGGGGATCAGGGCCACCGGGCGCGTGCTCGGCCGCCTCGGCGTGCGGCCGCCGCAGCTGTCGCCCGAGCGGCTCGTGCTGCTGCGCGCGACACGCGTCGGGTGAACCTGCGGCGGGCGGGCGGCAGCGGGACCCGCCGCCCTCCCGCCGGGTCGCCGTCGTCAGGCTCGGCAGGTCGCCCCCCGGTGGACCGCACGTCGACGGGAGCAGCAGTGAACGCAGGCACGCACGGCTCCGGCGTGGCGCGCACGAGCAGCCGCAGCGCGGTCCTCGACGTCAGCGCGTGACGATCCCCTCGCAGGCCTCTGCGGCCGCCGCGGTGGGCGGCGCGGCGCTCGTGCTGCAGGCCGAGCTCTCGCCCCGGCAGGCGGGCCTGCGGATGGTCGTCGACACGCTGACGGAGGCCCCTGCGGGCTCGGGCGTCGCCTGAGGCTCAGCGCAGCAGACGTTCCAGCCCGGCCTGCGGGATGGGCGCCCACGCGGGACGGTTGCGCGCCTCGTACACCGCCTCGTACAGCGTCTTGTCGAGCTCGAGCGCGCGCAGCAGCAGGGTGCTCGTCGGGTCGTCCAGCACGCCGTAGCCGGCCAGCAGGCCCGCACGCGCGTCGGCGGTCCAGGCCGCCGCGGCGTCACCCGTGAGCCCCCCGACCGCCGCCGCGTAGTCGAACGACCGCAGCAGTCCCGCGACGTCGCGCAGCGCCAGGTCCGGCAGCACGCGGGCCGCAAGCGGCGCCAGGGGCTCACCCTCGAAGTCGATGACGAACCAGCGGCCCGTCGACCGCAGCACCTGGCCCAGGTGCAGGTCACCGTGCACGCGCTGGCGCGGCGGCGTGGTCGCCAGGCCGGCGACCTCGTCGGCCAAGGCGCGTACGGCGTCCGCGTAGCCGCCGAGCGACGGCACGCCGGCGGTGGCCCACGCGAGCCGGTCGACGAGGGAGCGGGCCAGCACGGCGCCGCCGTCCGTCACGGCGTCCGCACCGAACGCCTGCACCAGGGCGGTGTGCATGCCCGCGACGGTGGCACCCAGCTCGGCGGCCGGCTCCCGGAACGCGCGGCCCTCGCCGGCCCAGGTGCAGGCGAGCTCGAAGCCGTCCTGGGCGCCGGGCACGAAGGCGCTGAGCACCCCGAGGTAGCCGAGCTCCGGGGCCCCCGTCGGTGACGTCCACCGCGCCTGCGACCACGCGAGCGGCGCCGGGACGCCGTCCCAGCCGGCCTCGACGAGGCGACGCGGCACGTCGATGTCGGGGTTCTCGCCGCCCGCGACCGTCCGCAGGACCTTGAGGATCGCCGTCGGGGCCCCGTCCGCGCCCGGCAGGACGACGGAGGTGTTCGACTGCTCGCCCGTCACCACGCGCGCGGACGACACGTCGACGTCGGCGCCCGGTCCGTCCGCGGCCGCGAGCCACGCCGCGAGGAAGCGCGGATCACCCGTGGCGTCGAGCACGCTGCGGCCCCCGACCTCCCCGACGACGGCCGCGGGGTCCGTGCCGGCGGGCGCCGTGCCCGCGAGCAGCCGCACGGGCACCTGCAGCACGACGTCCACGGCGTCCGTGCGCGCCCGGACCAGCAGCACACGCACGTCGTCGGCCAGGTGCAGCGTCCCGACCGGCGTGAGCTCGGCGTCCGCGCCCTTGGCCGGGTACCAGCGTCGCTGCGGCAGCCAGGTGCCGAGCAGCCCCACCACCTCGCGGTCGACGTCGTCCGGTGCGAGCGCGTCCAGGATCACGGTGCCGTCAGCTCCAGCCAGTAGAACTCACGCGACCCGAGCGTGAACGTCAGGGTCTCGTCGCCGCGGACGTCCGGGAAGTGGGCGCCGCCGAACACGTCGCGCGTGGACCAGCCCGCCCGTCCCGGCAGCGTCACCGTCGCCGCGCGGGCCGTCGCCGCGAGGTTCGCCACGACGAGGATCGTCTCGTCGTCGGTGCGCCGCAGGAACGTCAGCACCGACTCGTTGTCGCACGGCACGACCTCGAAGACGCCCAGCCCGAGCGCGGGGTGCTGCCGGCGCACCGCGAGCATGCCGTGCACCCAGTGCAGCAGCGACGTCGGCTGCGCCAGCTGCGACTCCACGTTGACGTTGCCGTAGTGGTACACGAGCGACTGCACGAGCGGCAGGTAGAGCTTGCCCGGGTCCGCCGTCGAGAAGCCCGCGTTGCGGTCCGGCGTCCACTGCATCGGCGTGCGGACGGCGTCGCGGTCGGCGAGCCAGATGTTGTCGCCCATGCCGATCTCGTCGCCGTAGTACAGGCAGGGGCTGCCCGGGAGCGACAGGAGCAGCGCGTGCGAGAGCTCGATCTCCTTGCGCGAGTTGTCGAGCAGCGGAGCCAGCCGCCGCCGGATGCCGACGTTGGCGCGCATCCGGGAGTCGGGGGCGTACCACCCGTACATCGACGCGCGCTCCTCCGTCGAGACCATCTCGAGCGTGAGCTCGTCGTGGTTGCGCAGGAAGGTGCTCCACTGTCCGCTCGCGGGGATGGGCGGCGTGTCCGCGAGGATGTCGATGATCTGCGTCGCCCGCTGGTCCCGCAGCGCGTAGTAGATGCGGGGCATCACCGGGAAGTGGAAGCACATGTGGCACTCGGGCTCGTCGTCCGTGCCGAAGTAGTGGACGACGTCCTCGGGCCACTGGTTGGCCTCGGCCAGCATGATGCGGCCGGGGAACTCCTCGTCGATGACCCGGCGGACCTTGCGCAGGAACTCGTGGGTCTCCGGCAGGTTCTCGCAGTTCGTCCCCTCGGCCTCGAAGAGGTACGGCACCGCGTCCAGCCGGAAGCCGTCCACGCCCAGGTGCAGCCAGAACCGTGCGACGTCGAGCATCGCGTCGACCACGCGCGGGTTCTCGAAGTTCAGGTCCGGCTGGTGGCTGAAGAACCGGTGCCAGAAGTACTGGCGCCGGACGGGGTCGAACGTCCAGTTGGACGTCTCGGTGTCGACGAAGATGATGCGCGCGTCCTGGTAGCGCGTGTTGTCGTCGCTCCACACGTAGAAGTCGCCGTACGGGCCGTCGGGGTCGGACCGCGAGGCCTGGAACCACGGGTGCTGGTCGCTCGTGTGGTTCATCACGAGGTCGACGACGATGCGCATGCCGCGGCGGTGGCACTCGGTGACGAGCGTGCGGAAGTCGTCGAGCGTGCCGTACTGCGGGGCGACCGCCGTGTAGTCGGACACGTCGTACCCGCCGTCGCGCAGCGGCGAGGGGTAGAACGGCGGCAGCCACAGGCAGTCCACGCCCAGCCACTGCAGGTAGTCCAGCCGCTGGATGAGGCCCGGCAGGTCGCCGCTGCCGCTGCCGGCCGAGTCGGCGAACGTGCGCAGCATGACCTCGTAGAACACGGCCGTGCGGTACCACTCCGCGTCGGCGTCACGCCCCCCCGAGCTCAGGGGGACGGGGACGTCGGGCCGGCGCCGCTCGGGCAGGCCGCGCAGCGCGATCGCGGCCGTCGTCGGCGGGGGCTCGCGGTGAGACGCCCCCGACGCCGAGGACGGGACCCCTGGCACCGCGTCGGGGGACGGGGACGACCCCGGCGGCGGCGTCCCCGGGGGGGAGCCGGTCGACGGGGTGCCCAGCTGGGGCGTGGCCGGCGCGCGGACGTCACCTGCTGCGGAGGAGTCGTCCCCCGCAGACGGGAAGGGCCGCCTCATCGTGCACCCGGGGCGTGCTCGAGGTGCACGACGTGCGCGACGCGGACCTGCGGGTCGAGGCGGACGTACACCTCGTCGGACCACCCGTACGACTCGCCCGAGAGCACGTCGTGCGCCACCACCCCGCGGTCCGGGGGCAGCCCGAACGCCGTGAGGTCCAGGTGCACGGCACCCTCGCGCGCTGCGAAGGGGTCGATGTTGACGATGACGACGACGGTGTCCGCCCGGCCCGTGGGGGAGTGCTCCGCGTCCAGGTGCCGCGAGAAGGCGACGAGCGCGTCGTCCGTCGTGGGGTGGACCCGGACGTTGCTCAGCTGCTGCAGCGCCGGGTGCGCGCGCCGGATCTCGTTGAGCCGGCCGATGAGCAGGGCGATCCCCAGCTCGTCCGCGCGGGCCCAGTCCCGCGGCCGGAACTCGTACTTCTCGTTGTCGATCTGCTCCTCGACGCCCGGCCGCGGCACGCTCTCCGCGAGCTCGTACCCGGAGTAGACGCCCCACGTCGGGGACCCCGTCGCCGCGAGCACCGCGCGGACCGCGAAGGCGCTGGGGCCGCCCTGCTGCAGGTAGGGCGGCAGGATGTCGTGCGTCGTCGGCCAGAAGCTCGGACGCAGCCACGGCGCTTCGTCGCCGCCGACCCGGGCCAGGTACTCCTCGAGCTCCGACTTGGTGTTGCGCCACGTGAAGTACGTGTACGACTGGTGGAAGCCGATCTTGGCGAGCGTGAGCATCATCGCCGGCCGCGTGAACGCCTCCGACAGGAAGATGACCTCCGGGTGGGCGGCGTGCACCTCGGCCAGCAGGCGCTGCCAGAACGACAGCGGCTTGGTGTGCGGGTTGTCGACCCGGAACGCCGTGACCCCGTGGTCGATCCACACCTGCAGGACGCGGCGGATCTCCGTGTAGATGCCCTCGGGGTCGTTGTCGAAGTTCAGGGGGTAGATGTCCTGGTACTTCTTCGGCGGGTTCTCGGCGTACGCGATGGTCCCGTCGGCGCGCGTCGTGAACCACTCGGGGTGCTCGGTGACCCACGGGTGGTCGGGCGAGGCCTGCAGCGCGAGGTCCAGCGCGACCTCCATGCCGAGCGAGCGGGCTCGTGCGACGAACGCGTCGAAGTCGTCGAACGTGCCCAGCGACGGCTCGATGGCGTCGTGCCCGCCGTCGGGCGAGCCGATCGCGTACGGCGAGCCGGGGTCCCCGGGCAGGGCCGTCAGCGCGTTGTTGCGGCCCTTGCGGTACGTGGTGCCGATCGGGTGGATCGGCGTGAGGTAGACGACGTCGAAGCCCATCGCGGCGATGCGCGGCAGCTGCGTCGCGGCGGTCCGCAGGGTCCCCGACGTCCACCGCTGGGTGGCCTCGTCGAACGTCGCGCCGTGCGAGCGCGGGAACATCTCGTACCAGGAGCCGGCCAGCGCCAGGCGCCGGTGCACGACCAGGGGGTACGTGCGCGAGGTCGTGACGAGGTCGCGCAGCGGCGAGCGCTCGAGGACCTCGCGGACCTGCTCGGACAGGGCCGCCGCGAGCCGTGCCAGGGGCGGTCGGGACGTGTCGCGCAGAGCGGCGACCGCGTCGAGCACGACGCGTGCGTCGCGCCCCGGCATCGCGTCGTCGCCCGTGCGCGCCGCGGCACGCTCGAGCACGAGCGTGCCCTCCGTGAGCATGAGCTCGACGTCCAGCCCGGCCTCGACCTTGATCGCGGCGTCGTGGGCCCACGTGCCGTACGGGTCCGACCAGCCCTCGACGCGGAACGACCAGTCGCCCTCGGCGTCGGGCACGAGACGCGCCTCGTACCTGTCGAGCCCGGGGGCGACGTCGACCATGCGCGCCGACGCGTGCACCGAGCCGTCCGGGCGCAGCAGCACCGCGGTCGCGCCCAGCGCGTCGTGGCCCTCGCGGATGACCGTCGCGCGGATACGCACGGCCTCGCCGACGGTCGCCTTGGCGGGGAATCGGCCCTCCTCCGCGACGGGGAAGACGTCGAGCACGGGGATGCGGCCCACGGGCAGCGCCGGGACGGCGGAGGCAGGGGCCGCGGGCGGTGCCGCGGCGGCGGGCACCGACGGTGCCGCGGCGGCGGGGGGCACCGGCGGTGCCGCGGCGGCGGGGGGTGCCGCGGGAGCTCCGGGGGTGGCGGTCGGCTGCTCCGGCGCGGGCACGGGGACATCGGCACGTGGGCGGCCCGGGGTGCTGGCCGGTGACGTGCGACGAGGGCGGCGGGGAGTCGTCACGGTCCCGAACCTATCCGCCCGGAAGGGGTGGTGGCATCCGCTGGCGGCGCGTCGGGCGACGCGCCCCGGGCCGCCCTCGTCCGGTCCGGCAGGGATCAGGACGATCGTCCGGATCTCGACGCTGAGGAGGGCTGTGGGACGCGTCCGTTCTGCGTAGTCTGCGCCCGTGAGAGCGATCCGTCGATTCACCGTCCGCACCGTCCTGCCGCCGTCCCTCGAGGGTCTCGACGAGCTCGCGCACAACCTGCGCTGGTCGTGGCACCCGAGCACCCGGGCGGTCTTCGAGGAACTCGACACGGCCGTCTGGGAGCAGGTCGGCGGCGACCCCGTGGCGTTCCTCGGGGCGCTGGGCCGGGAACGTCTCGACGAGCTCGCGGCCGACGCCTCCCACGTCGCGCGCGTGCGCGCCGCCACCGCTGACCTGCGGGGGTACTGCGAGCAGCCGCGCTGGTACCAGCGGCAGACCGCGCCGACGATGCCCGCGTCGATCGCGTACTTCTCGCCCGAGTTCGGCGTCGCGGCGGCGCTGCCGCAGTACTCGGGCGGCCTCGGGGTGCTCGCCGGTGACCACCTGAAGGCCGCCTCCGACCTCGGCGTGCCGGTCGTCGGCGTCGGCCTGCTGTACCGCGCCGGCTACTTCCGCCAGGCGCTCGACCGCTCCGGACGTCAGGTCGAGACGTACCACGCGCTCGACCCGGACGGTCTGCCACTGTCGCTGCTGCGGGAGCCCGACGGCTCGCCCGCGGTGGTCGAGCTCGCGCTTCCCGGTGGTCGCGCACTGCACGCCCAGGTCTGGGTCGCGCAGGTCGGGCGGGTCCCGCTGCTGCTCCTCGACTCCGACGTGCCGGCAAACGACGACGCCGCGCGCGCCGTCACGGACCGCCTCTACGGCGGCGCCGGCACGCACCGGCTCGAGCAGGAGCTCCTCCTGGGCGTGGGCGGCGTGCGCGCGCTGCGCACCCACGCTCGCCTCACGGCAGGCGCCGCCCCCGACGTCTTCCACACCAACGAGGGGCACGCCTGCTTCCTCGGCGTCGAGCGGATCCGTGAGCTCGTCGCCGACGGTGCGACCTTCGCGACCGCGCTCGAGCTGGTGCGCGCGACCACCGTCTTCACGACGCACACGCCCGTGCCCGCCGGCATCGACCGGTTCGAGCGGCGGGACGTCGAGCAGTACGTCGACGCCCTCGCCGACTCCGCCACGCTCCCCGTCGCCGACGTCCTCGCGCTCGGTACCGAGGACCACCCCGGCGGGGACCCGCGCCTGTTCAACATGGCGGTGATGGGCCTGCGCCTCGCGGGCCGCGCCAACGGCGTCTCGCGGCTGCACGGGCGCGTCTCGCGCGAGATGTTCGCCGGGCTCTGGCCGGGGTTCGACCCCCAGGAGGTACCGATCGGGTCGATCACCAACGGTGTGCACGCACCCACGTGGGTCGCGCCCGAGGTGACCGCGCTCGCGGCCCGGCGGATGACCGCGCACGACCTGGCGACCGGGGCCGGCTGGGAAGCGGGCGGGACGATCGGCGACCGCGAGCTCTGGGAGCTGCGCCGGCGCCTGCGGTCCCGGCTCGTCGAGGACGCGCGTCGACGCGTGCGCGCGTCGTGGCTGCGGCGCGGTGCGCGGCCCGGGGACCTGCGCTGGGTCGACGACGCGCTGTCGCCCGACGTGCTGACGATCGGGTTCGCGCGGCGCGTGCCGACGTACAAGCGGCTGACGCTCATGCTCACGGACCCGGACCGGTTCGCGGCGCTGCTGCTGGACCCGCAGCGGCCCGTGCAGGTCGTCGTCGCGGGCAAGGCGCACCCCGACGACGAGCCCGGCAAGCGGCTCGTCGCCGAGCTGGTCGCGTTCGCCGACCGGCACGACGTGCGCCACCGCGTCGTCTTCCTGCCCGACCACGACATGGGCATGGCCGCGACGCTCTACCCGGGGTGCGACGTGTGGCTCAACAACCCGTTGCGCCCGCTCGAGGCCTGCGGGACCTCCGGCATGAAGGTCGCGCTCAACGGCGGTCTCAACCTGTCGGTCCTGGACGGCTGGTGGGACGAGTGGCACGACGACGACAACGGCTGGGTCATCCCCAGCGCGGGCGGCTGCGACGACCCCGACGTGCGCGACGAGGTGGAGGCCGCCGGCCTGTACGACGTGCTCGAGCAGCAGGTCGTCCCGACCTTCTACGACCGGGACAGCGAGGACGTCCCGCGCCGGTGGCTCGCCATGGTGCGGCACACCCTCGTGACGCTGGGGCCGAAGGTGCAGGCGACGCGCATGGTCGCGGACTACGTCGCGCACCTCTACGTGCCGGCGGCCGCCGCAGGTGCGGCGCTCGCGGCGGACGACCTCGCCGGTGCGACCGCGCTCGCGGACTGGCGGGCCCGGGTGCACAAGGCGTGGCCCCAGGTGGGCGTCGACCACGTCGACTCCGGCGGGATGGGGCCGTCGCCGCAGGTCGGCGACCGGCTTCACGTGCAGGCGTGGGTGGCCCTGGGCGACCTGACGCCCGACGACGTCCAGGTGCAGGTCCTGCACGGACCCGTCGGCCCCGACGACGAGCTCGTGGAGCTCCACGTCACCGAGCTGGTCCTGGACGACACGTACGAGGCGGACCGCTACGGGTACGGGGGCGATGTCGAGCTCACCGCGACGGGCCCGTTCGGCTACACGGTCCGCGTCGTGCCGCGGCACGAGGCCCTGACGTCGGTGGCGTCGACGGGCCTGGTGGCGACGGCTTCCTGACCCCGGGGCGGCGAACGCGGCCTTCTGCCGCCACAGGGATCTTCGGAGCGGAGGAAGGCCGCGTTCGACGGAGGGTCACCTCCTTCCGTGAGCCGACCACGGCTCGGGTGAGTGCGGCCGTGTCCACACGCGGCTGGGCGGCGCGGGCCGTGGGCTCTCCGGGGCGCTGGGATGGTGCGGTGCGCCGCCCCGGACCGGTCCCCGATGCGCTGCTGCAGCTCGCCCGCGTGCAGGAGGGGCTCGTGTCGACGCAGCAGTGCGACGCCGCGGGCCTGGGGCGGCACCGGCGGGCGACCCTGCAGCGGGACCGTGTCCTCGTGCCCGTCGTGCGGGGTGTGCAGGACCTCGCTGCAGCGGTGGAGCGGCGATGGGGCCCCGGGGTGTTCGGCGTACCGCCGCCGCCGGCGGTGACGCGTCGAGCCGCGGTCGACCGCGACCCTGACCATCTCCGGCGGCGGTCCGCGTGGACGGCGCTGCTCATGCTCGGACCGGACGAGGCGGTCGCGGTCGGTGCGTGCGCTCTCGCGCTGCACGGTGTGCAGGGCCTGCCGCGCGACATCCGACCGGAGGCCGCCCTGGAGCGGGCCGGTGGGCGGGACCCGCGCGGTGCCGCGCGGGTCCGCCGGTTCCGGGTGGGCGACGTCCGGACCGTTCGCGGCGCGCGTGTCGTCGCTCCCGATGTGGCGCTGGCGCAGGCCGTGTGCGAGCTCTCGCGCGAGCACGCGGTCGCCGTGCTGGACTCCGCCGTCCAGCAGCGACTGGTGGCGCCGGACCTCGGGTCGGTGCGCGCGCTCGCACGTGGTCGGCGGGGCGCCGCACGAGCCGCCGACTGGTGGCCACTGGTCGACGGTCGTGCGCAGTCACCGCTCGAGACGCGCGCCCGTCTGCAGTGCGTCGACCTCGGCATCCCGCCGGACGGGCTCCAGGTCGCGGTGCGCGACGCCCGGGGGCGTGTCGTCGCGCGTGGTGATCTCGGGTGGCGTCTTCCCGACCATCGGCTGCTCGTGGTCGAGATCGACGGCGCCGGCCCGCACTCGGCCCCCGCGGCGCTGTTCCGCGACCGCGCACGGCAGAACGCGATCGTCGCGTCGGGTGCGCTGCTCCTGCGCTTCACGGCCGCCGACGTCCACACCCACCGAATCGCCCCCGAGATCCGACACCACCTGGCCGGCGCCCACCGTCGAACGCGGACTTCTGCCGCTCCCGCGGTATGAAGAGCGGCAGAGGTCCGCGTTCGGCAGACGGTCAGAGGGTGTCGACGAGGGCGCGGCCCGTGACGCGGCCCGTGTGGAGGCAGCCCGCGAGGAACGTGCCCTCCAGGGCGCGGTGGCCGTGGACGCCGCCACCGCCGAATCCGGAGGCCTCGCCGACGGCCCACAGCCCGGGCAGCACCTCGCCGTCGGGGCGCAGGACGCGTCCCTCGAGGTCGGTCGCGAGCCCGCCGAGGGTCTTGCGCGTGAGCACCGACAGGCGGATCGCGTACAGCGGCCCGTGCGCGGGGTCGAGGAGCCGGTGCGGCGGTGCGACGCGGATCGCCCGGTCGACGACGTAGCGCCGGGCCATCGCCGTCGCGGTGACCTGCAGGTCCTTGCCCAGGCCCGTCGTGACCTGCGCGTCGCGCGCGGCGATCGTGCGGGCGAGCGCGTCGGCGTCGATCCGCGACGTCCCCGTCAGCGCGTTCATGCCGGCGGCCAGCTCGGCCGGCGTCGCGGCGGCGACGAACTCGGGGGAGCGGTCCGCGAACGTCTCGACGGGCCCGACGGCGCCGCGCCGCACGCGCTGCAGCAGCAGCCCCACGTCGCGGCCCGTCAGGTCCGGGTTCTGCTCCGAGCCGGACAGCGCGAGCTCCTTGCCGAGGATCGTGCGGTCGAGGACGAACCACGAGTGGTCGTCGCCGCGCGACGTGACGTGCCGCAGCGCACCGAGCGAGTCGAAGCCGGGGAACAGGGGGACGGGCAGGCGCTGCCCGTCGGCGTCGAGCCACAGCGAGCTGGGACCGGGCAGGATCCGGATGCCGTGGGCCGTCCACACCGGCGTGTGGTTCGCGATGCCCTCGGGGTAGTGCCACATCCTGTCGGTGTGCGCGACGTGCGCACCTGCGCCCCGCGCGGCCTCGATCCCGGAGCCGTCGACGTGGTCGGGGACGCCCGAGAGCATCCGGTCCGGCAGCCGCCCGGCGGTCGGCGGCCAGGTCGCCCGCACCAGTGCGTGGTTCGCGCCGATGCCGCCCGTCGCGACGACGACCGCCGGCGCGTCGACGTCGAACGTGCGCACGACCTCACGCGACGACGGCGCGCCGCGCCCGGCGACGTCGGGTGCGAGCACGTCACCCCGCACGCCGGTCACGCGTCCGTCGGTGGTCGTCACCGCCGTGACGCGGTGCCGGAACCGGACCTCGACGCGTCCGTCGCGGTGCGCCGCCAGCAGGGACCGCACGAACGGCTCGAGCAGCCCGGGGCCGGTGCCCCATGTGACGTGGAACCGCGGCACCGAGTTGCCGTGCCCGTCGGCGAGGTACCCGCCGCGCTCGGCCCACTGCACGAGCGGGAACCAGCGCACCCCCTGGCGGTGCAGCCAGGGCCGCAGCCCGCCGGCGGCGAACTCCACGAAGCCCTCGGCCCAGGCACGTCCCCACCGGTCGGAGCCGTCGTCCGCGAACGCCGCGGAGCCGAGCCAGTCGGCCAGCGCGAGCTCCGCGCTGTCCCGCACGCCGAGGCGACGCTGCTCGGGGGAGTCGACGAGGAACAGGCCGCCGAACGACCACCACGCCTGGCCGCCCAGGCTCGCGGCGGGCTCGGCGTCCAGGAGCAGCACGCGGCGACCGGCGGCGACCAGCTCGGCGGTGGTGACCAGGCCCGCGAGGCCGGCGCCGACGACCACGACGTCGTGGGAGTGCGTCATGCGCGCACGCTACCGCCGGGTACCGCGTGGCGTCAGGGCCGGACGTACACCCGCATGCTCAGCGGCTCCATGGTCGTCATGGTGCCCACCGCCTGGTGCAGGCCGCCGGAGATGGCGGCCGTCGAGACCTCCGACGGGCGTTCCCACACCGAGTCCCACGCCAGGGTCCAGGGCTCGCCGGCACCGCCGGCGAGCTCCACGTGCACGGCGTCCAGCGCGCCGTTGACGACGAGCAGCACCTGGTCGTCGTCCGGCGGGGCCGCGGAACGGAGCATCTGGAAGGTGCGGATCCCCGCGTCGTGCCAGCGCGCGTGGTCGAACGGCGCGCCGTCCGGGCAGTACCAGCCGAGGTCGGGCGGCGCCCCGTCGGTCCGCGGACGCCCGGTGTAGAAGGTGCTCGTGCGCAGCGCCGCGTGGTCCCGCCGCAGCGCGAGCAGGTGCCGGGCGGTCGCGAGCAGGTCGGTGCGCCACGGCGAGAGGTCCCAGGAGACCCAGGAGATCTCGTTGTCCTGGCAGTACGCGTTGTTGTTGCCGCGCTGGGTCCGCCCCGTCTCGTCGCCCGCCGTGATCATGGGGGTGCCCGTCGCGAGCACGAGCGTCGCGAACAGGTTGCGGATCGAGCGGCGCCGCAGGGGCACGATGTCGGCGGCCGGGGAGTCGCGCTGCACCGGTCCCTCGACCCCGTGGTTCCACGACCGGTTGTCGTCCGAGCCGTCACGGTTCTGCTCGCCGTTGGCGGCGTTGTGCTTGTGCTCGTACGCGACGAGGTCGGCCAGCGTGAACCCGTCGTGGGCGGTGACGTAGTTGACCGACGCGTACGGGCCGCGACCGAGCGGCGGCGTGCCGTGCCCGAACAGGTCGACCGAGCCCGCCAGCCGCGTCGCGAGGTCCCGCACCCGGTGCCCGGGCAGGCCGTGGGCGGCGCGGCCGGGGTCGGCGAGCCAGAACGAGCGGACCGCGTTGCGGAACCGGTCGTTCCACTCGGCGAAGGGCGCCGGGAACTGCCCGGTGCGCCACCCGCCCGGTCCCACGTCCCACGGCTCGGCGATGAGCTTGAGGCCGGCGAGCGACGGGTCGGTCGCGGCGGCGACGAGCGTCGCGTGGTCCTGGCGGAACCCGTCGGTGCTGCGCCCCAGCGTGACGGCGAGGTCGAAGCGGAACCCGTCGACCCCGACGACGTCCGCCCAGTACCGCAGCGAGTCGAGCGTCATGGCCACGACGCCCGTGCGGCGGAAGTTGAGCGTGTTGCCGGTCCCGGTCACGTCGACGAGCGTCGCGGGCACGGCGCCGTCGTGCGTGTAGTAGTACGCGTCGTCCAGGCCGCGCCACGACACGTGCTGGCCGGGCAGCCCGCCCTCGCACGTGTGGTTGTAGACGACGTCGAGCAGGACCTCGAGGCCGGCCTCGTGCAGCGCGTGCACGGTCGCGCGCAGCTCGTCCAGCACGGCCGCCGGGCCGGCCGCGCGCGCGGCGGCGGTCGCGTACGCGGCGTGCGGCGCGAAGAAGCCGAGCGTCGAGTAGCCCCAGTAGTTCGTCAGCCCCTTCTCGACGAGGTGCGTCTCGGACGTGAAGGCGTGGACGGGCAGCAGCTCGACCGCGGTGACGCCCAGGCCCAGGAGGTGGGCGACGACGGCCGGGTGCGCCAGCCCGGCGTAGGTGCCGCGCAGCTCGGGCGGGAGGTCGGGGTGCAGCCGGGTCAGCCCCTTGGTGTGCGCCTCGTAGACGACGGTGCGCGACCACGGGGTCCACGGCCGGTTGGCGGCGGGGTCCGGGCCGGGCAGGGCACGCGTGTCCACCACGACGCCGTGGGGGACGTGGCCCGCGGAGTCACGCTCGTCGCGCGGCCCGTACGGGTCGCCGACGAGGTCGTCGCCGACGACGTGGCCGTAGGTCTCCGGGACGTAGCGCAGCTCCCCGACCAGACCGCGCGCGTACGGGTCGACCAGCAGCTTCGCCGGGTTGTAGCGCAGACCGTACGCGGGCTCCCACGGGCCGTGGGCGCGCAGGCCGTAGCGCTGACCGGGCCGGACGCCGGGCACGGACGCCGACCACACCCCCAGGTGCGGCCCGGACAGCGGGACGCGTCGCTCCGTCGGTGCGTCGAGCGGGCCGTCGAGCAGGCACAGCTCGACCGCCACGGCGTGGGGGGCGAGCACCGCGACGTCGATCCCCACGTCGGTGACGTGGACGCCGAGGCAGTAGGGGCCACGGCGCGGTCCGGTCGTCACGGTGTCGCTCACGCCTCCATGGTGCCAGGACGCACGTCCGAGTCGTGTCACCGGTGTTTCCACCAGGCGAACACCCCGAGCGAGGTGCGGCGGTGCGGACGGTAACGTTCGCGGGGTGAGGATCGTCGTCTGCGTGAAGTTCGTCCCCGACATCCAGTCCGACCGGCAGCTCGGTCCCGACGGGCGCGTCGTGCGCGACGGCGGTGACGGCACCCTCAACGAGCTCGACGAGAACGCCGTCGAGGCCGCGCTCGTGCTCGCCGAGGAGCACGACGGGCAGGTGGTCGTGCTGACCGTCGGGCCCGACGACGCGGTCGACGCGGTCCGCAAGGGCCTGCAGATGGGCGCCGACGAGGCCGTGCACGTGCTCGACGACGCCGTCGCCGGCTCGGACGCGATCGGGACCGCGACGGTGCTCGCGGCCGCGATCCGGCACCTGTCGGCGGACGCACCGGTCGACCTGGTGATCACGGGCATGGCGGGCCTCGACGGGCTGACGTCGCTGCTGCCGACCGCGATCGCCGAGGTGCTCGACCTGCCGGCCCTGCCCCTCGCGTCGACCCTCACGGTCGACCCGTCGGCCCGCACCGCGACGGTGACGCGCCGGCTCGACCACGCGACGGAGACCCTCACCGCCGACCTGCCGGCCCTGGTGTCGGTCACCGACGGCCTCAACGACCCGCGGTACCCGAACTTCAAGGGCATCATGGCCGCCCGCAAGAAGCCGGTGACGACGCTGACCCTCGCGGACCTCGGCGTCGACCCCGCGACCGTCGGCACGGCGGGTGCCCGCACCCAGGTGCTCGAGGCCGCGCCCCGACCGCCGCGCGAGGACCGTGTGCTCGTCACCGACACGGGTGACGCCGGTACCCGGCTGGCCGCCTGGCTCGTCGAGCGCAAGCTCGTCTGACGCCGGCCCACCCACCCCGACTGCTCGCACCCTCCCGGAGGACCGTCGTGACCGCCAGCCCCGTGCTCGTCCTGCTCGACCACGCACCCGACGGCTCCCTGCGTCCGCCGGTCCGTGAGCTGCTGACCCTCGCGCGCGACCTCGCGGGCGACGCGGGCGTGCACGGCGTGTGGGCCGGTGGCGAGGACCTCGTCCCGGCGCTGCCCGTGCTCGCCGCGCAGGGCGTGACGACCGTCCACCGGCTCGTCACGGACGCCGACGTCCACCTCTCGGCCGTGCTGGCCGACGGCCTGGAGGCCGCGACCGCCGCGTCGGGGGCGTCGCTGCTGCTGCTCGTGTCGTCGTTCGACAACAAGGAGACCGCCGCACGCCTCGCGGTGCGCACGGGTGCGGGCGTCGTGACGGACGTGGACGGGCTGACGCTCGAGGACGGGCGCGTCGTCGCGCACAAGACGGTCCTGGCCGGCACGTGGACGACGCGGTGCGCCGTCACCGCGCCGCACGCGGTCGTGACGGTGAAGGCGAACGCCGTGACCGCGCAGGACGCGGCCGCGCCGTCGTCGCCCCAGGTCGTGGACCTGCCCGTCGAGGCGCGCGCCGGCTCGACCCGTGTGCGGCTCGTCGAGCGGACCGAGCACGCCGCGTCGGGGCGGCCCGACCTCGGCTCAGCGAACGTCGTGGTCGTCGGCGGGCGCGGCACGGAGGGCGACTTCGCGGTCGTCGAGGAGCTCGCGGACGTGCTCGGAGGTGCGGTCGGCGCGACGCGCGTCGCCACCGACGAGGGCTGGATCGGGCACGACGCGCAGATCGGCCAGACGGGCGTGACGGTCTCGCCGCGGCTCTACGTGGGCGCCGGCGTCTCCGGCGCCGTGCACCACCGCGGTGGCATGCAGGCGTCGGGGACGATCGTGGCCGTCAACTCCGACCCCGACGCGCCGATCTTCGAGATCGCCGACTTCGGTGTCGTGGGCGACCTGTTCACCGTGCTGCCGCAGGCGGCCGCCGAGCTGCGCAGGCTGCGCGGCTGACAGCGGTCCGGGGCGGCGTCGCCGGCCGGGTGCGTCAGGTCAGGTCGCGCAGCCAGCGCAGCGTCGCGCCGGCCTGGGCGGCCTGGAACGCGCGCAGGTTCGGGATGCCCGTCGGTGCCGGCTGGCCCGACGACCATGCGAAGTAGCCCGCGAGCCCCGCGAGCGCGGCCCGCAGGTCGTCGGTGCTGACGCCCTGGGACGCCTCGCTGTTGGAGAAGAGCCACGCCGGGTCTCCGGCGCCGCCCTGCAGGGCGACGCTGGGCAGCATGAACGCCAGGTCGATCCACGGGGCGCCGACGCTCGCGTGCGGCCAGTCGATCAGCCACACCCGGTCGTGACCGTCCTCGATCATGACGTTGTCGGCGCGCAGGTCGCCGTGGACGAGCGTGTCCCCGGCGAGGACGCGCGGCGACTGCTCCTCCCACCGGGCGAGGTCCGCGAGGTGCTCGACCGCCCAGCGGCCCGGCTCGTCGACCAGCTGGGCGACGCGCTCGCGCTGCTCGGGCGTCGCCTGCAGCATCGAGCGCCACCCCGTGAAGTCGTCGCGCAGCAGGTCCTCGGTGCGCGGCAGGGCGTGCCCGGGCGTGGGCGTGCAGCGCGCGAGGTCGTCGAGCGCCGCGAGCACGAGCGCGAGGTCGTCGGCGCGCCACGGCAGCTCCGGGGAGCGGCCGTGCACGGCGTCGAACCCCAGCAGGACCCAGTCGCCGTCGTCGTCCCACCACCGCAGCGCCGGTGCCGGGACGCCCGGGGGCAGCGCGTGCGACGCGCGGATCTCGGCCCGGGCGAGCTCGGGCGAGTGCGGGTTCTGGTCGGTCGAGACGGCCTTGACGAAGACGGCGCGCCCGTCGGTGAGCTCCAGCACGGCGCAGAAACCGGGGGAGAAGCCGCTGGTCGCGGACATCTCGGCCGTCACGCGGGCGCCCGCCAGCGTCTCGATGCGCTCGCGCACCGTCCGGGGCAGGTCACGCCAGTCGAGCCGCTGACCCCCGAAGGCGAGCGGCAGCGCCATGACGTCGTCGGCACTCACGCCTTCATCCTGCCAGCATCCCGCCGCTCCCCGCGGCACCTCGGGCCGCACCGGTGCGCGGGGGAGACGTGGAGGTACCCGTCGCAGGACGTGCGCGCGTCCGGGGGTCGGACGCGTTCGTAGACTGTCGGTGTGAGCGCTCCCCGCCCCCGTGCGGTCTACCTCGACCATGCGGCCACCACGCCGATGCGCCCCGCGGCGCTCTCCGCGCTGACGGCGGCGCTCGCGCACACCGGCAACCCCTCGTCCCTGCACACCGCCGGCCGTGCCGCGCGCCGCACGGTCGAGGAGGCCCGGGAGCGGCTCGCCGCCGCGGTCGGTGCGCGGCCCAGCGAGGTCGTGTGGACCGCGGGCGGCACCGAGGCCGACAACCTCGCGGTCAAGGGGCTGTTCTGGGCGCGGCGGACGGGGGACACCGCGCGACGCCGGGTCGTCGTGTCGGCGGTCGAGCACCACGCCGTGCTGGACCCGGCGTTCTGGCTCGCGGAGCACGCCGGTGCCGAGCTCGTGCTGCTGCCCGTCGACCGCGACGGCGTCGTCGAGGTCGAGGCGCTGCGCGCCGAGCTCGAGGCGCACGCCGACACGGTCGCGCTCGTGTCGGTCATGTGGGCGAACAACGAGGTCGGCGCCCTGCAGCCGCTGGACGAGGTCGTCGCGCTCGCGCACCGCCACGGCGTGCCCGTGCACGCGGACGCGGTCCAGGCGGTCGGGCAGGTCCCGGTCGACCTCGCGGCCTGCGGCGTGGACGCCCTGACCCTCAGCGGGCACAAGGTCGGCGGGCCCGGCTCCACGGGGGCGCTGCTGGTGCGCCGCGGCCTCGAGCTCACACCCGTGCTGCACGGCGGTGGGCAGGAGCGCGGCGTGCGGTCCGGCACGCTCGACCCGGCGCTGCTCGCGGCGTTCGCGGCGGCCGTCGACGAGGCGGTCGCCGAGCGCGAGACGCACGCCGCGCGTGTCGGCGCCCTGCGGGACGACCTCGTGCGGCAGGTGCTGGTGCAGGTGCCGGGCGCGACCCTGCGCGGTCCCGCCGACCCGGCGCGCCGGCTGCCCGGCAACGCGCACCTGACCTTCGCGGGGTGCGAGGGCGACTCGTTGCTGTACCTGCTGGACGCCGCGGGCGTCGAGGCGTCCACGGGCTCCGCGTGCCAGGCCGGGGTGCCGCGTCCGTCGCACGTCCTGCTGGCCATGGGGGTGGGGGAGGACGACGCGCGCGGTGCGCTGCGGTTCTCGTTCGGTGCCACGTCGAGCGCCGACGACGTCGACGCGGCGGTCGCGGCCCTCCCCGGCGCGGTCGAGCGCGCGCGCGCCGCCGGCCTGTCGACGCTGGTGGGTGCCTGATGCGGGTGCTCGCGGCGATGTCCGGCGGTGTGGACTCGGCGGTCGCGGCCGCGCGGGCCGTGGAGGCGGGGCACGACGTCGTCGGTGTGCACATGGCGCTGTCCCGCACGCCCGCGCAGGAGCGCAGCGGCTCGCGCGGGTGCTGCTCGATCGAGGACGCGTCCGACGCCCGCCGTGCGGCGGACGTGCTCGGCATCCCGTACTACGTGTGGGACATGTCCGAGCGGTTCGAGGCGACGGTGGTGGCGGACTTCCTCACCGAGTACGCCGCGGGCCGCACGCCCAACCCCTGCGTGCGGTGCAACGAGCACGTGAAGTTCGCCGCGCTGCTCGACAAGGCGCTCGCCCTGGGCTTCGACGCCGTGTGCACCGGCCACTACGCGCGCGTCGTCGAGCGCGACGGCCGCCGCGAGCTGCACCGCGCCGCCGACGCCGCCAAGGACCAGTCGTACGTCCTCGCCGTGATGGGCCCGCAGCGCCTCGCCCGGGCGATCTTCCCCCTGGGCGACGTCGCGTCGAAGGCGGAGGTCCGCGCCGAGGCCGTCGCGCGCGGCCTGTCCGTGGCGGCCAAGCCCGACTCGTACGACATCTGCTTCGTCGCCGACGGCGACACGCAGGGCTTCCTGCGCCGTGCGCTCGGTGAGCAGCCGGGCGAGATCGTCGACGAGACGGGCCAGGTCGTGGGGGCGCACGACGGCGCGTACGCGTACACGGTCGGGCAGCGGCGCGGGCTCGCGCTGGGCCGCCCGGCGCCCGACGGCCGCCCCCGGTACGTGCTCGCGGTCGAGCCGGTGCGCCGTCGCGTGGTCGTCGGACCGGCGCAGGCGCTGGACGTCGCGGACGTGCGCGGTGACGCCGCCGTGTGGTTCGGCGACGTCCCCGCGGTCGGCACGACGTGCACGGCGCAGGTCCGCGCGCACGGCGCGGACGTGCCGGCGCGCGTCCTGGCCGCCGACGCGGGCTCCGTGACGGTGGACGTCGCCGGCGCCGGGCTGCGCGGCGTCGCCGCCGGGCAGTCGCTCGTGCTGTACGACGGCACGCGGGTGCTCGGCCAGGCGACCGTGGCGGCGACGCGCGCCGCCTCCCGGGCGGTCACCGACCCCGAGGACGCCGGTCCGGTCCCCGCCGGTCCGGTCCCCGCAGCGGAGGGTCGCTCGTGACCGCCGTCAGCGGCGTCGGGCCCTGGCCCGGGACCGACGCGCTCGAGGCAGCGACCACCGTCGTCGGCGACCTCGTGGACACGCCCGAGGAGGTCGACGGCCTGCCGTTCACGGTCCTGCTGCCCGCGCGCGGTCCCTGGGGCGACGCGACGGGCGCCGCCGTCGCACTGGCGACGGACCTGCCCGCCGAGCTCGGGCCCCACGGCTGGAAGCTCGCCGACCGGCCTGGTCGCGACCTCGAGCGCGCCCGGGCGTTCGCACGCGAGGACCTCGACGCGCTCGCCGTCGCCGCCCACGGCTACGAGGGCGGCCTGGTGCTGCCGGTGCTCGGGCCCTTCACGTTCGCCGCCCAGGTGTACCTGGCCCGCGGCGACAAGATCCTGTCCGACGCGGGGGCGCTGCGTGACGTCGTCGCGTCCGGTGCCGAGGGCATCGCCGCGCGGGTCGCCGACGTGCGCCGCGTCGTGCCCGGCGCCGACGTGCGCGTGCTGCTGCGCGAGCCGCTGCTGGCCCCGGTGCTGGCGGGCGCCGTGCCCGGGTTCTCCGGCCGGTCCCCGCTGCGGCGCGTCCCCGGGCCGGTCGTCGCCGAGGGGCTGAGCGCGCTCGCCGACACCGTCCGGGTGGCCGGCGCCTCGGCCGTCGTGATGCACGGCGGCAGCGCCTGGTCCGCGCTCGCGGCCGTGCGCGCGTCGTCGCTCGACGGTGCCGCGCTCGCGGTCGGCGGGATCGGGGAGCGCGGTTGGGAGGAGGTCGCGGGTCTCGTCGAGGCGGGCCGGTCCCTGTGGGCCGAGCTGCCGCCGCAGGCGTCGTCGCAGTGCGCCGGACCCGACGTCGCCGGGCAGGCCGACGTCCTGCTGCGGCCCTGGCGGACCCTGGGCCTGCCCGCCCACCGCCTGCGCGAGGTCGTGCTGCTCGCCGCTGCCCCGCCCGAGGGCGCCACCCCCGACCACGCGCGCGGTGCGCTCGCGGGCCTGGTGCGCGCCGCGGGCATCGTGGCGGAGCGGGCCGAGGGATGAGCGTCGTACCGCCCACCCGCCGCCGCGGCCGCTCGCGCCGGCGCACGCTCGCGCTGCTCGTCGCCTCCGGGCTGGCTCTGGTCGGGGTCGTCGTGCTCGGGGTCGGGTGGGCCGGCATCGGCATCACGACCCTGCGGGCGTCCGCCGCGGGCAGCGAGCCGTGCCTCGCGGCGTACGAGGTCGGGTCGGGCGTGGAGATCCGGTACGAGCTGCTGCCGGCGCGGGCCGTGTGCGTGCGGGACGTCGACGGGACGCGGCAGGAGGTCGTCGTGGCGTCCGTGCCGACCGCCGTCACGGTCGGCGGGCTCGTCCTCGCGCTCGGCGGCATCGCCGGGACGGTCGCGGCGCTGCTGCCCGCGCGTGGGGCGCGCGACGCGGCTCCGCTCGACGCGGCTCCACCCGGCGCGGGCGGCCCGGTGGCCCCCGCACCGCCCGCCGGCACGCCATGATGTCCGCCGTGAGCGACGCACCCGTCACGGCCCCGGCACCGGCTCCCGGTCTGCGCGCCTGGTTGCGCGACGTGGGGTCGGTCGTCGGGGTCGGTGTCCGGCTGTGGGTGCGAGCGTGGCCCGTGCTGCTGTGCCTCGCGCTGCTGGCGGTCGCGGGGCGCCACGCGGCCGGCTGGGCGGCCGTCAACGTGGCGTCGGTGAACAGCACCCTGGGCTGGGCCGTGCTCGTCCTGGCACCGCTGAGCATGGTGGCGGGCATCGTCGCGATGCTGCACGTGCTGCGGCGGGACCTGCCCGCGCTCGCGCGGATCGGGAGCACCCGGGGGCCCGACGACGCGACGTCCGGGCACGAGCGGGGGCTCCTCGACGTGCTCGCGTCCGTGTTCGTGCCGTTCCTGGCGCTGTACGCGTCCTACGGGATGGTGGCCGAGGACCGGTCGCGGTTCCTCAACACCGCGGCGTACCGCGAGTTCGCCGAGGGCACCTGGTTGCTGGGGGAGTCGGCGGACTTCTCGTTCACGCAGCTGGCCACCGGGTGGACCCTGGTGGCGGTCGTCGTCGTCGCCGTCGTGCTGCGCTGGCTGCTCGGGCGGTGGGAGGGGCGCAGCCACCGTCGTGCGCTCGCCTTCGCCGGTGCGTACGTCGAGGCGTTCTGGCTCCTGGCCGTCGCGGCCTTCGCGACCGAGCTGCTCGACGGCCTGTGGCAGTGGGTCGAGAGCCGGCGGGCCGTGGCGATCGTCCTCGACGGGTGGCTGCGGCTGCTCGAGGCGCTGGGGCCGGTCGCCGGACCCGTCGACACGGTCGTCGACGCGGCCGCGGGCGTGCTCGGCAACCTCGACGACCTCGTCGTCATCCCGCTCGCGTGGCTGACGGTGGGCGCGGTGGTCTACGGGCACAGGCTCGCCGACCTGCCGAAGCCCCGGCGACGGGTCCCGGCCGCGTGGCAGCGGGTGCCCGCTCCGGTCCGGCGGTGGACCACCGAGGCGGCCGCACCGGTGATCGGGGACGTGCGCGGACGGTTCACGGCGCTCGTCAGCGGGCTGCGTCGGCTCGCGATCGCCGGGCTCGGGCCGATGCTCGTGTTCGCGCTCGCGTTCCTCGTCGCGACGCGGCTCGAGGAGGGTGTCCTGCTGCTCGGCCGGGCGATCAGCGGGCCGCAGGACGTCGACACGTGGCTCGCGTTCGCGCCGGCGGTCGAGGCGGTGGCGACGGCCCTGGGCCTGACGGTGACGATGGCGCTGCTCGCGGCGGGCGTCGACCGCGTCCTCGCGGGTCAGGCGGACGCCGCGGCGCGCGCGGCCACGGTCGAGGCGGACGCGATCTAGCGGCCGACCTCGAGGCGCACGTGCTGCGGCAGCTGCCACCAGAGCACCACGTCGGTGACCTCGACGTCCTGCGGCACCACGACGACGGGCGAGACGGACCAGGTGGCGGGCCGCGGTGCCTGACCGGCGTCGCCGGGCGACACCCCGTCGTCGAGGTCGCCGAGCGACGGCCACGGCCCGGTGGTGTCCTGCGGGACGCAGGGCGACACCGGCTGCCAGGCCCCCCACGCGGAGGCCACGTAGTCGTAGCGGGTCCCGTCGGCGTCCCGCACCGCGAGGGAGCAGCCGACGAGCACGACGTCGGGATCGGCGCTGAGCGTGAGGTCGACCCGGACCGCCCGTGTGCCGGTGGGCAGCTCCATGCCGTCGGGCAGGGCTGCCGCGTCCGCGACACCGTCGAGGCCGACCTCGACGGCGAGCGGCACCGTGCCGCCCAGCCCGTCGCGGACGTCCTGCTGGAACGCGACGGTCGCGCCCGGCTCGACCACGGTCGGGCGGCGCAGGTCCTGCTCCCACCACAGCGTGCGCACGCGGTCCCCGGACGCGACGAACGTGAGCGCGAGGGCGACGGGCAGGGCCGCGAGCGCCCAGCGGTTGCGCCGCCACCAGCCGGGTGCGCGGACCGGCGCGGGTGCGGTCGGCGGCGCGACGGGTGGCGTGCTCACGAGTCCTCCGGCGGTGCGTCGGACGGTGCGTGCGCGACGACCGGGGTGCTCTCCGCCGCCCACGCCTCGGCGTCGGCCTGCGTGAGGCCCAGGTCGATCTCGGCGACGTCGTCGCGGCGCTGGTCCTTGAGCTCCAGCCCCACGCGCAGGCGCGCCCCGGGCACGGCCTGCGGCGGCACCTCGACGCGCAGGGTCGCGTACCGCGGGACGCCGGGCTGCGTCGTGCCGGGGAGGAAGGCGGACCGGCCGCTCGTGAAGACCGTGTACGTGCGCCCGTCGCCGCCGCGCAGCTCCGCGAAGCCGAGCGCGCGCGGCTGCCCGAGCGCCTCGATCGTCAGCGGCACCGTGAGCCACACGCCGGGCGTGGCCAGCAGGGTGCCGTCGTCGCCGTCGAGGACCGTGGACCCGGTGGGCCGCCCGGCGGTGAGGCGCGCGTAGCGCAGCTCGACGGGCTCACCGACGGTGGCGGTCCGCACGAAGGGTGCCTGCACGCGCTCGTCGACGGGGAACGCCGTCACCACGACGTGGCCCACGGCGAGGGCGGCCAGCACCGCCGCACCGGCGCCGAGGGCCTGCGGGCGTGGGCGCCGCACGCGGGGCGGCGGCTGCTGGTCGGAGGTCCCCGGGCCTCCCGGGTCGCGGTCGTCGGGCGACGCCGGGAGCGCGTCGGGCGCGCTCACGCGTCCTCCTCCGGCGCGTCGGAGACGGCCTCGCGCACGTCGAGCGCACCGCGCAGGACGGTCGTGGGGAAGCGCCAGCCCGGGGTGGGGTCCATGGTGCCGCCCCGCCAGGCGTGCTGCTGCAGCTGCACGGCGGCCGTGGTCGGCGGCGCGACCGACCCGTCCTGCTCGAACAGGAACGCCGCCTCGTACGTCAGGCCCGGCTGCACGGGGCTCAGCGACGAGCCGTCGTCCAGGACGACGACCGACGTGGCCCTCACGCCGAGGTCGGTGGGGTCGGCCACGAGGCCGTCCACGCCGTCCAGGGTCAGCGCGTCGCGCAGCGTGACGCCCAGCAGACCGGCGTCGCTCGTGTTGCGGACGGTCGCGACGACGCCGACCCAGCGGTTCGCGTCGTCGGACAGGTGCTGACCGGGCAGGTCCGTGGTCCACACGACGCGGTGCACGGTCAGCTCGAACGGCGCGAGGGTGACGGGCGTCCCGACGACGAGGGCCTCGGGACCGTCCTGCGTCTGCTCCTCGAGCCCGCCGAACGCCGCGGTGCCCGCGAGCAGCACGACCGCGCCGAGGACCCCGATCCGCTGCAGCGGCTGGTCGAGCACCCGCCGGGCGACCTTGCTGCCGCCGGCGCGTGCGCGGGCACGCAGCGCGGGCGGGGCGGCGGGTCCGGGCACGCGCCCGAGTGTAGGGGCGCGGGAACGCGCTCCCGCGACGCGCGTCACCCGCACGTGGCGCGGGCGGTCCGTGTGGGTGCCGCACGCCATGATGAGGCTGTGAACGACGCGACCCCCGTGACCGACGAGCAGGACGTGCCGGCCGAGGCCCGGCACCGCTGGACGCAGCTGGCCGAGCAGGTCCGCGCCGACCAGTTCGCCTACTACGTCCGCGACGCCCCGAGCTCGTCCGACGCCGAGTACGACGAGCGGATGCGCGAGCTCGAGCGGCTGGAGGACGCGCACCCGGGCCTGCGCACGCCGGACTCGCCCACGCAGCGCGTCGGCGGCACGTTCTCCACCGAGTTCACGGCGGTCGACCACGTCCAGCGCATGCTGTCGCTCGACAACGCGTTCTCGCGCGACGACCTGGTCGCGTGGGCGGACCGCGTGCACCGCGACCTGGAGAGCGCCGCGCCGGTCGAGTACCTGTGCGAGCTGAAGATCGACGGTCTCGCGATCGCGCTGCTGTACGAGAACGGGCGGCTGGTCCGCGCGGCCACGCGGGGCGACGGGCGCACGGGCGAGGACGTGACCCTCAACGTCCGCACGATCTCGACGATCCCCGACGTGCTCGGCGGCGACCCCGCGACGCACCCCGACCTCATCGAGATCCGCGGCGAGGTGTTCCTGCCCGTCGAGGCCTTCCGCGAGCTCAACGAGGCGCAGGTGGCCGCGGGGAAGGCCCCGTTCGCGAACCCGCGCAACGCGGCCGCGGGCTCGCTGCGGCAGAAGGACCCGCGCGTCACGGCGTCGCGGCCGCTGCGCATGTACGCGCACGGCATCGGCGCGCTGACCTGGGGCGAGGGGCGCGGCACGGGCATCGAGCGCCAGTCGCAGGTGTACGACCTGCTGGCGGGCTGGGGCGTGCCGACGTCCACGCACACGCGCGTGGTCGCCGGGCTCGACGAGGTCTGGGAGCGCGTCACGTACTTCGGTGAGCACCGGCACGCCGTCGAGCACGAGATCGACGGCATCGTCGTCAAGGTCGACGACATCGCGCTGCAGCGCCGGCTGGGCGCGACGAGCCGCGCACCGCGCTGGGCCATCGCGTACAAGTACCCGCCGGAGGAGGTGAACACGCGGCTGCTGTCGATCGAGCTCGGCATCGGCCGGACCGGTCGCGCGACGCCGTTCGCCGTCATGGCCCCCGTGCTCGTCGCCGGCAGCACCGTGCGGCAGGCGACCCTGCACAACCAGGACGTCGTCCGGGTCAAGGGCGTGCGCATCGGCGACATGGTGGTGCTGCGCAAGGCGGGCGACGTGATCCCGGAGATCGTGGGGCCCGCGCCGCAGGCGCCGGACGACGACGTGCCCCGCGTCGAGTGGCACATGCCCGCCGACTGCCCGGAGTGCGGGACGCCCCTGCGCCCGATGCGCGAGGGCGACGTGGACCTGCGGTGCCCGAACGCCCAGGGGTGCCCGGCGCAGGTGCGCGGCAGGCTCGAGCACATCGGGTCGCGCGGGGCGTTCGACATCGAGGTGCTCGGCGAGGTCACCGCCGCCGCGCTCACGCAGCCCGAGGTCCCCGCCACGCCGCCGGTCCCGAACGAGGCCTACCTGTTCGACCTCGTGGGCTACCCCGCGGACGCGTCGTCCGACGAGGTCGAGCGCGTGCGGACCGCGAGCCTCGCACGGCTCGCCCAGGTCGAGGTGGTGGTCCGCGACGCCGAGACCGGCCTGCCCAAGGAGGACGCGGACGGCACCGTGCGCCGTCGCACGCCGTTCCGCCGCACGCTCAAGCACACCCGCGCGCAGCGCGCCGCCGCCGAGGCGGACGGCCGGACGCTGCCGGACTGGGAGCCGTCGGAGGCGGCGCGCACGCTGCTCGACCAGCTGGACCTGGCGAAGACCAAGGAGCTGTGGCGCGCGATCGTCGCCCTGAGCATCCGCAACGTGGGGCCCACGGCCGCCCGGGCGCTCGCGCAGGAGTTCGGGTCCATGGCGGCGCTGCGCGCCGTCGCCGACCCCACGGTCCAGGACGACGGTGCGTTCGACCCCGCGGCCGCGGTGGCACGCCTCGCCGGCGTCGAGGGCGTGGGACCGACCATCGCCCAGTCGCTGCTGGACTGGTTCGCCGAGCCGTGGCACCGCGAGATCGTCGACCGGTGGGCCGACGCGGGCGTGCGGATGGCGGACGCCGCCGACGAGTCGACGCCCCGCACCCTCGAGGGGGTGACGGTCGTCGTCACGGGGAGCCTCGAGCGCTTCAGCCGGGACGGCGCGAAGGAGGCGATCCTCGCGCGGGGCGGCAAGGCGTCGGGCTCGGTGTCGAAGAAGACCGACTTCGTGGTCGTCGGCGAGAACGCCGGGTCCAAGGAGGCCAAGGCACGCGAGCTCGGGCTCCGCATCCTCGACGAGGCGGGGTTCGAGACGCTGCTGGCCGAGGGTCCCGCCGGCGTCCCGGCGGCTACGGACACGTCCCCCGGGGACGACACGACCGGCGACACCGCCGACGAGGAGGCGACCGCCCCCGGGGAGGACCGGTGAGCGCGGCGGTCGTCGCCGGTGCGGCCACGGTGCGGCGCGCGACCGCGGCCGACCTCGCGCAGGTCGGCGCCGTCACCGCGCACGCGTACCTCGCCGACGGGCTCGTGGACGCGGACCCCTGGTACGTCGACGAGCTGCGGGACGCGACCGCCCGGGCGGCGGCGGCCACGGTCCTCGTCGCCGTCGCGCCCGACCCGGACGCACCGTCCGGACGCGTGATCGGCAGCATCACCCTGGCCGAGGCCGGTTCGCCCTACGCCGAGGTCGCGCGCGACGGCGAGCTCGAGCTGCGGATGCTCGCGGTCGACCCCGCGGCACGCCGGTCGGGCGTGGCCGAGCAGCTCGTCGGGGCGGCGCTGCGCGAGGCGGTCGGCCGGGGGGCGCGGGACGTCGTGCTCTCGACGCTCGAGACGATGCACGCGGCGCACCGGCTGTACGCGCGCCTCGGGTTCGTCGCCCCGGCCGGAGCGCGACTGGACCGACGAGCTGACGATGCGCGTGCACACGTGGCGGGCGCCGGAGCCCCCTGCCGTGCTGACCGAGGCCGCGTCGTGGCCGCCGCCGCGTGTCGTCGACCTCGACGGCTGGCGGGTCGGGCTGTCGGCAGGCGTCACACGGCGCGCCGGCTCGACGCTCGCGCTGCGGGACGTCGAGGACCTGCCGGGCGCGGTCGACCGCGTCGAGCGCCTCTACCGCGACGACGCGGCGCCCGCCGTGTTCCGCGTCGGCGACCCCGGCAACCCCGCAGGGCTCGCGGCCGAGCTCGACGCGCGCGGGTACGCGGTCGCCGCCGTCACGGACGTCCTGGTGCGGGACCTGCCGGTCGCGGACGCGGACGCTGCGGGTGACCGCCTGCGGGTCCGTGTCACCGACGCCCCGGACGAGGCGTGGCTCGACCTGTGGCTCGACGGCAAGGGCGGTGCGCGCGAGCCGTCCCGCACGATCGTCACGGGCGTGCCTGCCCTGTACCTGACCGCCACCGACGACGACGGCGCGGACGTCGCCGTCATCCGGGCCGCGCTCGTCGAGGACTGGGTCGCGCTGTCGTGCCTGCAGGTCGTGCCGGCGGCGCGCCGGCGCGGGCTGGGACGCGGGCTGACGCTGCGGGCGCTCGCCGCGGCGGCGCAGCGCGGTGCCCAGCGCGCGTTCCTCCAGGTCGAGGCGGACAACGTCGCGGCCCTCCGGCTGTACGGCGCCCTGGGGTTCCGTCCGGCGCACCGCTACGCCTACCGCGTGCAGCCCGGCGACCGCACGGGCACCGGTTGCTGACGGCGTGGCGCGCCGCACGACCGGGCGGCCGATCTCCTGCGCACGACCGATACTGGTCGCATGCTCTCGACGGACAACGCGGTGGCCCTGGAGGCCGCCGGGCTGCAGTGGCACCCACGGGCCGGCGACCGGTTCGTGATCCGCAGCGCCGACATGGCGGGCGAGGTCTTCACGATCTCCGAGATGGTCGTCGAGGCGCACGAGTACGAGACCGGCACGGTCCTGGGGTTCAACGGGACGACCGAGTGGGCCCTGGACTCGCTGCGCCAGGAGGACGCGCTGTGGATGCCGCGCGAGGACCAGATGCGTGAGCTGCTCGGCGGGACGTTCCGCAGCCTCGCCCGGTCCACCGACGGGCGCTACCAGGTGCTCGTGGAGGTCGCCGGCCGGCCCGAGCGCGTCTTCACGGCCGACGACGCGGCCGACGCCTACGCCGAGGCGCTGCTCGCCCTCGTCAGCGCGGCGACGTCGCAGGTCGGCTGACCGCGGGCAGGTCCAGCGTCGCGATCTTCTGCCAGATCTTGGTCGACATGCCGCCCGTGACGTTCTCGACCGTGCTGACCGTGTCGAGCACGACCGCGTCGGTCGACTCCTCGGCGCACAGCGCCGCGGCCTTGGCGACGAGGCTCAGCAGCTCGGTGCAGTAGTCGAGGTAGGCGGCGAGGCCGTCGGCGTCCAGCCCGATGTCGACGGACTGCGACGTGGCCCGGAACCCCGGGCGCAGCCGCTCGGGGTCCTTGGTGAGCTGGTGCATGTCGATGACGTGGGCGAGCGAGCGCAGCCGGTGCAGCCGGCGCAGGGTCGCCGCGCGCTGCAGCCGGGCCGGTACCGCGAGCAGGAACCACACCGCGATCCCGGCGAACACGGTGTCGTTGATGGCGCTCTCGAGGACCGGCAGCCACTCGAAGGCGCGCAGCGACGTCGCCGCGGCCACCGCGTCGCGCACGGCCATGACCAGGGCGAACACCGTCGCGCCGACGACGAGCACGGCGGCGACCAGCGACGCGACCCGGGCCGCGTGCTCCTGACGTCGGGTGCGCGCCTCCTGCTCGCCGACCTCGCTCACGAGCCCGACGAGCTCCGCCGCGACGTGGCGCAGGTTGCGGTCGGGGAACCGGGCGGCGATGCGCGCGTGCAGCCGCTCGACGGTGGAGTGCACCGCCGCGGGGTCGAGGCGCTCGTAACGTCGGGTCACGGGCGTCACGGTAGCGGCCGGGCGGACAGGGGCCGCCTGCCCGCGACTAGACTCACGGACCATGTCCACCCTCTCCCGCGACGAGGTCGCGCGCGTCGCCGTGCTCGCCCGGATCGACCTGACGCCGGCCGAGCTCGACCGGCTGGCGGGCGAGCTCGACGTCATCGTCGAGTCCGTCGCCCGCGTGTCCGAGGTCGCCACCCCGGACGTCCCCGCGACGAGCCACCCCCTGCCGCTGTCCAACGTGTTCCGTGCCGACGAGCCGGTCCAGCCGCTCGACCGCGACGAGGTGCTCGCCCAGGCCCCCGCGGCCCGCGACGGCAAGTTCCTCGTCCCGCAGATCCTCGGGGAGGAGTGACATGACCGACCTGACCCGGCTGACCGCCGCCGAGCTCGCCGACCGGCTCGCCGCACGCGAGGTGACCAGCGTCGAGGCGACGCAGGCGCACCTCGACCGCATCGCGGCGGTCGAGCCCGCCGTCCACGCCTTCCTGCACGTCGCGGGCGAGGAGGCGCTGGCCACCGCGGCCGACGTCGACGCGCGCCGCGCCGCGGGCGAGGACCTGCACGTGCTGGCGGGCGTGCCGATCGCCGTCAAGGACGTCGTCGTGACGCGCGGCCTGCCCACGACCGCCGGCTCGCGCATCCTCGAGGGCTGGGTGCCGCCGTACGACGCGACGCTCGTCCAGCGACTCAAGGCCGCGGGCCTGCCGATCCTCGGCAAGACGAACATGGACGAGTTCGCGATGGGCTCGTCGACCGAGCACTCGGGCTACGGCAACACGCACAACCCGTGGGACCTCGACCGGATCCCCGGCGGGTCGGGCGGTGGGTCCGCCGCCGCGGTCGCCGCGTACGAGGCGCCGCTCGCGATCGGCACGGACACCGGCGGCTCGATCCGCCAGCCCGCGGCCGTCACGGGCACGGTCGGCGTCAAGCCGACCTACGGCAGCGTGTCGCGCTACGGCCTCATCGCGCTGGCCAGCAGCCTCGACCAGGCGGGCCCGTGCACGCGCACGGTGCTCGACTCGGCGCTGCTGCACGAGCTCGTCGGCGGGCACGACCCGCTCGACTCGACGTCGCTGCCGGACCCCGCGACGGGGTACGTCGCCGCCGCCCGCGCGGGCGCCGGTGCCGACCTGCGCGGCACGCGGGTCGGTGTCATCCGCGAGCTGCAGGGCGAGGGCTACCAGCCGGGCGTGCTCGCGCGGTTCGAGGAGTCGCTGGACGCGCTGCGGGGTGCGGGCGCCGAGGTCGTCGAGGTGTCCTGCCCGTCGTTCGCCTACGCCCTCGCGGCGTACTACCTGATCCTGCCGGCCGAGGCGTCGAGCAACCTCGCGAAGTTTGACGGCATGCGCTTTGGGCTGCGCGTCGAGCCGTCGCAGGGGCCGGTCACGGCCGAGCGCGTCATGGCGGCGACCCGCGGCCAGGGCTTCGGTGACGAGGTCAAGCGGCGCATCATCCTCGGCACGTACGCGCTGAGCGCCGGCTACTACGACGCCTACTACGGCTCGGCGCAGAAGGTCCGCACGCTCATCCAGCGCGACTTCGCGGCGGCGTTCGAGGCGGCCGACGTGCTGGTCTCCCCGACGGCGCCGACCACGGCGTTCAAGCTCGGCGAGAAGCTGGACGACCCGCTGGCGATGTACCTCAACGACGTCGCGACGATCCCGGCCAACCTCGCCGGGGTGCCGGGCATGTCGCTGCCGAGCGGCCTGTCCGACGACGGTCTTCCGGTGGGCTTCCAGATCCTCGCGCCGGCGCGCGAGGACGCCCGCCTGTACCGGGTGGGAGCGGCGCTCGAGGCGCTGCTCGAGACGAGCTGGGAGGGCCCGCTGCTGGGCCGCGCCCCCGAGCTGACCGGAGGGGCAGCCTGATGAGCACGACGACCGACGTCGACCTGGTCGACTACGACGACGCGGTGGCCCGGTTCGACCCGGTCATCGGCATCGAGGTGCACGTCGAGCTGGGCACGCGGACCAAGATGTTCGACGGTGCGGAGCAGTTCTTCGGCGAGGAGCCGAACACGCAGATCACGCCGACGAGCCTGGGCCTGCCCGGCGCGCTGCCCGCGGTCAACGGCACCGCCGTCGAGTACGCCATCCGCATCGGGCTCGCGCTGAACTGCTCGATCGCGCAGTCCTGCCGGTTCGCGCGCAAGAACTACTTCTACCCGGACGTGCCGAAGAACTTCCAGACGTCGCAGTACGACGAGCCCATCGCGTACGAGGGCTTCGTCGACGTCGAGCTCGAGGACGGCACGGTGTTCCGCGTCGAGGTCGAGCGCGCGCACATGGAGGAGGACGCCGGCAAGAACACGCACGTCGGCGGCGCCACCGGGCGCATCCACGGCGCCGAGTACTCGATGGTGGACTACAACCGCGCGGGCGTGCCGCTCGTGGAGATCGTCACCAAGCCGATCACGGGCGCCGGTGAGCGGGCGCCCGAGGTGGCGCGTGCGTACGTCCAGACGCTGCGGGACATGTTCCGTGCGCTGGGCGTCTCCGAGGCCCGCATGGAGCGCGGCAACGTGCGCGCCGACGTCAACGTGTCGCTGCGCCCGACGCCGACGTCACCGCTGGGCACCCGCACCGAGACCAAGAACGTCAACTCGTTCCGGTCGGTCGAGCGGTCCGTGCGCTACGAGATCAGCCGCCAGGCGGCCATCCTCGACGCGGGCGGCACGATCGTGCAGGAGACGCGGCACTGGCACGAGGACACCGGCATCACGACCGCCGGACGCGTGAAGTCCGACGCCGAGGACTACCGGTACTTCCCGGAGCCGGACCTCGTCCCGATCGTGCCGGACCGCGCCTGGATCGAGGAGATCCGCGGCGCGCTGCCCGAGCTCCCCGCAGCGCGCCGCCGCCGCCTGCAGGGCGAGTGGGGCTACGCCGATGCCGAGATGCGCGACGTCGTCAACGCCGGTGCGATCGAGCTCATCGAGGCCACGGTCGAGGCGGGCGCGAGCCCGGCCGCCGCCCGCAAGTGGTGGATGGGCGAGCTCGCCCGGACCGCCAAGCAGCAGGAGGTCGAGCTCGCGGACCTGCCGATCACGCCCGCGCAGATCGGCGCGCTGCAGCAGCTCGTCGACGCCGGGCGCATCAACGACAAGCTCGCGCGGCAGGTGCTCGAGGGCGTCCTGGCCGGCGAGGGCGACCCCGAGCAGGTCGTCGTCGCCCGCGGGCTCGAGGTCGTGTCCGACGACGGCCCGCTGCTCGAGGCCATCGACGCCGCGCTCGCGGCCCAGCCCGACATCGCGGAGAAGATCCGCGGGGGCAACCTGGGACCCGTGGGCGCGATCATCGGCTCGGTCATGAAGGCGACGCGCGGGCAGGCGGACGCCGGGCGCGTGCGCGAGCTGGTGCTGGAGCGCCTGCAGGGCTGAGCACGCGAGCACCGACCCGCACGCAGGGCGTGCGTCGTGTCGCAACCTCCCGGTCACACGGGATTTGTACGATGCGACGCACGCCGGAGGGCAGTCGGTGGTGGTGCCCCGCGCGGAGGCACCGGTGGTGAGCCGACGGAGGTCACGATGCAGAAGCCGAGCCTGCAGGGCGAGATGATCGTCCTGCGACCGATCCGGCCCGACGACGCCGACGCGATGTGGGACATGCTCGCGGACCCCGAGGGCAACCGTCTGACGGGGACGACGCGCGTGTTCACCCAGGACGAGGTCCGCGCGTGGTGCGCGAGCCGCGAGGAGGCGCAGGGGCGCTACGACTTCGCGGTCACCACCAGCGCCGACGACGAGTACCACGGTGAGATCGTCCTCAACGACGTCGACGAGGACGTCCAGTGCGCCGGGCTCCGGCTGGCCATGCGTCCCGCCTACCGGGGCCGCGGCTACGGCACCGAGGCGATCGAGCTGGTGCTCGGGTTCGCGTTCGACGGGCTGGGGCTGCACCGCGTCGAGCTCGAGGCGCTGAGCATCAACACGCGCGCGATCTCCCTGTACGAGAACATCGGGTTCCGCCGCGAGGGCCGCCGCCGGGACGCCTACCGCGACGGTGCGGGCTGGTGCGACGCCGTCGTGATGTCGATGCTCGAGGACGAGTACCGCGCCGGCCGCACGGGCGGCTGACGACGACCGTGCTGACCGCCACCGTCCCTGACGACGACCTGCTGCACCGTCTGGACGACCTCGCCGCCGCGCACCCCGACGACCTGCGGCTGGTCCGCTGGGACCTGAGCGAGCCGCTCGACGCCGCCACGGCGCGCGAGGTCGACCTCGTCGTGGTCCCGCACTACTTCGTGCGGCCGGGCGGGTTCGACGTGCTCCGCGACCTGCCGCGGCTGCGCTACGTGCAGCTGCCGAGCGCGGGCTACGAGCACGCGCGCCCGCACCTGCCGCCGGGCCTGGTGCTGTGCAACGGGCGGGGCGTGCACGACGCAGGGACCGCGGAGCTGGCCGTCGGGCTGACGCTCGCGGTGCAGCGCGGCCTGCCCCGCGCGGTGCGCGCCATGGGGGAGGGGCGCTGGGACAACCCGTTCGGGCCGTCGCTGGCGGACCGGCGCGTGCTGGTCGTCGGGCAGGGGTCCGTCGGGCAGGCGATCGTGGCGCGGTTCGGGCCGTTCGAGGTCGACCTCGTCCGCGTCGCCCGCACGGCCCGCGACGACGTCCACGGCCACGTGCACGGTGTCGACGAGCTGCCGGACCTGCTCCCCGGCGCCGACGTGGTGGTGCTGGCGGTCCCGCTGGACCGCACGTCGTACCACCTGCTCGACGCCCGGATGCTCGCCCGGATGAAGGACGGTGCGCTGCTCGTCAACGTCGCGCGCGGCAAGGTCGTGGACGGCGACGCGCTGCTGGCCGAGCTCACGGCGGGGCGGCTGCGCGCAGCGCTGGACGTCACGGACCCCGAGCCCCTGCCGTCGGACCACCCGCTGTGGCACGCACCGAACGTGCTGGTCACCGCCCACCAGGGCGGCAACACGGACGCCACGGCCCCCCGGGTGGCCGCGCTCGTGCGGCGCCAGCTGACGGCGCTGCTCGCGGGGGAGCCGCCGGTCAACGAGGTCGCGCGGACCTGACGGGCCGGGCAGATCCGCGCCACGCGGCACGCTCACCCGCGGGCGCGGGCGGGCGCGTCGGGACGCGCGGTCAGGGCACCGGCAGGGCGTCCGGTGCGGCCGCACGGCGTGCGTGCGTCCGGGCGAGCCGTGCGACGTCGCGGCGGGCCAGCCGTGCGGCGTCGGCGAGCCACCGCTCGCGACGCGCCGGCGTCGAGGTCCGGACGGCCGGGAAGGTCGTGCGACCCACGAGCCGGTACCCGCAGAACGCGAGCGTCGCCTGCCCGAGCGACGCGCCTGCGGCGTCCCGGTACGCGAGCACGTTCCAGGCACGCGGCGCGTCCATCGTCATGAAGGTGCGGGCCGTGCGGCCGCGCAGCAGGCGGTGGGGGAGCAGGCCGGTGCCGTAGCGGAAGGCGATCCCGGCGAGCAGCACCCGGTCGAGGAACGCCTTGAGCACAGCCGGGTAGGAGCCCCACCACTGCGGGTGCAGGACCACGAGGTGGTCGGCCTCGCGGACCTGCGCGACGAGCGCGGCGACGACGGGGTCGAGGTGGTCCGTGTTCCCGTCGTGCGCGGCGAGGTCGGCGCGGCTGACAGGGTCGTGCGGGAAGGGCGTCGTGGCGAGGTCGAGGACGCGCACGTGCGCGCCCGCTGCCCGGGTGGCGTCGGCGTACGACTGGGCCAGCGCGTGCGTGAAGGACCCGCTGAGCGGGTGACCGACGAGGACGAGGACGTGCACGGGACCTCCGGGTGGTGTCAGACGCGCGGGGAGTCCGGGACCCGCGCCGCGAGAGCGCGGCGCATCGCCTCCAGGACGGTCGTCAGGTCGGTGTGCAGGGCCGGCAGGTCGACCTGCGGGACGTGCGCGAACGCCGCGGTGACGTCGTGCTCGAGCCGCTGCCCGGCGACGTCGACGAGGGCGCGTCCGGCGGGGGTCAGGTCGAGCACGACGCGCCGCGCGTGGGCGGGGTCGCCCAGTGTCCGGACCCAGCCGGCGTCGACGAACGACCCCACGCGCTTGCTGACGGCCGCCTTGGTGACGCGCAGGCAACGGGCGAGGGTCGTGATGTCGGGGCGGTCGAGGTTCGACAGCGTGGCGAGGAAGACGTACTGGCTGAGGGTGAGGTCGTGCTCGGCCCGCAGCAGGTCGTCCGCGTACTCGTCGATGACACCGACGAGCTGGTGCAGCGTGACGGTGAGCCGGTCACCGAGCGGGTGGTCGTCGGAGATGCTCACGACACGGGAGTCAACCGGTTGACACGAGAAGTGTCAACGGGTTGACCAGGGCGTCGTCGCCCCGGGGTGCGCGACGGTCGGGGCGAGGTCACGATGGTCCGATGAGCGAAGCCGCGGACATCCAGGCGAGCGACGACGCTCCCGGCCTCGCAGCCCGCCCGGCCAGGGAGTTCTTCGGGCACCCGGTCGGGCTGTTCACGCTCTCCACGACCGAGCTGTGGGAGCGGTTCAGCTACTACGGCATGCGGGCGATCCTCTTCTACTTCCTCACCGACACGCTCGCGAACGACGGGCTCGCCCTCGACGACGCGACGGGCGCGGCGCTCGTGGCCGTGTACGGCTCGGCCGTCTACCTGGTGACGGTCGTCGGCGGCTGGATGGCCGACCGCGTCATGGGGGCCCGGCGCGCCGTGCTCGCGGGCGGCGTCGTCATCGCGGCCGGGCACGTGAGCCTCGCCGTTCCCGCGCACTGGACCGCCTACCTGGGCATCGTCCTCGTCGCGCTGGGCACCGGCCTGCTCAAGCCGAACGTGTCGAGCATGGTCGGTGAGCTGTACCGCCGCGACGACCCGCGCCGCGACTCCGCCTTCTCGATCTTCTACATGGGCATCAACATCGGCTCGTTCTCCGCGCCGTTCGTCGTGCAGATCGCCCGCGAGATCGGCGGGTACCACGCAGGTTTCGCGGTCGCGGCCGTCGGCATGGGGCTCGCGCTGGTGGCGTTCGTCCTCGGGCGCGGCGCGCTGCACGGCGCGGGCGACACCGTGCCGAACCCGCTGACGCCCGCCGACCGCCCGCGGGTCGTGCGCATGGCACTGCTGATCGCCCTGGCCCTCGCGGCCGCGACGGGGCTCGCGTGGGTCGTCGCCCGGGCCGGTTCGCAGGACGCCGGCGTCCTGGACGTCGTCATCGACGCGCTGTCCTACCTCGCGTTCGCGGCACCGGTCGTGATGTTCCTCGTGATGTTCCGCTCGCCGCGGGTCAACGCGGCCGAGCGCTCGCGCCTGACGGCGTACATCCCCCTGTTCGTCGCGGCCATGCTCTTCTGGATGATCTTCGAGCAGGCCTCGAACACGCTGTCGCAGTACGCCCGCGATCACACCGACACGAACGTCCTCGGGTTCACGATCTCGCCCGTGCTGTACCAGTCGGTCAACCCGGCGAGCATCATCGTGCTCGCGCCCGTGTTCGCGTGGCTCTGGGTGCGGCTGGGGGACCGGCCGTCGACGGCCGTGAAGTTCGCGATCGGCCTGACCCTCGCGGCGCTGAGCTTCGTGTTCCTGGCGGTGGCGTCCGCCGTGGCCGGAGACGGGCGCTCGCCGTGGTGGGTGCTCGTGGTCGTCTACGTCGTGCAGACGCTCGGGGAGCTGTGCCTGTCACCCGTCGGGCTCGCGGCCACGACGCTGCTCGCCCCCCTGGCGTTCCGCGGCCAGGCCATGGCGCTGTGGTTCCTGGCGCCCGCGGCGGGCCAGGCGATCACGGCGCAGCTCATCACGGCGACCGACGGGATGAGCCGGACCAGCTTCTTCGGCGGCATCGGGCTCGTCACGCTCGTGGTCGCGGGAGTGATGTTCGCGCTCGCGCCGTGGGTGACCCGGCGCATCCGCGAGGGCGCGGAGACCGACGAGGAGATCGCGGCACGTCACTGAGCAGGGGCGCCGACGGAGCCGTGAGAAGTTCACCCGGTCGTGGTGCCGGTCCGGGCGTGTCGGTCAGCCGTGGCGGGGCGGGCCCGTGGAGGCGCGCGGCACGAGCTCGGTCGGCAGCCGACGGTGCGTCTGGACGTCGGTACCCGCGATGAGGTCGACCAGCAGGTGCAGCGCGGCCGCCCCCATGGCCTGCAGCGGCTGCGACACGGTCGTCAGCGGCGGCGTGCTGAGCGCCGACTCGGGGACGTTGTCGAAGCCGATCACGGACAGGTCCTCGGGCACCTCGAGCCCCAGCGCCTGGGCCACGTCCAGGACGGCCAGGGCCGACAGGTCGTTGGCCGCGAACACCGCGGTGGGGCGGTCCGGACGGTCCAGCAGGACGCGCGCGGGCTCCTGCGACGCGCCCCGGCGGTAGTCGCCCATGCCCACGAGGCTCTCGTCGACCGGAACTCCCGCGGCGGCCATCGCGCTGCGGAACCCCTGGTCACGCAGGCGCGCGGACGCGAGATCGGGGCGTCCGCCGAGGAACGCGATCCGGCGGTGGCCCAGCTCGAGCAGGTGCCGGGTCGCGAGCACCGCACCTGCGAGGTTGTCCGAGTCGACGGTGGGCAGGCCGGTCGGGCCGGCGTGCGGGTCGACCGCGACGACCGGCACGCCGGGGCGCGCCTCGACCACGGTCGGCGTCACGATGATCGCGCCGTCGATGAGCGTCCCGGACAGCCGGGACAGGTAGCGCCGTTCCCAGCCGACCTCGGCCGAGCCGCCGCCCCCGGAGTAGGCGAGCAGCTCGTACCCGGTGGTGGTGACGGCGTTGCCGGCGCCCTTGAGGAGCTCGGCGGAGAAGGGCTCGAACTCCGCGACGAGGATGCCCAGGACGTTGGTCCGGTACGACCGCAGCGACCGCGCGCCGAGGCTCGCCTCGTAGCCCAGGTCCGCGATCACCTCCTGAACTCGCTCAAGTGTGCGCTGCGAGACGCCGTAGCGGCCATTGACGACCTTGGAGACGGTGGCGACGGAGACCCCAGCAGTTCGGGCGACATCGGCCATCTTGACGCGGGGGAGCGAATCCACGCGGTGATCATAGGACATCGTGTCGATAACGTTATCGACATCGATTGACACCGCTCCTGGACCACTGTCAACCTGGGCGCCGTCCGACCTCTCAGCGACGACGAGGAGATTCAAAGATGAAGAGGACTGCGGCACTGCGCGCGGTCGCGCTCGGCGCAGCGGTAGCGATGATCGCCACCGCCTGCAGCTCCGGGAGCGGCAGCGACGACGCCACTGAAGGCCCCGGCGAGAACGTCACCCTCTCGTGGTGGCACAACTCCAACACCGGTGCCGGCAAGGACTACTACGACCAGCTGGCCGACGAGTTCGAGTCGGACCACCCTGGCGTGACGATCGAGGTCACCGCCCTCCAGCACGAGGACATGCTGATCAAGCTCGACGCGGCGTTCCAGTCGGGTGACGCACCCGACGTGTACATGGAGCGTGGCGGTGGCGAGCTGAAGGCGCACGTCGCTGCCGAGCTCACCAAGGACATCACCGACGACGCCGCGGACACCATCGCGGCGATCGAGGGCTCCGTCGCCGGTTGGACCGTCGAGGACCGCGTGTACTCGCTGCCGTTCTCGATGGGCGTGGTCGGCTTCTGGTACAACAAGACGATGTTCGCGGAGGCGGGCATCACCGAGCCGCCCAAGACGATGACCGACTTCTACGCGGCCGTCGACGCACTCAAGGCCGTGGGCATCGAGCCTGTGTCGGTCGGTGCGGGTTCGGCGTGGCCGGCAGCGCACTACTGGTACTACTTCGCGCTGCGTCAGTGCTCGCAGGACACCATCGCCGAGGCGTCGCAGACGCTCGAGTTCACGGACGACTGCTGGGTCAGGGCCGGTGAGAGCCTCGAGGAGCTCGTGTCGAAGGCGCCGTTCAACACGGGCTTCCTCGGCACCGAGGCCCAGGGCACGCCGGAGTCGGCGTCCGGTCTCCTCGCGAACCGCAAGGTCGCCATGGAGCTCGCCGGTCACTGGGAGCCCGGCGTCATGCAGGGCCTGACGGAGGACGAGCAGGGCCTCGGCGAGGACACCGCCTGGTTCCCCTTCCCCGAGGTCGAGGGTGGCGAGGGTGACCCCGCCGCGCAGCTCGGTGGCGGCGACGCGTGGGCCTGCTCGCAGGACGCGCCCGACGTCTGCGTGGACTTCATCGAGTTCATGCTCTCGAACGACGTGCAGAAGGGCTTCGCGGAGCTCGACATGGGTCTCCCGACGCTCCCGGCGGCCACGGCCTTCGTCGCAGCGCCCGAGCTGGCCCAGCTCCTGTCGTTCCGTAACGACGCGCCGTACGTCCAGCTGTACTTCGACACCCAGTTCGGCGAGAGCATCGGTGGCGCCATGAACGAGGCCATCGTGTCCGTGTTCGCGGGGAGCGGGACGCCTCAGGGCGTCGTCGACGCGACCCAGGCCGCGGCTGACCTCGAGAAGTGACCGACGTGGCAGGAGACCTGACCCCCCGCGGGGGGCGCGCAAACAGGGCTGCTGCCGCCACCGCAGTGAACCCGGGTGCCACCGGCCAGGCCACGGCCTGGTCGGTGGCCCCTGGGCCGCGGGGGCGCGGAGCGTCGTCCAACGAGTGGCGCAAGCGCCTCGAGATCCTCTTCTTCGTGGCCCCGGCGCTGCTGCTCTTCGCCATCTTCGTCGTGGTGCCGGTCGTCCAGGCCGCCCGCTACTCCGTGTTCCGGTGGAACGGCCTCGGGCCGATGGAGAACTTCGTCGGTCTCCAGAACTACGTCACGGCGCTCGGCGACATGATCTTCCAGCGTGCCGTGACCAACAACCTCACGATCGCGGTCCTCTCGATCGCGATCCAGCTCCCGATCGGCCTGCTGATCGCTCTGCTGCTGAACCGCAAGTTCCCCGGGCAGACCGCGATGCGCGTCATCGTGTTCGTGCCCTACGTGCTGGCCGAGGTCGTCGCCGGTGTCATCTGGAAGCTGCTGCTGCAGCCGCAGGGTGGCGTCAACGCGTTCCTCGAGGCCATCGGGCTCGGCGGGTTCGCCAAGGCGTGGGTCGGTGACCCGAACGTCGCGCTGTGGACCGTCATGGGTGTGCTCACCTGGAAGTACTGCGGTCTGGCGATCGTCCTGCTCCTCGCCGGCCTCCAGGGGGTCCCCGAGGAGCTCCACGAGGCCGCGTCGATCGACGGCGCGAGCTGGTGGCAGACGCAGCGCAAGATCACGATCCCGCTGCTCGGCCCGACCATCCGCACCTGGATGTTCCTGTCGATGATCGGATCGCTGCAGCTGTTCGACATGGTGTGGATCCTCACGAAGGGCGGTCCGGACAACGCGACCGTCACCATGGCGACCTACCTGATCCGCCAGGGCACCGAGCGCAGCCAGTACGGCTACTCGTCCGCGGTCGCGATCATCCTCTTCGTCATCTCGTTCGTGCTGGCGGGCCTGTTCCAGGCGTTCGTCCTCAACCGCGACTCGGGCGACGACAAGCCGAAGCAGCGCCGGAAGAAGGTGTCCCGATGACCTCCGTCGTCGCCCCGCCGTCACGCGGCTCGCGAGGAGCGGCCCGGTCCGGCTCCCAGCGCCGTCGTTCGATCAGCCCGTGGGTCTACGTCGCGTCCGTCCTGGTCGCCGGGATCACGCTGGCACCCGTCGTGTACGCGGTGCTCAGCGGCTTCCGCTCGAACGGCCAGCTGGGTGCGAACCCGGTCGGCCTGCCGAACCCGTGGGTCTTCGAGAACTACGTCGGCGTCCTGACCTCGGGGAGCTTCTGGCAGTACGCGGTGAACTCGGTCATCATCGCCGGTGTCACCACGGCGCTCGTCGTGATCGCCGGCGTCATGGCGGCGTACCCGCTCGCGCGCTACCGCTTCAAGGGCCGTCAGGCGCTCTTCAACGTGTTCGTCATGGGTCTGATGTTCCCCCTGACGGTGGCCATCATCCCGCTGTTCCTCATGGTCCGTGAGCTCGGGCTGACCAACACCTACTGGGGTGTGGCACTGCCGCAGGCGGCGTTCGCGCTGCCGATGACGATCGTCATCCTGCGGCCTTTCCTCATGGCGTTGCCGGACGAGCTCGAGGAGGCCGCGATGCTCGACGGTGCGTCGCGCATCGGGTTCTTCTGGCGGATCCTGGTCCCGCTGTCGGGCCCGGGGATGGTGACCACCGGTGTGCTCGCGTTCGTGGGCTCCTGGAACGGCTACCTGCTGCCGCTGCTCTTCCTCAACAACCCCGCGCTCAAGACGCTCCCGCTCGGCGTCGCGGACTTCTCCACCGAGCACTCGGCCGACACGGCCGGTGTGCTCGCGTTCACCTCGCTCGCGGTCATCCCGGCGCTGGTGTTCTTCCTGACGATGCAGAAGCGGATCGTCAGTGGCCTGCAGGGGGCCGTGAAGGGCTGAGCCCTTCCCCCTGACGTCCCCACCCTGGCGTGTCCGGGGCCTCGCGCGAGCTGTGCGCGGGGCCCCGGGCCGTCCGTGCCCGCATCGTGGCGGGCGCGCACGTGAAGGAGAGCAGTCCAGTGACGCAGATCGAGCTGTCCGGAGGCCCACGCGTCTCGCAGCGGGTGCGGGATCTCCTGGCTCGCATGACGCTCGACGAGAAGCTCGCCCAGATCGTCGGCTTCTGGGAGAAGAGCGAGGGCGAGGCCGTCGCCCCGCTCCAGGGCGAGTTCGAGGCGCCGCGCGGGCTCGACGACGCGATCCAGGACGGGCTCGGCCACCTCACGCGCGTCTACGGCACACGCCCGGTCGACGCGGCGGAGCGGGCCGCCTGGCTCTGGGCCAAGCAGCGCTGGTTCGTCAACGAGACCCGCCTCGGCATCCCCGCTCTCGTGCACGAGGAGTGCCTCACCGGGCTCTCCGCGTGGGGTGCGGCGACCTTCCCGACCCCCCTGGCCTGGGGCGCGTCCTTCGACGCCGACCTCGTCACGCGCATGGGCGAGCTCATCGGCGGGTCGATGCGCGAGCTGGGCATCCACCAGGGCCTGGCCCCCGTGCTGGACGTCATCCGCGACCCCCGCTGGGGTCGCGTGGACGAGTGCATCTCCGAGGACCCCTACCTGGTCGGCACGCTGGGCACGTCGTACGTCCGCGGCCTGCAGTCGACAGGCGTCCACGCCACGCTCAAGCACTTCGTCGGGTACTCGGCCTCCCAGTCCGGCCGCAACTTCGCCCCGGTCCACATCGGCCGTCGTGAGCTGGCCGACGTCCTGCTCGTGCCGTTCGAGATGGGTGTCGTCGACGGCGGGGTGCGCTCCGTCATGCACTCCTACGCCGGCATCGACGGCGTGCCCGTCGCGGCCGACCCCGACCTGCTGACCGGTCTGCTGCGCGAGCGCTGGGGCTTCGACGGCACGGTGGTCGCCGACTACTTCGGCGTCGCGTTCCTCCAGCTGCTGCACCACGTCGCCGCCGACCTCGGTGAGGCTGCCGGCCAGGCGCTCGCCGCCGGCGTCGACATCGAGCTGCCGACGGGTGACGCGTACCTCGAGCCGCTCGCCGCCGCCGTCCGCGCGGGCACCGTCGACGAGGCGCTCGTCGACCGCGCGGTGCTGCGGGCGCTCGCCCAGAAGGAGGCGCTGGGCCTGCTCGACGCGACCTTCGAGGACGAGCCGCCTACCGACGTCGACCTGGACTCGCCCGAGCACCGCGAGGTCGCGGCCCTCCTCGCCGAGCGCTCGCTCGTGCTGCTCACGAACGACGGCACGCTGCCCCTCGCGCGGGACGCCCGCGTGGCGGTGATCGGCCCGAACGCCGACCGGGCCGCCGCGCTGTTCGGCTGCTACTCGTTCCTCAACCACGTGCTCGCGCACCACCCGGACGCGGTGGTCGGGATCGAGACGCCCACCGTGCTCGAGGCCCTGCGCCGCGAGCACGGCGGCGACGTCTCCTCCACGCCCGGCTGCGCGGTGGACGACGACGACCGTTCGGGCTTCGCCGCGGCCGTCGCCGTGGCGAGCGCCGCGGACGTCGCGGTGCTCGTGGTCGGCGACCACGCCGCGCTGTTCGGCCGTGGCACGGTCGGCGAGGGCTGCGACCGGGACGACCTCGAGCTGCCCGGCGTCCAGCGTCAGCTCGTCGAGGCCGTCCTGGCGACCGGCACGCCCGTCGTGCTCGTCATGCTCACGGGCCGCCCCTACGCGGTGGACTGGGCGCTCGAGCGCTGCGCCGCAGCGGTGCAGGCCTTCTTCCCGGGGGAGGAGGGCGGCAACGCGGTCGCCGGTGTCCTCACGGGCCGCGTGAACCCGTCGGGCCGGCTGCCGGTCTCGCTGCCACGCTCCGCCGGCGCGCAGCCCTACACCTACCTGCACCCGACGCTGGGCGGCGACGGCGACGTCACCAACCTCAGCACCGTGCCGACGCTGCCGTTCGGCCACGGGCTGTCGTACACGTCCTTCACCCGCACGGACCTGCGGGTGGCGCCCGGCGCCACCACCAGCGCCGGTCTGACCGTCACCGTGACCGTCACCAACACCGGGGACCGGGCAGGTGCCGACGTCGTGCAGCTCTACGGCAAGGACGTCGTCGCGAGCGTCACGCGCCCCGTGGCTCAGCTGCTCGGCTACCGCCGGGTCGAGCTCGCGCCCGGCCGGTGCGTCGAGGTCGAGCTCGCCGTGCCCGCCGCGCGCCTCGCGTTCACCGACCGCACGGGTCGCCGCGTCGTCGAGCCCGGAGCGCTCGAGGTGTGGGTGGGGCCGTCGTGCGCGCAGCGCGAGACCCAGGCCGTCGTCGACCTCGCCGGCCCGACCTACCCCGTGACGATCGACGACCCCCGCTGGACCGGCGTCACGGTCCGCTGAGCCGTCCGCCGGCGGTCGGAGCAGCCGCCGCCGGCGGATCACTGGACGGACGTCCGACGTGCGTGCCGCTGCGCGGGCGTAGCGTGTCGAGGTCGTCACCCCGGAGGTGACGTCGTGCCCCCGTGCGAAGGAGATCCCACGTTGAGCCGTCCGCTGCGCTCTCGTACCTCGACCCACGGCCGGAACATGGCCGGTGCGCGTGCGCTGTGGCGTGCGACGGGCATGACGTCCGAGGACTTCGGCAAGCCGATCATCGCGATCGCGAACTCCTACACGCAGTTCGTCCCCGGGCACGTGCACCTCAAGGACATGGGTGACCTCGTCGCGGGCGCGATCCGCGAGGCGGGCGGCGTCGCCAAGGAGTTCAACACGATCGCGGTCGACGACGGCATCGCGATGGGCCACGGCGGCATGCTCTACTCGCTGCCGAGCCGTGACCTCATCGCCGACTCGGTCGAGTACATGGTCAACGCGCACTGCGCCGACGCGATCGTCTGCATCTCCAACTGCGACAAGATCACGCCCGGCATGCTCAACGCGGCGCTGCGGCTGAACATCCCGGTGATCTTCGTGTCCGGCGGGCCGATGGAGGCCGGCAAGGCGGTGGTCGCCGACGGCGTGGCGAAGACGCACCTGAACCTCATCAACGCGATCAACTACTCGGCCGACGACAACGTGTCCGACGAGGCGCTGGGCCGCGTCGAGGAGAACGCGTGCCCCACGTGCGGCTCGTGCTCGGGCATGTTCACGGCCAACTCGATGAACTGCCTGACCGAGGCCCTCGGGCTCTCGCTGCCGGGCAACGGCTCGACGCTCGCGACGCACACGGCCCGGCGCGAGCTGTTCCTCGAGGCGGGACGCACGATCGTCGACCTCGCGCGCCGCTACTACCAGGACGAGGACGACAGCGTCGCGCCCCGGTCGATCGCCAACCGTGCGGCGTTCAGCAACGCCATGACGCTCGACGTCGCGATGGGCGGCTCCACCAACACCGTGCTGCACATCCTGGCGGCCGCGCAGGAGGCCGAGCTCGAGTTCACGCTCGAGGACATCGACACCATCAGCCGCCGGGTGCCGTGCCTCTCGAAGGTCGCGCCCAACCACCCGGACTTCCACATGGAGGACGTGCACCGCGCTGGCGGCATCCCCGCGCTGCTGGGCGAGCTGGACCGTGCCGGCCTGCTCGACCACGACGTCACCAGCGTGCACACCCCGACCCTGCGGGCGTGGCTGGACGACTGGGACATTCGCAGCGGCACGGCGACGCAGCGCGCGCTCGACCTGTTTCTGGCGGCGCCGGGCGGCGTGCGCACGACGCAGGCGTTCTCCACGTCGAACGTGTGGGAGTCGCTCGACACGGACGCGGCCGCGGGCTGCATCCGCGACGCCGCGCACGCCTACACCGTCGAGGGCGGTCTCGCGGTGCTGCGGGGCAACCTGGCGCCGGACGGCGCGATCATCAAGACCGCGGGCATCGACCCCGACGTCTTCCACTTCGTGGGTCGCGCGCTGGTGTGCGAGTCGCAGGACGAGGCCGTCGACAAGATCCTGCGCAAGGAGGTCCAGCCCGGTCACGTCGTCGTGGTGCGCTACGAGGGCCCCGCGGGCGGGCCCGGCATGCAGGAGATGCTCTACCCGACGTCGTTCATCAAGGGCCGCGGCCTGGGCAAGGTGTGCGCGCTCCTCACCGACGGCCGGTTCTCGGGCGGGTCCAGCGGCATCTCCGTGGGTCACGTCAGCCCCGAGGCGGCCGCGGGCGGCACCATCGGGCTGGTCGAGGACGGCGACGAGATCGAGATCGACGTCGAGGCGCGGGTCATCCGGGTCAACGTCCCGGACGCCGTGCTCGCGGAGCGTCGCGCCAAGATGGAGGCGAGCGAGAACCCGTGGCAGCCGGTCGACCGCGACCGCTACGTGTCGCCCGCGCTGCAGGCGTACGCGGCGATGGCGACGAGTGCCGACCGCGGCGCGGTGCGCGACGTGAGCCGGCTGCGGCGGCGCTGAGCGATCAGCACTCCTCCTGCGAGCGCTCGTCCAGCAGCCAGTGCCCCGGCCCGGGGCGCAGGACGACGCGGCCGCAGCTGCCCGCCGCGTAGGTGACGTGCAGGACGGCGCGGTCGGCCGACTCCTCGCGCACCTCGACGACCGTCTCGGGCGGCTGGCCGGCCGCCGCGAACAGGGCGGCGGTCATCGTGATGAGGCTCGCGCAGTCGGTGACCCCAGGGACGCCCTGGGCCGTGAGCTGGTCGAGCATCCGCTGCGACAGCTCGGGCGTCATGTAGGCGCAGGCGGTCGCGGCGTCGGGTGCCCGGCTCGCGGCGAGCCAGGTCCGGAAGCTGCCCTCGGGGCCGGCCGGGTCGGCGGTGGCCGCGGGCGCGGACTCGGGGCCGGAGACGGGTGCCGACGTGGTGGGGCTCGGCGCGTCGGCCGCGGCGCTCGCGCTCGGGCTGCCCGACGCGTCGGGCGCGTCGGACGAGCACCCGGACAGGAGCGCGGCGCACAGCAGGGGCGCGATCAGCCACGACGGACGGCGGGTGGTGCGGAGCATGGTCACCTGCTCATCCTGGCACCGCCGCGGCGGGCGGCGTCCGGCGCGCTGCGTGGCTATGGTCGCGACATGACTTCATCGCACGACGCGCCGGCACCGGGCATCGACATCAAGCCCCGCTCCCGGCAGGTGACGGACGGGCTCGAGGCGACGGCCGCGCGCGGCATGTTGCGTGCCGTCGGGCTCGGGGACGACGACTTCGCGAAGCCGCAGATCGGTGTCGCGAGCTCGTGGAACGAGATCACGCCGTGCAACCTGTCGCTCGACCGGCTGGCCAAGGCCGCCAAGAACGGTGTGCACGCGGCAGGCGGGTACCCCCTGGAGTTCGGCACGATCTCGGTGTCCGACGGCATCTCGATGGGCCACGAGGGCATGCACTACTCGTTGGTCAGCCGCGACATCATCGCGGACAGCGTCGAGACCGTGATGATGGCCGAGCGGCTCGACGGCTCGGTGCTGCTGGCGGGCTGCGACAAGTCCCTGCCCGGCATGCTCATGGCGGCGGCGCGGCTGGACCTGGCGTCGGTGTTCCTCTACGCCGGCTCGATCATGCCCGGCTGGGTCAAGCTGTCGGACGGCACCGAGAAGGAGGTGACGATCATCGACGCGTTCGAGGCCGTCGGGGCGTGCGCGCGCGGGCTGATGTCGCGCGAGGACGTCGACCGCATCGAGCGCGCGATCTGCCCGGGCGAGGGCGCGTGCGGCGGCATGTACACCGCCAACACGATGGCGTCCGTCGCCGAGGCGATCGGCATGTCGATCCCCGGGTCGGCCGCGCCGCCCTCGGCGGACCGGCGCCGCGACCAGTTCGCGCACCGGTCGGGCGAGGCCGTGGTCGAGATGCTGCGTCGCGGCATCACGGCCCGCCAGATCATGACGAAGGAGGCGTTCGAGAACGCGATCGCCGTCGTCATGGCGTTCGGCGGGTCGACCAACGCGGTGCTGCACCTGCTGGCCATCGCGCACGAGGCGGAGGTCGACCTCACGCTCGACGACTTCAGCCGGGTCGCGTCGCGCGTGCCCCACCTGGGCGACCTCAAGCCGTTCGGCCGGTACGTCATGAACGACGTCGACCGGGTCGGGGGCGTGCCCGTCATCATGAAGGCCCTGCTCGACGCCGGGCTGCTGCACGGCGACTGCCTGACCGTCACGGGCCGCACGGTCGCCGAGAACCTCGCCGAGATCGCCCCGCCGGACCCCGACGGCAAGATCCTGCGCGCGCTGGACAACCCCATCCACCGCACGGGCGGCATCACGATCCTGTCCGGGTCCCTCGCCCCGGAGGGGTCGGTCGTGAAGTCCGCGGGCTTCGACTCCGACGTCTTCGAGGGGACCGCGCGCGTCTTCGAGCGCGAGCGGGCCGCGCTGGACGCGCTCGAGGACGGCACGATCCAGGCCGGTGACGTCGTCGTCATCCGGTACGAGGGCCCCAAGGGCGGGCCCGGGATGCGCGAGATGCTCGCCATCACGGGGGCGATCAAGGGCGCCGGCCTCGGCAAGGACGTCCTGCTCGTGACCGACGGCCGCTTCTCGGGCGGCACGACGGGCCTGTGCGTGGGGCACATCGCACCCGAGGCCGTCGACGCCGGCCCGATCGCGTTCGTCCGCGACGGCGACCGCATCCGGCTCGACGTCGCCCACGCGACGCTCGACCTGCTGGTGGACGACGCCGAGCTCGCGCAGCGCCGTGCGGGCTGGTCGCCGCTGCCGCCGCGGTACACGCGCGGCGTGCTCGGCAAGTACCAGAAGCTCGTGCAGTCGGCCTCGAAGGGCGCCGTCCTGTACTGAGCGGCGCCCTCGAGCACCGCTGCGCGGGCGTGCTTCGGACTTTCGGTGCGAAGCCTGAACGTTTCGTGGTCCAGACGGGACGGGCGTCAGCCGCTTCCCTGGTCCCGTGTGCGGGCAGCACACGGGACGAAGGAGCAACGATGCGACGAGGAACCACGGCCGCAGCGGTCGCCGGGCTGATCGTGACGAGCCTGGTCGGGACCGCCCCCGCAGCCGGTGCGGCGGAGCCGGCGGTGGAGGAGGCGCTCGCCGGCCACCTGCCGGTGCACGCCACCGCCCACGTGCTGGACTGGGACGCGGGCAGCGAGACGACGATCGGGCTGACGGGCTCGTCGGCGGTCGTGACCGGTGACGGCGCGAGCGCGGACGGGGGCACGGTCACCATCACCGCGCCGGGCACGTACCGCGTCAGCGGCGCGCTCGCGGACGGCGCGCTCGTCGTCGCGTCGGCGGGTGACGGCGTCGTGCGGGTGGTGCTCGACGGTGCCTCGATCACGTCGGCCACGACGTCGCCGCTGCAGGTGCAGGACGCGGGCGAGGTGGCCGTGGTCCTCGCCGACGGCTCGACGAACACCCTGACCGACGCCGCCACGTACACCTACCCCGAGGGTGTCGACGAGCCGAACGCCGCGCTGTTCTCCTCGGCCGACCTCACGATCGCCGGGGGCGGTGCCCTGACCGTGGTCGGCAACGCGAACGACGGGATCGCGTCCAAGGACGGCCTGGTGCTCGCGGGCGGGAGGCTCACGGTGCGCGCCGCCGACGACGGCGTCCGCGGCAAGGACTACCTCCAGGTGACAGGGGGCACCCTCGACGTCACGGCGACCGGCGACGGCCTGAAGTCCGACGACGACGCACCCGAGGGCGGGTTCGTGCACGTCGCCGGCGGCAGCACGACCGTGACGTCCGGGGACGACGGCGTCACGGCCGCGTCCGACGTGGTCGTCTCGGGCGGGGACCTCGGGGTGACCGCCGGCGGCGGCGCCGCGGGGACGGGACAGGGCGCGAAGGGCCTCGTCGGCGACGCGTCGGTCGTGCTGGGCGGCGGCGCGCTCGTGGTGGACGCGATCGACGACGCCGTCCACTCCGACGGCACGATCCGCGTCGCGTCCGGCAGCGCGACGCTCGCGACCGGCGAGGACGGCATCGACGCCGGTGAGCGGCTCGCGGTCTCGGGCGGTGCGCTGGTCGTCAGGACGTCCGTCGAGGGGCTGGAGTCGAAGGTCGTCGAGATCTCGGGTGGCCTGGTCGAGGTCACGGCGACGGATGACGCGATCAACGCCGCCGACCCCGCGGCGCCCGACTCGATGGACGTGCTGCCCGGGGTCCACGTCGCTGTCAGCGGCGGCCGGCTCGTGCTGCACTCGGCCGTCGGTGACGGCCTGGACTCCAACGGGACGGGCGCGATCTCGGGCGGCACGATGTACGTCGACGGCTCGACCGAGTGGGTCAACTCCGCCCTGGACGTCACCGGGGACTTCCAGGTCACCGGCGGGACCGTCGTCGGGACGAGCCACGGCGGTCACGTGGCCACGCCGGCGACCACGTCACCCCAGACCTGGGTGTCGCTCAGCTCGCAGCAGCCCGCCGGCACGCTGATGCACGTGCTCGCGCCCGACGGCACGGTCGTCGTCTCGTTCCGGACCATGAAGGCCCAGGGCAACGTCCTGGTGTCCAGCAGCGCCCTCGTCGCGGGAACGCAGTACCGGCTCGCCGTCGGCGGTGCCGCCGCGGGGCCCGTGCTGGGCGGGTACTACGAGATGCCGGGCGACGCGTCCGCGGCGACCGTCGTCGCGACCGCCACCGCGGGCACCGCGCCGGCGCCGGGCGGCTGGGGAGGGTGGCCGCCGCGCTGACGAGGGCGCGCTGACCAGGACGCGCACGAAGGGGGCGCCCGGGAGGGCGGACGTGCGGCTGACCGGGTGAAACGTGTCCGCAGGGTGCGCCCGCCCTCCCCGGTGCGTGCGCGATCGGCGATGGTGTGCGCATGACCACCGACCGACGTGATCCCCTCGTCCGGCCGGGGACCACACCGCGCGCGAGCGCGGTGCGGCAGGCCGCGCTGCGGATCGCCACGTGGGGTGTGACCACGGTGTACCGCGCCTACCGCCTGCACCCGGCGCTGTGGCGGTTCACGGCCCGCAACTACCACCCGGCGATGGAGCGGTTCGCCCGGCTCAACGCCTGGATGATCTGCCAGCACGCGTACCTCGACGTCCCGGCGTACCGGCACTACGTGGACGAGGCGGGGTTCCGGTTCCGGTGGTGGGACCTGACTGCCTACCGGCCGACGTCGAAGCACGAGTACGTCGACCGGTACCCCGAGGACGTCCGCTGCTGGGACGGGCTCATCGAGACCGTCGGGACCGTCGTCGACGAGTCGAGCGGCTCGTCGGGCACGCCCTACAACTGGATGCGCTCGCGGCGCGAGCTGGTGACCGTGCACAAGAACGTCGCCGGGTACGTGACGTCGCTGTTCGGCACGCGGCGGCTGTTCGCGATCAACGCGTTCTCGATGGGCGCGTGGGCCACCGGCACCAACACCGGCATCGCGATGTCGCGCATCGCGATGGTCAAGAACACCGGCCCGGACATCGACAAGATCGTCGACACGCTGCGGCACTTCGGCCCCCGGTACACCTACCTGGTCTGCGCCTACCCGCCCTTCCTCAAGCACCTGCGCGACCGGCTCGACGCCGACGGCTTCGACTGGGACGCCTACGACCTCAACGGGTTCGTCGGCGGCGAGGCGCTGACCGAGGGCCTGCGCGACTACCTGGAGGACCGGTTCGGCCGCGTCTACTCGGGCTACGGCGCGTCCGACCTGACGATCGGCATGGCGGGGGAGAGCGATCTCGCCGTGTGGGTGCGGCGCACGCTTGCCGCGGGCGGGCCGCTGCGCGACGCGCTGCTCGGGGCCGACGAGACGCGCACGCCGATGGTGTTCCAGTACAACCCGCTCGAGACGTACATGGAGACCACGGCGGACCGGCACCTGCTGGTGACGCTCAACTCGGCCGACATCATGAGCCCCAAGCTGCGGTACGACATCGGCGACGAGGCGCAGATCGTCACGTTCGACGCCATGAAGGCCGCGATCGCGGCGCTGCCGGAGCCGCAGTGCGACCGGCTCGCGTTCGGCTTCGAGCGCGCGTACGCGGTCCAGCGGATGCGCCTGCCGTTCCTGCTGCTGTACGGCCGCAAGGACTCCACCGTCTCGTACATGGGCGCCAACCTGTACCCCCTCGACGTCGAGAACGGCCTGTACCTCGACAACCCGCACGCGGCCGTCATCGAGTCGTTCAAGCTGGCGCTCGTCGACGTGGGTGACCACGAGCAGCGCCCGGCGATCCACCTGCAGCTGCGGGCGGACGCGGACGTGACCGCCGACGAGCGGGCGGACCTCGCCGAGCGAGCCGCCGCAGGCGTCCTGGCGCACCTCGCGTCGGTGTCGCGTGACGTCGCGCAGTCGCTCGAGGAGGACCCGACGTCGGGCGACCTGCGGGTGCACGTCCACGACCACGGCACGGGCCCCTTCGCGGGCGGCAGCACGAAGATCAAGAACGTGTACCTCGTCGACGCCGCCGACAGGGACCCGTCGACGACCCACCCCGGACGCACGGCCTGATGCGCACGCGCGACTTCTCCCGGGCGCCCGCCCCGGCCCGTGCGGACGCGCTCGTGGTCGTGGAGCGGCCGGGCGCCGGTGCGGCGTGGGTGCGTGCGACCCGGCGCGCGGCGCGCGCCGCGGACGGCCACCTCTGGAGCGTCGGGCTGCGGGCGCGCGACGGTGCGGGTGCGGTGCGCGGCCGTGTGGTGTGCTTCGCGACGGTGGCGCACGCGCAGCGGTTCACGGCGGGTCTCGACCTCGCGCGGGACCGCGTCCGCACGTTCTGCGCCGACCCCGACGGCTACGCCAACGGTGTGTGGCGTGCCGAGGGTGACGTCATGGCGCACGTCGAGCGGTTCTCCCCGACGAGCAGCGAGAGGGCGCAGGGCCGGCTCCCCCCGAGCGTCGCGCCGGCCCCGCCGCGTCGCGACCGTCGTGCACGCACCCCCGGGCCCGCGTCGTCTCCCGCGCCGGTCGCGGGTGCGCGCGGCACCCCGGCCCGGGCCGGGGCGATGTTCCTCGGTGCCACGCGCTACCGCGGGCCCCACTCGTGGGCCGTGCTCGCGCGCGAGTGGTACCCCATGGTCGCCGCCATGCGGCGCATGACGGGCTACGTGTGGCACCGCGTGTACTGGGAGCCCCCGTTCACGCTCGGGACGCTCGCGTTCTTCACGGACCGGGACGCGCTGATGGTCTTCGCGCGCATCCCCGCCCACCGGCGCCTCATGACGTGGATCACGCGCGACCGCAGGCACGGCACCGGCGGGTACATCCGCGTGCACCTCGCCGACGCGGGCCGCCCGGGCGAGGTGCCGTGAGCGGCCTCGCCGTCGTGCCGGTCGCCTCGCGCGCGGACCTGCGCGACTTCCTCGACCTGCCCCTGCGGCTGCACCCCCGCCACCTGGCGGTGCCGCTGCTCGCGTCGACCGTGGAGTCCTGGTGGCGCGGGACGTCGCCGCACCCCGAGCCGGTCGAGCTCCTGCTCGTGCGCGACGCGGCCGGGCGGGCGGTGGGTCGCACCACGGTCCACACCGACGCGCGGCTCGACGCGCGGCTGGGGGCCCGGTCGCTGCTGTTCGGTGCGACCGAGTTCAGGGACGCCGACGCCGCGCGTGCGCTCGTCGCCGCGCTCGAGGCGCGCGCCGCCGGCCACGCACAGCTGTTCGGTCCCGTGGCGCTGCTGCCCAACCAGTCCGGCGGGGTCGTCACGTCGGGCTTCGAGCACCGCGGGTTCGTCGACTCGCCGTGGAACCCGGCCTGGGTCCCCGCGACGTACGAGGCCCTGGGCTTCGCGCGCTGGGGCGAGTCCGACACGTGGGTCGTCGACGTCGCCGCGTCGTCCGCGGGGGACCTGCCGTCGCAGGACGAGTGGCGCGCGGCGGGTCTGCGCCTGGAGCGCGGGCGACGCTCGCAGCTCGCGCGTCTCGTGCCCGAGGTGCTCGCGGTGCTCAACCGCTCGTTCGCCGCGCTGCCGTACTACACGTCCATCACCGAGCAGGAGATGGCGGCGGCGACCGACGGGCTGGGCCACCTCGTCGACGAGGACCTGCTGCTGCTCGCGCGCGACGCCGCGACCGGCGCGCTCGTGGCGTTCGTGCTGGTGGTCCCGGACATCACGGCCTACGTGCAGCGCGTCGGTGGCCGCCTCGGGCTGCTGCAGCAGCTGCTCCTGCTCGCGACACGGGGTCGCTACCGGCGCGAGGCGGTCCTCATCATCCAGGGCACCGATCCCGACCGGCAGGGGCAGGGCGTGCTCACGCTGCTGACGCGCACTCTGCACGCGCACCTCGCGACGGGCGGATACGCCCGGCTGCGCTCGACGTTCGTCGGGCGGGACAACCCCGCCTCCGCGCGGCAGTTCCAGCGCGTCGGCGGGCGTCCCCTGCACGGCGTGACGTTCTACCGTCGGCCGCTGCCGCCGCCGGACGCGACGACCGCCCGCGTGGCGGCGGAGGAGACCCCATGAGCTCGACGCACGACCACGACCTGCACGCCTGGGTCCGGACCGCGGGGCGTGCACCGTCCGCGCACAACACCCAGCCGTGGTCGGTGCGCGTGCTCGACGACCGCATCGAGGTCGCGGTCGTCCCCGACCGGGTCCTGGCCGCGGGCGACCCGTCCTTCCGTGACCTGCTGCTGTCGCTCGGGGCCTGGGTCGAGTGCGTCGCGGTCGCCGCGGCGGCCGACGGTCGGGGCGTGACGGTCGAGCCGATGCCGCACCTGGACCGCCTCGAGGACCTGCCGGTGCGGGGCCCGGCCGACCCGGACGCACCGGTCCTCGTGCTGCGGCCCGACGCGACGGCGTACGCGACACCCTTCACGCCGCGCGACGTGGACGAGCGACGGGCGGACCGCGGACGTCTCGACCGCGCCCCCGACCTGCGGGCCGATCTCCCGGCGCTGCCGCCGTGGCTCGTGCTGCTCCAGGTGGACGACCCGGCCATGCGCCACCTGGTGCGGCTGGGGACGGCGTGGACCGCCTCGCGGCGCGCGGTGGCGGCCGAGCTCATCCGGTGGCTGCGCCTGAGCCCGACCCACCCGCGGTACGCACGCGACGGCATGACCGACCGCATGCTGCGGCTGCCGCCCGTCGCGGCCCGCGTGGCCGCACCGCTCACGCGTCGCCCGGGGCTGCACGACGCGACGCTGACGGTGGCGGGCTGGGCGGGTCGTGCCGTCGAGGCGGTGGTGCGCGCGCGACCGCTGCCGCCCGCGCCCGGGCCAGGCGAGCCGCTCGAGGGCCCGCAGCACCTGGTGCTCGTCGCCCGCACGCCCGGCGTGCTCGGGGCCACGGAGGCGCTCGACGCGCGGCTCGGGCTGCCGCCGGCGGACGTGGTCGAGGCGGGGCGGGCGCTGCAGCGCACGTGGCTGCACGCGGCACGTGCGGGTCTCGCCGTCGCACCCCACTCCGAGGTGGTCGACTCGCCGCACGCCGTCGCCGGGCTGCGCCGTCGCCTGGGGCTGCGCCGGTCGCAGGTCGCGCTCGCGGTCTTCAGCGTGGGCCGGCCGGCGGCGCCGGTGCCGCGCTCGCCGCGGCTCACGGACCGCACCGGCTGACCGCTCGTGCGCGGGCACGCGCCGCGGCCGCGAACGGCGAAGCCCCCCGGGTTCGGCCCGGACAGCGTCCGGTCCCGGCTGGGTGCGGAGCAGGGCGATGAGCCCGTGCGTGAGCACGACGAACGTCGTGCGCACGTGTGCGATCTCCACGCAGTTGACAGAGTCAACGCGACGATGGGCCGAACGTCCCGATCTGCCCGACCTCGGGATGTGCGTGCGGTGAGCCCGTGCGAGGGTCGAGGTCCCGAGGCCGACGACCCCGAGGAGCACACGTGAACCCCACGCCTGACGACGCCCCCTGGTGGACCGGTGCGGTCGTGTACCAGATCTACCCGCGGTCCTTCCAGGACTCCGACGGCGACGGGATCGGTGACCTGCGCGGCGTCCTGCAGCGGATCGACCACCTCGTCGAGCTCGGCGTCGACGTCGTGTGGTTCTCGCCGCTGTACCGCAGCCCGCAGGACGACAACGGCTACGACATCAGCGACTACCAGGACGTCGACCCGCTGTTCGGGACGCTCGCCGACCTCGACGAGGTGATCGACGCGCTGCACGCGCGCGGCATCAAGGTCGTCATGGACCTCGTCGTCAACCACACGAGCGACGAGCACCCGTGGTTCGTCGAGTCGCGGTCGTCCGTCGACTCGCCCAAGCGCGACTGGTACTGGTGGCGCCCGGCCCGCCCCGGCATGGCGCCCGGCACGCCCGGTGCCGAGCCGACCAACTGGGGGTCGTTCTTCTCCGGTCCCGCGTGGGAGTACGACGAGGCGTCCGGCGAGTACTACCTGCACCTGTTCAGCCGCAAGCAGCCCGACCTCAACTGGGAGAACCCGCAGGTCCGCCAGGCCGTCTACGCGATGATGCGCTGGTGGCTCGACCGGGGGGTCGACGGGTTCCGCATGGACGTCATCAACCTCATCTCGAAGGTCGTCGCCGAGGACGGCACGCTGTCCGACGGCCCGGCGACCACGGGCGCGCTCGGCGACGGGTCCGCGCAGTACATGCACGGCCCCCGGCTGCACGAGTACCTGCAGGAGATGCACCACGAGGTGTTCGACGGACGCCGCGACGGCCTGCTGCTGGTGGGGGAGACGCCCGGTGCGACCGTCGAGGACGGCGTCCTGTTCACCGACCCCGCGCGCCGCGAGCTCGACATGGTCTTCACGTTCGAGCACGTCGGCCTCGACCACGGGCCCGGCGGCAAGTACGACCCGCGGCCCCTGGACCTGCGGGACCTCAAGGCCGTGCTCGGCCGCTGGCAGGCGGGCCTCGCCGACGTGGGCTGGAACTCGCTCTACTGGGACAACCACGACCAGCCGCGCATCGTGTCGCGCTTCGGCGACGACGGCGAGTACCGCCGCGAGTCGGCCACCATGCTCGCGACCGTGCTGCACCTGCACCGCGGGACGCCGTACATCTACCAGGGCGAGGAGCTCGGGATGACGAACGCGCACCTCACGTCGCTCGACGACTACCGGGACATCGAGGCGCTGCGCTACGCGGAGGAGGCGCGCACGCTGGGCCACGTCCCCGAGGAGCGCATCCTCGCGGGTCTCGCCGCGATGAGCCGCGACAACGCGCGCACACCCGTGCAGTGGGACGCCTCACCGCACGCCGGCTTCACGACGGGCCGGCCGTGGCTGCCGGTCAACCCGAACCACCGGCACGTCAACGCCGAGGCCGAGCGCGCCGACCCGTCCTCGGTGTTCCACCACTACCGCCGCCTGATCGCGCTGCGGCACGACGACCCGGTCGTGCGCCTCGGGGACTTCACGATGCTGCTGCCCGACCACCAGCACGTCTACGCGTTCACACGCGCGCTCGGCGGCGTGCGGCTGCTCGTGCTGGGCAGCTTCACCGGTGACGAGCAGACGGTGGAGGTCGGGCCGGGGTGGGACGACGCCGAGGTCGTCCTGGGGAACCACGCCGAGCCGGCCCGCGTGGCCGCCGGTGCGGTGACGCTGCGTCCGTGGGAGGCCGTGGTGCTGCGGGCCGGCACGCCGACCGGGTGACGGACGTGCCGGGCGCGGGCGTGTGACGGCTGGCACGATGCACCGATGGGCAAGGTCCACGAGCACATCGGGGAACGCATGCGCGCGTGGCTGCTCGCGCAGCACGTCTTCTTCGTCGCGACGGCGCCGAGCGGGCCGGACGGCCACGTCAACGTCTCGCCGAAGGGCGTCGGCGGCACGTTCGCGGTGCTCGACGAGCGCACGGTCGCCTACGTCGACCTCACCGCGTCGGGGTCGGAGACCATCGCGCACCTGCGCGAGAACGGCCGCATCACGCTGATGTTCTGCGCGTTCGAGGGCCCGCCGGACATCGTGCGCCTGCACGGCCGCGGCCGGTTCGTCACGCTCTACGACGACGGGTTCGACGATCTCCTCGCCCGCTTCGACGGGGATGTCGACGAGGCCAGTGGAGCGCGCGCGGTCGTCGTCGTCGACGTCGAGCGCGTCTCCGACTCCTGCGGGTACGGCGTCCCCCTCATGGACTACCGCGGCGAGCGCGACCTGCTGCCCCGGTACATGACGCGCAAGGGGGTCGAGGGGCGGGCGGCGTACCGCCGGCTGAAGAACCGCACGAGCATCGACGGCCTGCCCGCGTTCGACATGGACCCCGCGGACGGGTGAAACCCCGCGCGTCACCTCGCGCGCGGGGCCGGGCGTGCCGTAGCCCCGGGGGATGACTGCTGCACGGACGGCCGCCGGTGAGCCCGCCGTGAGGGTCCGGGGTCTGCGCAAGACCTACCGGACGTTCACGCTGCGGCAGGTCGTCGCCGTCGACCGCCTCGACCTGACCGTGCCCTCGGGCGGCGTGCACGCGTTCCTCGGCCCCAACGGGTCCGGCAAGACCACGACCATCCGCATGCTCCTGGGACTGGTCCGGCCCGACGCGGGGACGGTGCACCTGTTCGGCACGCCCGTGCCGTCCCGGCTGCCCGACGTGGTCGCACGCGTCGGGGCGATCGTCGAGAACCCCAAGTTCGTGCCGGGCTTCTCCGGCCGGCGCAACCTGCGGCTGCTGGCGACCGCCGTGGACGTGCCGCACACGCGGGTCGAGGAGGTCCTCGAGCGCGTCGGGCTGCGCGACCGCGGGCAGGACCAGTTCCGCCGGTACTCGCTGGGCATGAAGCAGCGGCTGGCCGTCGCGGCAACCCTGCTCAGGGACCCGGACCTGCTGATCTTCGACGAGCCCACCAACGGGTTGGACCCCGCCGGGATCCGCGACGTGCGCGCCACGATGCGCGGCCTCGCCGAGGAGGGCCGCACCGTCCTGGTCTCGAGCCACATGCTCGCGGAGGTCGAGCAGGTCGCGGACACCGTGTCGGTCGTGGCGCGCGGCCGGCTCGTCGCGGAGGGCACGGTGGCGGAGCTGCTCGGCGGGGGTGCCGCCGCCGACGTGCGGGTCGGCGTGGCCGACGCGGTGCGCGCGCAGGCGCTGCTGGGCACCGCGGGCTGGACCGTGCGGCGGGCCGGCACCTCGCTGCTCGTCGGGGGCTCGCCCGGCGCGGCGCAGGTCAACGAGGCGCTCGCCCGCGGCGGCGTGTACGCGCACGAGGTCGCCCTCGTGCGCCGCGACCTGGAGGCCGCGTTCCTCGAGCTCACCGGTCCGGGTCCCGACGGCGCTCCCGGGCCCACGGTCACCTCCGCGGCGGGTGCCGCGTGAGCGGGCTGCTGCGCGCCGAGCTCGCGCGGGCCCGCGCCCGCCCCTTCGTCTGGGGCGTCGTCGCGGCCGTCACGCTCGGCGCGGTCGGGCTCGTGCTCATCGGCTGGTGGGACACGCGCCCGCCGACGTCCGGACAGGTCGACGAGGCCCACGTCGCCCTCGCCGAGGCCGCGCAGCGGTGGGAGGCGGACGGAGCGGCGCTCGTCGCCCGGTGCCTCGAGCTGCAGGACGAGGTCCGGGCCGACGAGGGTGAGGCCGTCGACCTCGGGTGCGACGCGATGGAGCCGGTCCTCGAGCAGTTCCTCCCGTACCGCCCCGGGCTGGCCGACCTGCTCGAGCAGCGGCTCACGTCCACGGCGCTGATGGTGGTCATCGGCATGCTCATGACCGGCGTAGGCCTCGTGTCCGCGGAGTTCGCGTCGGGCGCGATGGGGACGTGGCTGACCTTCACGCCGCGGCGTGGGCGCGTCTTCGTCAGCAAGCTCGCCGCGGCGTCCGTGGCCGCCCTGGTGGTCGCCGTCGTGCCGACGGTGCTCGCACTCGCCGGTCTCACGGCCGTGTGCGCGCTGCACGGCACCGGGACCACGGTCGAGCCTGCGGTGGCCGCGGAGCTGGCGGGGCAGGCGGCGCGGTGGCTCGCGGTCGGTCTCGGGGCGACCGCGCTCGGCGTCGGGCTCGCGTTCGCCGTGCGGCACGCCGCCGCGGTGACCGGCATCGTCGTGTGGTGGATCGCCGCCGTCGAGAGCACGCTCGCGCTCGTGCTGCCGCCCGCGCGCTGGCTGCCGCTGTCGACCAACGTCCGCGCCTGGACCACGGGCGAGGCGATGTACGAGGTGCCCGCGTGCGTCCACGACCCCCAGGCGTCCGGCGGCGAGGTGTGCGAGATGGTGGTCCGCTACGTCGGGGCCGGCCAGGGTGCCCTGGTGATGGGCGTGCTGGTCGCGCTCGCGCTCCTGGCGGGGTGGCTCTCGTTCCGGCTGCGGGACGTGACCTGACGGGCCGCGGTGGGCTTCAGTCGTCCTGCACGTCCACGACGACGCGCACCGGGTCGGACAGCACGAGGACCCGGAACGGCCGCGGTCCGTCGTCGACCCCGACGAACGACTGCGTCATGCCCTCGAAGGTCAGGGGCCGCACGACGTGCTCGACGTCGCCGTCCGACGGGCGCAGGTCCTGCGAGAACTCCTGCGGGCCGCCCTCCACGGGGTACGTCGTGCCGACGAGCCGCACCTGCAGCACCGCGTCCCCGTCGACCTCACGGACCTCGTCGCTGGGGTCCTCCACCGCGCGGTCGACATAGCCGACGCGGTAGCCCGGGGTGCCATGACCGCCCGTGAGCTCGTAGACGACGCGGTCGTACCCGTCGTGCGAGCCGGTGCGCACCTGGGTCACCACGTAGCCGGACGCGTCGCCGTCAGCGGTGGCCTCGGTACCCGGCGCGGTGAACCCGCCGAGGTCCGCCGTCGGCTCTGCGGCCGCGGTCGGCGGCTGGGACGTGGGTGCCGTGGACGCGGTCGGGCGGGGGGACGGTCCGGCGGACGACGGCGTCGACGTCGGCGACGCGGACTGCGGGGGCGCTCCGGACCCGCCACCGCACGCGGCCAGCGCGAGCACCAGTGCCCCGGTCGCCATGCCCACCCTGCCGGTCCTCGCGCGCACGGTCCACCGTCCCTCTGCCGTCGTCGCAGTGCCCGGCCCCACCGTACGGTTCGGCACCGGCGCGGACGGCGACGTGCGCCTCACGCGGCGAGTCGCTCCACGACGGCCGCGAAGAGACCGGGGGACCGGCGCGCGAGCGGCACGATCGTCGGTCGCAGGGGCGACGCCGCCCACGCGACCAGGGCCGACGTCAGCACGCGGTAGTCGCGCGTCGCGGCCCACCAGGCACGCTCGTAGGCGGCCGGGTCGTCGAGGGTCGCCACGGCGGCCCGGGCCTGCGCGAAGCCCACGCGCAGGCCCTCACCCGTCAGCGCGTCGACGTAGCCCGAGGCGTCGCCGACGAGCCGCACCGGTCCCGCGGTGCGCCGTGTGCTGCGCTGCCGCAGCGGGCCCGCCCCGCGCACGGGGCCCGCGGGCGCGCCCGCCAGGCGCTCCGCGAGCTCGGGCAGCGCCGCGAGGGCGGCGTCCAGCGACGCGCCGCGCGGCCCGAGCAGGGCCACCCCGACGAGGTCCGCCGCGACGGGCGTCACGTACACCTCGGCGACGGGGGACCAGTGCACCTCGACGAGGTCCGTCCACGGCGCGAGGTGGTGGTGACGGCGAAGGCCGTAGCGACGTCCGTCCGTGCGGCCCGGCCGGCGCGCCGGGGGCTCCAGCCCGACGAGGCGCCGGACGGGCGAGTGCAGGCCGTCGCACGCGAGCAGGTGGCGCGCGGAGATGCCGGCCACCTCGACGCCGCCTGGGGTCACCCGCACCTCGCCGGCGCGTCCGGTCACGGTGACCGCGCCGAGCGCCGCGGCGCGCTCGCGGAGCGCGCGGTGCAGGACCGTCCGGCGCACCCCGCGGCCTGCCGAGCCCCGGAAGCGGTGGTCGACGTGCCCGGCGGGGGAGCGGTAGCTGATCCCCGCGATCGGGTGGCCCGCGGGGTCGACGTCCCATGCGTGCAGCAGGCGCAGCGCACCCGGCATGAGGCCCTCGCCGCAGGCCTTGTCGACCGTCCCCGTGCGCGGTTCGAGGACGACGACCTCGTGGCCGCGGCGACGTGCCTCCACGGCCGCAGCCAGGCCCACGGGCCCGCCACCGACGACCAGGACGTCCGTGTCGGGCACGTCGTCGCCTACGCCGGCGCCGGCGCGGCCTGCAGCGCCCGCTCCTCTGCCGGGATGCGGAAGCGCAGCAGCAGGACCGCGTTGAGCACCGTGAACACCAGCGCGGTGACCCACGCCGTGTGCACCAGCGGGAGCGCGATGCCCTCGACGACCACGGCCACGTAGTTGGGGTGCCGGAGCCAGCGGTAGGGCCCGCCGCCCACGAGCGGCAGCCCGGGCACCACGATCACGCGCGTGTTCCAGCGCGGGCCGAGCGTGGCGATGCACCACCACCGCAGCGCCTGGCTGGCCACGACGAGCGCGAGCGCGGGCCACCCCAGCCACGGCAGGAAGGGCCGGTGCGCGACGAGGACCTCGACGACGCACGCGACGAGCAGGGCGGTGTGGAGCAGCACCATGGGGGGGAAGTGCCCGCGGCCGCTCTCGACGCCGCCGCGTGCGAACGACCAGCGGGCGTTGCGCGTGGACACGACGAGCTCAGCGAGGCGCTCGACGGCTGTCAGGCCGACGACGACCAGGTAGAGGGTCAGCATGCGCTCAGCCTGCCGTGGACCACCGCAGGAGCACCACCTCTGCGCTCACCCCGGGTCCGAACGCGAGCAGGACCCCGGGCGTGCCGTCGGGCACGCCGGCGCGCTGCGTGCGGTCCAGCACGTCCAGGACGGACGCCGAAGAGAGGTTCCCGACCGCGGACAACGACGCCCGGCTCACGTCGAGGGTGCCCGCCGGCAGGGCCAGCGCCTCCTCGACGGCGTCGAGGATCCGGGGCCCGCCGGCGTGCACGACCCAGCGACCCACGTCCCCCGTCTTCAGGCCGTGGGCCGCGAGGAGACCCTCCACGTCCGGGGCGAGCCCGGCGCGCACGACGTCGGGCAGTCGGGCCGACAGCACGATGCGGAAGCCGGAGCCGCCGATCCGCCAGCCCAGGTCGCCCTCGGTGCCGGGGTACAGCCGGCTGCGGGTCGCCACGACGCGGGGTCCCGTGGCGGCGGCCGCCGCGGGGTGGGCGTCGCCGACGAGGACCGCGACCGCCGCGCCGTCGCCGAACAGGCCGTTGGCCACCAGCGCGGCGGGGTCCGCGTCGCCGTGCTGCAGCGTCAGCGAGCACAGCTCGAGGCACACGAGCAGCGCGGTGTCGTGGGGGTGGCCCGTGAGGTAGTCGTGCACCCGGGCGAGGCCGGCCGCACCCCCGCCGCAGCCCAGACCGAACGAGGGGAGCCGCTTGACGTCGTCGCGCAGCCCGAGCAGACCGACGAGCGCGGCGTCGACCGAGGGCGCCCCGATGCCGGTCACCGAGGTGAACAGGACGAAGTCGACCTCCTGCGGGTCGACCCCCGCGCGGGCGAGCGCGTCGCGCGCGGCCCGTGCCGCGAGGTCGGTGCCGATGGCGAGGTACAGGTCGTTCGCGTGCCCGAAGTCCCGGACCCCCGCGTACTCGTCCGGCGCGAGCGCGAGGTGCCGGGTCGTCACGCCGCTGCTGCGGTGCACGCGCCGCAGCAGCACCCCGTGGCGGTCGTCCGCGGCCGCGACGAGCGGCGCGACGATCTCGGTGATGGCACGCTGGTCGCGCGGGGGGCCGGGGAAGGCCGGTGCGACGGCGAGCACGCGTGACATCTCGAAATCGTGGCACGCACACCCCGTGTCGGCACGGGGGACTACGGTCGCACCGTGCCTGACGCCCCGACCGGTCCCGCGCGCCGCGCGCCCGCGGCCCGGGACGCACGGGCGCGTGCGGCCGCGCTGGTGCGCGCGTGCCACACGGGTCCGACGGTCGTGGTGACGACGCTGTGCACGGCGCTGGCGGTGGCGCTCGACGCCCCGGCCGGCACGGTGCTGCTCGTGCTCGGCGTCGTGCTGGCCGGTCAGCTCTCGATCGGGTGGTCGAACGACTGGCTCGACGCCGCGCGCGACCAGGCCGTCGGCCGGGCCGACAAGCCGGTCGTGGCCGGCGCGGTGACGCCGCGCGAGCTGCGGACGGCGGCCCTGGTCGCGCTCGCGGCGAGCGTGGTGCTCTCGGTGCCCACGGGCGCGGCCGCCCTGCTCGCCCACGCGACCGCCGTGACGATGGGGTGGGCGTACAACCTCGGGCTCAAGAGCACCGCCGCGTCGTGGCTGCCGTACGCCGTCGCCTTCGCGCTGTTCCCCGCGTTCGTCGTGCTGGCGGGACCCGACGACGCGGTCCCTGCCGGCTGGCTGCTGGCCGTCGGTGCGCTGCTCGGTGTGGGGGCCCACCTCGCGAACGTCCTGCCCGACCTGGAGGACGACGCGGCGACCGGCGTGCGGGGCCTGCCCCACCGGTGGGGCAGGCGGGTGACCGGTGTGCTCGCGCCGGCGGTGCTCGGGACGGCCGTGGTCGTCGCCGTGGCGGGCCCGCCGGCCCCCCCCGGCGCCGCGTCGGTCGTCGTCGGCGTGGTGGCCGTCGCGGTGGCACTGGCCGCCGGCACGGCCGGTCTGCTGCGGGAGCGCAGCAGGTGGCCGTTCCGGCTGGCGATGGTCGTGGCGGCGCTGTGCGTCGTGGCGCTGCTCGTGGGGGGTGCGCGCGGGGCGGCCGTGTGACCAGGGGTGCCGGTGTGCGGGACGTCCGCTCCGTGGACCTGTGAACCACGATGCGAGACGAGCGGCACGGCGCGTGACATCCCCCGGGTCCCGGGCGTAGGGTGACGGCGTGCAGATGATCCTCGTAGTACTTCCTGAGCGCGCCGGCTGACGCCACCCGCCCAGGTCGCACGTCGCGCGCGCTCGCCCCTCGTCCAGCCCGGTGCCCGGGTCGAGGGGCTTTTTCGTGCCCGACGTCCGTCCGGCGCGGCCCCCCGCACCGGACGACCACACCCGCACTCGACCCGCAGGAGACGACCATGGTCCAGGGTCCCCATCCCGCACCCCCCCGCAGCACCGTGCGCCCCGTGCGCCCGGCAGCGGACGGGCTGCCCCGCCCCGCCGAGTCGCCGGCCGACGCGCCGCGACGCATCGGGCCCGAGAAGGTCACGGGCGCGCAGTCGATCGTCCGCTCGCTGGAGGAGGCGGGCGTCGAGGTCGTCTTCGGGATCCCGGGTGGCGCGATCCTGCCCACCTACGACCCGCTCATGGACTCGACCCGGGTCCGGCACATCCTCGTGCGGCACGAGCAGGGCGGCGGGCACGCCGCGGCCGGCTACGCGTACTCCTCGGGCAAGGTCGGCGTCACGATGGCGACGTCCGGGCCGGGTGCGACCAACCTCGTGACCGCGATCGCCGACGCCAACATGGACTCGGTGCCGATGGTCGCGATCACCGGCCAGGTCGGCGCGTCGCTGATCGGCACGGACGCGTTCCAGGAGGCCGACATCGTCGGCATCACGCTGCCGGTCACCAAGCACAACTACCTGGTCACCGACCCGGACGACATCCCGCGCACCATCGCCGAGGCGTTCCACATCGCCTCGACCGGCCGGCCGGGCCCGGTCCTCGTCGACATCGCCAAGTCCGCGATGCAGGCGCAGACCACGTTCTCCTGGCCGCAGGACATCACGCTGCCGGGCTACCACCCGGTCACCAAGCCGCACGCCAAGCAGATCCGCGAGGCTGCGCGCCTGCTGGCGACGTCGCGCCGACCGGTGCTGTACGTCGGCGGAGGCGTGGTCCGCGCGGGCGCCTCCGACCTGCTGCGACGCCTCACCGACACCTCGGGCGCGCCCGTCGTCACCACGCTGATGGCCCGCGGCGCCCTGCCGGACTCGCACCCGCAGAACCTCGGCATGCCCGGCATGCACGGGACCGTCGCGGCGGTCGCCGCGCTGCAGAAGGCCGACCTCGTCATCGCCCTCGGCGCCCGGTTCGACGACCGCGTGACCGGCCTGCTGTCGTCGTTCGCACCGCTGGCGACCGTGGTGCACGCCGACATCGACCCCGCGGAGATCGGCAAGAACAAGCGCACCGACGTGCCGATCGTCGGCGACCTGCGCGAGGTCATCGCCGACCTGCTGCCGGAGCTCGAGCGCGAGCACGGCCAGCACGGCAGGCCCGACCTCGAGGCGTGGTGGCAGCAGCTCGACGCCTGGCGCGAGACGTTCCCGCTGGGCTTCGACGAGCCGTCGGACGGCCACCTGGCACCCCAGCACGTGATCTCGCGCATCGGGGAGATCTCGGGGCCGGAGTCGATCTTCGTGGCGGGTGTGGGGCAGCACCAGATGTGGGCCGCGCAGTTCATCAAGTACGAGCGGCCCGGCGCCTGGATCAACTCCGGCGGGCTGGGGACGATGGGCTTCTCGGTGCCCGCGGCCATGGGCGCGAAGGTCGGCGACCCCAGCCGCACGGTGTGGTCCATCGACGGTGACGGCTGCTTCCAGATGACCAACCAGGAGCTCGCCACCTGCACGATCAACGAGATCCCGATCAAGGTCGCGGTCATCAACAACAGCTCGCTCGGCATGGTCCGGCAGTGGCAGACGCTGTTCTACGAGTCGCGCTACTCCAACACCGACCTGCACACGGGCCACGGCACGGCACGCGTCCCCGACTTCGTGAAGCTGGCGGACGCGTACGGCGCCGTGGGCCTGCGGTGCGAGACGAAGGCGGACGTCGACGCGACGATCAAGCGCGCGATGGAGATCGACGACCGGCCCGTCGTCGTCGACTTCACGGTGTCGCGCGACGCCATGGTGTGGCCGATGGTCGCCGCCGGCGTCAGCAACGACGCCATCCAGTACGCGCGCGGCATCAGCCCCGCGTGGGACCGCGAGGACTGAGGAAGGTAGCCGAGCCATGACCCGCCACACCCTGTCCGTCCTCGTCGAGAACAAGCCCGGCGTGCTCACGCGCGTCGCCGGCCTGTTCGCCCGGCGGTCCTTCAACATCCACTCCCTGGCGGTCGGTCCGACCGAGCACGACGAGATCAGCCGCATCACGGTCGTCGTCGACGTCGACGCGCTGCCGCTGGAGCAGGTGACCAAGCAGCTCAACAAGCTCGTCAACGTCATCAAGATCGTCGAGCTCGAGGACGCCGCGTCGGTCCAGCGCGAGCTGCTGCTCGTCAAGGTCAAGGCCGACGTCGCGCAGCGCACGCACGTCCTCGAGGTCGTCCAGCTGTTCCGCGCGCACGTCGTCGACGTCGTGCCGGACACGGTCGTCATCGAGGCGACCGGCGGCCCCGGCAAGCTCGACGCGCTGCTCGCGGCCCTGGAGCCGTTCGGCATCCGTGAGATCGTGCAGTCCGGCACGGTCGCGATCGGCCGCGGCTCGCGGTCGATCACGGACCGGGCGCTCGAGCGCGTGAGCCGCTCCGCCTGACCGCACCACCCGCACCACCCCGTACGCACGACCGAAGACACCACTTCCGAGGAGATCCACCGTGGCTGAGCTGTTCTACGACGACGACGCCGACCTGTCGGTCATCCAGTCCCAGAAGGTCGCCGTCATCGGCTACGGCAGCCAGGGGCACGCGCACGCGCTCAACCTGCGCGACTCCGGCGTCGACGTCACCGTCGGTCTGCGCGACGGCTCGCCCTCGCGCGCCAAGGCCGAGAACGAGGGCCTGAAGGTCGCGACCGTCACCGACGCCGTCGCCGGCGCGGACGTCGTCGTCATCCTGGCGCCCGACCAGGTCCAGCGGATCATCTACCGCGACGAGATCGAGCCCAACCTCAAGGACGGCGCGGCGCTCGTCTTCGGTCACGGCTTCAACATCCGCTACGGCTACATCAAGCCGGCCGCCGGCCACGACGTGCTCATGGTCGCCCCCAAGGGCCCGGGTCACCTGGTCCGCCGCGAGTACGTCGACGGGCGCGGCGTGCCGGTCATCGTCGCGGTCGAGCAGGACGCGTCGGGCAAGGCGTGGGAGCTCGCGCTCTCGTACGCCAAGGCGATCGGCGGCCTGCGCGCCGCCGGCATCAAGACGACCTTCACGGAGGAGACCGAGACCGACCTGTTCGGTGAGCAGGCCGTCCTGTGCGGTGGCGTCTCGCAGCTGATCCAGTACGGCTTCGAGACCCTGACCGAGGCCGGCTACCAGCCGGAGGTCGCGTACTTCGAGGTGCTGCACGAGCTCAAGCTCATCGTCGACCTCATCTGGGAGGGCGGCATCACCAAGCAGCGCTGGTCGGTCTCCGACACCGCCGAGTACGGCGACTACGTCTCGGGCCCGCGCGTCATCACGCCCGAGGTCAAGGCGAACATGCAGGCCGTCCTCAAGGACATCCAGAACGGCGCGTTCGCGGAGCGCTTCATCGCCGACCAGGACGCCGGCGCGCCGGAGTTCGACGCGCTGCGCACCAAGGGCCAGAACCACCCGATCGAGCCGGTCGGCCGCGAGCTGCGCAAGCTCTTCGCGTGGGTCAAGCCGTCCGACACGGACTACCAGGAGGGCTCGGCCGCGCGCTGACCCACCCCGGTAGAGGTCGCGAGAGAGCAATCCGGTCGCACCGGATCGCTCTCTCGCGCCCCACGGAGGGGTGGGCACGGGGTGCGGCGGCGGGGGGTGTGGGGGAGGATCGCCGCGGCCCCGTCGGACGGGGTGGACGATCGCGCACGACGACGAGGGGTGACCATGACCGAGCAGCCGACGGTGGACGCCGAGACCGGCACGCAGGACACGCGGATCGCGGACTTCTGGGACGCGGCACGCGGGCACCTGGGCTGGGGCAAGCTCGACACCGTGCTGGGGGAGTCGGTCGACGGCGCCGTCCCGCCGCCCGCCTGGTCCTTCGGCGACGACGCGCGACTGGCGGACGAGCTGCTCGCGCTGGTCCTCGAGGGCCGCAAGACGGCGACGGCGACCGCGCTCGTGGAGTTCACGTCGGGCGACGAGCCGTTGCCGCGCGTGGGCAGCGTCTCGATCGTGCTGGACTCGTCCGGCGACCCCCGCGCCCTGGTGCGCACGACCGACGTCGAGGTCGTGCCGTTCGACCGCGTGGACGCCGCGCACGCCGCAGCGGAGGGCGAGGACGACGGGACGCTGGAGTCCTGGCGGCGCGAGCACGAGGTGTACTGGCGTCGGGTCCTGGGCGCCGACGGGTTCTCGCCCACCATGGACGTGGTCGTCGAGCGCTTCGAGCTCGTGTACCCGACGCAGGGACCGACGCCGCCCGTCGACTGATCGGACTGTGAGACGCCTCGTTCCGAGGCGTGGACACGGGTCTAGGCTGGTCCCATGGCTGACACGACCTCTCCCTCTTCTCTGAACCTGGCCGTCGTGGCCGGCGACGGCATCGGCACGGAGGTCGTCGAGCAGGGTCTGCTCGTGCTCGAGCAGGCGCTGCACGGCACCGGCACCACGGTGCGCACGACGGACTTCGACCTCGGCGCGCGCCGCTGGCACGCCACGGGCGAGACGCTCACGGACGAGGACCTCGCCGCGATCCGCGTGCACGACGCGATCCTGCTCGGCGCCATCGGCGACCCGGGCGTGCCCTCCGGCGTGCTCGAGCGCGGGCTGCTGCTCAAGCTGCGCTTCGCGCTGGACCACTACGTGAACCTGCGTCCCGGCAAGCTCTTCCCCGGCGTGACGAGCCCGCTCGCGGCCCCCGGCGACGTCGACTTCGTGGTCGTGCGGGAGGGCACCGAGGGGCCGTACGTCGGCAACGGCGGCGCCATCCGCGTCGGCACCCCCCACGAGGTGGCCAACGAGGTCAGCGTCAACACCGCGTTCGGCGTGGAGCGCGTCGTGCGCGACGCCTTCGCCCGCGCCGCCGCGCGCCCCCGCCGCAAGCTCACGCTCGTGCACAAGCACAACGTGCTGGTCCACGCCGGCCACCTGTGGCGCCGCACGGTCGAGGCCGTCAACGCCGAGTTCCCGGACGTCACGGTGGACTACCTGCACGTCGACGCCGCGACGATCTTCCTCGTGACGAACCCGTCGCGCTTCGACGTGATCGTCACCGACAACCTCTTCGGTGACATCCTCACCGACCTGGCGGCGGCCATCACGGGCGGCATCGGCCTGGCGGCGTCGGCGAACATCAACCCCGACCGCACGGCCCCGAGCATGTTCGAGCCCGTGCACGGCTCCGCGCCCGACATCGCGGGCCAGGGCAAGGCCGATCCCACGGCGACGGTGCTGTCGGTCGCCATGCTGCTCGACCATGTCGGCCTGCCGGACGCGGCCCGCGCGGTGGAGACGGCCGTCGCGGCCGACCTCGCCGAGCGCGGCTCCGCCGAGCGAGTACGGTCGACGGCCGAGGTGGGCAAGGACCTCGCCGCGCGCGTCGCCGGCTGACCCCTCCCGGGGCGAGCCGACGACGACGCGCTCGGCGCGTCCGTCGCTGCGCAGGCTCGCGCCTGCTCCTGTCCACCCGGCCGTCCGCACCGGTACCGTCGACGTCGACCCTGGTGAAAGGCCCCCTGATGAGCACCGTGACGACCCCCACGTCCCCGACCTTCGAGATCCACCTCAGCGACACCCCGGCGTCCACCGCCGAGCGAGAGGCGGCGTTGGCCGCGCCCCGGTTCGGTGTCGCCTTCACCGACCACATGGCCCGCATCTCCTGGACGCAGGACGCCGGGTGGACCCACCGCCGGGTCGAGAAGTACGGCCCCCTCCAGCTCGACCCCGCGACCGCCGTCCTGCACTACGGGCAGGAGGTCTTCGAGGGCCTCAAGGCGTACCGGTACCCGGACGGCACGGTGTGGTCGTTCCGCCCGGAGGCCAACGCGGCACGCTTCGCGCGCTCGGCGTACCGGCTCGCGCTGCCCGAGCTCCCCGAGGCGGACTTCCTCGGGGCGATCAAGGCCCTCGTCGAGGTCGACCGCGCCTGGATCCCGCCGGGGGACGAGACGAGCCTGTACCTGCGTCCGTTCATGTACGCCTCCGAGCCGTTCCTGGGAGTGCGGCCGTCCCTCGAGGCCGAGTTCCTCGTCATCGCCTCGCCCGTGGGCCCGTACTTCGCCGGCGGGGTCACGCCGGTGTCGATCTGGGTGTCGCGGGAGTACGCCCGCGCCGGGAGCGGCGGCACGGGCGCCGCGAAGTGCGGCGGCAACTACGCGGCGAGCCTCCTGCCGCAGCAGCAGGCCCACGCCAAGGGCTTCGACCAGGTGTGCTTCCTCGACGCGCGGACGGGCACGCAGCTCGAGGAGCTCGGCGGCATGAACATCGTCGTCGTGCGCGCCGACGGCTCCGTGGTGACCCCGCCGTTGTCCGGCACGATCCTCGAGGGCGTCACGCGCGCGTCGATCCTCACGCTGCTCGCGGAGGCGGGCCACGAGGTCGCGGAGCGCCCCCTGCTGCTGGAGGAGCTGCGCGCCGGCCTCGCGGACGGCAGCGTCACCGAGGTGTTCGCGTGCGGCACCGCGGCCGTCATGACGCCCATCGGCCGCCTCGCGAGCGACGACTTCGACCTCGTCGTGGGCGACGGGACGGCGGGCCCCGTCACGACGCGCATCCGGGCGCAGCTCACGGACATCCAGTACGGGCGCGCGTCCGACTCGCACGGGTGGATGCACCGCCTCGTCTGAGCGGCGGCTGACCGACGACGAGGGGCGGGCACCCGTACGGGTGCCCGCCCCTCGTCGTCCCGGGGGTGGACGTCACACGGCGACGCGCCGCACGGTCCAGCCGAGCACGCCGGTCAGCAGCGACCACACGGCGATGCCGATGAGCAGGTTGACGATGCCGGTGGCGATCGCCGACCCGGCCTCGTCGGTCCACGTCAGCGGCAGCAGGGTCGCCACGACGGTCGCCAGGCCGAGGATCCAGCCGAAGAACGCCCGGGGGCGCGGCGTCGTCAGGACCAGCAGCTGCAGCAGGGCGGCGGCGGCCACGGCGACGAGGACGCCCCCGAGGATGTACGCGCCCATCGCCGAACCGGTGCCGAACGGGTCGCGCAGCACCAGCTCGATCCGCAGGATCCTCTCGAGGACGATGACGCCCACGACCCCCACGAGGGCCGCGACGAACGCGGTGGCGGCCGCGCCGGCCCAGAACCGGCCCGTCTCGACGGTGAGGCGGGTCTCGGTGCGCGGCGGCGCCGTCGAGGCGGGGGCGACCGCGGGCGCCGACGCGGGCACGGTCGGGGGTGCGGCGGTCGGGGGGACCGCCTCGTACCTGCGGGTCGGCTCGTCCTGCGGCCGGCCGGAGGTGGGGATCGACATCGTCGGCTCCTGTCTCGCACGGGACGTCGGGTCGCGCGCACGCGTGACGTCAGCGCTCACCGTAGCGACCGGGTGCCCGTTCGGCACCGGTTGGTCCCCGTTGCCCGGCCAGCGTCGTGCAGGAACCACCCGTCCGCATGATGGACGGGGTGCCGTGCGCGGCCGCGTTGTGCCACGATCGCCGTGTGACCCGCTTCACGCTCATCATCGCGTAGCGCGTCGGCCGACCAGCCGACGCGCAGACCTCCCGTACCTCGGGGGGTCTTTTTGTTGGTCCAGACGTCCGTGGGCACCACCCCCGCCCGCACGACACGTCGACGAGGCACCGGCACCACCCCCGCCGGACGCGCACCCCCTGCCGCCCCGCCGACGCACGCCCGCACCGCCCCGAGGAGCCCTCCGTGACACAGTCCACGGCACCCGCGTCGACCACGTCGTCGCCGTTCCACGTCTACGACACCACGCTGCGTGACGGCGCCCAGCAGGAGGGCATCAACCTGTCGGTCGCCGACAAGCTGGCGATCGCGCCGATGCTCGACGAGCTGGGCGTGGGGTTCATCGAGGGCGGCTGGCCGGGCGCCGTGCCCAAGGACACGGAGTTCTTCCGGCGGGCGGCGAAGGAGCTGGACCTGCGCAACGCGGAGCTGGCCGCCTTCGGCGCCACGCGCAAGGTCGGGGTGCGTGCGGCCGACGACCCGCAGGTGCGTGCGCTCCTGGACTCCGAGGCGCCCGTCGTCACGCTCGTCGCCAAGTTCGACGTGCGGCACGTCGAGCGTGCGCTGCGCACGACCGCGGACGAAGGACTGGCGATGATCGCGGACACCGTGACGCTCCTCCTGGGGGAGGGGCGGCGCGTGTTCGTCGACGCCGAGCACTTCTTCGACGGGTACCGGTACGACGCGGCCTTCTCGCGCAGCGCCGTGCTGACCGCGTTCGAGGCCGGTGCCGAGGTCGTCGCCCTGTGCGACACCAACGGCGGCATGCTGCCGGACTGGGTGCGGGAGATCGTGCTGGAGGTCCGCGCGGCCGCCGGCCCCGACGCGCTGCTGGGCATGCACGCCCACAACGACTCCGGGTGCGCGGTCGCCAACACCCTCGCCGCCGTCGACGCCGGCTGCATGCACGTGCAGGGCACGGTCAACGGGTACGGCGAGCGCACGGGTAACGCCGACCTCCTGTCGGTCGTCGCGAACCTCGAGCTCAAGCTCGGCCGGCAGGTGCTCGCGCGGCACCCGGACGCGCCGGGCGGGCTTCCCGAGCTGACCCGCATCGCGCACGCGATCAGCGAGCTGACGAACATCTCGCCGTTCGCGCGCCAGCCGTACGTCGGCGCGAGCGCCTTCGCCCACAAGGCGGGCCTGCACGCGTCGGCGATCAAGGTCGACCCCGACCTCTACCAGCACGCGGACCCCGAGCTCGTCGGCAACGACATGCGGATGCTCGTGTCCGACATGGCAGGGCGCGCCTCGATCGAGCTCAAGGGCCGTCAGCTCGGCATCGACCTCGCGGAGCACCCGGACGTCCTGTCGCGCGTGATGCACCGCATCAAGGACGCCGAGGCCGGCGGCTACACCTACGAGGCGGCCGACGCGTCGTTCGAGCTCGTGCTCGTCGAGGAGCTCGAGGGTGCGCGGCCGGCGTACTTCAGGGTCGAGTCGTGGCGCGCGATCGTCGAGCGCAACGGCGGACGCGGCACGGCCGCGACGGCCGAGGCGACGGTCAAGCTGCACGCGGGCGGTGAGCGCATCGTCACCACCGGCGAGGGCAACGGACCCGTCAACGCGCTGGACCACGCGCTGCGGACCGCCCTGGGACGCGTGTACCCCGAGCTCGCCGAGTTCGAGCTCATCGACTTCAAGGTGCGCATCCTCGACCAGATGCAGGGCACGGACGCGGTGACCCGGGTGCTCATCGAGAGCACCGACGGTCAGACGTCGTGGAGCACCGTCGGCGTGGGTCCCAACCTCATCGAGGCCTCGTGGGAGGCCCTCACCGACTCCGCCATCTGGGGCCTGCGCCACCACGGGGTCCCGCCGCGCTGACGCGGGCACGTCCCGCGGGTCGTCGCGCAGGGGGCGCGTGCACGACCTAGCCTCGGGGATGCACCCGAGGCCCGACCGATGGAAGGAGTCCCCCGCGTGTCCGGCACCGCCCCCGAGCCGCTCGACGCGTCCAGGACGCCCGTCGGCCCGCCGACGCCCGACGACGACCGCCAGGGCATGCCCCCGGCGCGTCCGCGCAGCCGGTGGTGGCTCGTCGTGGTCGTCGTCGCCGCGCTGGCGGTCGTGCTCGTGTGGCGCCCGTGGGACGGTGGCGAGCCGGCCCCCGTGCCCACGCCCGAGCCGACGCCCGAGGTCACGCCCACGCCCACGCCGGAGCCCTCGCGGACCCCGACGGCGAGCGCCGCGCCCGCGCCGGGTGCCGATGCGATCTTCGACCCGGCGACGGCGGGCAGCCTGTTCGCGACGAGCGCGGACCTCGAGCGGGACGTCCCCGGTGCGGCGGCCGGCGTCGCGCGCGGTCTGGAGCCCGGGACCCGACCGTGGGGGCTGCCCGAGGGTGCGAGCATCGACCCCGCGTCCTGCACGACGGCCGTGACGGTCGTGTCGGCGCCGCCGTCGTTCCACGACGCGACGTCCTGGGTCAACGAGGACCTGACGTTCGAGCAGGACGTCGTGGTGCTGCTCGACCCGGCGGCGGCGCGGGCCGCGTTCCGTGCGCTCGTCACGACGGTGGACGAGTGCCCGCGCTACACGCTGGACGTGCCCGGGGCGGGCGGTACGCGGTGGACGGCGGAGCCCGCACTGGAGGGCCAGGGCGTGTTCCCCGCGATCGTGCACGACCTGACGGCGCAGGTCGACGACGACACCTACCAGCAGACGACCGGCCACGTCCTGGTCGGCAACGCCATCCTCACGTGGACCGCGACGGCCCTCGACGCGAGCGACCGCCAGGACGCCCGCGCCGTGCTGGGGGACCCGGCCCAGCTCAGCGAGATGGTGGAGCGGCGCGCGCTCGCCGCCGTGCGCGGGCTGCCCTGACCCGGGTGCACCGGCGTCGACGCCTAGGCTGACCGCGTGCATGGTGAGTACAAGGTGCCCGGTGGCAAGCTCGTGGTCGTCGACCTGGAGGTCGGTGACGGACGCCTGCGGGACGTGAGCCTGTCGGGCGACTTCTTCCTCGAGCCCGACGACGCGCTGGAGGTGCTGTCGCGCGCGCTGGACGGCACGCCGGCGGACGCGGGCGTCACGCAGCTCGTCGGCGTGCTGGAGGACGGTCTGCGGCTCGCGGTCGACCAGGGCCGCATCGCCGGGCCCGTCGCCATGGTGGGGTTCGACGTGCGCGCGGTCGCGCTCGCCGTGCGCCGCGCCCTGGGGCTGTCCACCGCGTGGGCGGACCACGAGTTCGCGCTCCTGGACACCGGTCCCATGCCTCCGGCGATGCACGTCGCGCTCGACCAGGTGCTCACCGAGGAGCTCGACGCGGGGCGCCGCGGCCCCACCGTGCGGTTCTGGGAGTGGGACGAGCCCGCCGTCGTCATCGGCTCGTTCCAGTCCCTGCGCAACGAGGTGGACCTCGAGGCGGCGGCGCGGTACGGCGTCACGGTCGTGCGGCGCATCTCCGGCGGCGGCGCGATGTTCATGGAGGCGGGCAACTGCATCACGTTCTCCCTGGTGGTGCCGGGGTCCCTGGTCGACGGCATGTCCTTCGAGGAGTCGTACGCGTTCCTCAACGCGTGGGTCCTCGGGGCGCTCGCGGACGTGGGCGTGACGGCCACGACGACGGGGCTCAACGACATCTCGTCGGCCGCGGGCAAGCTCGCGGGGTCCGCGCAGAAGCGCCTGGCGCACGGTGCTGTGCTGCACCACGTGACGATGGCGTACGACATCGACGCCGACAAGATGATGCAGGTGCTGCGGATCGGCCGCGAGAAGCTGTCGGACAAGGGCACGCGGTCGGCGAACCGGCGGGTCGACCCGGTGCGCTCGCAGACCCGGCTGCCGCGCGAGCAGGTGGTGGAGGCCTTCGTGGCGCACTTCCGGTCGCGGTACCGGACGGTCGACGACGTGCTGCGCCCGGCCGAGGTGGAGCGTGCGCGCGAGCTCGTGGCCACCCGGTTCACGGATCCGGCATGGACCGCACGCGTGCCGTGAGCAGGGCGCCCGGGCCCGCGGGACGCTCCGCTCAGCCGCGCCAGGTCAGCACGACGACGAGCGCAGCGGCGCCCAGGAGCACGAGGGCCGCGGCGCAGGCCGTGACGAGGCGACCGCCCGGGTCACGACCGACGGTCCGCTCCGTGGCCGTCGTCAGGTTCGACCGCTGACGTCCGTGCACGCCGGTCCGGCGCCGGCGTGCGGCACGCAGCAGCACCACGGCGATGACGGTCCCGGCGGCGGTGACCGACCACGCCGCGACCCCCCAGGTCTCGACGAGCAGGCGGCCGGCTGCCACCGAGCCCCCGACCAGGCCCAGCGCCGTGCGGCGCCACGCCAGCGCCGTGCGCTCGGCGGCGAGCGACGGGTGTGCCGGGGCGGTCACGCGTGCAGCAGACCGAGCAGGACGAGGACACCGGCCACGGCGACGCCGCCCACGAGCAGGCCGAAGCCCACGGGAGCGGGCAGGGGGTCGCCGCGCCGCATGGCGCGCTCCGCACGGGACCACCCCCACCAGGCCACCGCGGGCGCGAGGGTCCCCAGCGCGATGAGCACGACGGCGGCGGCGAGCCGCAGCGCGGGCTCGACGGGCAGGCCGAGGGCCTCGAGGGCGACACCGCCGGCGAGCAGCGCGAGGCCGGTGCGCGCCCACGCGAGGAAGGTGCGCTCGTTGGCGAGCGTGAAGCGCGCGTCGGGCTCGGCACCGACGCCGTAGACCCACCGGGGGAAGCGTCGGTCGGGCGCGCGCCCCTCGGGCACGGGTCGCTCGTGATCCATGCGCCCATCCTCCCCACCTGGCGTGCCGGCCACCGCCGCGGTCACGCGCCCGGCACAGCGGCGGGAGCCGGTCGGGACCCGAAGACGGCGGTCCCGACCCGGACGACCGTCGCGCCCTCCGCGACCGCCACCTCGAGATCGTTGCTCATCCCCATCGACAGCCCGTGCGCGTCGCCCGTGCCGGGTGCGCCGGACCGGACGACCTCGTCGCGGACCGCGCGCAGCAGGGCGAAGCCGGCGCGCACCACCCCCTCGTCGTCGCTGCGCGCACCCACGGTCATGAACCCGGCCAGCCGGAGCCCGGGCAGCGCCGCGACCCGCACCGCGAGGTCCGCCGCCGTTCCCGGGTGGGCGCCGTGCTTGCTGGCCTCGCCCGACACGTTGACCTGGACCCAGACGTCGAGCGGCACGGCGCGCCCCTGCACGCGGTCGGACAGGCGCCGTGCCAGCGCGTCGTCCGCGACGGACTCCACCGCGGACGCCCACCGCAGCGCCGCGTTGACCTTGTTCGACTGCAGCGGCCCGATGACGTGCCACGTCGGCGCGAGGTCGACCAGCGCGGGCGCCTTCGCGACGAGCTCCTGGACCCGGTTCTCGCCCAGCAGCACCGGCGCCCCCGTCGAGCCGGCCTCCCGTGCGGCGGCGTCGGCCAGCAGCGCGGCGCGCACGGTCGCGACGTCCACCGTCTTGGACGCCAGCAGGACCCGGACCTCGTCCGCGCCGCGTCCCGCCGCGGCGCACGCCGCGGCGACCCGTTCGCGCACCTGCGCCAGACGACGCGTCACGTCCTCGCTGCTCACGACGCCTGACCGTACCCGCCCCCGCGGCGTGCGCCGCGCTCGCCGGGCGGGCGAAACCCGTGCCCCCGCGCCCGCCCGTGTGGCGCGCGGGGGTCGCCGGGTCGCATGCTGGCGGGATGGAGGGGTGCACGGGGCGGCTGCTCGTCGCGACACCGGGGCTGCAGGACCGCAGCTTCCGGCGGTCGGTCGTGCTCGTCCTCGAGCACACCGAGGCCGGTGCGCTGGGGGTCGTCCTCGACCGGCCGCTCGACGTCGACGCGAGCGCGGTGCTGCCGCAGTGGCAGGACCACCTCAGCGCGCCCGGCCGGCTCTTCCAGGGCGGCCCTGTGTCCCGTGACACGGCACTGGCGCTCGCTGACCTCCCCGACGCGGGCGCGCCGCCCGGTGTCCGGCACCTGTCGCCGCGGCTCGGGGTCGTCGACCTCGAGGCCCCGCCCGCGCTCGTGGTCGACGCCGTCCGGGCGCTGCGCGTGTTCGTCGGGTACGCCGGGTGGGCCGAGGGGCAGCTGGACCGCGAGATCGAGGCGGGCGGCTGGTTCGTCGTCGACCTCGAGCCGGGCGACGTGTTCAGCGCCGACCCGCGCGGCCTGTGGCGGCGCGTCCTGCGCCGTCAGCCGGGGGACCTGGCGCTCCTGTCGACGGCGCCGGACGACGTCTCGCTCAACTGAGGGTCGGGTCGGGGTGATCCCCGATGTCGCCCCGTGCCCCGCCGTGGGACGGTGAGCACGTGAAGACCCTGCTGAACGTCATCTGGCTCGTGTTCGCCGGTGCCTGGCTCGCCCTGGGCTACGTGGCCGCCGGCGTCGTCTGCTGCGTGCTGATCGTGACGATCCCGTTCGGCATCGCGTCCTTCCGGATCGCGAGCTACGTGCTGTGGCCGTTCGGGCGCACGATCGTCGAGAAGCCGACCGCCGGTGCGCTGTCGACGATCGGCAACGTCATCTGGGTGCTGGTCGCCGGGATCTGGCTCGCGATCGGGCACGTCGCCACCGCGATCCCGCTGTTCGTCTCGATCATCGGCATCCCGATGGGCATCGCGAACCTCAAGCTCATCCCGGTGTCCCTCGTGCCGCTGGGCAAGCAGATCGTGCCGACCGACAGCCCGTTCGCGGCGTACGGGCACTGACGGGTACTGACCCGCGTGGCGGCGGGGCGGCTCAGTCCCGCGCGACGTCTGCCACGACCGCGTCGGTGAGCCGCACGAGGTCGTCGGGCGCGAGCTCGACGTCCAGCCCGCGCCGGCCGCCGGACACGAGCACGGTGTCGAACAGCCACACGCTCTCGTCCACCACGGTGCGCAGCGTCGTGCGCTGCCCCAGCGGCGAGATCCCGCCCACCACGTAGCCGGTCGCGCGCTCGGCGGCGTGGGGGTCCGCCATCGCGGCCCGCTTGCCGCCGACCGCTGCGGCGAGCGCCTTGAGGTCCAGCCGGCCGGTCACGGGTACGACCGCCACGGTCAGCGTGCCGTCGACCTCCGCGACGAGGGTCTTGAAGACCTGCTCGGGCGGGACCCCCAGCACGCGCGCCGCCTCCAGGCCGTAGCCGAGGTCGCTCGCCGGGTCGTGCTCGTACGTGCGGGCGGTGTGCGGCACGCCGGCCTCCGCGAGCGTGACGAGGGCGGGGGTGCCGCCGCTGCTGCTGCTGCGTGCGTCCTTCCTGGCCACCCGCCCAGGGTAGGACGTCAGAGCGCGACGCCGACCAGTGCACCGACCCCGTACGTGACTGCCATCGCCAGCGAGCCGCCCAGCACGTTGCGCAGGACGGAGCGGCCGTGCGACGCACCCGTGAAGCGCGCCGACGCCCAGCCCGTCAGGACGAGCGCGACGAGGACCGCCGCGAACGTCGCCGGGACCCGCGCGGCCGTGGTCCACGGGGCCAGCACGACGAGCAGCGGGATGAGCGCCCCCGCGGTGAACGCCAGCATGGACGCGAGCGCGGCCTGCCACGGGTTGGTGAAGTCCTGGTGGGCGTCGGTGATGGGCCGGCCGGACGCGGCGGCGACGCGCTCGGCGTCCCGCTGGCTGGAGACGGACACGTACTCGCCCGAGGCCATCGACAGCGCACCGGCGAGCAGCGCGGCACCGCCCGCCAGGGCGATGGTCGACGTCGACGCGGCGGCGCCCGCGACGCCCACGACCGTCGCGCCGACGGACACGATGCCGTCGTTGGCGCCGAGGACCCCGGCGCGCAGGCGGTTGAGACCTGCGTTCGACGCCGCGCGCCGCGGCGTGCGGCGGAGCAGCGCGCCGAACCCGACGACGCGGTCGCTGGTCGTGGTCATGGGCCACGGTAGGCCCGCGCGCGCAGTCCTGTCACCGCAGGAAAGGCTGGCCTGACCTGGGGCGATGCAGGCGTGCCTACCCTGACTCACACCCCGGCCGGCGCCCCCGCCGAGGTGACGGGATCGCTCTTTCGCGCGCGGGGGAGGGGGGGTGGGTTGCTCTCTCGTGCGTGAGAGTGCGATCCAGTCGTGCGGCGCGGCGTCAGAGGGGGCCGACGTCCAGGACGCGCAGGCGGACCTCGCCGGCCTCGTCCGACGCCGCGAGGTCCACGAGGGCGTCGATGCGCCAGTCGTGGTCGCCCGCCGGGTCGTCGAGGACCTGCCGGACGTGCCAGGTGCCGGCCGCTGGCCCGTGCGCGTCGGCGGCGGTCCCGGGCGTCACCTGGAACAGCGCCGGACCGCGCGCGGCGGCGCCGGTGCCCATCTCGTCGTGGTCGTCGAAGTACGGCTCGACCGCGTCGGCCCAGCGGTCGGCCGTCCACGGCTCGCCCTCGGCGTCGACGTCGCCCAGGGCGGCGAGGGCCCCCCAGCGCTCGCGGGCGGCGAGCTCGACCCGCCGGAACATCGCCCCGCGCACGAGCGCGCGGAACACCCGCGGGTCGGCGGTGACGGGCGGCGGGGGAGCGTCCTCGCCGGGCACGTCGGCGTCGTCCTCGAGGACGGCCGTCGGGTCGGACAGCCGCTCCCACTCGTCGAGCAGGCTCGAGTCGGTGCGCCGCACGAGGTCGCCCAGCCACGCGATGAGCTCCTCGAGCTCTTCGGTGCGGCGGTCCTCGGGGACCGTGCGCCGCAGCGCGCGGTACGCGTCGGCGAGGTAGCGCAGCAGGACGCCCTCGGTGCGGTCCAGGGAGTAGAGCTGCACGTACTCCGCGAACGTCGCGGCGCGCTCGTGCATCTCGCGCACCACGGACTTGGGCGACAGCGTGAGGTCCGCGACCCACGGGTTGGTGCGCCGGTACGTCGCGAACGTGGCCTCGAGCAGCTCGCTCAGCGGGCGCGGGTACGTGACGCCCTCGAGCAGCGCCATGCGCTCGTCGTACTCCAGCCCCTCGGACTTCATGCGGGCCACGGCCTCGCCGCGGGCCTTGTTCTCCTGCGCCGCGAGCACCTGGCGGGGGTCGTCGAGCGTGGCCTCGATGACCGAGACGACGTCGTGCGCGTAGCCGGGGTCCTGCGGGTCGAGCAGGTCGAGCGCCGCGTACGCGAACGGCGAGAGGGCCTGGTCGAGCGCGAAGTTGAACGGCAGGTCGGCGACGAGCTGCACGGTCCGGCGTCGGCCGCCCGGCGCCGACGGGTCGTCGACCCACGGGCGCTCCACGACGCCGCCCGCGCGCAGGGACCGGTACACGTCGACCGCGCGGCGCACGTGGCGCGAGCGCGCGCTCGCGGGCTCGTGGTTGTCGGTGAGCAGGTGCGTCATGACCGCCACGGGGTCCGCGCGGCCGTCGCGGCCCCGCTGCAGGACGTGCAGCACCATCGCGTGCGACACCTGGAAGCTCGACGTGAGCGGCTCCGGCGGGGCGTCCCGCAAGCGCTCGAACGTCTTGTCGGTCCAGTTGACGTGGCCCGACGGCGCCTGCTTGCGGACGATCTTCTTCTGCTTCTTCGGGTCGTCGCCGGCCTTGGCGAGCGCCTTGCGGTTCTCGATGACGTGGTCGGGCGCCTGCACGACGACCTCGCCCACGGTGTCGTACCCGGCGCGTCCGGCGCGGCCCGCGATCTGGTGGAACTCCCGCGCGCTCAGGTGCCGCATCCGGACCCCGTCGTACTTGACGAGGCTCGTCAGGACCACCGTGCGGATCGGCACGTTGATGCCGACGCCCAGGGTGTCGGTGCCGCAGACGACCGGCAGCAGCCCGCGCTGCGTGAGGCGCTCGACGACACGGCGGTACTTGGGCAGCATGCCCGCGTGGTGCACGCCGACGCCGTGCCGCAGCAGGCGCGAGAGCGTCTTGCCGAACCCGGGGCCGAACCGGAACCCGCCCAGCTCCGCGGCGATCGCGTCGCGCTGCTCGCGGCTGGCCAGGGGCGTCGAGAGCAGCGACTGCGCGCGCTCGACGGCCTCCTTCTGCGTGAAGTGCACGACGTACACCGGTGCGCGGCGGGTGCTGACGAGCTCGTCGAGCAGCTCGTGCAGCGGCTCGACCGAGTACGTGAAGGTCAGGGGTACGGGCCGCTCGGTGTTCGCGACGACCGCCACGTCACGGCCCGTGCGGCGCGCGAGGTCCTCGACGAAGAACGAGACGTCGCCGAGCGTGGCCGACATCAGCAGGAACTGCGTGCGCGTCAGCTCGAGCAGCGGCACCTGCCACGCCCACCCGCGCTGCGGGTCCGCGTAGTAGTGGAACTCGTCCATGACGACGAGGCCGACGTCGGCGTCGGGGCCCTCGCGCAGCGCCTGGTTGGCCAGGATCTCGGACGTGCAGCAGACGATCGGGGCCCCGGAGTTGATCGCCGAGTCGCCCGTCACCATCCCGACGTTGGCCGACCCGAACACGTCGACGAGCGCGAAGAACTTCTCGCTGACCAGCGCCTTGATCGGCGCCGTGTAGTACGAGCGGCGACCCTGCGCCATCGCCACGGCGTGCGCGGCGACGCCCGCGAGGGACTTCCCGGAACCCGTCGGTGTGGACAGGATCACGTGGGCGCCGGTGAGCAGCTCGAGCAGCGCCTCCTCCTGGTGGGGGTAGAGCGTCAGCCCCTGGTCCGCCGCCCAGGTGGAGAAGACCTCGTACAGCGCGTCGGGGTCGTGCGCGGCGTCTCCTGTCGGCAGGCGGTCGGTCAGGTTCGCAGCGTCGGGCACGTGGCGATCCTCCCACGTGGCGCACGGGCGACCGGGGCCGGCCCGTCGGGCGTCGGGCCGCGGCCGTCAGGTCAGGTGGCGTCCCAGAGCAGCCGGTAGTACGCGATGCGCTCGTGATCCGGTGCGACGCCGTACGCGGCGTACACGTGGCCCTCGTATCCCGGGCCGAAGTTCCACACCGTGCTCCAGGCCGCCACCGCGAGGTCGGCCCAGCGGTCCGCGACGCCGAGGCGGCCCAGGTCGACGTGCGCGGCCCACCGCCCGTCGGGGCCGATGAGGGTGTTCGGTGCGCACGCGTCGCCGTGGCACACGACGAGCTCGTCGAGGGGTGGGGGATCGAGCAGCCGGGCGCGGGCGTCGGCCACCGTGAGGTCGCGGTGCTCGGGCGACCACGCGGCCGGCGTGTCACCGGCGTCGAGGTGCTCCAGGGCGGTCGCCAGCCGCGCCTCCACCGACCAGTCGAAGGGCGACTCGCCCACCGGAAGCGCGTCGTGGAGCGCGCGCAGGCCCGCCCCGATCGCGGCGGCGGCCTCGGCGGGGCGGTCCACCCACGGCGGCACGACGGCGCTGCGTCCCGGCAGCGCGGCCGTCACGAGCCACGTCCCCTCCTCGTCGGCGCCCCCGTCCAGGACCTCCGGGACGGGGGTGAACGGCCGCGCCCACAGCAGGCGTGCCGCCTCGCCGGGCAGGTCGATCCCGGGGACGTCCGCCGGGGCCCACTTGACGTAGCGCGAGGTCCCGAGGCGGAAGGTGCGGCCGCCGAGCTCGTTGACCCACACGGGCTCCACCGGCGCACCGGCGGCGAGGTCCGCCACCGCAGCCGGGACGGCGACCGGCCCCTCGGGCAGGCCTCGGATCTGACGGGGCGCGGGGGTCTCGGGCAGCACGGGCCGATCCTGCCACCTGGTCAGATCCCGAGCACGGCCTTGGCGATGGAGAAGTAGACGATCAGGCCGGTGGTGTCGACGAAGGTCGAGATGAACGGCGCGGACACGATCGCGGGGTCGATGCCCACCCGCTTGGCGAGCAGCGGGACGCTCGATCCGACGGTCGTGGCGAGCGTGCAGACGGCGACGACCGTGAGCGCGAGGACGAGGCCGATCGCCGGGCCCGCGACGAGCATCGCGGGGCCCACTCCCACGGTGGCCAGGGTGAGGCCCAGCAGCAGCCCGGTGAGCATCTCGCGGCCGACGACCCGCGCGACGTCGCCCGTGCGCACGTCGCCCACGGCGCTCGCGCGCACCACGGTCGTGGCGGCCTGCGACCCGGCGTTGCCGCCGGTGCCGATGAGCAGGGGCACGAAGAGGGCCAGCGCCACGACCTGTGCGAGCTCGTCCTCGAAGTAGGACTGCACGCCGACGGTCAGCGACGCCGCGACGATGAGCATGAGCAGCCACACGACGCGCGAGCGCACCAGGCCGAGCACGGACACCGACAGGTACGGCCGGCGCAGCGGCTCGGCGCCACCGGTGCGGGCGGAGTCCTCGTCGTCCTCGGCCTCGAGCACGCGCATGGCGTCGTCCACGGTGAGGACGCCCACGAGGCGGTCCTCGCCGTCCACGACGGGGACGCCGACGAAGCCGCCGTCGCGCACGACGTTCGCGGCGTGCTCGGCGTCGTCGGTGGCGCGCACCGTCGTGGCGGGCGACATGACGGCGTCGACGGGCGTGGCCGGGTCGGTGAGGACGAGCCGGCGCAGCGACACGACCCCGCGCACACGCCGCCCGTCGGCGACCACGGGGACGACGTAGACGGTCTCGGCGTCGTCGCCGGCGGCGCGCACCTGCGCGATGGTGTCGCCGACCGTGGTGCCGACGGGGACGGCGACGACCTCCGGTGACATGCGCCGCCCGGCGCTGTCCTCGGGGTACCCGAGCAGGGCGGTCGTCGCGGCGTGCTCGTCCGGGGGCAGGGCCGCCAGCAGGCGCCGCGCGACGCCGGCCGGGACCTCGTCCAGCAGCGCGGCGCGGTCGTCGGGGTCCAGAGCCGCGAAGATGGCGGCGGCGTGGCCGTGCAGCGAGGCGACGAGCTCGGCCTGCAGGGCGGGGTCGAGGTCCTCGAACACCTCGACGGCGCGGTCCTTGGCCAGCAGGCGGAAGGCCACGGCGCGGTCCGTGGCGCCCAGCCGACCGAGCTCGTGGACGACCTCGGCCACGTTCAGGGTCGCCATCCGGGCCTGCAGGTCGCGCAGTGCGGGGGAGCGTTCGGCGGTCAGCGTCGAGTTCGGCGTCTCGTCGTCGCGGTCGTGCTCGGGGATGATCCCTCCTCACGTCGTGCGCGGGACGGGTCCGGCCGGGGCGGCGCGGCCGTCCCGGGCGGTCGGCCCTGGCAGCGTACGTGCCCCTGGCGCGGGCGGCCTCCCTAGGACCTACGGGCCGGTAACCTACGGTCGCGTAGGTTACGCTGGCACGGTGATGTCCAGCGCTGCCCCAGCCGATCTTCCCGCCGCCTGGCCGCAGGGAGTTCCCCGCGACATCGAGATCCCGGACGAGCCCCTCACCGCCACGCTCGACCGTGCGGTGTGCGACCACCCGGACCGCGTCGCCGTCGACTTCCTGGGCCGGGCCACCACCTACCGCGAGCTCGGCGCCCGCGTCGAGCGCGGCACCCGCGTCCTGCACGACCTCGGCGTGCGCGCGGGCGACCGCGTCGCGCTCGTCATGCCGAACTGCACGTCGCACGTCGTCGCGTTCTGGTCCGTCCTGCGCCTCGGCGCGGTCGTCGTCGAGCACAACCCCACGTACACCGCCGACGAGCTCGCGCACCAGCTGGCCGACTCCGGCGCGACCGTCGCGATCGTGTGGGAGCAGACCGTCCCGCGCGTGCTCGAGGCCAGGGACCGCACCGACCTGCGCCACGTGGTGGCCGTCGACCTGTCCGCCGACCTGCCTCGCACGTCGCGCTGGGCGCTGCGGCTGCCCGTGGCCAAGGCGCGTGCCACGCGCGCGGCGATGCGCGGGCCGGTGCCCGCCGGTGTGCCGCACTGGCACCGGCTGCTCGACGCCGCCGAGCCCCTGCGGCCGTCGGACGCCCCCGAGGCGTCGGACGTCGCGCTCCTGCAGTACACCGGCGGCACCACGGGGACCCCGAAGGCCGCCGTGCTGACCCACCGCAACCTCGTCGCCAACGCGCTGCAGGGCCAGACGTGGACGCAGCACCGGTCCGGCACCGAGGTCGTCTACGGCGTCCTGCCCTTCTTCCACGCGTTCGGTCTGACGCTGTGCCTCACCTACTCGGTGCGGATCGCCGCGACGCTCGTCGTGCTGCCGTCCTTCGACCCCGCGCGCGTGCTCGCCGCGCAGCGCCGCCGGCCCGGCACGTTCCTGCCCGCCGTGCCGCCCATGCTCGACCGTCTCGCCGTCGCGGCGGAGGAGGCTGGAGCGGACCTCACGTCGTTCCGCTACTCGATCAGCGGCGCCATGGCCCTGCCCCGTGCGACGGCCGAGCGCTGGGAGCGGGTCACCGGCGGCATCGTCTCCGAGGGCTACGGCATGACCGAGACCTCGCCCGTCGCGCTCGGCAACCCGCTGAGCCGCGACCGGCGGCCCGGTGCGCTCGGCCTGCCCTTCCCCTCGACCCGCATCCGCGTGGTCGACCAGGAGGACCCCTCGCGCGACGTGCCGACGGGGGAGCAGGGCGAGCTGCTCATCTCCGGACCGCAGGTGTTCCAGGGCTACTGGAAGCGCCCGGAGGAGACGGCGCACCAGCTGCTCGACGGTGGCTGGCTGCGCACCGGCGACGTGGTCCGCGTGGACGAGGACGGCATGGTCGTCCTGGTCGACCGCATGAAGGAGATGATCGTCACCGGCGGCTTCAAGGTGTACCCCTCGCAGGTCGAGGACCACCTGCGCGGCATGCCGGGCGTGTTCGACGTCGCCGTCGTGGGCGAGCCCGCCGGCGACATGGGCGAGCACGTCGTGGCCGCCGTGGTGCTGCAGGAGGACGGGTCCGGTGCGGGCGTCGACCTGGCCGCGGTGCGCGAGTGGTGCGAGACGCGGCTCGCGCGGTACGCGCTGCCCCGCCGGGTCGTCGTGCTCAAGGACCTGCCGCGCTCGCAGGTCGGCAAGGTGCTGCGCCGGGTCGTCCGCGAGCAGGTGCTCGAGAAGTCGTCGAAGAAGTCCTGACCCGCCGGCGCCCCGTCGTGCGCGCCGAGCCGGCGACGGACCGAAGTACGGTGTCCGCGTGAGCGAGACCGACGACATGACCCCCGTGGAGATGTGGACCGACGGCGCCTGCAAGGGCAACCCCGGCGTCGGGGGGTGGGGTGCCTGGATGCGCTTCGGCGACCAGGAGAAGGAGCTGTGGGGCGGTGAGGCCGTCACCACCAACAACCGCATGGAGCTGTCGGCCGTCATCGAGGGGCTGCGCGCGCTGCGCCGGCCGTGCCGGGTGACGCTGCACGTGGACTCGACGTACGTCATGAACGGGCTCACCAAGTGGCTGCCGAACTGGAAGCGCAACGGCTGGCTCACGGGGGAGAAGAAGCCCGTGAAGAACAAGGAGCTGTGGCAGGCGCTCGAGACCGAGGTCGAGCGGCACCACGTGACGTGGGTCTGGGTGAAGGGGCACGCGGGCGACCCGGGCAACGAGCGCGCCGACGCGCTGGCCAACCGCGGCGTCGACGACGTGCGCGCGGGAGCGGGCGCCGGTCGCTGACCGGTCGGCGCCTGCCCCCGCGCCGTCAGGGCCGCGTCAGGTCGCGACGGGCGTCCACCGGGAGTCGTCGGCCGCCGAGCGCTCGACCGCGTCGAGCACCTGCTGGACCTGCAGCCCGTCGGCGAACGTCGGCGCGGGCTGCGTGCCCGCCGCGACGGCCTCGACGAGGTCGACGACCTGGTGCGTGAACGCGTGCTCGTAGCCCAGCCCGTGCCCGGTGGGCCACCAGCTGCCCGTGTACGGGTGCTCGGGCTCCGTGACGTAGACGCGGCGGAAGCCCTGCAGGCCCGCCGGGTCGTGCGCGTCGTACACGTGCAGGACGTTCATGTCCTCGAAGTCGAACGCGATCGACCCGTCGGTGCCGTTGATCTCGACGCGGATCGCGTTGCGGCGGCCGAGCGCGAAGCGGGTCGCCTCGAAGAGCGCGAGCCCGCCGCCCGAGAGGCGTGACGTGAACACCGCCGCGTCGTCGACGGTCACGGGGCCGGTCGCCCCGCCCGCGTCCCCGACGCCCGACAGGCCGCCGAACGCCGCCGCGACCGGCCGCTCCTCGACGAACGTCGCGAGCTGCGCGGACACCCCGGTCAGGGTCTCGCCGGTGATGAACTGCACGAGGTCGATGACGTGCGCGCCGATGTCGCCCAGCGACCCCGACCCGGCCTTCGCCTTGTCGAGACGCCACGACAGCGGCGTGGCGGGGTCCGACAGCCAGTCCTGCAGGTACAGGCCGCGCGCGTGCCGCACGGTCCCGATGCGCCCCTCGGCGACGAGCCGGCGTGCCAGCGCGATGGCGGGGACGCGGCGGTAGGAGTACCCGACCATCGCGACCTGGTCCGGCGCGGCCTCGGCGGCCGCAACCATCGCCTCGGCCTCCGCGACCGAGTTGGCCAGCGGCTTCTCGCACAGCACGTGCTTGCCGGCCTGCAGCGCCGCGATCGCGATCTCGGCGTGCGTGTCGCCCGGCGTGCAGATGTCGATCAGGTCGACGTCGTCGCGGTCGAGCAGCTCGCGCCAGTCGGTCGTCGAGGACCCCCAGCCCAGCCGCTCCGCCGCGGCGGCCGCGCGCTGCGGGTCGCGCCCGGCGACGACGGTCAGGTCGGGCCGCAGCGGCAGGTCGAAGAAGCGCGGCGCGGTCTGCCAGGCGTGCGAGTGGGCCAGGCCCATGAACGCGTGGCCGATCATGCCGACGCCCAGGCGCGGGGCGCTCACGACGCGACCGCCGTCGGCGGGGTGGTGCGGGCCATGTCGGGCCTCCCGAGGGCGTCGAGGTCGGTGAGCGGCACGAGCGGCGGGACGTCGCACGTGCTGGCGACCTCCAGCCTGGTGCCTGCGTCCGCGGCGCGCAGCACCGTCTCCATCGTGTCGAGCACGTGCAGCGCGACGTCCGCGGACGCGCGCGTCGTGCGCCGGTCGGCGCTGCGGGCGGCGTCGACGAGCCCGACCCCGCGGCCGGCGTCCCGGTAGCCGGCGGACGCGGGCAGCGTGCGCCACTCGTCGCCGCGCGCGTGCACGCGCACCTCACCGTCGAAACGGTTGGGGTCCGGCACGAGCAGCGAGCCCTCCTCGCCGTGCACCTCGATCGGCCGCGCGAGGGACGCGGGCGCGTCGAAGCTCATGAGGAGCGTCGTGACGGCGCCCGACGCGTGCTCGACGAGCGCGGTCACGTGCGTCGCGACGGCGACGGGGACCTGCTCGCCGGCCCGCGGGCCCTGCCCGATCGTGCGGTGCGTGCGTGGCCGGGTCGCCAGGCCCTGCACGGCCGTGACCGGCCCGAGCAGGTGCACGAGGGTCGTCAGGTAGTACGGGCCCATGTCGAGCAGCGGCCCGCCGCCCGGTGCGTAGTAGAAGTCCGGCTGGGGGTGCCACGCCTCGTGGCCGCCGCACGCCATGGTCGCGGTCGCGGCCACCGGTCGCCCGATCGCGCCCGACGCCACGGCCGCGCGTGCGGTCTGCACGCCCGTGCCGAGCACCGTGTCGGGTGCGCCGCCGACCGCGACGCCGGCGGCCCTGGCCGCCTCGACCACCCGGTGGGCCTCCTCCACCGTGGCGCACAGCGGCTTCTCGTTGTAGACCGAGCGGCCGTGCGCGATCGCCGCCAGGGCGACCTCCTCGTGCGCGGCGGGCGTCGTCAGGTCGAGCACCCACTCGACGTCGTCGTGCGCGAGCAGCGCCGGCAGGTCGAGCGCGCGGACCCCGTGACGCGCGGCCGTCGCGTCGGCGCGGGTGCGGTCGAGGTCGGCGACGGCGACGATCTCCAGCTCCGACGTGCGGGCGGCGGTCGTCAGGTAGGCCTCGGAGATGACGCCGCAGCCGACGACCCCGACCCTCAGCGGCTCGCCCACACCATGCTCCTCTCGATCATCGTGCGCACGCTGGGGTGCTCGAGGACGTCGAGGCTGTGGCCCGGCGTGACGACGCAGATGCGGCCCTCGCCCCACTGGCGCGTCCAGACGGCCGGGCACGTGATGGTGCGGTGCCACGGGTGCCACGGCGGTGCGGGGTGCGTCGTGGTGGCCAGGACGTCGTTGAGGTCGTCCGTGAGCACCCAGTACTGCTCGGTCGTGAGCTCGAACGACTCGATCCCCGCGGTGACCGGGTGGTCGGCGGCGGCGGGCAGCATGTCGACCGTGTACGGCAGGTAGTTGTCGGACTGGTCGCCGGTGCACTGGTCCGGGTGCTGGGACGGGTGCGTGGCGAACTGCCCGCCGATGAGCTGCAGGTAGTCGGAGCTGTTGCGGAACGAGTCGGCGATGCCGCCGTGCCAGCCGACGAGGCCGGTGCCGGCCGCGACGGCCTTGCGCAGCCCGGCGACGGCCGCGCCGGAGGCCTCGCCCATCGTGTAGCACTGCACGATCAGGTCGACGTCCGCCATCGCGTCCTCGGCGTAGACCTCGGGGGTGTCGACGACGCGGACCGTGTGGCCCGTCGCCTCGAGGTGGGGGAGGAACATGTCCGTCGCGGCGAGGGGCGCGTGCCCGTCCCAGCCGCCCCGGACCACCAGAGCCTGCTTCACGTGGAGCCTTCCGTGGGGATCTCGCACCGGTGAGAGATCGATCTCCCGGACGCTACCGGGGGAGCCCGAGGAAGGCCAGGGGCTCAGACCGACTCGCGTGCAGTGAGCGTCGTGGGCAGCACCACGTGCTGCGGCTCGACGCGCGGGTCGTCGAGGACCTCCAGCACGAGCTCGGCCGCACGCGCCCCCAGCTCGCGCAGCGGCTGGCGCACCGACGTGAGCGGCGGGTCGCACGTCTCGGCGACCACGGTGTCGTCGAACCCGACGACCGACACGTCGTCCGGCACGCGCCGGCCACCGGCCTCCAGCACGCGCATCGCTCCGAGCGCCATGAGGTCCGACCCTGCGAACAGGGCGTCGACCATGGGGTCGCGGCGCAGCACGGAGGCCGCGGCCGAGGCGCCCGACGACATCGAGAACGATCCGTGCACCACGGGCCCCGGGGCCACGTCCCATGCCGCCAGCTCGTCGCGGAACCCGCGCGTGCGCGCGTCGGCCGGTGCGTAGCCCGCCGGGCCCGCGACCGCGGCGATCCGGCGCCGGCCTGCCTCGAGCAGCGCGCGGGCCGCGAGCCGCCCGCCGCCGTAGTGGTCGCTGTCCACCGAGGTCAGCGCGTCGTCCATGGTCGCCCGAGGCCGTCCGACGAACACCACCGGCAGGGGCAGGTCCCCGAGCTCGGCGAACAGCGGCTCCGACTCGCGCTGCAGCACGACGACCGCGGCGTCCACGTGGCCCGACGTCAGGTAGCGCAGCAGCGGAGCGCGGTCGCGCGCGTCGTCGAGCAGGAGCACCGGCTGCACGGACCGGGCGAACAGCACCGCGGTGGCACCGCGCAGGGGGGCGCCGACGAACGGCCCGCCCTGGCCCTCGAGCTCGCTGCTCGGCGCCACGAGCGCGACCGACCCCGTCGCCCCGCTGCGCAGGGCGCGCGCCGCGGTGTTGGTGCGGTAGTCGAGGTCGGCGGCCGCGGCGCGCACGCGCCGGACGAGGTCGCCGTCGACGCTCGTGAGCCCGGCCAGCGCGCGCGACGCGGTCGCGCGCGAGACGCCGGCAGCGCGCGCGACGTCGAGCAGCGTGGGGCGTGCGGACCGGCTCATGGGGGCATGCTGCCACGGGTGCGCCCTGCGGGACGACGGATCGGAGATCGATCTCTGCGGGACGTGACGAACGCGCCGCCGGATGCGAGGCTGACCGCGTGAGCACCGTCGCCGCCCCCTCGTCGTCCGTCGCCGTCCCGTTCGACCTGTCGGCCGTGCGGCTCACCGACGGCCCGTTCGCGGCGGCGCAGCGCACCGCGCGGGAGTACCTGCTCGGGCTGCGTCCCGACCGGCTGCTGGCGCCGTTCCGGCGCGAGGCCGGGCTGCCTCCCGTCGCCGAGCCCTACGGCAGCTGGGAGTCGATCGGCCTGGACGGGCACATCGGCGGGCACGCGCTGTCGGCCGCGGCGCTGCAGTGGGCCGCGACGGGCGACGAGCGTGCCGCCGCGCTGGCCCGCGCGCTCGTCGACGGGCTCGTGGAGTGCCAGGACGCGCTCGGGACGGGCTACGTCGGAGGCGTCCCGGGCGGCGTCGCGCTGTGGGAGTCGGTGGCCTCCGGTGGCGCCGAGGCCGGCTCGTTCGACCTCGGTGGTGCGTGGGTGCCCTGGTACAACGTCCACAAGACGTACGCGGGCCTGCTCGACGCGGCCCGCGACGCGCCGGTCGACGTCGCGGCGCGGGCGCGGGACGCCGCCGTGCGCCTGGGGGACTGGGGCGTCGCGCTGTGCGACAGGCTCGACGACGACGCCTTCGCCCGCATGCTGCGCACCGAGTTCGGCGGCATGTGCGAGGCGTACGGCGACCTCGCCGAGCTCACCGGCGACCCGCGGTACGCGACCCTCGCGCGCCGCTTCGCCGACGCCTCGCTGCTCGGCCCGCTGCGTACGGGACGCGACGCGCTCGACGGCCTTCATGCCAACACGCAGATCGCCAAGGTCGTCGGCTGGCCGGGGATCGGCCAGACGCAGGCGGCTGCCGCGTTCGTCGCGACGGTGCTGCACCGTCGGACCCTCGTCTTCGGTGGCAACTCGGTCGCGGAGCACTTCACGCCCGACCCGCAGGCGCATGTGCTGCACCGCGAGGGGCCCGAGTCGTGCAACACCGCGAACATGCTCGAGGTCGAGCGGCGCCTCTATGCGGTCACGGGCGACGTGAGCCTGCTCGATGCCGCCGAGCGTCAGCTCGTCAACCACGTGCTCTCCGCCCAGCACCCCGACGGCGGCTTCGTCTACTTCACGCCCGCCCGGCCCGGTCACTACCGCGTGTACTCGACGCGCGACGACGGTATGTGGTGCTGCGTGGGCACGGCGCTGGAGACCTACGCGCGGCTGGGCGAGCTCGCGTACGCGCACGCCGACGGCGACCTGCTGGTGAACCTGCCCGTGCCGTCGCTGCTGCACTGGCCCGAGCGCGGCGTGCGCGTGCGGCTCGCGTCGACGTACCCCGCCCCGGCGCCCGTGACCGTGGTGGAGCTGACGGTCGAGGTCGACGCCCCGACCACGTTCGGCCTGCACGTGCGGCGCCCCGCCTGGGCGCGCGAGGAGGTCGTGCTCACCGTCGACGGCGCCGACGTGACGCCCACGGACGAGCGCGACGGCTACGTGACCGTGCGGCGCACGTGGCGGGGTGGCGAGACGGTCGCCTGGCAGCTCGTCGCCGGCCCGTCGGCGGAGCGGCTGCCGGGTGACGACGGCTGGGTCGCGCTCCTGTGGGGACCGGTCGCGCTCGCGGCCCGCGGTGACGCCGACGACCTCGACGGGCTGCGGGCCGACGACGCGCGCATGGGGCACGTCGCGCACGGCCCGCTGCGTCCGCTGGCGGACGCACCGCTGCTCGTCGGGTCGGACGACGACCTGGCGGCGGCGCTGCGTCCGGGCGACGACGGCGCGTTCGTCCTGGACCGCGGCGTCGACCACCCGCTCGCGCTCGAGCCGCTGCACACGCTGCACGACGCGCGGTACACCGTGTACTTCCCGGCCGTCCGCGACGCCGCCGACGTCGAGCGGCGGCGGGCGGCGCTCGCAGCCCTCGACGACGAGCAGCTGGGGCTCGCCGCGCGCACGGTCGATGCGGTCGCGTGCGGTGAGCAGCAGCCCGAGACCGACCACCGCTACCGCGGCTCGGACACGTGGACGGGCGCCGCCGACGGCCGCCACTGGCGCGCGACACGCGACCGGTTCTCCTACCGGCTGACGGACCCCGACGCCCGCGGGGCGGTGCTCCGGGTCACGTACCTGGCGCAGCCCGGGAGCGCGCGCGTGGTCGTCGACGGCGCACAGGTCGGCGTCCTCGACGTCACCGAGCCGGGCCCCGACACCCGCACCGTTGACCTGCTGGTGCCGCCCGGCACCCACGACGTCGCCATCGCGGCCGTCGCCCCGGCCCCGACGCCCCCGGTCGTGGCGATCCACCTCCTGACCTCGCCGACCGGCTGACCGCATCCCGCCCCGGCCGGCTCCGCGCCGGCGACGTCAGGGGTGCCGCGTCGTCGCCCGGACCACGGCCGTGACGGCCGTGCCGACGAGCCGGGACGGGCCGCGCCGCGGCAGGGCGGCCAGCCGGTCCGCGAGGGCCGGCAGCCGGGGCACAGCACCGACCGTGGCCGCGTGCGCCGCCAGCAGTGCCGCGCGCCGGTGCGTGTCGAGCGCGCTGTGGCCGGTCGCGGTGAGCGGCACGAGGACCGCGCCGGGGACCAGGTCGACGACCCGCTGCGCCACCGGCCGTGGCGTGCGCAGGTCCCGCTCGCCGGACAGGACCGCCGTCGGCCAGGCGAACGCCGGCAGGGCCGCGGGCAGGTCGACCGTCCCGGGTCCCGTCGGCACGGCACCTGCCGGGGCGTCCCGCCCGGCGGTCGCCGCACCGCCGGGCGGGGCGGTGTCGCGGCCCGCGTGCCGGGCCGCCGCGTCGGCGAAGGCCAGCTGCGGGTCCAGCGGGCCGCCGTCCGGTGGCAGACCGAACCCGAGCTCGTCGTACATGATCCCCGCGACGAGGTCCGGTTCCATGACGAACGGCACCCCCGTGCCCTCGCTCTCGCCCGCGCCGAGGGACGCGACGCGGTCCCACACGGCGCGCAGGCGGCCGGCGCGCCGCGCGAGGAGCAGGCGGTGCAGCACGTCGGGACCGGCGAACTCGTGCACCACCTGCACCACGTGCGCGAGCTCGGCGGCGGGCACGTCGTCCGCCAGGGCGCGGACCGCGGCGGCGACGTCCGCCAGGGCCGGGTCGTCGCCGTCCCGCAGCGCGCCGTCCCACAGCAGGCGCCGCCGGTGCCGACGGGACAGGGTGAGGTCGCCCGGTGGGTCGAGGACGGGGGAGTCCAGCACCATCGCGGCCACGCGGTCCGGGTGGCGGGCGCCGAACACCTGCGCGACGTACGTCCCGTAGGACGAGCCGTAGAGGACCGCGCGCTCGACGCCGGCGTCGTCGAGCACAGCCGCGACGTCGTCGACGACCGCCGCCACGGTGACGGCCGACCGCGGCAGCTCCGCGCCGCCCGCGTCCCGGCGGGACAGCCCGATGCCGCGGTGCTCGACCATGAGGACGTCGAGCCCTCGCCGGGCCGCGTCCGCGCGGAGCCGCACGTACGGCAGGACGGACGCGAGGCCGGGACCACCCGGGAGCACGACGACGGGCGGGACGTCGGTGCGCGGCCCCGTGCGCACGTACGCGAGCGGGAACGTCGCGCCCGACCCCCCGCCCACCGGTCGGTCGACCGTCCGCCCGTCCCGCGCGAGCACCTGCCGCGCCGCGCCCTCGGTCCCCGGCCCTGTCGTGCGCTGCGTCGTCATGACCTCCGTAACGGGGGCGCTGCGCCACGGGTTCCGACGAGCGCGCCGCGGTCGCGCACGAGTGCGCCGCACGCCACCAGCAGGCGCTCGCGCAGCGCGTTGGAGCGCTCCGCGTAGTCGCGCTGTCGCTGCACGTACTCGGCCTTGCCCGCCGGGGTTTCGATGGCGATCGGTGGAAGCCCGTAGGACGACACGTCGTAGGGGGAGGCCCGCATGTCGGTGGTGCGGATCTCGCGCGCGAGCTCGAAGGAGTCGAGCAGCAGGTCGCCGGGCACGAGCGGGCCGAGCTTCAGCGCCCACTTGTAGAGGTCCATGTTGGCGTGCAGGCACCCCGGCTGCTCCGTCGCCGTCTGCGTCTCGCGGGTGAGGGCCACGGTGTTGCGCCCGACCGCGTCGGGCGTGAAGAAGCGGAACGCGTCGAAGTGCGTGCAGCGGATGCGGTGCGCCTCGACGACGGCGTCGGTCCCCGCACCGCCCAGGCGCAGCGGCAGGGGGTGGCGGTGCTCGCCCGCGCGCTCGCGGTAGACCATCGCCCACTCGTGCAGCCCGAAGCACCCGGTGGCGGCCGGGCGGGACGCGGTCGCGGCGAGCAGCCCGGCGACGAACCGCACGGTGTCGCCCCGCGCGGCGAGGAACGCGTCGACGTCGAGCGTCGCCGCGCCCGCGTCGTCCGTCCGGTACCAGCGCCACGCCGCGTGCGGAGCGGGACCGTCGTCGCCCGGCGCGAGCGCGACGCCCGCCCCGGGGTGCCACCGGCGCAGCTGCGCGGGCGTCGCCGGGTAGTACTCGAACAGGAAGTCCTCGACGGCGTGCTTCTCGTGCCGCGACCGGCGTGCCCGGTGGCCGGCCGTGAGCGCGTCGGCGCGCTCGGCGTGCGCCGCGGCGTACGTCGACCAGGCTGCCGCGTCGAGTGCGGTCGGGGTGGGGGCGGCGGGCACCCACCCAGGGTAGGTCGACCGGGTCGGCCCCCGCGTCCGACGCCCTCCGCGCCCCATGCGTCTCAGCTCAGGAGCCGGCGCCACCAGTGACGCCGTCCGACCGGACGTGGACGCGGCCCCGGGCGCTCGACCGCGGCTGTCTGCGCGGAGGTCGGTCGCGCGAGCCCGGCGTGGAACGCGACCGACCGGACGTGGCGGTCCGGCAGCCCGCTCGCCGGCAGCAGCACGGCCATGCGGTCGCGCTCCTGCGGTGTCGGGGTGCCCCAGGTCGTCGCGGCACCGTGCCCGAGCCAGGTGGTCACGCCGGCCCGACCCGACGCCGCCAGGTGCGGGTCCGCGTCCACCGCCGCCCGCAGATCGGCCCCGACACGGTCCCAGCCGCCCACCGCACGTGTGACGCGCCACGCGCCCTGCCGGTGGGCGGGGACCGGCGACGCCCACGCCAGCTCGGTGCACGAGGCCGGGGCGCCGAGGCGCGCGAGGTGACGTGCGGCGGTCGAGCTCACGCGTGCGCTCGGGTCGAGCAGCAGGGGCGCGAGCCGGGTGACGGCGTCCCGGACGTCCGTGAGCCCGGCGACCGCGCGCGCGGCCGACGCGCGCACGTGCGGGCTCGGGTCGCCGAGCGCGGCGACGGCGGTCGGGAGATCGCGGCGGTCACCGGCGACGGCGAGCTCGGCCAGGCACGCTGCCCGCACCCGCGACGGCACCGAGGACGCCTCCGCCAGCTCGCGGTAGCGGGCCACGGGGTCGAGACCACGGCGCCGGGCACGGGGGATCGCGAGCTCGCGGACGCGCGGCGCCCGGTCGAGCAGGAGCGCGGCGATCACCTCGTCGTCGAGCGCCGCGTCCGGCAGCGCACCGACGGCCGCGACGCGCACCTCGACTGACCGCGCCGCGACCAGGTCGGCGAGCCGGTGGGCGTCGGTCGACGCCGTGAGCCAGCGGGCGCACGACGCACGCACCGCCTGGTCGGGGTCGTGGAGCGCTCCGTCGACGAGGTCGTCGCCCGTCAGCGTGCCGTCGGCGTACGCGCGGGCCCACGCCCAGCGGCGCACCGCCCGCCGACGGCTCGCCCGCAGGAGGCCACGCGGCTCGACGCGCCCGGCCAGGTGCCGGCAGGTCTCCTCGACCGTGTCGCCCTCGTCGTCACGCTCCTGCCCCGCCAGGAGGACGTCGAGCACCGCCTCGATCCGCTCGACGTCGCGGACCGTCGCCACGGACGCCCGGGCGGCGGCCCGCACGGGCCCGACGTGGTCGAACGTCCGGACGGCCAGCGCAGCGGCGGCCAGTGGTCCCGCCTGCGTGCCGAGCACGCGGGTGGCCCGCTCACGGACACGGCCGTCGGTGTGCAGGCTCGTCACGGCCGCGACGAACCCCGAGGGCTCGAGCAGCGACGGGCCCAGCCATCCCGAGGTGCCGCTCACGCGGGGCGTCGGCCCGGCCGGTCCGTGCCTCCGTGCCGCGCGGTCGAGCCGCAACCACCCGCGACCGTCGAGCCCGCGCAGGACGGCGGCCGCGTCGTCCCAGCGGGCGGGGTCCTGGGAGACGGCCGCCGGGACGACGCGATGGAGGAGGTCTCGGCTCGACGTCGTCATCACGGGTCCACTGTGCCGTGGCAGCGCGTCGGCGGTCACTCCCTTTGCGCCGACGCAGGCCGGTTGCCCCGACGGTCCTCACCCGGCAGGGTGACGCTCGTGCGCGAGCTGCTGCGGTCCCTGCCCGCCGTGTCCGGCGACGCCCCGCCGTTCGACCAGGGCACGGCCTCCGACGACCCCCTCGAGCTGTTCGCCGCGTGGTTCACCGCTGCGGTCGAGCTCGGCGTCCCCGAGCCGCACGCGGCGACGCTCGCGACCGCCGACGCCGACGGCCGGCCGTCGGCGCGCGTGCTCTTCCTCAAGGACGTCGGCCCCGAGGGCTTCGCGTTCGCGACCGACGCCCGCAGCGCGAAGGCGGCCGACCTGGCCGCGAACCCGCAGGCGGCGCTCGGTTTCTGGTGGCAGCAGCTGGTGCGGCAGGTGCGGGTCGCCGGGGCCGCCCGGTACCTCGGCGCGGAGGTCTCCGGGGTCGACTACCTCGCGCGGTCGCCTGCGTCGCGCGCGGCCGCGGCGGGTGTCCGGCCGGGGGAGCCGCTGACGTCCGTCGACGACCTGCGGGCGGCCATGCGCGACGCGCGCGGCCGCATCGACGCCGACCCCGGCTTCGTCCTGCCGACGTGGCAGGCGTGGCTCGTCGTCCCGCAGGTCGTCGAGTTCTGGCAGGGCAGCGCCGACCGTGCCCACGTCCGGCTGGTCTACCGCCGCACGGGCGACGGCTGGGACCACGCGCTGGTGTGGCCCTGACGGGCACTGGAGGGCTCTGGAGGGCTCTGAAGGGCTCTGACCGGCACCGACGCGGTGCTAGGGTCGCCCGCATGACCACGACCTCCCGTGACGCCCTCGTCGTCGCGTGTCGTGCTTGTCGCTGCTGTCGCTGACGCAGCCCCCGTCGGACGTCTCCCGTCCGGCCCGCGACCTCCGTCGCCCCCGGTGGCACGAGCCACCCTCCCGTGGTGCTCTCTCCTCATGTCTCTGCGTGCCCCGTCGCGGCACGCGGGCCCGTCCCGAAAGGTCCCTCATGTCCCGCACCCCCCGCCTCCTCGCCGCCGCACTCGTCGTCGCCGTCGGGACGCTGGCCGCGTGCTCGTCCGGCGACCCGGAGCCGAGCGGTGAGGGCACGTCGCAGGCCGGCGTGCTGCGCGTCGGCACCGAGGGCACGTACTCGCCGTTCAGCTTCCACGACGCGGACGGTGAGCTGACGGGCTACGACGTCGAGGTCATCACGGCCGTCGCGGACCAGCTGGGCCTGGAGGTCGAGTTCTCGGAGACCACGTGGGACTCGATCTTCGCGGGGCTCGAGGCGGAGCGGTACGACGTCATCGCCAACCAGGTCACGGTCAACGACGAGCGCGCCGAGAAGTACGACCTCAGCGAGCCGTACACCGTGTCGACGGGCGTCGCGCTGGTCGCCGCCGACAACGACGCCGTGACGTCGATCGCCGACGTCTCGGGCCTGACCGCCGCGCAGTCCGCGACGTCGAACTGGTCGCAGGTCGCCACCGACGCGGGCGCGACGGTGGAGTCCGTCGAGGGCCTCACGCAGGCCGTCGCGCTGCTCAAGCAGGGGCGCATCGACGTGACGTTCAACGACGACCTCGCGGTGCTCGACTACCTCCAGCAGTCCGGTGACACCTCGGTGAAGATCGCCTTCGAGACCGGCGACACCGTCGAGCAGGCGTTCGCGCTGCGCAAGGGGTCGGACCTCACGGCGCAGCTCGACGAGGCGCTCGCGGCGCTGCGCGCGGACGGCACGCTCGCCGAGATCTCCCAGACGTGGTTCGGCCAGGACGTCTCGCAGTGAGACCGGCGCGGCGCGAGGAGGTGGCGTGAGCGCGGACACGTGGGACCTGGTCGCGTCGTCGATCGGGCCGCTGCTGTCCGGGGCCGTGCGCGGCACCATCCCGCTGACGCTCATCTCGTTCGCCATCGGGCTGGTGCTCGCGCTGGTCGTCGCCCTCGCCCGGCTCTCGCGCCGGCGCGTGGTGTCGGCGCTGGCGCGGGTCTACATCTCGCTGATCCGCGGGACGCCGCTGCTCGTGCAGCTCTTCATCATCTTCTACGCGCTGCCGTCGTTCGGGCTGGTCATCGACCCGTTCCCGTCGGCGGTCGTCGCGTTCTCGCTGAACGTCGGCGGGTACGCGGCCGAGACGATCCGCGCCGCGATCCTGTCGGTGCCCAAGGGCCAGTGGGAGGCGGCCGCGACCATCGGGCTGAACCACACGCTGACGCTGCGGCGGGTCGTGCTGCCGCAGGCCGTGCGCGTCGCGGTGCCGCCGCTGTCGAACACCTTCATCTCGCTGGTCAAGGACACGTCGCTGGCGTCGACGATCATGGTCACCGAGCTGCTGCGCAAGGCGCAGGAGATCGCGGCGCCGACGTACGAGTTCATGACCCTGTACTCGCTGGCCGCGGTCATCTACTGGCTCATCTGCCTGGTGCTGTCGACGCTCCAGTCGCGGCTCGAGCGCCGGCTCGACCGGTTCGTGGCGCACTGACGTGGGAGACGTGATGACGACGAGCGACGCGACGACCCCGCCGGATGCCCGCCTCCTGGTCGAGGTCCGCGATCTGCACAAGTCCTTCGGGGACCTGCACGTGTTGCGCGGCATCGACCTGAGCGTCGACCGCGGCAGCGTCACGGTGCTGATCGGCCCGTCCGGGTCCGGCAAGACGACGCTGCTGCGCTGCCTCAACTCGCTCGAGGTCCCGGAGGCGGGCACCGTGCGCGTCGACGACGTCGAGCTCGACCTCGCGCGTCGCCCGACGGCGAGCGAGCTGCGCCGCCTGCGTGCGACCTCAGGCATGGTCTTCCAGTCCCACCAGCTCTTCCCGCACCGCACCGCGCTGCAGAACGTCACCGAGGGTCCGCTGTACGCGCAGCGCCGGCCCGCCGCCGAGGTGAGGACCGAGGCGACGGCGCTGCTGGCCAAGGTCGGGCTGGCCGACAAGGCCGCCGCCTACCCGCACGAGCTGTCGGGCGGTCAGCAGCAGCGGGTGGGCATCGCGCGTGCGCTCGCGCTGCGGCCCCGGCTGCTGCTGTTCGACGAGCCCACGTCGGCGCTCGACCCCGAGACGGTGGGGGAGGTGCTCGCGGTCATGCGGGACCTGGCCGCCGAGGGCTGGACGATGGTCGTCGTGACGCACGAGATCCGGTTCGCGCGGCAGGTGGCCGACCACGTCGTGTTCATGGACGACGGGCACGTCGTCGAGGAAGGGCGCCCCGACGACGTGCTGGGTGCCCCGCGGCACGAGCGGACGCGCCGCTTCCTGCAGCGGATCCTCGACCCGCTCTGACCTGACCCGGACCCGCCGCCGCGCCCGTGCTCAGCGCGGGCGCTCGGCCCCGGCGACGGGCCGGTCGGGGTCGCCGGCGCCCTCGTCGCTCGCGTCGCGCGCCGCCCCGCGACGCGCGGGTAGCACGTCCGGCGCGACGTCGGCGGCGCGCAGCGACACCGTGTGGAGCAGAAGCTCCAGCGGTCCCCGCCCGAGCGTCGCGTGCCACACCCAGCACAGCGCGAGCGTCACGAGCAGGAACGCGAGCCAGCTCCCGAGGGTCGGCTCCCAGACGACCTCGTCGCCGAGCACGGCGATCACCAGCAGCTGGCCGGTGTAGGCGGTGAGCGCGAGCGCGCCCGTCGCCGACAGCGGTGCGAGCAGGCGCGGCCACCGCGTCCCCACGGCGAGGCAGACGGCCAGCACCAGCAGGCACGCGCCGGTGTTCCCGGCGACCTCGAAGAACGTCGACGAGTGCGGCTCGGACGTCGTGAGCTCGGTGACCCGGCCCAGCACGAGCCGCGCGGCCCACGCCCCGCCGTGACCGAGAGCGACGAGCGCGACCCCCCAGACCAAGAGCGCCGCGTGCGTGCGGGCGGCGCGCAGGTCGCTGCGGCCGACCGCGAGCCCGACCAGCACGTAGGCGAGCCACACGACCGCGGGGTAGTAGTCGCCCACCAGCACGGCGGGCAGGTCGAGGGGGCGCGCGTCGGTCACCTCGAGGTGCGGCGCGACCTGCCGGCGCACCACGGGCCCGAGGAGCGCGACGACGACGGCGGCGACGACCAGCGCCCAGCGCGGCCACCGCAGGACGGCGACCCCCGCGGCGAAGAGGCCCGCGTAGACCACGAGGATCACGACGACGGGCGTGTCCAGGAGCACGAGCAGCGTGCCGAGGACGACGAGCAGCACGGCCCGCACGAGGACCCGCAGCCGCGCCTGGACCAGGCGGGTGCCGTCCACGGGGTCGTCGCCGCCGGACAGCAGCGCGAGACCGACGCCGGCCAGCAGCACGAAGAGCGCCGAGGGTCGGCCGTCGGCGAGCTGCGACCAGCCGCCGGGCGGGAACGCACGGTCGGGGTCGTCGAGCCCGACGTGCGCGGTCACCATCCCGAGCACGGCCAGCCCACGGGCGGTGTCCACCCCGACGATGCGTCGCACCCTGGGCATGCTAGACGGCACCGGCGGGCGCGGCGCGGCGCTGCTTCTCGACATGTGAACTCATCCGTCCCGGTTGTTGGTCCGACGGGGAACCGCGTGCCTACAGTTCCCCGTGACCACGCGGACCCACGACGTCTACACGCACGGCCACCACGAGAGCGTGCTGCGCTCGCACCGGTGGCGCACGGCGGAGAACTCCGCCGGGTACCTGCTGCCCGCGCTCGCGCCCGGGCAGCGGCTGCTCGACGTCGGGTGCGGGCCCGGCACGGTGACGGTGGACCTCGCGTCCCGCGTCGCGCCCGGCGAGGTCGTCGGCGTGGACCGGTCCGCCGCCGTGCTCGCGGTGGCCACGGAGCACGCCGCCGAGAAGGGCGCGGCCAACGTGCGCTTCGAGGTCGGGGACGCGTACGCGCTGGAGTTCGAGGACGACACGTTTGACGTCGTGCACGCCCACCAGGTGCTGCAGCACCTCACCGACCCCGTCGCCGCGCTGCGCGAGATGCGCCGGGTGACGCGGCCCGGTGGCGTCGTCGCCGTGCGGGACGCGGACTACGCGGGCATGACGTGGTACCCGCCGCACCCGGGCCTCGACGAGTGGCAGGCGCTCTACCACGAGGTCACGCAGGCCAACGGGGCCGAGGCGGACGCCGGACGTCGCCTGCTGTCGTGGGTCCGCGAGGCCGGCTTCGACCCTGCCGGCGTCGCGCCGGGCGCGGGCGTCTGGTGCTACGCGACCCCCGAGGACCGCACGTGGTGGGCGGGGCTGTGGGCCGACCGGTGCGTGACGTCGAACTTCGCCGTGCAGGCGATGGAGCACCACCTCGCCGACGAGGTCGCACTCGAGCTGCTCGCCGACGCGTGGCGCGAGTGGGGCACGTCGCCCGACGGCTGGTTCCTCGTGCCGCACGGCGAGGTGCTCGCGCGCGCCTGACGCGTCCGCAGGGGACCTAGGCTGGACCCGTGCGCATCGCCAGGTTCACCAACGGTTCCGACCCCCGCTACGCGCTCGTCGAGGGCGAGCCCGGCCACGAGGAGCTCGTCGTCATCACCGGCGACCCGATCTACACGCCCGTGCAGCCGACGGGTGAGCGGGTCCGGCTCGACGACGACGGCGTGCGCCTGCTGGCGCCCGTCATCCCGCGCTCCAAGATCGTCGGTGTGGGCCGCAACTACGCCGCGCACGCGGCCGAGCACGGCAACGACGTCCCGACGTCGCCGCTGCTGTTTCTCAAGCCCAACACCTCGGTCATCGGCCCGGACGACCCGATCGTGCTGCCGGACTGGACGGAGCACGTCGAGCACGAGGCCGAGCTGGCCGTCGTCATCGGCAAGGTCACCAAGGACGTCAGCCCCGAGCGTGCCCTGCACCACGTCTTCGGCTACACCGTCGCCAACGACGTCACGGCGCGCGACATCCAGCGCTCCGACGCCCAGTGGACGCGCGGCAAGGGCTTCGACACGTCGTGCCCCATCGGCCCGTGGATCGTGCCGGGCCTCGACGTCGACGACCTGCCCGTCACGGCCCGGGTCAACGGCGAGCCGCGACAGGACGGGCGCACGTCGCAGATGGTCTTCGACGTCGCGTTCCTCGTGTCGTACGCCTCCGAGGTGTTCACGCTGCTGCCCGGCGACGTGATCCTCACCGGGACACCCGCGGGCGTCGGGCGCATCGAGCACCGCGACGTCGTCGAGGTCGAGGTCGGGGAGATCGGGGTCCTGCGCAACCCCGTGGTGCGCCGCACCCCGTAGCCGTCGCCGCACGCGGCCCACGGACCTACGCTCGGCCTCACGGGACCGGCGGACCGGGGGGCACGGCATGGACCTGCAGGTGGGGATCGACTGGCTCACGAACGCGCTGTACTCGTACTGGCTGGTCTACGTGCTCGTCGGCGTGGGCCTGTGGTTCACGGTCCGCACGGGTGCCGCCCAGGTGCGGCTGTTCCCGGCGATGGTCCGCCAGCTGTTCTCGTCCCGGTCGGACGCGGCGGGCGGCATCTCGTCGTTCCAGGCGTTCGCCGTGGGTCTCGCCTCGCGCGTGGGGACGGGCAACATCGCCGGTGTCGCGGTCGCGCTGACGCTCGGCGGACCGGGCGCGGTCTTCTGGATGTGGGTCGTGGCCTCGGTCGGCATGGCCACCGCCCTCATCGAGGCGACGCTCGCCCAGGTGTTCAAGGTGCGCCAGGAGGACGGCTCGTACCGCGGGGGACCGGCGTACTACATCCAGCGCGGGCTGGGGTCGTACCGGTGGGGCGCGGTGTTCGCGGTGCTGCTCGTGGTCACGTTCGGGTTCGCCTTCAACATGGTGCAGGCGAACACCATCGCCGACACGCTGTCCGCCAGCCACGAGGTCCCCGTCGCGTGGACCGCGGTGGGTCTCGTGGTCGTGTCCGCACCGGTGCTGTTCGGAGGGGTGCGCCGCGTCGCGCGGGTCGCCGAGATCGTCGTGCCGCTCATGGCCGGCGCGTACCTGCTGCTCGCGATCGTCATCGTGGCGCTCAACCTGTCGGCTCTCCCGGACGTCGTCGGGCAGATCCTGCGGGGCGCGTTCGGGCTGGACAGCGCGCTGGCCGGCACGGCCGGGGGCGTCCTGGCGGCGGTGCTCAACGGCACCAAGCGCGGCCTGTTCTCCAACGAGGCCGGCATGGGCTCGGCGCCGAACACCGCGGCCACTGCCACCGTCTCGCACCCCGTGAAGCAGGGCCTGGTGCAGTCGTTCGGGGTGTTCGTGGACACCATGCTCGTGTGCTCGGCGACGGCGTTCATCGTCCTGTCCGCCGGGCCCGAGGTCTACGTGCCGGGCAGGACCGGCCCGAACGCCGGTGCGGCGCTGACGTCGGCCGCGATCGAGCACAAGCTGGGGTCATGGACGGCCCTGCCGATGACGGTGCTGGTGTTCTCGTTCGCGTTCAGCTCGGTCCTCGGCAACTACTCCTACGCGGAGACCAACCTCACGTACCTCGGCATCCACGGCCGCGCCCTGAACGCGCTGCGCACGCTCGTCCTCGCTGCCGTCGGCGCGGGCTCGCTCCTCGCGCTCACCACCGTGTGGGCGGTCGCCGACATCGCCATGGCGCTGATGGCCACGGTCAACCTCGTGGCGATCCTGCTGCTGTCCGGCTGGGCGCTGGGAGCGCTGGCGGACTACCGGGCGGCGAGCCGCGCGGGCCGGCACGACCGGTTCGTCGGGCACGGCAACCCGCTGCTGCCCGGCGACGTGCCGGGTGACGTGTGGGAGGCGGGCGTGCACGACGGCGACGCCGTCCCCGCGCGGTGACGGCGGCCGCGGGGACGGGTCAGACCGGCGACGTCGCGGCCCCACGAGGTGCGCCCGGGGTGCCGTCCCCGCCCAGGTCCCGCACCTCGTCGCGCAGCCGGCCCATGCGCGCGTCGAGCTCGGCCGCCGACGCGGCCGCGTCCAGCAGCTCGTCGCGCAGGTGCGGCGGCAGCGCGCCCCGGTACTTGTACGAGAGCTTGTGCTCGACGCTCGCCCAGAAGTCCATGGCGATCGTGCGGATCTGCACCTCGACGAACACGTGCTCGGTGCGGTCGGACAGGAACACCGGTATGCGCACGATGAGGTGCAGCGAGCGGTACCCGTTCGCCTTGGGGGCGGCGACGTAGTCCTTGCGCTGCACGATCTCGACGTCCGGCTGCCGCGACAGCATGTCGGCGACCCAGTACGCGTCCGACTCGAAGCTGCACGTGATGCGGATGCCGGCGATGTCGCGGATGCGCTCGCGGATGGTCGGCAGGTCGGTGGCGCAGCCGTACCGCACGGCCTTGTCGATGATGGAGTCCATCGACTTCAGCCGCGACGTGACGTGCTCGATGGGGTTGTGGTCGTGCGTCTGGCGGAACTCCGAGCGCAGGATGCGGATCTTCGTCAGCATCTCCTCGATGCCGAACTCGTAGCCCATCCGGAACCGGGCCGTCTCCCGCTGCGCGTCCCGCACGTGCTGCGCGACACCGGCGGGGTCCAGGTGGGCCGCCGTCGCTGCGGGACCCCAGGTCGGCTCGGTCAGCGGTCCTGCGACGGTGCCGTGCATGCCCTCTCCAACGACGGGCGGCACCTCGGGGTTCCGGCCGCTCGGTAGGCTGGAGGGGATCCCGCTCCTGCCACCTCCGAGGTGTTCCGTGTCCGCCAGCAGTCCCGTGCGCGTCCGTTTCTGCCCGTCCCCGACGGGCACGCCCCACGTCGGCCTCATCCGTACCGCGCTGTTCAACTGGGCGTACGCACGTCACGTGGGCGGCACGTTCGTGTTCCGCATCGAGGACACCGACCCGGCGCGCGACTCGCAGGAGTCGTACCTGCAGCTGCTCGACGCGCTGCGCTGGCTGGGCATGGACTGGGACGAGGGTGTCGAGGTCGGCGGCCCGCACGAGCCGTACCGGCAGTCGCAGCGCTACGACCTGTACCGCGACGTCGTCGCGCGCCTGGTCGAGGGCGGCTACGCCTACGAGTCGTTCTCGACCCCCGAGGAGGTCGAGGCGCGGCACCGCGCTGCCGGGCGGGACCCCAAGCTCGGGTACGACGGCTACGACCGGGACCTCACCGACGAGCAGAAGGCCGCCTACCGGGCGGACGGACGCGAGCCGGTCATCCGGGTGCGGATGCCCGACGAGGACGTCTCGTTCGTCGACCTGGTGCGCGGCGAGATCACGTTCAAGGGCGGGTCGGTGCCCGACTACGTCATCGTCCGCGGCAACGGGCACCCGCTGTACACGCTCGTCAACCCGGTCGACGACGCGCTCATGGGCATCACGCACGTGCTGCGCGGCGAGGACCTGCTGTCCTCGACGCCGCGTCAGGTCGTGCTCTACCGGGCGCTGCTCGACCTGGGCGTCGCCACCGTCATGCCGCAGTTCGGCCACCTGCCGTACGTCATGGGCGAGGGCAACAAGAAGCTCTCCAAGCGCGACCCCGAGTCCAACCTGTTCCTGCACCGGGACCGCGGGTTCACCCCCGAGGGGCTGCTCAACTACCTCGCGCTGCTGGGCTGGTCCATCGCGCCCGACCGCGACGTGTTCACGATGGCCGAGATGGTCGCGGCGTTCGACGTCGCCGACGTCAACCCGAACCCCGCGCGCTTCGACCTGAAGAAGGCCGAGGCCATCAACGGTGCGCACGTGCGCATGCTCGCCCCCGAGGACTTCCGCGACCGCCTCGTGCCCTACCTGCACGCCGCGGGCCTGGTCCCCGCGGACTCCTACGCGGACCTGTCGCCGGAGCACCGCGCGCTGCTCGACGCGGGCGCCCCGCTGGTCCAGGAGCGCATGACGCTGCTGGGCGAGGCCGTCGGCATGCTCGGCTTCCTCTTCGTCGCGGACGACGCGCTCGAGGTCGCCGAGGACGCCCGCGGCGCGCTGCGGGCCGAGTCGGCCGACGTGCTCGACCGCGCCGCGCAGGTGCTGGACGGGATCCCCGCCGACGGCTTCACGACCGACGCGACGCAGACCGCGCTCGGCGCCGCGCTCGTGTCGCCGGTGGAGGAGGGCGGCCTGGGCATCAAGCCCCGGTTCGCGTACACCCCGCTGCGCGTCGCGCTGACGGGCCGCCGCGTGTCGCCGCCCCTGTTCGAGTCCATGGAGATCCTCGGCAAGGACGCGACCCTGGCGCGGATCGCCGCGCTGCGCGCGACCCTGTGACGGCGGTCGACGGCGTCCTGTTCGACATCGACGACACGCTCGTCGAGACGCGTGCGGCCTTCCGCGTCGCGCTCGCCGCGGTGCTCGACCGGTACGCGCCGGGCGTGGACGTCGACGCGGCGCTCGTCCTGTGGCGAGCGGACCCCGGCGGGCACTACCGCGCGTACACGCGCGGCGAGCTGACGTTCCGCGAGCAGCGCATGACGCGCGCGAACGAGCTGCACGCGGCGGTCGGTGGCCCGGTGCTCGACGACGACGCGTACGACGCGTGGGACGCGCTCTTCGACGACGCGTTCGCCGCGGGGTGGACGGCGCACGCCGACGCCGACCCGGTGCTGGCCCGGCTGCTCGACGCGGGCGTCCGCATCGGGGCGCTGACGAACGCGCGGCACGCGTACCAGAGCACCAAGCTGGCGCGCGCCGGACTGGGGGAGCGGCTGGAGGTGCTCGTCGGCGTCGACACCCTCGGCTTCGGCAAACCGGACCCGCGGGTCTTCCTCGAGGCGTGCCGGCGCCTGGGCACGGCACCGGCCCGCACGGCCTACGTCGGTGACGAGCTCGACGTCGACGCCGTGGCCGCGCGGGACGCGGGACTGGTGGGCGTCTGGCTGGACCGGCCGGGTCCGCGCCGCGTCCCGGTGACCGACGCCGAGGTCGCGTCGGCCGACGTGCTCGTCATCCGGTCGCTCGACGAGCTCCCCGGCATCCTCGACCTGGCCTGACCCATCTCGCCGGCCCCCGGCCGAGAAGGCTGCCGGGCGCGCGCCCGCTCCTGCACGTGCCGCCGCTCAGCCGATCCAGTGCTGCCTGAGCACCTGGGTAGCCCGTGGGTGGTCCTGTACGCGGTGGCCGGCGCCCTCGAGGGTCACGTGCTGGGCGCCGAGCGCGACGAGGGCCCCGGCGGTCTCCTCGTAGATGCGGCTCCCACCGCCGGTGACGACCAACGTCCTGGCGGGCAGGCCCCGCTGCGACCGCAGTCCGATGCCCCACGGCGGGCGAAGCGCCCGCAGGCGGCTGACCCTCGCCTGCAGCTCCTCCTCCGGCACGTCAGGGGGCTCCATCCCCATCGCAGCCGAGAACCGCCGCGAGAAGTCACGCGCTGACACGGACGCGTCGTCGGCGGCCTCGAACACGGGCGTCATCGCCGCGATGTGCTCCTCGACGGCCGGCTCTCCGCGCGCCAGGTCGAAGCACGCGGGCTCCAGGAGTGCCAGCGACCGCACCACGGCGGGCTCGATCTGGGCGGCCAGCACCGCCGCGTTCGCGCCGTACGACGAGGCGACGACGTGCCCTCCGCCGCGAGCACGGAGCCACGCCAGGAGGCGTCGAGCGTCCCGAGCGGCATCGTCGGCGACACCTTCGCGCGTCAGGAACAGCCAGCCGGGCTCCGCGGCCGCCGCCTGCTGCGGCCAGGCGGCGGCTCCCGCGCTCCCCGATCCGTGAACGAACACCACATCCATGGCAGGCATGGTGCCGCACTCCCGCCGCACCGCAAACGAATTGCGACGCGTCGACCCGGTGCCGGAGTCAGCGGCGACGGGCCGTGTACACGCGCGCCACGTAGGGGACCGGGACCCGGTCGAGCCCCGCGAGGTCGGGGTGCGTCGTGACGAGCGTCCGCACCCGGTCCAGCAGCGCGGCCCGCTCGTCGGGCGGCAGGACCAGCGCGTAGGAGCGCGTGCCCGCGAGTCGGACGAGCTCGTCGGGCGTCAGGACGTGCTCCCACCGCACGTCGGTGCGCAGGACGTCGGTGAACGCGTCACCGAGCGTGGGGTGCGTGCCGCGTGCGAGCTGGGGTCCGGCCGCCTCGTGCAGCAGCGCGCCGTACGCCCCGACCCAGGGCACGTCCTCGTCACGGTCGTTCCAGACGATCCCGAGCGTGCCGCCCGGGCGCAGCACGCGCGCGACCTCGGCCGCCGCGACGGGCTCGTCGAACCAGTGCCACGCCTGGGCGACCGTGACGGCGTCGACGGACGCGTCGGCCAGGGGAATCGCCTCCGCCGTGCCCGCGTGCACCTCGACCTGCGGGAGACGCGCGGCGAGCTGCTCGCGCATGCCGTCGGCGGGCTCGACGGCCACCACGCGCAGCCCGCGCGCCACGAGCGACTCGGTGAGCTTGCCCGTGCCGGCGGCCAGGTCCAGGACGTCGTGAGCGTCCGACGGGACCAGCAGGTCGACCGCGGCGGGCGGGTAGCCCGGGCGGACGGCGGCGTACTCGTCGGCGTGGTGCGTGAAGGACGCCGCGTGCTCGGCGTGCGGGCCCACCGGGCGGTCCCGGTCCGGAGCGCTCATCGGCCCTCCAGCACGGCCAGGACCTCGTCGTGCAGCAGGCCGTTGGTGACGACGGCGTTGCCGCCGTGCGGGCCGTCGACGCCCTTCAGGGACGTGAAGCGGCCGCCCGCCTCGGTGACGACGGGGACGAGCGCCGCCATGTCGTACAGCTCGAGCTCGGGCTCGGCGGCCACGTCGACCGCACCCTCCGCGACGAGCACGTACGACCAGAAGTCGCCGTAGGCCCGCGTGCGCCACACGCGACGGCTCAGGTCGAGGAACGGGTCGAGGCGCCCGTGCTCCTCCCACTCGCCCAGGTCGGAGTACGACAGCGACGCGTCCTCGAGCCGCTCCACGCCCGAGACGCGCAGCCGCGTCGCGGCCGCGAGGGACTTGCCCGTGAACGCGCCCGTGCCCTTGGCGGCCCACCAGCGCCGGCCGAGCGCCGGGGCGCTCACCACGCCGAGCACGACCTCGTCGCCGTCCATCAGTGCCAGCAGCGTCGCCCAGACGGGGACCCCGCGGACGAAGTTCTTGGTGCCGTCGATGGGGTCGACGACCCAGCGGCGCGGGCCGTGCCCGGTGTCCGAGCGCTCCTCGCCGTGCACCGCGTCACGCGGTCGCGCGCGGCCCAGCTGGGAGCGCACCAGGTCCTCGGCCGCACGGTCCGCGTCGGTGACGGGCGTCAGGTCCGGCTTGGTCTCGACCTGCAGGTCCTGCGCCTTGAAGCGCGACATCGTCAGCGAGTCGACCGTGTCGGCGACGACGTGCGCCAGCCGGAGGTCGTCGTCGTAGGCCATGGGGCTCCTCACTGCAGGTGCGGTACCCGTCCACCGTCGTCGACGGGCGGTCCGCGGCGTCAACCTACCGAAGCGGGGCGGACATCACCGGCCGCGCGCGCCGTCCCCGTCGGTCTCGTCCTCGACGCCGAGGCGGCTGACCAGCAGACGGCGGAACGAGTCGAGCCGTGCGGCGCGTGCCGCGCGGACGACGTCGTCCGGTGCGTCGGCCACCCACTCGTCGAGCAGGCAGTCGGGGGAGTCGGCCAGGTGCGTGCACCCGCGGGGGCACTCGCGTGCCACGTCGTCGAGGTCGGGGAACGCCCCGAGCAGGTGGCTCGGGTCGACGTGCGCGAGCCCGAACGACCGCACGCCGGGGGTGTCGATGACCCACGTCGGGGCGTCCGTGCCGTGGACCTCGAGCGCGATGGCCGAGGAGGACGTGTGCCGCCCGCGGCCCGTCACGTCGTTGACCACGCCGACGGCGCGCCTGGCGTCGGGGACGAGTGCGTTGACGAGCGTGGACTTGCCGACGCCCGAGTGGCCGACCAGGACGGACACGTCGCCCGTCAGCACGTCGCGCAGCCTGTCGAGCCCGACGATCGTGCGCTCACCCGTCACGGGGTCGACGCCACGGCTCGTCACGACGACGTCGACGCCGATCGGTGCGTACATCGCGATCAGCTCGGCGGGGTCCGCCAGGTCCCCCTTGGTCAGGGCGAGCAGGACCTCCATGCCCGCGTCGTACGCCGCAGCCACGCACCGGTCGATCATCCGTGTGCGCGGCTCGGGGTCGGCCAGCGCGGTCACGACGACGAGCCGGTCGGCGTTGGCGACGATGATCCGCTCGACCGGGTCGGTGTCGTCGGCCGTCCGGCGCAGCACGGTGCGGCGCTCCCCGATCCGCACGATGCGCGCGAGCGACCCCTCGGCGCCGGTGGTGTCACCCACGACGTCGACGCGGTCGCCCGGCACCACGCGGTCCCGTCCGAGCTCGCGCGCCTTCATGGCGAGGATCCGGGTCTCGTCCGGGCCGCCGGGGTCGAGGAGCACCGTGTAGCGGCCCCGGTCGACCGCGACGACCATCGCCGTGCGCGCGTCGGCGTGCTCGGGGCGTCGCTTGGTGCGGGGGCGCGAACCCCGACCAGGACGGATCCGTACGTCCCGCTCGTCGTAGCGCCGCTCGGGCATCAGGCGGTCGGTCCCGCGGTCAGGCCGTCACGCACCACGTGGCCGGCGGACGCCGCGAGCATGCCGGTCCACAGGTCGACGAAGCCGGGCAGGGTCTTGGCGGTGGTGGCGACGTCCTCGACCTCGACGCCGGGCACGCGCAGCCCCACGAGGGCGCCGGCGGTCGCCATGCGGTGGTCGGCGTACGTCCGCCACACGCCGCCGTGCAGCGGGCGCGGCGTGATGACCAGGCCGTCGGACGTCTGCTCGGCCTGCCCGCCGACGCGGGTGATCTCCGCCGCGAGCGCGGCCAGCCGGTCGGTCTCGTGGCCGCGCAGGTGCGCGATGCCGCGCAGCCGCGTGGGGGAGCCGGCGTGCGTCGCCAGCGCGGCGATCGTCGGCGCGAGCTCACCGGCGGCCCGCAGGTCGAGGTCGACACCGCGCACCTCGCCGGTGCCCGTGACCGTGAGCACCTCGCCGTCGAGCGCCACGGACGCCCCCATGCGCGTCAGGATGTCCGGCAGCAGCCCGCCGGGCTGCGTCGTGCGGGCCGGCCAGCCGGGGACGCGCACGGAGCCGCCGGCGACCATCGCGGCGCACAGGAACGGCGCGGCGTTCGACAGGTCCGGTTCGACGTGCACGTCGCGACCCGCGACCGGCCCGGGCTCGACGCGCCAGATCTCGGGACGCGAGTCGTCGACCACCACGCCCGCGGCGCGCAGCACGTCGACCGTCATCTCGATGTGCGGCAGGCTCGGCAGCGTCGGGCCGGTGTGCCGGACCGTGAGCCCGCGCTCGAACCGGGCACCGGCGAGGAGCAGGCCGCTGACGAACTGGCTCGAGCCTGACGCGTCGATGTCGACGTGGCCGCCGCCCACCGTCCCGCGGCCGTGGACCGTGAACGGCAGGTGGCCGGGCTCACCCTCGTCGTCCACCCGCACGTCGAGCGCGCGCAGCGCCTGCAGCAGGGGGCCCATGGGCCGCACGAGCGCCTCGACGTCGCCCTTGAAGTGCACGGGGCCGTCGGCGAGCGCCGCGATCGCGGGCAGGAAGCGCATGACGGTTCCGGCCAGGCCGCAGTCGATCGTGACGTGCCCGCGCAGCCGCCCGGGGGTGACGCGCACGGCGTCACCGCCGAGGTCCACCTGCACGCCCAGCGTCTCGAGCGCCGCCGCCATGAGCCGCGTGTCGCGCGAGACGAGCAGCGATCGCAGCGTGCTCGGGCCTTCGGCGAGAGCGGCCAGGGCGAGGTAGCGGTTGCTCAGCGACTTCGAGCCGGGCACCGCGACCGTGGCGTCCAGCGGCGCGTCGGCGACGGGGGCGGACCACAGGTCGGTGTGCGGGCTCGTCATGCGGCCAGGCTAGCGGCGTCGGTGCACGGCGGGCGTCAGCCGTCCACGTGCTTGGCGGCCTCGGTGGCGCGCGCGGCCTTCAGCGCCGCGCGGTCGGCCCGAGCGTGCTGCACGCGCCACGACACGCCCGGGCGGCCCTCGAGGTCGACACCCACGAGAACGGCGCCGCCCGCGAACGACAGGGCCCGCACCAGGCGCTCGGAGCGCGCCTTCTTCTCCTCGGGCGTCAGGGAGTCGCGGCCGACGGGGAGGTTCACGAGCACGAGCGGGACGGTGAGCCCGGCGAGCGCCAGGGCGGCGGTGCGCGGCGCGCGTCCCACGGCCAGCATCGCGCCGGCGACGAGCATCGCGGCACCGTGCGCCTGGGTCGCGGTCGCGAGCTGCTTGTCGCTGAAACCGCCCGTGAGGGCCTTCGCGACGGGCCCGGGTGCCGAGGACCGGGCGGACAGCGGCACGCGGGCACGCACGCCGTCCAGGCCGTCGCGCACGACCTGGGCGTGGGCGCCGGGGTGCCGCAGCGCGTCGAGCCCCTGGCTGACGAACCACGACGCGAACAGGGGACGGGCGAGGCGACGCAGCAGCACGGGTTCCTCCTGGGGGATCGACCGCGGGTCGGCGGTGGTCCCACGCTAGTGTCGTCCGCCGCCCGGCGCGCACCCACGGCAACGCGTGCCGGGAATGCCCGCACGGTGGGCGGGTGTTGGACCGGTCATGAGCTGTGCCGTCGAGACCCGTCCCCTGCCCGGGCCCGCACCCGCCGTGTCGCCGTGGGGCGTGCCCGACGCCCGGTCGGGTGACCTGGTGCGCGGAGCACTAGGCTCGTGGGCGATGAGTGAGCTACCCGAGGGCGTCGAGGAGGACCAGGGCACGACGCGTGCCCCGGCCGGCGAGGACGACGCCGCCCGCAGCGACCGGTTCGAGGCGGAGGCGCTGGTCTACCTGGACCAGCTGTACGGCGCTGCGCTGCGGATGACGCGCAACCCCGCCGACGCGGAGGACCTCGTCCAGGAGGCCTTCACCAAGGCGTTCGCGGCGTTCCACCAGTACCGCCCGGGCACCAACCTCAAGGCGTGGCTCTACCGGATCCTCACCAACACGTACATCAACACGTACCGCAAGAAGCAGCGCGAGCCGCAGCAGTCCCGGTCGGAGGAGATCGAGGACTGGCAGCTGGCGCGTGCGGAGTCGCACACGTCACGCGGCCTGCGCTCGGCCGAGGCCGAGGCGCTGGACCACCTGCCGGACTCCGACGTGAAGGACGCCCTGCAGCAGATCCCCGAGGACTTCCGCATCGCGGTGTACCTCGCGGACGTCGAGGGCTTCGCGTACAAGGAGATCGCCGAGATCATGGGCACGCCGATCGGGACGGTGATGTCCCGCCTGCACCGAGGACGCGCACAGCTGCGCGAGCTGCTCTCCGACTACGCACGCGGCCGGGGGCTGGCCGGTGCCGCCCCGACGGTCCCGGACGGTGCACGATGAGCGCCCCCGAGGACGCCGGCTCCGGCCCGTCCACGGGCCCGGGGCCGGTGGACGGCACCGCCTGCGGGTGCGACGAGGCGGTCGAGCGTCTCTGGGAGTACGTCGACTCCGAGCTGGGCGACCTGGACCAGAAGCGCGTCCAGGCGCACCTCGACGAGTGCGCGCCGTGCCTCGAGGAGGAGCACGTCGAGGTGGTCCTCAAGCAGCTCGTGCGGCGCTGCTGCCAGGAGGAGGCGCCGGCCGCGCTGCGGCTGCGGATCCGCGAGCAGCTGACCGTCCTGCGCCAGCGCGCCGGGGCGGAACCCGAGGCCTGACGCAGGCGTCGGGCACCAGGTGGGACGGCGACGGGCCCGGAGCGATGCTCCGGGCCCGTCGGCACGTCAGGGCGTCGAACGCTCAGGCGTTGGGACGCTTGCCGTGGTTGGCGGCGTTCCCCTTGCGGGAGCGACGCTTGCGGCCACGCTTGCTCATCGCTGGTTCTCCTCGGTTCGCGGCGCGCGCTCAAGACCGCACGCGCCGGGGATATCGCTCCATCGTCCCACACCGCGCGGGTCGGGCGCGCCCCCCGTGTCGCTCAAGTGCGGGCACCCGGATCCCGATACCCCTGACGTGAGCCAGCAGCCGCAGTCCGTGATCCCGTTCCTGCACGCCCTGGCCAGCACCGGGGGCTCCGACCTGCACTGCAAGGTCGGCTCCGCCCCGCGCGTGCGGGTCGACGGACGCCTGCGCAAGCTGCAGGCGCCGGAGCTGCGGCCGTTGGATACCGAGCGGATGCTCGAGGAGGTCCTGCCCGACGACCTGGTGGAGAAGTTCCGGGACACCAAGGAGGCGGACTTCGCGTACTCGCTGTCCGGCGTCGGGCGGTTCCGTGTCAACGCCTACCAGGCGCGCGGCACGTACGGCATGGTGTTCCGCCGGGTCGCGGTGGGCGCGCAGTCGCTCGGGGAGCTGGGGCTGCCCGAGGTCGTCGGCGAGCTCGCGCTCGAGCCGCGCGGCCTGGTGCTGGTGACGGGCCCGACGGGGTCGGGCAAGACCACGACGCTGGCGTCGATGGTCGACCTCATCAACTCCTACCGCGAGGTCAACATCGTCACGATCGAGGACCCGATCGAGATCCTGCACTCGGACAAGAAGGCGATCGTGTCCCAGCGCGAGGTGCGCCAGGACACCGCGGACTTCACGGTCGCGCTGCGTGCGGCCATGCGCCAGGACCCGGACGTCATCCTCGTGGGCGAGATGCGCGACGTCGAGACGGTGCGCGCGGCGCTGTCGGCCGCGGAGACCGGCCACCTCGTGCTGTCGACGCTCCACACGATCGACGCCGCCGAGACGATCAACCGCATCGTCGACTTCTTCCCGCCGCACGAGCAGAAGCAGGTCCGCATCGCGCTCGCGCAGTCGCTGCGCGGCATCGTCTCGCAGCGACTGGTGCGCAAGGCCGACGGCAGCGGGCGGCAGGCGGCGATCGAGGTGATGGTCAACACCGGTCGTACGGCCGAGGCGATCATCGAGCCGCAGGAGAACCCGCCGCTGCTGGACCTCATCAAGGACGGCGACTTCTACAAGATGCAGACGTTCGACCAGCACCTGTACACGCTCGTGCGCGACGCGGTCGTGACCTACGAGGAGGCGCTGGCCGTGGCGTCGAACCCGCACGACCTGACGGTCGAGCTGCGCGGCGCGGGCATCGTGGTCTGACGCGCGGCGCGAGCCGTCGACGGCCGGTGACCCCCTGGGGCGCCGGCCGTCGTGCTGCCTGGGGCGTTGTGCTCTGCGCACTCGCGATATAGCGTGTCTGCATCACACGACATATCGCGTTGGAGGTCCACATGTCCACGGAATCCTGGGTCGTCGCCGGCCCGCAGGTCATCGAGGTCGAGGACGTCCGCGCGCTGCGCGTCGGGCTCGTCGGCGGACGTCTCGACGTCGTCGCGCACGACGACCCCGACGCGCGTGGTGCGCGCCTCGAGGTGCACCGCGTCGACGGCCGCCCGCTGGAGGTGACCCTCGCCGACGGCGAGCTGCGTGTCGGGTACAGCTTCACGCTGGGCGGCTGGGAGGGGTTCGTCGAGAAGTTCCGCAACTTCCAGGACAAGGACCGCGCCGACGTGCACCTCGCGGTCCCGCGCAGCGTCCTGGCCAAGGTCGCCACCGTCAGCGCCGACGGGCTCGTCGCGGGTCTGCGGCAGGATGCGTCGGTGTCGACCGTCTCGGGGTCCGTGGTCGTCGACGACGTGCGCGGCAAACTGTCGGTCAACACCGTCTCGGGTGACATCGTCGTGCGCCGGCACGACGGCGACCTGCGCTTCAACACCGTCTCGGGCGAGATCGCCGCGTCCGGCGACCTGACCCTCGTGCAGGGCAACTCGGTGTCGGGAGCCGTCTCGCTCGACGTCGGCACCGGCACGTCCTCGCTGACGGTCACGACCGTCTCGGGCGACCTGACGGTGCGGCTGCCCGAGGGCGCCGGGCTGCAGGTGCGCGCGCAGTCCGTCTCCGGGCGGCTCGTGGTCGACGGGCGCGAGCACAAGGGCGCCGGGCCGGGGCACCGCACGGTCGACCTCGACGCGGGCGACGGCGGCACGTTCCTCTCGGCGACGACGGTCACGGGCCACGTCACGGTCCTGCGCGCGCCCGGGGTCGCTGACGACGTGGCGGACGCCGTGCCGGGTGACGCGACGGGCGACGTCGCCGACGACGTGACCAGCGGCCACGCCTGATGGCCCAGGTCTTCGCGCACGGCCAGCTGCGGCTGTACCTCCTCGCGCTCCTCGAGGACGGGCCGCGGCACGGCTACGAGCTCATCACCGCGCTGTCGGACCGGTTCGGCGGCACCTACCGGCCGAGCGCCGGCACGGTCTACCCGCGGCTCGCGAGGCTCGAGGAGGAGGGCCTCGTCCGGCGCTCCGACGACGGGCGCAAGGCCACGTACACGCTGACGGACGCCGGCCGGGCCGTGCTCGACGAGCGGCGCGGCGACCTCGCCCACCTCGAGGCCGAGATCTCGGAGACGGTGCGGGCCCAGGCGTCGCAGGTGCGGGACGACGTGCAGGCGGCCATGCGCGGGCTGCGCGCCGACCTCGCGTCGGCCGCGCAGCGGGCGCGTGACGCGGCGACCCCGGTGTCCGGCGCGCCGGACCCGCAGCGCACGGCGTCCCACCGGCGCCGCGTCGAGGCGGAGGCTGTCGTGCGGCGCTTCGGCGACGAGGTCCGCGCCGACCTGCGCCGTGCGGACGCCGCGGCGGGCGTCGACGAGCTCACGGTCGAGACGCTGCGCACGGTGCTGGACACCGCGCTGCGCACGATGCGCTCGACCCTGCGCTGACGCACGCCCGGGGGCGGTGGGGCCGCGACCGATGCAGGTGCGGCGGCTAGGCGCGGGAGGGGTGGACGGCGCGGCGGCGACGGGCGCGACCGGTCCACGCGCGCGCCGCTCCCGCGGACGCGGCACCGACCACAGCCCACACCGCCGCGGCGCCGACGTGCCCCACGACGAGCAGGACCGCGGCACCGAGCACGGCGCCCGTCACCGCGAACCCGGCGACGTGGCGGGCCTCGGACGTCTCGTGGCGCAGCAGGTGCGCCGTCGCGATGCCGCCCGGCCAGCCCAGCACCAGCAGCGCGGCGAGGTGCAGCGCGTACATCATGGCGAGGATCGCCGCGGCGGTGGCGGCGTCCACGCCCTCACGGGACGTCGGGCGCTCGACCACGATGTACCCGACGTAGAGCACCACGGCGGCGCCCAGCAGGATCAGCGCGGCGCGCCCGCACACCTCGAGGACGGCCCACGGGCCCACGACGCGCGGGGCGGGGGTGTCGAGCCGGGGTCCCGTCGACGGGACGGGCAGGGGATCAGGCGCCGTCATCGGGCAGACCGAGCCAGGCCTGCCACCCGGTGTGCAGGACGAGCCAGGCCATGAGGCCGTAGCCGGCCTGGCCGGGTAGCTGGTGCGGGGAGGTCGCCATGTCGGCGAGCCACTGGTCGTGCGCGGCGAGCGGCGAGTACATGTCGACGTACGGCACCCGACGCCGTGCCGCGACGTCGCCCAGCGCCGCCGACAGCTCCGCGAGCCGGTCGCCGTCGTGCGGTGCGCCCGGCGGCGGTCCGACGACGAAGGCCGGGATGCGGCGCTGGTCGGCGATGTCCAGCACGTTGGCCAGGTTGAGCCGGCTGCGCGCCAGCGACAGCCCGGCGCCGATGTCGGCGCGGCCCAGCGCCACGACGAGGCGGTTGTCGGCGTGCGGCGAGAGCCGGCGGGAGACCTCGGCGTCCCAGCGGGCGCCGAGCTCGGTGCTGGTCTCCCCGGGGACGGCCAGGGTGAGGACCGTCAACGGGTCCGGGGCGGGCGTGCGGGCGGTGACGCGTCCGACCCACCCGAGGCCCTTCGGGTCGCCCGCGCCGGCCACCAGCTCGTCCCCGACGACCGCGAGGCGCAGCGGCAGCTCACCCACGCAGCATCACTCCTGCCCATGCCCGCAGCGCCGGGCCGTCCGGTGCCTGCTCGGGCGACAGTCTCTCAGGCGCGGGCCGCCTGGTCGTGCCGTTCGGTGCGCGGGTCGGCCCGAGTCGCCCGGCGTCCGGGCGACCGGACCGGGTCAGCGGGAGAAGACCTGCGTCAGGGGTGTGCGGTGCGCGTCGTCGACGTGCGAGGGGGGCGGTTCACGGTGGCCCAGGCCGTCGTCGCGCACGGCGCGGGCCAGGCCGCCGAGGACGGCGGCGACGGACAGGGTCGCGAGGATCAGCCAGAAGATGTCCATGGCAGAAACTGTGCTCTCGTCGATATCGTGCCACGAGTGGCAGATGTGCCGACAAGCGTTGAGATCCTGCCAACCACGTGCGACCGTGGCAACATGCTCCGGACCGTCACCGTCGTCGCCCTGCCCCACGCCGCGCCGTTCGAGCTCGGGACCGCCTGCGAGGTCTTCGGGATCGACCGCTCCGACACGGGCGGCCCGACCTTCGACTTCCGGGTCTGCGGCCCCGTCGCCGGCGCCGTCATGCCCACCAAGGGTGGGTTCTCCATCGTCGTCGAGCACGGCCTGGAGGCCACGCTCGACGCCGACCTCGTCGTCGTCCCCGCGTACGGGATGCCGGCGGCAGGCGTCCCCGCCGAGGTGCTGATGGCACTGCGCGACGCCCACGCCCGCGGGGCGTGGATCCTGTCGATCTGCAGTGGTGCCTTCGCCCTGGGGGAGGCCGGCCTGCTGGAGGGACGGCGCTGCACGACGCACTGGATGCACGCCGCGGAGCTCGCCGCGCGGTTCCCGGCGGCGACCGTCGACCCCGACGTGCTCTTCGTCGAGGACGGCCGCGTGATCACCGGCGCCGGGACGGCCGCCGGCATCGACGCGTGCCTGCACCTCGTGCGCCGCGAGCTCGGTGCGGCGGCCGCGACCAGCGTCGCGCGCCGCATGGTCGTCCCGCCGCAGCGCGACGGCGGCCAGGCGCAGTACGTGGACACGCCGCTGCCGTCCGTCGCCGACACCCTCGCCCCGCTGCTCACCTGGATGCTGGAGCACCTCGACGAGGAGCTGGGCGTCCCGGTGCTCGCCGCGCAGGCGCTCATGTCGGAGCGGACCTTCGCGCGCAGGTTCCGTGCCGAGACGGGCGTCACGCCGGCTGCGTGGGTCGCACGCCAGCGCGTGGGGCGCGCCCAGGAGCTCCTCGAACGCACCGACGCGCCCGTCGACGAGGTGGCCCGGCGCTGCGGCTTCGGCTCCGCGGCGCTCCTGCGCCACCACTTCGCGCGGACGCTCGGCACGACGCCGCTGGCCTACCGCCGCCGGTTCACCCGCACGCCGGTGGCCGGGTCCGCCGACGGCCTGGACGACGAGGAACGGGCTGAGCGCGCCTCCTGACCGGGCGACGCCGGCACGCGGGCGCACACCCGGGCAGGACGACGACGGGGCCGGCCCGGCCCTCCCGTGCGGGAGGGCGGTCCGGCCCCGTGGGCGTCGGCTCAGCGCGCGAAGGCGGCCTCGATCAGCGCCTTCTGCTCGACGGCGTGCTTCTTGGCCGACCCGGCCGCGGGCGAGGCGGACTCGGGGCGGGACACCACCTGCACGTCGCGCCCGACGATCCGCGGCAGGTGCGTGGACATGAACGTCCACGGCCCCTGGTTGCGCGGCTCGTCCTGCACCCACACCAGCTCCGCGTCGCCGTACGGCGCGAGCGCCTCGGCGATCGCGTCCGGCTCCAGCGGGTAGAGCTGCTCGAACCGCACGATCGCTGTCTGCTGGTCACCCGAGGACACGCGCTGCGCCAGCAGGTCCCAGTAGACCTTGCCCGAGCAGAGCAGCACGCGCGTGACCTGGTCGGCCTTGCCGGCGGCCAGGTCGTCCCCGACCACGGTCCGGAACGTGCCCGTCGTGAAGTCCTGCACGTCCGACGTCGCCGCCTTGAGGCGCAGCATCGACTTGGGCGTGAACACCACGAGCGGGCGGCGCGGGCGCTGGTACGCCTGACGGCGCAGCAGGTGGAAGTGCGACGCGGGCGACGACGGCTGCGCGATCGTCATGTTGTCCTCGGCCGCGAGCTGCAGGAACCGCTCGATCCGGGCCGACGAGTGGTCCGGTCCCTGGCCCTCGTAGCCGTGCGGCAGCAGCAGCACGACCGACGAGCGCTGGGCCCACTTCTGCTGGGCGGAGGAGATGAACTCGTCGATGACGGTCTGCGCGCCGTTGACGAAGTCGCCGAACTGCGCCTCCCACAGCACCAGCGCGTCCGGGCGCTCCACCGAGTAGCCGTACTCGAACCCGAGCGCCGCGTACTCCGACAGCGAGGAGTCGTAGACCCAGAACTTCGCCTGGTCGCCCGACAGGTACAGCAGCGGGGTCCACTCGGCGCCCGTCTCACGGTCGTGCAGCACCGCGTGGCGCTGCACGAACGTGCCGCGACGCGAGTCCTGACCGGCGAGGCGCACCGGCGTGCCCTCGATGAGCAGCGAGCCGAACGCGAGGATCTCGCCGTAGCCCCAGTCGATGCCCCCGTCCCGGCTCATGCGCTCGCGCTTCTCCAGGAGCTGGGCGAGCTTCGGGTGAACCGTGAAGCCCTCGGGCGGGCTCACGTGGGCGTGACCGATGCGCTGGAGGACGGAGGCGGGCACCGCCGTCTGCCAGCCGACCATGACGCCGGCGTCCTCCTGCTGGGACTCCGGGCGCTCGAGGCCCGCGACGGTCTCGACGTCCGCCGGGGGCGGCGTCCAGCCGTCCTCGCGCGTCTCGCTGAACACGCGCTCGAGCTGCGACTGGTAGTCGCGCAGGGCCTGCTCGGCCTCCTCGATCGTGATGTCGCCGCGCGCCACGAGGGTCTCGGTGTAGATCTTGCGCACCGACCGCTTGGCCTCGATGAGGTTGTACATCAGCGGCTGGGTCATCGACGGGTCGTCGCCCTCGTTGTGGCCGCGCCGGCGGTAGCAGACCATGTCGATGATGACGTCGCGGTCGAACTGCTCGCGGTACTCGAACGCCAGCTCGGCGATGCGCACCACGGCCTCGGGGTCGTCCCCGTTGACGTGGAAGATCGGGACCTGCAGCCCCTTCGCCACGTCCGTCGCGTACTGCGACGAGCGCGACGACGACGGCCCGGTGGTGAACCCGACCTGGTTGTTGACGATCACGTGGATCGTGCCGCCCGTGCGGTAGCCGCGCAGCTGCGCCAGGTTCAGGGTCTCGAACACCACGCCCTGGCCGGCGAACGCCGCGTCGCCGTGGATGAGGATCGGCAGCACCGAGAAGCCGTCGCCGCCCAGGTCGATGAGGTCCTGCTTGGCGCGCACGATGCCCTCGAGCACCGGGTCGACGGCCTCGAGGTGCGACGGGTTGGCGGCCAGGTACACGTCGGTCGTCGCACCGGACTCCGCCGTGAAGACCCCCTCCGTACCCAGGTGGTACTTCACGTCGCCGGAGCCCTGCACCGACTTCGGGTCCTGGTTGCCCTCGAACTCGCTGAAGATCTGCCCGTAGGACTTGCCGGCGATGTTCGCCAGCACGTTGAGCCGCCCGCGGTGGGCCATGCCGATGCCGACCTCGTCGAGCCCGCCGTTCGCCGCGCGCGACAGGATCGCGTCGAGCAGCGGGATGAGGGACTCGCCGCCCTCGAGCGAGAAGCGCTTCTGGCCGACGAACTTGGTCTGCAGGAACGTCTCGAACGCCTCGGCCGCGTTGAGGCGGCGCAGGATCCGCAGCTGGTCCTCGCGCGGGGTGCGTGCGTAGCCGGACTCCAGGCGCTCCTGCAGCCACCGCCGCTGGCGGGGGTCCTGCAGGTGCATGTACTCGGCGCCCACGGTGCGGCAGTACGAGTCCCGCAGCAGGCCGAGGACGTCACGCAGCGTCGCGCGCGTCTTGCCGGTGAAGCCACCGGTGGGGAAGGTGCGGTCCAGGTCCCACAGCGTCAGGCCGTGGTTCTGCACGTCCAGGTCGGGGTGCTTGCGCTGGCGGTAGGCCAGCGGGTCGGTCTCCGCCATGAGGTGGCCGCGCGAGCGGTACGCGTGGATGAGCTCGGCGATGCGGGCGGGCTTGATCGCCTCGGCGTCGGGGTCGTGGTTGGCGTCGCGGACCCAGCGCACGGGCTCGTAGGGCACGCGCAGCGCCGCGAAGACGCGGTCGTAGAAGCCGTCCTCGCCCAGCAGCTTGCGCGAGAGGATCCGCAGGAAGTCGCCCGACTGCGCGCCCTGGATGATGCGGTGGTCGTAGGTCGACGTGATCGTCAGGACCTTCGAGACGCCCATCCGGTTGAGCTGCTCGTCCGACGTCCCGGCGAACTCCGCCGGGTAGTCCATCGCGCCGACGCCGACGATCGTGCCCTGGCCCTGCATGAGGCGCGGGACCGAGTGGACCGTGCCGATGGTGCCGGGGTTCGTCAGCGAGATCGAGGTGCCGGCGAAGTCCTCGACCGTGAGCTTGTTGGTGCGCGCCCGGCGCA